>NZ_JBBHJW010000001.1:0-1002716 GCF_037482845.1 Paucibacter soli
ACGCTGGTCGCGGAACGCTATCACCTCAGGGAAGTTGTGGCCGGTGTCCACATGCACCAGCGGGAAGGGCAACTTGCCCTTGAACTCGTTACCCGCCACGCGCTGCTTGAAGGCCTTCTCGGCCAGGCGCAGCACCACGCAGGAATCCTTGCCGCCCGAGAACAGCAGGGCCGGGCGCTCGAAGGCCGCGGCCACCTCGCGCAGGATGAAGATGGCTTCCTCTTCGAGCCAGTTCAGATGGGATTCGCTGATCATTCAGATTCAATGCAATGCTAGGAATAACTTCAAACACTCAGTGGCGAGCGGGAACGAATTCACTCACCAATCGTCTCAGCAATGAACGCACTTGCGCGTCGCCAGGGTGAGCCTCCATCAAGGGCAGCCCGTTCAGCCACCCAGGCACGGAGCCAGCCGATTCAGCATCATCCAGCCTGGCGATGCTGAGCCCCTTGATCTGCGTAGGGATCACGGTATCCGAACCGCTGAGCAGTTCTTCATACAGTTTCTCCCCCGGCCGCAGGCCCGAGAACTCAATGCGCACCTCGTCCAGGCTGCGGCCCGAGAGCCGGATCATGTCGCGGGCCAGGTCGACGATGCGCACCGGCTCACCCATGTCCAGCACATAGACCTGGCCGGTCTCGCCGATGGCGGCGGCCTGCACCACCAGGCGCGCGGCCTCGGGGATGGTCATGAAGTAGCGCGTGATGTCGGGGTGGGTGACGGTGACCGGCCCGCCCCTGGCGATCTGTTCCTTGAATTTGGGAATCACGCTGCCGCTGGAGCCCAAGACATTGCCGAAGCGCACCGCCATGAAGCGGGTGGCGTGGCCCTGGCTCGCCGCGATTGACGCCATATGGCTGACGACCAGCTCGGCGGCGCGCTTGGTGGCGCCCATCACATTGGTGGGGTTCACCGCCTTGTCGGTGCTGATGAGCACAAAGCGCTCGGCGCCGGCCTCGGCGGCGGCCTGGGCGGTATGCCAGGTGCCCAGGGTGTTGTTGCGCAGCGCAGCCCAGGCATTGTCCACCTCCATCAGCGGCACATGCTTGTAGGCGGCGGCGTGGAAGACGATCTGCGGCCGAAAGCGGGCAAAGGTCAGCCGCAGATGCGCGGCATCCTTCACATCGCCCACCAGGCGTACCAGGGGCAGGTGCGGAAAGCGCTCGGTGAGCTCCTGCTCGATGGCGTAGAGCGCGTACTCGCTCAGCTCGTAGAGCACCAGGCGCTGCGGGCCGAAGCGCGCCACCTGGCGGCACAGCTCGCTGCCTATGCTGCCGCCGGCGCCGGTGATCAGCACCACCTTGCCGCTCAAGGCTTCGCTGATGCCCGCCTCGTCGAGCTGCACCGGCTCGCGGCCCAGCAGGTCCTCGGGCTCGATATCGCGCAGCTGGTCGAGCTTGCTGCCCGAATGCAGCTCGGCAATGGTGGGCACGGTCAGCACATGGCGGCCGGTATGGCCGGCCAGGTCGAGCGCGCGGCGGCGGCGCGAGGCCTCGGCCGAGGGCATGGCCACGATCACATCGGTGATGCCGTGCAGCTCGGCCAAGGCCTGCGCATCGTCCAGCGTGCCCAGCACCGGCACGCCGCCCACGCGCAGGCCGCGCTTGGCGGGGTCGTCGTCCAGCAGGCCCACCACCACCCAGCCCTGGTGCTGGATGCCGGCCAGCAGCAGGCGCGCGGCATCGCCGGCGCCCATCACCAGCGCGCGGTGGCTTTCCTTGGCGCTGCCGCTGAGGCGGCCGCGCATATGCTCGTAGAGCATGCGGTAGCCCAGGCGCATCATCGCCAGGCCGATCAGGCTGAACACCGGGTGCAGAGCCAGCACGGCGCGCGGCACCGCCTTGAGTTCGGCCATCAAGACGATGCTGGCGCCCAGCGCACCGGCGATCAGGCAGGCCGCCGCGAGGCGCTTGGCCTCGCCAAAGCCACTGAAGCGCCACATGCCCTTGGGCACCTTGAGACCCCACAGCACCAGCACATAGAGCAGGGTCAGGCCGGCAATGACGGCCGTGTCGTAGCCGGGGCGCGCCGAGATCCAGCGCTCGAAACCCAGGCGGAACAGATAGGTGGCCTGCCAGGCAAGCGCCACCACCAGCGCGTCCAGCAACAGGGAAACGGGTTCGCGGTGCCGGCGCAAGCGCGTCAGAAAGGTGTCAAGCGTTTGCCACAGCACGGGTGTCGGTCGATCGCTAAGAAAGAAGGCGTTGAACTTGGTCTTCAGGGTAAATCCGGCCCGTGAAGGCGCACATGCGGGTGCTACCGTGTCGCGCAGGTGTCATCCCCATGCCTCGGGCCGGCCCGATAGTGCCAGCCTGCAATTGTGCCCGCTGCCAACAGCTTTCTTCCGACGTGTCCACCGCCCCCAGCCATCCTTCGCTCCGTATGCTGTTGCCTGCTGCCCTGCTGCTGGCCACCCTGTTGCTCGCCAAGAGCCTGCATGCCCAGGCGCTGCCCGAGTTGCATGCCTACACGGAGGAATGGCCGCCCTACAACTTCAGTGAGCGTGGCAATGGCGAGCTCAAGGGCATTGCCACCGAGGCGCTGCGCGCCGCCTGCCACGAGGCCGGCCTGCGCTGCAAGTTCGAGAGCGTGCCCTGGGCGCGCGCCTACGCCTCGGCGCAGAGCAAGCCCAACACGCTGGTCTACACCACGGTGCGCAAGCCCGAGCGCGAACAGCAATTCATCTGGATAGGCCCGCTGCTGCCGCGCAGCACCTGGGTGTTCGTGCGCGCCGACGCCCTGAAACAGCATGGCAACGGCCGCGATCTCAAGGCCTACCGCTACGGCGTGGTGCGTGGCGAGGCGGCGGCACAAGACCTGGCCGCCGCCGGCGTGCCCGCCACGGCCATCTTGAGCGACAGCTCCAATGCCGCGGTACTGAAGCTGCTGCAAGGCGGCTGGGTCGACGCCATGGTGGACACCGAGATCGGCATGGCCTGGAGCCAGCGCAATGCCGGTGGCCTCGAACTGATCCGGCTCGCCAAGCTCAGCGATGAGGGCGCCTACTACTTTGCGCTCAACCCCAAGTCGGACCCGGCCCTGGCCGACAAGCTGAGTGCCGCATTGGAGCAGTTGCGCAAGGCCGGCAGCATCGACGAGATCGTGCGGCGCTACACCCGCTAGCCCAGCAGGGCCCCCAGGGTGCGCGCGATGACGCGCAGATCCTGCGCCAGCGAGGCCGTCTTCACATAGGCGCAGGCCAGCCTCAGCTTCTGCGGCATCAGCACCTCCACATACTCGCGCTCCGGGTCGGCGGCGCGGGCCAGCAACTCGCTCTCGTGGCGGAACTGCAGCGAGGCCGGATCGGTGATGCCGGGACGCACCGACAACACGATGCGGCGCAACTCCTCGGGGTACAGCGCCACATAGCGCGGCACTTCCGGGCGCGGCCCCACCAGACTCATGGCGCCGCGCAGCACATCCCAGAGCTGGGGCAGCTCGTCGAGCTTGCTGGCACGCAGGAAGCGGCCGCTGCGCGTGATGCGCGGGTCGGCACCCACGGTGATCTGCAGGCCCGGTACATCATCCACACGCATGCTGCGGAATTTGTGGATCAGAAAGGGCCTGCCATGGCGCCCCACCCGCTCCTGCCGGTAGAACACCGGGCCGGGCGTGTCCAGCTTCACCCACAGCGCCAGCAGCAGCAGCAGCGGCGCCAGCAGTGCCAGGCCCAGCGCGGCGCAAAGGATGTCGAACAGCCGCTTGGCCATTGATCAGCTCAGCGCAATATCGCGTACCGCGGCTATGACGCGCTGCACATCGGCATCGCTCATCGCGGTGTAGAGCGGAATGCTCAGCATGCGCTCGTAGGCTTTTTGCGAATGCGGGAACTGCTCGGGGCGCAAGTCGTAGCGCTCGCGCCAGTAGGGGTGCAGGTGCAGCGGGATGTAGTGCACGCTGCAGCCTATGCCCTTGGCGAACATGCGCTCGATGAAGACATCGCGCTCGATCTCGAGTTCATCGGCCAGGCGCAGCACATAGAGGTGCCAGGAATGCGTGTCGCCCTCGGGCGGCTGCGGCGGCAGCATCAGCGGCAGATCGGCGAAGGCCTGGTTGTAGGCCTGGGCGATCTGCTCGCGGCGCGCCTGGAAGGCGGGGATGCGCTTGAGCTGATGCAGGCCCAGCGCGGCGGCGATGTCGGTGAGGTTGTACTTGAAGCCGGGCGCGACGATCTCGTAGTACCAGCTGGGCACCTTGGCGGTGAAGCGGTCAAAAGCGTCGCGGTTCATGCCGTGCAGGCGCATCACACGGGCGCGCTTGGCCAGCTCCGGGTTACGCGTCACCAGCATGCCGCCCTCGCCGGTGGTCATGGTCTTGTTGGCATAGAAGCTGAACACCGTGGCATCGCTGCCCATGGTGCCGATCAGCTCGCGCTCCAGCGTGGTAGGTAGGGCATGCGCCGCGTCCTCCACCACGCGCAGGCCATGCTTGCGGGCGATGTCGAGGATGGCCAGCATGTCCACCGCCAGACCGGCGTAATGCACCGGAATGATGGCCTTGGTACGCGGCGTGATCGCGGCCTCCACCAGCTTGGGGTCGATGTTGAGCGTGAGCGGGTCGATGTCCACCAGCACCACGTCGGCACCCAGATAGCGCACCACCTCGGCGGTGGCGGTGAAGGTGTGGGTGGTGGTGATGACCTCGTCGCCCGGGCCCAGCCCCAGCGCCTCCAGCGCCAGGTGCAGGCCGGCGGTGGCGGAGTTGACGGCGATGCACTCGGTCTGCGGCTCACCCAGATAGTCGGTAAAGGCCTGCTCGAAGCGCCTGGCCTTGGGCCCGGTGGTGACCCAGCCGGAGCGCAGGGTGTCCACCACCTCGGCGATTTCGTCCTCGCCGATTTCGGGCAGGGCAAAGGGCAGAAAGGGCTGTTGACTCATGGTTTGCTGATCACGGCCAGCACATGGGTGCGCAGCCAGGGTAGGGAGTTGAAGACGCCATAGGCCATCGGATGCAGGCGGCACACGAGCCGGGCCAGCGGTGGCGCCAGCGTCAGGCGCTGCGCCTGCAGACGCCCATGGGGGAACAGCTCGCGTACCCTTGGCAGCGGTACGCCGCGCACATCCGGGTTGCGCGGATTGTCGACGATGAAGTCGTACCAGAGCACCGCCCCGCCCGGCTTCAACCAGCGCCACATGGCCTCGGCCAGCTGCTGCTGCACGGCGTCGCTGAGGATGGAGGAGAACACGGTGGATTGCAGCAGCAGGTCCTGGCTGGCGTCCTGCAGCGGCGCTTGCGAGGCATCGCCCAGGTGCAGCCGCACGGCCGCGGGCAGGACCTGGCGCGCGGCCTGCCAGCGCTCGGGCAGCAGCTCGATGCCGCTCAGATGCTCAGGTGCCAGGCCCAGGCGCAGCATCTCCAGCAGATTGCCGCCCGCGCCGCAGCCCACCTCGGTGAGGCGCCAGTCCTGTGGCGCGCCGGGCCGCTCGGCCAGCCGGCGCCAGAGCGCGCGCTGGCGCTCCTGCAGCATCTGCCAGACCTCGGGACGCAGCAGGCTGTAGCGGTCCGACGGCGTGCGCCTGGCATAGCGCGCCGCGATCGCGTCCAGCTCCTGCTGGCGCTCCATTTCGCTCATTGCAGGGCCTGGATGAAGCGCGCCGCCAGCACCGGATAGGTATGCCGGGCCAGCACAAAGGCACGGCCGCGCGCGCCCATGGCGGCACGCTCCGCGGCCGGCAGCGCCGCCAGGCGGCGCACGCCCTCGGCCACCGCGGCAGCATCCTCGGGCGGCACGGTCAGGCCCGCGCCGGCCTCGGCCACCGGGTCGTTGCCCGCCTCGACCGAATGCAGCACCGGCCGCTCGGCCATCATGTAGTCCATCAGCTTGTTGGGCGCGATGCCGAAGCGGTAGATGGGGCTGCGCTGCCAGCCGATGTAGGCGATGTCGAATGCGGCCAGCAGGGCCGGGATCTGGCGCTTGGGGATGGGCGCGAACATGGCCACATTCGCCAGCCCCTCGGCGCGCACGCGCGCTTCAAGGCGCTCCTTCTCGTGGCCGCCGCCCACCAACACGATGGCAATGGGCGCATCGGCCAGCAGCTTGGCGGCGTCGAGCAGCACATCCAGCGCATTCGGCAGGCCATGCGAGCCGGCATAGCCCAGCACCAGGCGGCCAGCAGCACGCTGGGCAGCGATGTGGGCGGCGATGTCGGCCTGCAGCTGCTCGCCCTGCCCCTCCCATTCGTCCAGCGTGATGCCATTGGGCACGACGTGCAGCTTGCGCAGATCCAGCCCATGCGCGGCCATGTGATCCTGCACCTTGGGCAGCATCGACACCACCACATCGGCATCGCGGTAGGCCTCGTTCTCGGCCTTCTGGCATAGCAGTGCAAAGGGATGGCGCGGCGACATGCCCGAGAGCTCGATGGGCGAGAGCGGCCAGAGGTCGTGCACCTCGTAGACCAGCTTGGCCCCGGCTTTGCGCGCCACCTTGCGCGCCACCCAGATGTCCATCGGATAGGTGCTGGAGGCAATCACCGCGTCGGGCGCGAACTCGCGCGCCAGCAGCTCGGCATCGTTCCAGACCTGGCGGCAGAAGGCCCAGATATTGCGCAGCCGGCCCAGGCCATTGCCCTGGTAGGCCGGGGTCGGATACCAGCAATAGGCAACGCCATCGATGGTTTCACCCAGCTTGTCGGGCTGGGTGCTTCGCACATGCGAATGCGAGGCCGCCAGTATCAGCACCTGATGCCCAGCACGCACCCATTCGCGCGCCAGGTAGTAGGGCCGGTATTCCATGCCATGCTGGGGCGAGCCGGCGTAATGGTTGATGAGCAGGATCTTCATCGTGTCGTGGGAAATTGGCGCAGGCGCGCCAGAAAGCGCTGCACCGCAGGCGCGAACAGGCCGTGTTGGGCGACCCAGGCGCGGTTGGCGGCGCCGGCGCGCTCCGCCGCCTGCGGATCTGGGGTCAGGTCTTGCAGGCGCTGGGGCAGCGCGGCCAGATCCTCGTCATCGCCCAGGATCAAGCCGCCGCCGGGCTGCAGCAGCTCATGGTTGGCCGGCAGGTCGGAGAGTATGGGTAGACATGCATGCGCCATCGCCTCCAGCACCGAAACCGACACCGAATCGCTCTGCGGCAGGCTCAGAGTCCAACACGCCCGGGCGTAATGGCCGGCCTGGGTCTTGGCATCCAGGCGGCCGACGAACTCGACCCTGTCGGCCAGCCCCAGCGCGGCCACCTGGGCCTGCAGGGCGGCGCGCAGCGAACCGTCGTTCGCCACCACCAGACACGCCTCGGGTCGCTGCGCCGCCACCGCGGCGAAGGCGTCAATCACGCGCTCGGGCCGGTAGATGGGCTCCAGCCCCCGATTCGCAAAGAACAGCCAGGGCTGCTTGCGCGCGCCCTGCTTGGGCAGCTCTTCCAGGCCGAAAGGGAAGGTCATGACCTCGGCGGCGCCCAGCTCGCGCATGCGCGCGGCCATGTGTGCGGAGTCGGAGGTGGCGATGTCGCAGGCCTGCAGCACGCGCCGCGTCAGCCAGCGGTAGGGCCAGCCCTGCTCGGGCGTGACGAGGATGTCGCTGCCCCAGGCCGAGCCGGCAATGCGCGCGCGCAAACCCCAGCCGCGCCTGGCCAGCCAGGCCAGCGTGCCATGCGAGGTCAGGTAATGCGCATGCAGCCAGTCGGCGTCCACGCGCCTCAGCCATTGCGCCAATGCCGGCAGCCTCTTCAGCACCGCGAAATTGCCACCGCCATGGGCGGGGTCGGTGTTCATCGCATGGCGACGCTCGGCCGGGACCAGGGCCTCGAAGGCGGGCGTGAAGCCGCGCGAGGACGCCGCCCAAAGCTCCACTTCGGGCGCCAGCGCGCGCGCCCACTTGAGCAGATGCGGGCTCTCGCCATCGCCGATCAGCACCAGCCTCATGGCTTGTGAACCTCGGGCAGTTCCTTGGCCCAGGCCTGGTAATGCGCGGCCAGCCAGGGGTGCTGGGCCAACAGCCTGGCGTCTCCATGGCGCACGTCGCCGATCACCCGGGCGGGCTGGCCGGCCACGATGGCGAAGTCCGGCACCTCGCCGCGCACCTGCGCGTAGGCGCACACCACCACGCCGCGGCCGATGCGGGTATTCGCCTCGATCAGGCTGTGCGGGCCGATGAAGCTGTAGGGGCCGATCTCCACCGGCCCCAACACATAACCGGGCGCCGGCCCCTGCTGCGCCGCATAGGCACGCCCCAATAGGCGCAGGCTGCGATGCGAGCTGTGCGTGACGATGCTGACGAAGTTGGTGATCTGCACACCCTCGCCGATCGTCAGCCCGCCATGGGCGTCGAGAAAGTTGAACTGGCCGATGAAGACATGGTCGGCCAGCCGCAGCTGACGCTCGCCCTCGATGCAGGTGCTGGGCGCAATGCGCGTATGCGGCAAGACCTGACCCTGGGCCGAGCGCTCGCCGAACACGATGCGGAAGAACAGCGCCCGCCACAGCGCGCGGCGGCAGCGGTTGATGACGCTTCTAAGCCAGGCGCTCATGCTCATCAGCAAAGCCTTTCCAGTTGGCCAGGGCCCAGAAGAAATAGCCGAAGTACAGCAGCATCGCGGCCGACACGCCCCAGGCCGCACCGATCAGTCCACCAGCGCGCAGCCCCAGCACCAGGCCGAGCACGAAGGCGCACTGCCCCACCAGCGCCAGGCGCAACGCCCAGGCCTGCGCGCCCCAGGCCATGGTGGCCACCGACAGCGGCGAGGCCACGAAGTGCAGCGCGATATAGGGCGCCAGCGCGCGCGCCAGTTCGCCGGCATCATGCCAGCGCTCGCCGAACACGCGCGCAAACAGCCAGGGCCCCCACAGCATCAGCACCGCCATCAGCGGCAGCGCCAGGGCGACCAACAGGGCCATGGATTTGCGCACCAGGCCAAGCGCCTCGGCGGCACTGGCGGCCGCCACCAGGCGCGGATACAGGGTCTGCGAGAGCGCGCCACCGACGAGACCGGCGGGCGCCTTCAGATAGCGCAGCGCCAGCGCCCAGTAGCCGGCGGCAGCGTCGCCGGCCCAGGCGGCGATCAGCAACATGGCCAGGCTGTCCTGCAGGGCCGTGGCGAAGGCATGCGGGGTGTTGAGCAGGGGGAAGTCGCGGTGGCGGCGGGCCAGGCGCTGCAGGCCCTCGCGGGGCTGGCGCAACAGGCCGCCCCAGCCACCCGCGGGGGTGGGCCGCGCCAGCAGCACGGCCGTGGCCAGGCCTGCCAGCACCGGCCCCATCAGCAGGCCCCAGGCGCCCAGCTGCAGCAGGCCCAGGCCCACCTGGGCCAGCGCGCCACCGCCGTACTGCAGCACGCGGGCCACGGCCAGCAGCTGGAAGCGCTGCGCCCGGCTGGCCCAGAGCGTGAGCCATTGCGTGGCCGCGCCTGCCAGCACCGCCAGCGGCAACCACCAGGCCAGATCGAGCTGCTGGCGCCAGGCCAGCAGGCCGCCCACCACCACGGCCACCGCCGTCACTACCAGCAGCAGGCGCAGGCACAGCCCCATCAGCAGGGCCGCGTCGGACTCGTCCTTTTCAAGCGGCAGGGCGAACTCGTAGCGCGCGCAGCCCACCACCGCCAGATTGGTGGCGACAGACCAGACCAGGCTGAAATGGCCGAATTCATTGGGCGAAAACAGGCGCGTGATCCACGGCCCCAGCAGCAGCGGCAAGAGCTGGGCCAGGGCCCCGCCGGCCAGCAGGGTCAGGGTGGCCCTGAACAGCCCATGCCTCACCGGCTCACACCCTGCTGCTCAGCGCCAGGCGCAGCGCCGCCACCACGACGTCCTGCTGCGCCTCGCTGAGATCGGCACTCATGGGCAGGCTCATGACCCGCTGAGCGGCCGCCTCGGCGTGCGGCAAGACCTGACCCTGGCCGAAGCGTTCGTAAGCGGGTTGCCGGTGCAAGGGGCGCGGGTAATGGATCGCGGTGGGGATGCCGGCACCATTGAGCAGCTTGATGATCGCCTCGCGCTGGTCCAGCTGCAGCGTGAACTGCGCCCACACGCAGTCGCGGTTGCCGCGCACCGACAAGCGCTGCACCGGAAGATCGGCCAGCAATTCCTGGTAGCGCTCGCCGATCGCCAGCCGGCGCTCGATTTCCCAATCAAAGCGTTCCAGCTTGGCCAGCACCACCGCGCATTGCAGCGTGTCCATGCGCCCGCCCACGCCCAGGCGGGTGTGGGTGTAGCGCTGGCTTTGGCCATGCACGCGGATCTCGCGCGCGGCCCGCGCCAGCGCGTCGTCGTCGGTGAAGAGCGCGCCGCCATCGCCATAGCAACCCAAGGGCTTGCTCGGGAAGAAACTGGTGGCGCCAAAGGTGGAGAGCGCGCAGCTCTTGCGGCCGCGGTAGCTGGCGCCGAAGCTCTGCGCGGCGTCCTCGATCACCGGCAACCCGCCATGGCGCGCGGCGATGGCGTTGATCTCGTCCATATCGCAGACCTGACCGTACAGGCTCACCGGCATGATGGCGCGGGTGCGCGGCGTGATGGCGGCCTCGATCAGCCGCGTGTCGATATTGCAGGTGTCGGGCTCGATGTCCACGAACACCGGCACGCCACCCAGCAGCACGATGGTCTCGGCCGTTGCAGCGAAGGTAAAGGGCGTGGTGATGACTTCGTCGCCCGGCTGCAGCTCCAGCGCCATCAGCGCGATCAAGAGCGCCTCGGTGCCGCTGGCCACGCTGATGCAATGCTTCACGCCCACGTAGGCAGCGAGCTTGTCCTCCATCTCCTTGACCTCAGGGCCCATGATGTACTGGCCATGATCCAGCACGCGCTGGATGCGCGCGTCGACGCTGGTCTTGAGGGCGGCGTATTGGGCCTTGAGGTCGATGAAGGGCAGCAGGCTCACGCGAGGGTTCCTTGTTGCACGAGTACGCACAGGCGCTCGTCGTCCTGGAGTTGGTAGACATCGCCGGTGTGCGGGCACTGCGCGCGGCCCTGGGCGTCGAAGACCAGCCGTTCGCCATAGCGGCTCATCCAGCCGATGCGGCGCGCCGGCACGCCCACCATCAGCGCGAAATCGGCCACGTCCTTCTGCACCACCGCACCGGCGCCGATGAAGGCATGGGCGCCGATGGTGCTGCCGCAGACGATGGTGCAATTGGCGCCCAGGGTGGCGCCGCGCTTCACCAGGGTGCGGCGGTACTCGGCCTTGCGCGCCACCGCGGCGCGCGGGTTGTAGACGTTGGTAAACACCATCGAGGGGCCGCAGAACACATCGTCCTCCAGCGTCACCGCGTCGTAGACCGAGACGTTGTTCTGGATGCGCACGTTGTTGCCTATGGACACATCGTTGCCCACATAGACGCCCTGCCCCAGCGAACAGCCCGCGCCGATGCGCGCGCCCGGGCTCACATGGGCAAAGTGCCAGACCTTGCTGCCGTCCCCTAATTGCGCGCCTTCATCGACGATGGCGCTGTCGTGTTTCCAGTAGCTCATGGTGAGATTCAGAAGACGAGCGGCAGACCGACGCGCTGGCCATCGCGCGCGCTGCGGTAGGCCGCGATCAGGATCTCCAGCGAGCGCAGGCCCTCGTAGCCATCGACCTCGGCGCTGGCCTCGCCGCGCAGGGTCTGGATGACGTTGTCGTAATAGAGCGGATGGCCGTGGCCATACACGCTGCCAGTCTCGTAGCTGGCGCTGCGCACCGCCTCGTCATCGGCATGTGGCTCGGCAAACTGCCAATGCTCGATCTTGTTGACCGCGGTGCCGCCGATCTTGACCGTGCCCTTCTCGCCCAGGATGGTGATCGAGCCTTCCAGGTTCTGCGGATAGGTGAGCATGGTGACGTTGATCGAGGCCAGGCCGCCATGGCGCAGGCGTGCCGAGAGCACGCCGGTGTCCTCGGCCTCGATGTCACGCGCCAGTGTGGCGGTGTAGGCATGCACGCTGTCCACCGGGCCCACGAGCCAGTCCAGCAGGTCCACATAGTGGCTGGCCTGGTTCATGAAGGCGCCGCCGTCCAGATCCCAGCGACCGCGCCAGGGCGCGGCGTCGTAATAGCTTTGCGGGCGGGTCCAGAACACGTTCACCGTGCTCATATAGATGCGGCCGAAGCGCCCCTGGTCGATGGCGCGCTTGACCAGCTGCACGGTGCTGTTGAGGCGGTTCTGCTTCACCACGAAGAGCTTGACGCCGGCGTCGCGGCAGGCGCGCACCATCGCCATGCCTTCCTCGAACTTGGTGGCCATGGGCTTCTCGCTCAGCACATGGCGGCCGCTGCGGGCCACGGCCATGGCCTGCTGCGAATGCAGGCCGCTGGGGGTTGCGAGCACCACCACGTCGGCGTCGCTGGTCGCCAGCAAGGCCTCCAGCGAGGCAAAGCCCGGCACACCCGTGCTGGCTGCCGCCGCCTGCAACGCGGCCGGCTGGTGGTCGCACACCGCCACCAGCTGGGCACGGCCAGCGTGGCTGGCCAGCGCCTCGATGTGGTTCTTGGCAATGCGGCCGCAGCCCACCAGGGCGAAGCGTATCGGTCGTTCGAGGATGGGCAGCGCGAGCGTCATGAGGGCCAAATTCGGGCGAAGCAACAGATTCTACGGGGGGCACATAAAGCGCTTTGCGCTTCAGAGAAGACTCATATCGCGGAGCGATGTGATGTCGGAACTAAAATCACCGCCAATTCAATGAGTTGACGCGATGACCCAGCACCTTCCCGCCGCCCCCCACCACGCCCCTGCCGCGCAGGATGAAAACCAGCTGATCACCGAACGCCGCGAGAAACTGGCCGCCCTGCGCGCCAAGACCGCCGTCCCCTTCCCCAACGATTTCAAGCCCCAGCACCGCGCCCTGCCGCTGGCACAGCGCTATGGCGCGCTGGCCAATGAAGAGCTGGAACCGCAGGCAGTGGCAGTGAGCGTGGCGGGCCGCCTGATGCTCAAGCGCGTGATGGGCAAGGCCAGCTTCGGCACCCTGCAGGACGCCACCGGCCGCATCCAGCTCTTCGTCACCAAGGACGGGGTGGGCGAGGAAAGCTACGAGGCCTTCAAGCACCTGGACCTGGGCGACATCGTGGGTGCCGAGGGCACGCTCTTCCGCACCAAGACCGGTGAGCTGTCGGTGCGCGTGAGCAAGCTGCGCCTCTTGACCAAGAGCCTGCGCCCGCTGCCCGACAAGTTCCACGGCATGAGCGACCAGGAGCAGAAGTACCGCCAGCGCTATGTGGACCTGATCACCGACGAGCATGCGCGCGCGCGCTTCGTGGCGCGCTCCAAGGCGGTGTCCTCGATCCGCAGCCATATGGTGGAGCATGGCTTCCTGGAAGTCGAAACGCCGATGCTGCACCCGATCCCGGGCGGCGCGAACGCCAAGCCCTTCATCACCCACCATAACGCGCTGGATCAGCAGATGTTTCTGCGCATCGCGCCCGAGCTCTACCTCAAGCGCCTGATCGTGGGCGGCTTCGAGCGCGTGTTCGAGATCAACCGCAACTTCCGCAACGAAGGCATCTCGGTGCGCCACAACCCCGAGTTCACGATGATGGAGTTCTATGCGGCCTACTGGACGCACCATGATCTGATGGACTTCACCGAGGAGGTGCTGCGCCACGCCGCACGCGCCGCCACCGGCAATGCGCGCGTGACCTACGCCGGCAAGGAAGTGCATCTGGACGAACCCTTCGCCCGCCTCTCGGTGCGCGACTCGCTGATCGCCCATGCCGGCCTGAGCGCCGCCGAGGCCGACGATGCGGCCGTGCTGCACGCCAAGCTGAAGACCCTGGGCGAGGAGCCGCCCAAGCACTGGACCCTGGCCGAGCTGCAGTTCGGCATGTTCGAGGCGGTGGTGGAAGAAAAGCTCTGGCAGCCCACCTTCATCATCGACTATCCCGTCGAGGTCTCGCCGCTGGCGCGCGCCTCCGACAGCAACCCGAAGATCACCGAGCGCTTCGAGCTTTTCATCACCGGGCGCGAATACGCCAACGGTTTCTCCGAGCTCAACGACGCCGAAGACCAGGCCGCGCGCTTCCAGGCCCAGGTGGCCAACAAGGATGCGGGCGACGAAGAAGCGATGTTCTATGACGCCGACTTCATCCGCGCGCTGGAATACGGCATGCCCCCCACCGGCGGCTGCGGCATCGGCATCGACCGACTGATGATGCTGATCACCGATTCGCCCAGCATCCGCGATGTGATCCTCTTTCCCGCCTTGCGTCGCGAAGCCTGATCCACACGGTCTGCACGCCACGAAAAAGGGAGGCCATCGGCCTCCCTTTCTTATTGCTGCGGATCGACGGTGGCTTACTTGCCAGCCAGCACCGGGGTGCCGCTGATGCCACGCGTCACCGCGAAGTAGCCGGGGCCGCCTTCGGAGAACTGCTCTTCCAGCTCGCCGGTTTCACGGGCGCGCTGCAGCTCGGCCACCACCTCGGCGCGGGTCTTGCCCTTGGCCGGGGCAGCAGCCGCGGGCTGAGCGGTTTCGTTGTTGTTGCTGCTGCTGACACTGCGCGCCTTGGGCGCGTTCGCCGGCGCGGCCAGGGCGCCCACGCCTTCCATTTCAGCGGCGCGCTGCACCAACTCACCGCTGGCGCGGGCTTGCTGCAGTTCGGCCAGCACTTGTTCGCGCGTCTTGCTTTGGGCATTGGCACCGGAGGCGACGGCCAGACCGGCCAGCACGAGAGCGACGGAGATCGTAGAGAGCTTGTTCATGACGGGGTCCTTGGGGTTCGTTGACTTGAACCGTGGCGCCTATCGCCGGGTCCATGGAACGAACTGTAGGGACTCCGCCCTAGGGAAAACACCAGTCAAATCGCAAAGGACTATTCCTGCATAGCAAATAATCCTTTGGAGGATGACGAATGACACCCATGTGCCGTCAACGATGCGTAAAGCCCGGCTGGCGCTTGGCCAGGAAGGCTTCCATGCCTTCGCGCTGGTCCTCGGTGCCGAACAGGGCGTGGAAATAGCGCCGTTCCACCGCCACGCCGTCCTTCAGCGGGCCCTGGTAGGCCAGGTTCACCAGCTCCTTGATCAGCATCACCGACGGGCCGCTGAAGCCATTGATGGTCTCGGCCGCGGCCAGGGCTTCGCTCAGCAGCTGATCCGCCGGCACCACGCGCGACACCAGGCCGCCACGCTCGGCCTCGGCCGCATCCATCATGCGCGCGGTGAGCAGCATGTCCATGGCCTTGCTCTTGCCGACGGCGCGCGGCAGGCGCTGGGTGCCGCCGGCGCCGGGGATGATGCCCAGCTTGATCTCGGGCTGGCCGAACTTGGCGCTGTCGGCGGCGATGATGAAGTCGCACATCATCGCCAGCTCGCAGCCGCCGCCCAACGCGAAGCCGGCCACCGCGGCGATCACGGGCTTGCGCACCTGCAGAATGGTTTCCCAGTTCTTCGAGATCAGGCCACTCTTGAAGGCGCTCATGAAGGTGTGCGGCGCCATCGTCGGAATGTCGGCGCCGGCGGCAAAGGCGCGCTCGGAACCGGTCAGCAGGATGCAACCGATGCTGTCGTCGGCATCGAAGGCCAGCAGGGCCTGGCCCAGCTCGTCCATCAGCTGGTCATTCAGCGCATTCAGCTGCTTGGGGCGGTTCAGGGTGATCAGGCCGGTCTTGCGGGCGCCATCGCCGCGCGTTTCGGTCAGTATGCATTCGTAGTTGCTCATGGGGACTCCTTGGATTGGGGATCTGCTTGGGGCTGAACTATAGGCGTGGAGGCTTCCTGCAGCGGCGCCTGCTTGAGCATCAGGTCCACATAGGTCGCGCTGTCCTGCACGATGCGCAGGCGCACCGGCAGGTATTGCAGGGTGGGCGCCAGCCATACCTCGGCCTTCAGGTCACCGCTCGTGTCCTGCACCAACGGGCGCAGGTGCCAGGTCTTGAGGGGGCCCAGCGGGGTTTCCAGCTCTTCCTCGCCCAGCAACTCGTAGCGCCAGCGGTAGAGCCGGCGCGGCAGGGCCAGCGGCAGCTCCACCACCCGCCCGGGCTGCAGCGCCTCGCGGCCGGTCAGGAACAGCCAGGTGAGTTGCACGAACTGGCTGGCCGTGTCCTGCACGCCAACGGGCGCGGCCTCGCGCCGGCCATTCGGAAACTGCAGCGTCTCGCCCTCGAACCGCAGCGTGATGCGGCGGCGCTCGCTGAACAGGATGCGGGTGTCCTCGTCGTAGCGGCGCGGCGCGATGCCTTGCGGCGTGAGCTCGCCCTCGCTGCTCATGCGGCGTGAGATCAGCGGCGCAAAGCTGGGGCCTATCGCCACGTCTAGATGCACCTGGTAGCGGCTGCCCTGGCGCAACCATTGCACCTGGGCACTGCCATGCACCTCGCCGCGGTAGTTGCCCAGCAGGCGGTAGTCCAGCTGGGTGGAGGCGGGCCATTCGGGGCCGGGCTCAAACACAGCCGCTGATAACGATGCGGATGCCGCCGGCTCGGGCGCGGCGGCCACCACAGGCGCCAGGTCGGCCAGGGGCTCGGGCGTCGGGTCGGGGGCCGGGAGCGGCGCCAAGGCCGGCGGCGCGACCGCAACAAAACGCGTCGTTGGCGCGGCCAGCATGCGCGCAGGCGTCACAGCTCGGGTAGGTGCCGAAGGCCGCAACTCGCGCACCAACATGAGTTGCAGGCGCGCCGGCATGGCCGCCGCCTCACGCCAATCCTGCTGCAGCCGGAGCAACTGCCCACTCATCAAGACATGGGCCAGCAGCACAGCCGCCAGCAGGCCCGTCCAGGCCAGACGCCTGTAGGGGCGCCTCAGCCGCCCAGCCATGCCCGGCGCAGGCTCAATGCGCGCGCCGGCGCCTTGGCCTCAGGGCTCAGCGCCACCGGTGTGGCGGCGGCCTCGCCGGTGGGCAAATGCAGCAGCAGTGTCAGCACGCGCTGGTCGCGCACCACCAGCCATTCCATTTGCGCCAGCCGTTCGGGCTGCAGGCACAGCAGCGCGTCCTCGAGCTTGCGCAGGCGCCAGCCGTTGCAGGCCAGGATCTCGTCGCCGGCGCAGAAGCCGGCGGCCAGCGCGGCCGAGCCTTGCAGCACCTGCTTGACGACAATGCTGCCGTTCTCTTCGCTCACGCGCAGGCCGATGCGCTGCGCCAGGCTGGCCTTGTCGGCCGCCCAGCGCAGGCCGAAGCGCTCCAGCAGCGCCGGCAGCGGCAGATCGTCGGTGCCATGCACCCACAGGGTCAGGTCTTGCGCCAGCGCCGCACCGCCCAGCTCGGTCACCGCGGCCATGATGTCGGCCTCGCCGATCGGGCCACCGCCGCCGCTGCGCTGCCACAGCAGGCGCATCAGCGCGTCGAGGTGGACGCTGCAGCCGGACGGCTGGTCGGCGCTGCGCAGCGCCAGGTCCAGCGCCATCGCCACCATGGATCCCTTGGTGTAGTAGCTCACCACCGCGTTGGGGGTGTTCTCGTCCTGGCGGTAGTACTTGACCCAGGCGTCGAAGCTGGACTGCGCCACGCTCTGGTGCTTGCGCCCGGGCGCAGCCAGCACGCCGCTGAAAGTGCTGGCCAGCAGCTTCAGGTAGCGGGCCTCGTCGATCAGGCCGCTGCGCACCAGGAACAGCTCGTCGTAATAGGAGGTGAAGCCCTCGAAGAACCACAGCAGCTGGGTGTAGTTCTCCTGGCCGTAGTCGAAGCTGGCGAACACATCGGGCCGCAGGCGCTTGACGTTCCAGGTGTGGAAATACTCGTGGCTGATCAGGCCCAGCAGACGCACATAGCCCTCGCTCAGCTCGGCCTGTCCCAGGCGCGGCAGGTCGCGGCGCGCGGCGATCAGGGCCGTGCTGGCGCGGTGCTCGAGGCCGCCGTAGCTGTCGTCCACCGCGTTGAGCAGGAAGACATAGCGCTCAAATGGTGGCTTCCCAGCTGGCTTGCCGACGCGCTTGCCGGGCTTGTGATCACCGTGCCAGAAGTTGATCTGGGCCTCGCAGATACGCTGGGCGTCGCGCAGCAGGCGCTCGCCGTCGAGGATGGGATAGGCGCCCGCCACCACGAATTCATGCGGCACGCCGGCAGCGCTGAATTGGCCGCGCCAGAACTTGCCGAGCTCGAAGGGATGGTCCACCAGCTCGTCGTAGTCGGCCGCCTCGTAGCTGGCCTTGCCGCGGCCCGCGCGCATGCCGGTGGCCACCTGCCAGCCGGGCAGCAGGCCGGCCAGTTCGATGCCATGCGCCTCGTGCTCGCGCCCATGCACGCGCAGGCATAGGCTGGTGCCGTTGAAGAAGCCGCGCTCGGTATCGAGAAAGGCGGCGCGCACCGAGGTGTCGAAGGCATAGACCTGGTAGCTCAGCACCAAGGCCGCGCGGCCGCTGCAGCGCACCTGCCAGGCGCATTTGCTGGTCTGCTGCACCGCCAGTTCGCGCTGCCCCTGGCGTGCTCGCAACCCGCTCAGGTGGCGCGAGAACTCGCGCACCATATAGCTGCCCGGTATCCACACCGGCAGGCTGAAGGCCTGCTCGGCAGCCGGCGCGGCCAGCGTCAAGGTGACGCGAAACAAATGCGCTTGCGCGTCGGCGATCTCGATCTGGTAGTGAACCACGTCAGCTACCGGCCGCACCAAGGAAGCAGCTCAGTGCCGCCACGCCGCTGAGCCGAAAGCGCAGGGTCAACCAGGCGCTGGCGCCCAGCGCGGGATAGCTGCGGCGGTCCACCGCATAGCAGGCGATCAGCATCACCCCATGCACCACCAGGCCGGCGTAGGGCGGCATCACCACCGCGATCCAGGCGACCAGCGCCGGCACCACGCCCCAGACAAAGGGCTGCGGCGATGGAATGCTTTGACGGAAGCCCAGGCCCCAGTGGATGCCGCCGAGCAAGGAAATCACCACCGCGGCATAGGCGGAGAGCGCCGCCGTCACATAGGGGTGAGCGTCCTCGCGCACCAGCCAGACCAGCAGGGCACCGAGCACAAAGGGCGCAAGGCCCAGGTAGCCAAGCCGCAATGCGACGGGATTCAAGGGCAGGTTGCCGGATACAGCGGGCATGGGATGGGATTCGCTCGTGGCTCAGGACTTGATGGATTGCAGGCGGCGTTCGACCTGCTCGGCGCTCAACGCGCCGGGGGCACGCGTGCCGTCTTCGAAGATCACCGCCGGTGTGCCGGTCACATGGTGCTTGCGGCTGAAGGCGAGGTTGCGATCGATGGCGCTGGCATCGCAAGCCTCGGCGCCCGTCTTGGGCAGCGGCGTACCCTCCAGCATCCAGCTGCGCCAGGCCGCGGTCTGGTCCTTGGCGCACCAGACGGCGCGCGACTTCTCCGGCGAGTCGCCACCCAGGATGGGGATCACAAAGGTGTAGACGGTAAGGTCCTTGACGTCCTGCAGGCTGCGCTCGAAACGCTTGCAATAGCCGCAGTTCGGATCGGCAAACACGGCGATGCGGCGCTTGCCACTGCCGGTCTTCCAGACAATGGCATCCTTCAGCGGCAGGTTGGCGAAATCGATCGCGGTCAGCTTGGCCACGCGTTCCTCGGTGAGGTTGCGGCGGGCCTTCAGGTCCAGCAACTCGCCCTCGATCAGATACTGGCCGGTGGAGTCGGTGTAGCGGATCTCGTTGCCGATGCGGATCTCCCAGAGCCCGGGCATGGGCGTGGGCTTGACCTCGTCGATCTTGAGCGCGCCCGCCAGGCGTTCGCCCAGGCTCTTGCGTATCACCGCCTCGTTGGCCTGAGCCAGCAGGGGCGCGAGCGCCAGCGCGGCGATGCAAACAATCGATGGCTTCATAGTAGGTATTGGCTCGGTCGGAGATTTGATTCAGGCGCCCAGCGCCCTGGAGGTCAGCCAGCGCTTCAGCGGGCCGATTTGATTGAGCAGGCTCATGCCCTGGTTGCGCAGGCCGCGCAGTGCCGGCGCCTCGCTGGCAAAGCCCTTCAACAAGGCATCGGTCAGCTCGCCCATGGCCCAGGTGTCGAACTGGCGCCGGCGCACATAGCGGCGCAGCAGCTTTTCGTCGCCCAGCGGACGCCAAGGTTCGCGCTCGGCGATCACCTTGGCCAGCGCCGCCACATCGGCCAGGCCCAGGTTCAGGCCCTGGCCGGCCAGCGGATGCACCAGATGGGCGGCATCGCCCAGCAGCACCCAGCCGGGGCCGCAGACCGGCTCGGCGCGCGCCAGGCTCAGCGGCCAGGCGCTGCGCTGGCTGGCCAGCGTGAGCGTGCCGGCCGCACCGCCGCTGGCTTCCAGCAGCGCTGCTTCGAATTCCGCCGTGCCGGCCGCCATCAACTCGTCCGCGCGCTGCTTGGGCAGCGACCAGACCAGGCCATAGCTGCAGCCGGGTGCGGGCCGCTCGAAGGGCAGCAGGGCCAGCACGTCGGGCGAACGGAACCATTGATGGGCCACGCCCTGGTGCGGCTCGCTGGCGCGCAGGCGCGCGGCAATCGCGCTGTGGCCATAGGCATGCAGGTCGAAGCGCACGCCCAGGGCCGCGCGCGTGGCCGAGTCGCGCCCTTCGCACAGCGCCTGCAAATCGGCCGGCACCGGCGCATCGACCAGGCGCACATGGGGCGAGAAGCGCAGCGCGGTGGCCAGCTCGGCCTCCAACGCGGCGGCATCGACGATATAGGCCAGCTCGCGCACGCCCTGCTGCCAGGCGCTGAACTCCAGCAGCGCGCCTGCGGCATCGCCGCGCACCTTCATGTCATAGACCGGGGACACCGCATCCGCCGGCAGCGCATCCCAGACGCGCAGCTCGCGCAGCAGGGCCACCGAGGCGGCGTTCAGCGCATAGGTACGCACGTCCTCGCGTGGCGCCGCTGACGCGCCGCTGGGCTCGTGCTGGCCCAGCAGGGCCACGCGCAGACCACGCGCCGCCAAGGCCAGCGCCAGCGCCCGCCCGACGCAAGCACTGCCGCGCACCAGGATGTCAAATCGTTCCATGGCGCTCATTGTAGGCAGGCCGACTAAAATGCCGGTTTTGCGTCCCGGCCAGCCTGCTCCTTCCTGCTTGGCCCCTTTCGAAAGCGTCCCTCATGAGCCTCAAATGCGGCATCGTGGGCCTGCCCAATGTGGGCAAGTCCACTCTTTTCAATGCGCTGACCAAGGCCGGCATCGCCGCCGAAAACTACCCCTTCTGCACCATCGAGCCCAATGTGGGCGTGGTGGAACTGCCCGACCCGCGCCTGCAGAAGCTGGCCGAGATCGTGCAGCCTGAGCGCATCCTGCCCGCCATCGTGGAGTTCGTGGACATCGCCGGCCTGGTAGCGGGTGCCTCCAAGGGTGAAGGCCTGGGCAACCAATTCCTCTCGCACATCCGCGAGACCGACGCCATCGTCAACGTGGTGCGCTGCTTCGAGGACCCCAACGTCATCCACGTCAACGGCAAGGTCGACCCGATCTCCGACATCGAGGTGATCCAGACCGAACTCTGCCTGGCCGACCTGGGCACGGTGGAGAAGAGCCTGCACCGCTACAACAAGGTGGCGCGCGCCGGCGACAAGGAAGCGATCGCGCTGGTCAAGGTACTGGAGAAATGCCAGGCCGCGCTGGACCAGGCCAAACCGGTGCGCGGCATCGACTTCAGCAAGGAGGAGCTGGCCATCCTCAAGCCGCTGTGCCTGATCACCGCCAAGCCGGCGATGTTCGTGGGCAATGTGGCCGAGGACGGTTTCGAGAACAACCCCTTCCTGGAGCGCCTGCAGGAATACGCCGCGGCCCAGAACGGCCCGGTGGTGGCGATCTGCGCCAAGACCGAGGCCGAGCTCTCCGAGATGGAGGACGAGGACAAGGCCATGTTCCTGGCCGAGATGGGCCAGGACGAACCCGGTCTAAACCGCCTGATCCGTGCCGGCTTCAGCCTGCTGGGCCTGCAGACCTATTTCACCGCCGGTGTGAAGGAAGTGCGCGCCTGGACCATCCACAAGGGCGATACCGCACCGCAGGCGGCCGGCGTGATCCATACCGACTTCGAGCGTGGTTTCATCCGCGCCCAGACCATCGCCTACGAGGACTTCATCGCCTACAAGGGTGAGCAGGGCGCCAAGGACGCGGGCAAGATGCGTGCCGAGGGCAAGGACTATGTCGTCAAGGACGGCGATGTGCTGAACTTCCTGTTCAACGTCTAAGGCGACGCTGTTGAGCGGCATGGCGCCACCGAGCCCTCCCCCGCCCATGCCGCCATCGCCAGCCACCTGGGTGCTGCGCGGCCTCCTGGTGAGCCTGGGCTATGCGCTCATCGGCGTGCTGGCGCTGCGCCTGGCCCTGCCGCCCAGTTACGCCACCCCGCTCTACCCCTCGTCGGGCCTGGCCTTGGCGGCGCTGCTGTGCTGGGGCTGGCGCATGCTGCCGGCGGTGGTGCTGGGCTCTTTTGCCGCCAATGTGCTGCTGGCCATGGAGCGCGGCCAGCCCTCGCTGCTGGGGCCGGCGTTGATCGGCCTGGGTGCCGGGCTGCAGGCCTGGGCCGGCGCCTGGGCCGTGCAGCGCCTGTGTGGCGCGCCGCGTCAGGACCTGAGCCTGACCGAGCCGCGCGACCTGGCACTCTTCTATGCCCTCGGGGCCGGTCTGTCCTGCCTGATCAGCCCCAGCATCGGCGCGGCGGCACTGTGGTTCAGCGGCGCAGCCACGCTGGCGCAGCTGCCCTCCACCTGGGGCCATTGGTGGGTTGGCGACACCCTGGGCGTGCTGATCGGCGCGCCCATCACCCTCACCCTGATAGGCCAGCCGCGCGCCACCTGGGCGCCGCGGCGCGTCAGCGTGGCCCTGCCCATGCTGGCCGCCACCTTGCTGATAGTGTTGGCCACCTCGCAGGTGATCGATTGGGAAACGCAGGGCCAGCGTCAGGCCTTCGAACGCGATGCACTGGCAGCCTCCAATGCACTCGAGGTGGCGCTGCAGGAGCCGCTACAGGCGCTCGCCGCCAACCAGCTGCTGTTCAGCCTGCATCCGAACCTCACGCGGCGCGATTTCGAGCGCGGCACGGTGGCGCGCATGGCGGCCGGCAGCCGCCTGCTGGCGCTGGGTTGGGCCGCGCGGGTGGGCACTAGCGAGCTGGCCGCCTTTGAGCAGGCGGCGCGGCGCGAGGGTCTGGGCGATTTCCGCGTGCATGAGCGCCAGCGCCCCGGCGACCTGAGCCCCCCCATCGATGAAGACAGGCTGGCAATACGCCTAATCGAGCCCCTGCAGCGCAATGCCGGCGCACCGGGCGTCAACATCCGCGCTGTGCCGCAGGCGCGCCCCGCGCTCGAGCACGCCGCGCGCACCGGCCTGCCCGCGGCCACCGCTGGCTTCGGGCTTTCGCAGGACAGCGGGGACAGCACCGGCGTGGTGCTGTACCAGGCGGTCTACGCGGGCGAACCGGCAGATGAGGCGCTGCGCCAGCAAGCCTTGCGCGGCATGGTTTTCGCGACGCTCCGTCCCGACCAGTTGCTCGACACCGTGATGCGTGCCAGCGCACCCTACCTGGCCTTCTGCCTGGTGGATACCGATCCACATACCGCCCGGCCCCTGCTGGCCGGCAAGCCCGGCTGCGCGGCGCAGACGCTGCCGCGCCTGAGCCGCGTGCACAAGCTGCAGTTCTCCGGCCGGGCCTGGGAACTGCGTGCCTGGGCCGCCGGCCCCATGCCCAGCCACGACGGCATGGGCAGCCTGCTGTTCGCCGTGGTCGGTCTGATCAGCACGGCCCTGCTGGGCGCTCTGTTGCTGACCGTGACCGGTCGCGCCAGGCGCATCGCCGACCTGGTGACCGAGCGCACCGCCGAGTTGCGCCGCGAGGTGCAGGAACGCGAACGCGCGGCCGAGGCCCTGCATGCCAGCGAGGAACGCTTCCGCAACATCTTCGAACACGCGGCGGTGGGCCTGGTGTTCACCGATCTGCGCGGCGTGCCGCAGCAGGTGAATCCCTATTTCTGCCGCCTGGTGGGCTACAGCAGTGCGGAGCTGATGCAGCGCTCCAGCATCGCCATCACCCATCCGGACGACCGCGCCGAGGACCTGCGCCTGGGTCGCAGCCTGTTGCGCGGCGAGATCGACAGCTATCGCCGCGACAAGCGCTACATCACCAAGTCCGGACAGATCGTGCAGGTGCGCGCCCTGGTGAGCATGCAGCGCGATGCGCGCGGCGAGCCGTTCCGGCTGGTGGGCGTGGTGGAAGACGTCACCGACCAGCTCAGGCTGCGCGAACTGGAGCGTGCCCGCGGCACGGCCGAGGCGGCCAACCAGGCCAAGAACGAGTTTCTCTCGCGCATCAGCCATGAGTTGCGCACTCCGCTCAACGCCATCCTGGGCTACACCCAGTTGCTGGAGCTTGGCGGCGAGACGCAGCTGGGCGAGCAGCAGCGCGGCTGGCTGGCACAGAGTCGCGCGGCCGGCTGGCATCTGCTGGAGCTGATCAACGAGACCCTGGACTGGTCGCGCATCGAGACCGGTGCACTCAAGCTCGAACTGGCCCCGCAGGCGCTGCAACCCTTGCTGGCATCGAGCTGGTCCATGCTGGAGGCCGACGCTGCCGGGCGCGGCATTGCCTACAGCGTGGCACTGGCGGCCGACGCGCAACAGGTTTATGCGGATGCCACGCGCCTCAAGCAGGTGTTCACCAATCTGCTCAGCAACGCGATCAAGTACAACCACCCTCAGGGTCAGGTGCGGGTAAGCAGCCAGGCCTTGGGCAATGGCCGTGTCGAGATTACTGTGACCGACACCGGCCTGGGTCTCAGCGAGGCGCAACAGGCCCAGCTGTTCCAGCCCTTCAACCGGCTCGGGCGTGAGCTCGGCCAGGCCGAGGGCACCGGCATCGGCCTGGTGATCTGCAAGCGCCTGGTGGAAGCGATGCAGGGCAGCCTGACGGTGCGCAGCGCGGCGGGCCAGGGCGCCAGCTTTGTGGTCGAGCTGCCTGGCGCAGCGCCCTGAGCACAAGGGCCGGAGCGGCGCGGCTTTTTGCCGCATCGCCGCCGGCCCGGCTTGGCACAATAGCGGGCAGCGCGTCCAACCATCGAACCATCCCAAGCCTTCGCCCCATGAGCACAACCGAACTGGCCACCCGCCCCAATCAAGCGCTGACGCTCGCCGACGATCGCAAGTCCTTTGCCAGCCGGCAGTTCCTGACTTTCCGCATCGGCACCGAGGAATACGGCATCGACATCCTGAAGGTGCAGGAGATCCGTTCCTACGAGGCGCCCACCCGCATTGCCAATGCGCCCGCTTTCGTCAAGGGCGTGGTGAATCTGCGCGGCGTGATCGTGCCCATCGTTGACCTGCGCCTGCGCCTGGGCAGCCCGGCCGAGTACAACGCCTTCACCGTCTCCATCGTTTTGAACGTCTGCTCGCGCGTGGTCGGGGTGGTGGTGGACTCGGTGTCGGACGTGCTGGAACTCGATGCCGACGCCATCAAGCCGGCACCGGAGGTGAGCGCCGCCATCGACACCCGCTTCGTCACGGGCCTGGGCAAGGTCGGCGAGCGCATGCTCATCCTGCTGGACATCGAGAGCATGGTGGGCAGCCCGGATTTCGGCCTGATTGACTGATCGGCGACCGGTCGCGGCGCTGAAAGTTAGTGCACACCCTCGCCATAAGTCCTGCAATACCTTAGTGAGTTCACTTTTTCTCAGCCATTAGCACTCATTTGCCATGAGTGCTAATATGTCCAATATCGAGCCATAACGGCTGGGAGAAGTGAAAACGCCATGAGCATGATGTCCAACGCCACTGCACTGCAGGTACGCGACCCCTGGGCGCTGCTGCCCTCGCTGGGCAATCTGGATGCCTATATCAGCGCCGTCAACCGCCTGCCCCTGCTGACCCCCGAGGAGGAGCAATCCTTCTCGCGCCGCCTGCGCGAGCATGGCGATCTGGAAGCCGCCGGACGGCTGGTGCTCTCGCACCTGCGCCTGGTGGTGTCGATCTCGCGCCAGTACATGGGTTATGGCCTGCCCCAGGGCGACCTGATCCAGGAGGGCAATGTGGGTCTGATGAAGGCCGTCAAGCGCTACGACCCCGAGCAGGGCGTGCGCCTGGTGTCGTACGCGATGCATTGGATCAAGGCCGAGATCCACGAGTACATCCTGCGCAACTGGCGCATGGTCAAGGTGGCCACCACCAAGGCGCAGCGCAAGCTGTTCTTCAATCTGCGCTCGATGAAGCACAGCCTGAAGGAGGAAAACGCCGCCGAGGGCCAGGCCCATCGCAACACCCTCACCGAGGCCCAGGTGGACCATGTGGCCCGCGAGCTCAAGGTCAAGCGCGAGGAAGTGCTGGAGATGGAGACCCGCATGGCGGGCGGCGACGTGGCCCTGGAGCCCCAGACCGATGACGACGGCGAGAGCTTCGCCCCCATCGCCTACCTGGCCGACGACAGCCAGGAGCCGACGCGCGTGCTGGAGGGCCGCTCGCGCGACGCGCTGGCCGGTGACGGCATCTCGCGCGCCCTGGCGGTGCTGGACGAGCGCAGCCGCCGCATCGTCGAAGAGCGCTGGCTCAAGGTCAATGATGACAGCAGCGGCGGCATGACCCTGCATGAGCTGGCGGCCGAATACGGTGTCAGCGCCGAGCGCATCCGCCAGATCGAGGTGGCGGCGATGAAGAAGATGAAGAAGGCCCTGGCCGAGACGGCCTGATCCACTGCTGCAGCATGCAAAAGGCCCCTTGCGAGGGGCCTTTGTCTTTACGAGCGCTCGTTCAAGAGCAGCTTGATGTCGTCGGCCAAGGCCTGGGCGCCGGCACCGTAGCGGGCGAACACGCGCACCCTGCCCTGGGTGTCGAAGATGAAGCTGGCCGCCGTGTGGTCCATGGTGTAGCTCTCGGGCGTCTTGCCCGGCACCTTGGCGTAATAGACCTTGAATTCGCGTGCCGTCTCCTTGAGCTGCTCGGCATTGCCGCGCAGGGCCACGAAGCTGGGGTCAAAGCTCGTCATATAGGGCTTGAGCAGTTCCGGCGTGTCGCGCTCGGGGTCGACGGTGATGAACACGCCCTGCACCTTGTCCCCATCCGCGCCCAGCGACTTCTTCACCTGGGCCAGCTCGGCCAGTGTGGTGGGGCAGACATCGGGGCATTGGGTGTAGCCAAAGAACACCACCACCACCTTGCCCTTGAAGTCCGCCAGGCTACGCGGCTTGCCTTCCTGGTCGGGCAGGCTCAGCTGGCGCGCGTAGCTGGCGCCGCTCAGGTCCACGCCGCGGAAGGCGGGCTTGGCAGCGCCGCCCAGCTGGTCGCAGGCCGCCAGCGTCAGCGCGCTGAGGGCCGCCAGGAACAGTCTTCTCTTGGTGTTGCGTAGCATCTCAGGCGATCCAGGGCATCAGGTAATGGTCCAGCAAGAGCGCCGCGAACAGCAGCGACAGGTGCAGGATGGAAAAGCGGAAGGTGGCGCGCGCGAGCGCGTCCGAATACTGGCGCCAGAGCTTGAAGGCATAGGCACAGAAGCCCAGACCCAGGGCCAGCGCGCTGGCCAGGTAGATCCAGCCGCTCATGCCGGTGAGGAAGGGCAGCAGCGTGGCCACCAGCAGGATCCAGGTGTAGAGCAAGACCTGCAGCCGCGTGAATTCGGAGCCATGCGTGACCGGCAGCATGGGCAGGCCGGCCTTGCGGTAATCCTCGGTGCGGTAGAGCGCCAGCGCCCAGAAATGCGGCGGTGTCCAGAGGAAGATGATGAGGCACAGCATGAGCGCCTCGGGGCCCACCTCGCCGCGCAGCGCCGCCCAGCCCAGCACCGGCGGCATCGCGCCCGAGGCGCCGCCGATGACGATGTTCTGCGGCGTCATCGGCTTGAGGATCACGGTGTAGATGACCGCGTAGCCGACGAAGGTGGCGAAGGTCAGCCACATCGTGAGCGGATTCACCCACAGCCACAGGATGGACGAGCCGATGCCGCACAGCAGGGCCGAGAAACTCAGGGTCTGGACACGGCTGAGTTCGCCCTTGGCGGTGGCGCGCCAGGCGGTGCGCTTCATCTTCGAGTCGATCTGCTGCTCGATCAGGCAGTTGAAGGCAGCGGCCGCGCCGGCCACCAGCCAGATGCCCACGGTGGCGGCCAGGATCACGCCCCACTCGGGGCCGCTGGGCCAGCCCGGCACCGCCAGCGCCATGCCGATGACCGCGCAGAACACGATCAGCTGCACCACGCGCGGCTTGGTGAGCTGGTAGAACTGCTGCCAGCGCGAGGGCGCGCCGGGGGCAGCGAGGGTGGTGGGAGTGGTGGACATGGGAAGCGTCTATCGTAGGGCAGCGGCGCGCTGCGCTGCGTGCAGGCGCGCCAACATGAAACTCAGGATCAGCAGCAGGGCCGCGGCCCCGCCGGTATGGGCCAGGGCGGCCAGCAGCGGCCAGTCCAGCACCACGTTGGAGAGGCCGGAGAGCAGCTGCCAGCCGGCCACCAGCAGCAGGCGGCGCGCCCACAGCGCGCCCTCGGGCAGCGGCCGGCGGTGCCAGCGCCAGGCCAGCCCCAGCAACGCCGCGAACACCAGCAGGGCACCGAGGCGGTGGCTCATGTGGATGGCTGTGAGGGCCGCAAACGGCAGCCAGCCACCGTCGTGGCCCACGCCCAGCGCGCGCCACAGCGTGAAGCCATGCTCGAAATCCATCGCCGGCCACCATTGACCCTGGCATTGCGGGAACTCGCTGCAGGCCAGCACGGCGTAATTGGTGCTGACCCAGCCGCCCAGGCCGACCTGTGCCAGCACCAGCGCCATCAGCACCCAGGCTGCCAGGCGCTCGCCGGCCGGCCAGGCCAGCGGCCGCGGCGCATAGGCCTCGGCCTGCCAGGCCAGCAGCATCAAGAGGCCCATGGCGCCCAGCAGGTGCAGGGTGACGATGGCGGGGAATAGCTTCATCGTCACGGTGAGCGCACCAAAAGCCCCCTGCATGCAAACCCATAGCAGGGTGACGGTGGGCCACCAGGGCGAAGGCAAGGACGACCGCGGCCGCGCCGCGCCGCGCCGCGCCTGCCACCAGCTCAGCACGCACAGCACCAGGATCAGAAAGCCGACCCCGCTGGCCAGGTAGCGATGGACCATCTCCACCCAGGCCTTGCCATGCGTCACCGGCCCGCTGGGCATGGCGGTCTGCGCGGCGTGGATGGCGGCGCTGGCTCCCAGCGGCGAGGCACTGCCATAGCAGCCGGGCCAGTCCGGGCAGCCCAGGCCCGAGTCGGTCAGGCGCGTGAAGGCGCCGAACAACACCAGGTCAAAGGTGAGGAACAGGGTCAGCAGGGTCAGCGCGCGCAGGCGCGCATCCAAGCCAGCGCCGCGATGGCGCAGCCGCCACCACAGCAGCGGCCCGGCAGCGATCAGGGTGCCCAGCAGCAACAGGCGCAGCCAAGGGGTGAGGTCGTAGGCGCTCATCAACGGCGGGCTCAGCGGCCGGGCTTGTCCCAGCCGGCATTGGCCTTGATCAGGCGGTCCAGGTCCTTCTTGACCTTGGAGGGATCGGGCTGGCTGGGCGAGCGCATCATCCAGCGGCCCAGCGGGTCGATCAGGAACAGATGCTCGTTCAGGCCATGGCCCTCGGCCGGCTTCAGCCAGGCCTGGATCTGGGCGCGCGGCGCGCGCAACACCGTCACCGGCACGCCGGCACTGACGGCGGCAAGCACCTCGGGGCGCAGCGGCTGCTCATCGGGCACCAGCCAGAGCTTGTCGATCTTGTCGCGCTCCTTGCCCATCATCTCGCGCAGCTGGCGTTGCATGAAGAGCAGGCGCTCGCAGGCGCTGTCGCACTGCGCGTCCTGCACCAGGGTCAGCAGCCACTGGCCCTTGAGCGACTCGGCCGCCACCGGCTGACCCTTCAGATCCTGCAGGTCCAGGCTGGGCGGCAGGTCCACGGTGGGCGTGATCAGCTCGCCATAGGCCTTGCCGCGCGGCTGCAGCACGTAGAAGGTGAAGTAGGACGCGATCACCGGCGCGGCGCACACCGCCACCACCAGCAGCATGCGCAGGCGGCCGGCGCGCTGCTGCGCGTTGGCGGCACCGGCCATCGCGCCCGGCTGGGGCTGGCTGTGCACCGTGAAGGACAGCGGCGCGTCGGCCGGCTCAGGCGACGGGGCGGCGGCGGGGACGGATGACTTGGAACCAGACATAAAGACCTAGAAGCAGCGCGCACAGCGCGAACCATTGAAAGGCGTAACCGTAATGCTTGTGAATGTCGACGGCCGGGGCCGGCCAGTCGCGCAGCAAGCCATCGTCGGCGGCCGCGGCCTGGGTTTGCAGCAGCGCCGCCGGCAGCAGCGGCATGCCGAGCTCGGCCGCATAGGCATCGGGTGCCAGATTCTGCCGGATCGCGCCCATGCTGCCCTGGCCCAGCTCGTACAGCCTGGAGGGCGACGCGGCCAAGCGCCCCTCGACCTCTACCTCGCCGGCCGGCGTGAGCAGCGCGGGCAGGCGCGTGCGGTCGGCCTGGTCGCGCGGCACCCAGCCGCGTTGCACCAGCAGCGACTCCGTGCGGCCCGCCAGGCGCAGCGGCGTGACGACGAAAAAACCAACCCGGCCGTCCATCGGACGGTTGTCCAGAAACACCGTCTTGTCGGCCAGCCAATGGCCGCGCAAGCGCGCGCGGCGGTGCAACTGCTCGGCATCGCCGCGCAACTCGGCATTGGTGAGCGGCGGCTGCTCGCCGCGCTGCGCGATGGCCTGTCCGAGCGCGCGCTTTTGTGCCGCCCGGTCGAGCTGCCAGAAGCCCAGCGCGGCGGTGACGGCCATGCCCAGCAGCGTGGCCAGCAGCACGATCAGGCGGCGTTGCAGCGGGCTTGCCTCAGTCATGATGGGGAATAATGGCGGCCATGAAATTCATCTTCGCGATCGCCTTCATCGGCATCCTCGGCGCACTCGCGGCCGCCGGCCTGTTCATGCTGAAGAACGGCAGCAAGGAGCAGCGCGGCGCAAACATGGCGCGCGCGCTGGCGGTGCGCGTGGGCGTGTCGGTGGCCTTGTTCCTGTTCATCTGGCTCGGCTACTCGCTCGGTTGGATACAGCCTACGGGGATCCCGCTGGGGCGCTGAAACCTGCTTTCAGCAGCAACGAAAAAGCGCCGCTGCATGCGGCGCTTTTCATTCGACACCGGGCCTTGCGGCCCGCCTGCCTTACATCCAGTAGACCACCACGTACAGGCCCAGCCACACCACGTCAACGAAGTGCCAGTACCAGGCCGCGCCTTCGAAGCCGAAGTGGCGGTCCTTGGTGAAGTGACCCTTCTGCAGGCGCAGGGTGATGAACAGCAGCATCAGCATGCCCACGAAGACGTGGAAGCCGTGGAAGCCGGTCAGCATGAAGAAGGTGGAGCCGAACACGCCCGAGCTCAGCTTGAGGTTGAGCTCATGGTAGGCATGCGAATACTCGTAGCCCTGCACCACCAGGAAGGTGATGCCCAGCAGCACGGTGATCCACATGAAGGCGATGGTCTTGCTGCGATTGCCGTCCAGCAGGGCATGGTGGGCAATCGTGAGCGTCACGCCCGAGCTCAGCAGCAGCGCGGTGTTGACCGTCGGCAGGGGCCAGGGGCCCACGGTGCTGAAGGCTTCCACGGTGCCGGCGGGCGATGCCGTCAGGCCGGCCGCGACGCTGGGCCACAGGCCCTTGAAGTCGGGCCACAGCAGCGCGTTCTCCAGGCTGCCCAGCATCGGCACCGAGTGCACGCGGGCCCAGTACAGCGCGCCAAAGAAGGCCGCGAAGAACATCACTTCCGAGAAGATGAACCAGCCCATGCTCCAGCGGAACGAGACATCGATGCGCTCGCTGTAGAGTCCACCTTCGCTTTCGCGGATGGCGTCGCCGAACCACTGCTTGAGCACGAAGGCCCACCACAGCAGACCAAAGGCCAGCGAATAGGCGCCCCATTGGTGATCGTTGATCCACTGGCCTGCGCCCAGGATCACGAAGAACAGGCCGATGGCGGCCATCACCGGATGCCGCGAGGGCCCGGGCACGAAGTAGTAGGGAGTTTTCCCTTGAGTCGTCGCAGCCGACATGATGTTTTTCTCCTCGAACTTCAAACTCTGCAGTTCAAACCAAATGCTTCAGTTGCCGGCGACGCCGCTGCCTATCACCCAATTGACCAGCAGCACCAGCACCAGCACGAACAGCGCCGCTCCAATCACCCCGGCAATGATCACATGCACGGGATTGAGTTGCGCCACGTCTTTCTCATAGCCGGCGCCCTTGCGGATGCCGAAAAACGACCAGGCCACCGCCTTCATGGTCTGCAGGAAGCTGCCCTTGCGAGCCACCGCCTGCTTGAATTCCTCGCCCGCCTTCATGTGCGCGGCTCCACTTGCAGCGCCGCCTGCTTCTTCTTGCCGGCCACCTCGAAGAAGGTGTAGGACAAGGTGATGGTCTTGACATCCTTGGGCAGCTTGGGATCGATCACGAACACCACCGGCCACTGCTTGCTTTCACCCGGCGCGAGCGTGTACTCGTTGAAGCAGAAACATTCCAGCTTGTTGAAATGCGCCGTCGCCTGCTTGGGTGCATAACTGGGAATGGCCTGGGCCGACATGGTGCGGTCCTGGATATTGCGGAACTCGTACATCACCGTGGTCAGCTCGCCGGGGTGCACCTGCAGATGCGACACCGCGGGCTTGAAGTCCCAGGGGCCGCGCGCATTCGCGTCGAACTCGATGCTGATGCTGCGGCTGTAGTCGATCTGCGTGTTCTTCACATCCTCGGCGCGCACCGCGTGCTGGCGCTCGGAGAGCGACAGCACATTGATGCCCAGCGCCGTGCACACGGCCCGGTAGAGCGGCACCAGCGCATAGCCGAAGCCGAACATCAGGCCCACCACGACCAGCAGCTTGCCGACCATGAGCCGGTTGTCCCGGCGCAGGATCTGGCTGACATGCCAACGCGGTAGATTGTTCATGCGCTCAGAAACCCAGGTAGGCGATCTTGGCCATGAAGCCGACCGCAAACACGGCCGCCACCGAGGCCAGGATCAGGGCCAGGCGCCGGTTGCTCTTGCGTTGCTCGGGTGTCAGGGCCATGTTGCTCAGCCAATGATCTTGGTGGCGCTGGCGTCCAGCTTGGGCGGCTCTTCAAAGGTGTGGAAGGGCGCCGGCGACGGCACTTGCCATTCCAGACCTTCGGCAGCTTCCCAGGGCTTCATCGGCGCCTTCTCGCCCTTGCCGCGCAGCATCGGCAGCACCACGAAGAAGAAGAAGTACACCTGCATCAGACCGAACCAGAACGCACCCACCGAGGCCAGGGCGTTGAAGTCGGCGAACTGCAGCGGGTAGTCGGCATAGCGACGCGGCATGCCGGCCAGGCCCAGGAAGTGCATCGGGAAGAAGGTCACGTTGAAGCTGATCAGCGAGCCCCAGAAGTGGATCTTGCCGCGCGTTTCGCTGAACATCACACCGGACCACTTCGGGCCCCAGTAGTAGACGCCGGCGAACAGCGCAAACAGCGAGCCGGCCACCAGCACATAGTGGAAATGCGCCACCACGTAGTAGGTGTCCTGGATCTGAATGTCGATCGGCGCCATCGCGCACACCAGGCCGGTGAAGCCGCCCATCGTGAACACGAAGATGAAGCCCACGGCCCACAGCATCGGCACTTCGAAGGTCATCGAACCGCGCCACATGGTGGCCAGCCAGTTGAAGATCTTCACGCCCGTGGGCACGGCGATCAGCATGGTCGCGTACATGAAGAACAGCTGACCCGTCACCGGCATGCCGGTGGCGAACATGTGGTGGGCCCAGACGATGAAGGACAGGATGGCGATCGAGGCGGTCGCGTACACCATCGAGGCGTAGCCGAACAGCTTCTTGCGCGCGAACGCCGGCACGATCTGGCTCACGATGCCGAATGCCGGCAAGATCATGATGTAGACCTCGGGGTGACCGAAGAACCAGAAGATGTGCTGGTACATCACCGGGTCACCGCCGCCGGCGGGGCTGAAGAACGAGGTGCCGAAGTGGCGATCGGTCAGCGTCATCGTGATGGCGCCGGCCAGCACCGGCATCACGGCGATCAGCAGGTAGGCGGTGATCAGCCAGGTCCAGGCGAACATCGGCATCTTCATCAGCGTCATGCCAGGGGCGCGCATATTGAGGATGGTGACGATGATGTTGATCGAACCCATGATGGACGAGGCGCCGAGGATGTGCATCGCGAAGATGCCTGCGTCCATGGAGGGGCCCATCTGCAGGGTCAGCGGCGCATACAGCGTCCAGCCCGCGGCGGGCGCGCCGCCGGGCATGAAGAACGAGGCCACCAGCATGATGGCGGCGGGGATCATCAGCCAGAAGCTGAAGTTGTTCATGCGCGCGAAGGCCATGTCCGAGGCGCCGATCTGCAGCGGGATCATCCAGTTCGCGAAGCCCACGAAGGCCGGCATGATGGCGCCGAACACCATGATCAGGCCGTGCATGGTGGTGAACTGGTTGAACAGTTCGGGGTTGAAGAACTGCAGCCCCGGCTGGAACAGCTCGGCGCGGATGCACAGCGCCAGGATGCCGCCGATCATCAGCATCGTGAAGGCGAACAGCAGGTACAGGGTACCGATGTCCTTGTGGTTGGTCGCAAACACCCAACGACGCCAGCCCGTCGGGGCATGGTGATCGTGGTGGTCATGAACGTCATGACCGTGATGGTCAAGCACAGCACTCATGTTGATTCCTTCTTTGACGTCCGATGATTTGTCACTTGCGCGCGGCCACGACTTCGGCGGGCTGCACCACTTGGCCGGTCTTATTGGACCAGTTGTTCTTGGTGTAGGTGATCACCGCGGCGAGGTCGGTATCGCCCAGCTGCTTCCACGCGGGCATGGCGCCGTTGTTCTGGCCATTCAGCACCACCGCGACCTGCTTGAGCTTGTCGTCGTTCAGCACCACGGGCGAGCCGTCGAGTGCCTTGATCGGACCGGCGCCCTTGCCGTCGGCCTTGTGGCAGGCCGCGCAATTGGCGTTGTAGACCTTCTCGCCGCGCGCCAGCAGGGCGGGCAGTTCCCAGACCTTGCTCGGGTCATCGGCCTTGGCGGCCAGCTTCTTCTTCTCGCCGTCCACCCAGGCGCTGTAGGCCGCGGCCGACAACACCTTCACGTGGATGGGCATGTAGGCGTGCTCCTTGCCGCACAGCTCGGCGCACTGGCCGTAGAAGTCGCCTTCCTTCTCGGCGCGGAACCAGGTGTCGCGCACGAAACCGGGGATGGCATCCTGCTTGACGCCGAAGGCCGGCACCATCCAGGCATGGATCACGTCGTTGGCGGTGGTGATGATGCGTACCTTCTTGCCGACCGGCACGACCAGGGGGTTGTCCACCTTCAGCAGGTAGTTGTCCACCGCCTCAGGCTTGCCCGAGTTGGACATCTCACGCTGCGCCACATCGAGGGTGGAGAGGAAAGCGATGCCCTCGCCCTCGCCCTTCAGGTAGTCATAGCCCCATTTCCACTGATAGCCGGTGGCCTTGATGGTGAGGTCGGCATTGGTGGTGTCCTTCATCGCCACCACCACCTTGGTGGCCGGCAGCGCCATGCCGATCACGATGATGAAGGGCACGATGGTCCAGGCGATCTCGACCTTGACGCTCTCGTGGAAGTTGGCCGACACCGCGCCCTTGGACTTGCGGTGCTTGAAGATGGAATAGAACATCACACCGAACACGGCGATGAAGATCGCCAGGCAGACGAACAACATCATGTTGTGCAGCCACATCTGCTCCGAGGCGATCTTGGTGACCGGGGGATGCAGGTTGAGCTGGTTGACCGCCGGACCGCCCGGCAGGTCGTTCACCGCCAAGGCCGCATGGCTGGCAAGGGCGGCGCCCAGGGTCACCGCCAGCTGGCTCATTCGGCGCCCCAGCTGATGCACTCGTGTGTTCATCATCTTCATGGTCGTCACTTCTGTTCAAAAACTTCGCCACGGACTTTGCGGCAGAGAGCCTGGGGCCCGCTGCCGCAACATCCCAGATTGATCGAGGGTACAGACCGCGCACGCTGCGCGCCACATGGTCAACACCAACGCTGGACCGATGCCCACCCCCTGTCCTGCGTCACCTGCCGCGGCGGCATGCGAGACTTTCTGAACCGGGGTTGACCTCGCTCAACGAGCGCCAGATCGGGATCGATTACCCTGGCGCTGCTGAAATTCAAATCGCGGCGGATTCTAGCGTAGCCCCATGATGGGGCTGTGGTCTTTGTGCGTCGCCGAGCGCCGCGCACATGCCGATCCCGCTCAGCGTGGGCGTTTCACCAGCGCCCGCATCTGCTCCAGCGACACCGCCGTCTCGGCCTGAACCTGCAACTTGGGCGCGGCCTTGAAGGCGTGGCCGTAGACCAGTTCCACCGTCAGGCGCAGGCGGCCATCCGGCCCCTTCAGGCGCTCGAGCGCGCGCAGCAAGGCGCTGCGCCACTGGCGCCCCCGCAAGCCCTCGAAGCGCGCCCGCGCGACATTGCCGCCCAGCGCACGCACATCCTTCAGCAAGGCCTCGCCGTCGGCCCAGGTCAGACTCAGGCGCTCCTGATCCATCACCGGATCGGCAAAGCCGCCATGCACCAGCATGTCGCCGATATCGTGCATGTCCAGCCAGGGCGGCGCCGGCAAGCCCCAACCCAGTTCGGCATAGAGTGGCCGCAGCTCCACCAGGCTGTCGGGCCCGAGACAGGAAAACATCAGGAAGCCGTCCACCGCCAGCGCCCGGTGCCAGGCGCGCAGCACGCCTTCGGGCTCGGCCTGCGCATGCAAGCTCATATTCGCCCACACCAACTCGGCCGCGCCCGCCGGCACCTGCGCGGGGGTCAGGGCTTGCCCCGGCGAGGCGCCATGCCCCAGACCACGCAGGCGCGACCACAGTCCGCGCTTGAGCAGGCCCTGGCTGCGCGCCAGCAAGGCCGGCTCGTCTTCCACCAGCAGCTGTTCCGCCTGGGCGTATTGCGCACGCAGCGCCTGCACCCCGGCGCCCAGCCAGGCATCCCACAGCAGCACCGTGCGGGGCTGGCGCTTGATGAAGGGCAGGCGTTCGGCCATGCGCTGCGCCACCTCGCGGTGCAACCAGGGCGCCTCGGCCGCGGCCGCCAGGCGGCGCCGCTGATGCCGCAAGGCCCCGGCATCCAGCTGGGCACCGGCCCGCTGCTGCTCATCGATCACGTCACTCGTCATCGCGGCAGTATATTGAGCCATGCCCGCGCCTGCCCCGCCCGATGCCCGCATCGCGCGTCTGGCAGCCCGGCTGCCGCGCGCGGCCGGCCTGTGCGCGGTGTGCCGGCGCTGGTCGCCGCAGCGCCTGTGCAGCTGCTGCACGGCGCGTTACGCCAGCGCCGTGCCGCGCTGCCACTTTTGCGCGCTGCGGCTGCCGCCCGGCGCCGGCCCGGCATGCGGCAACTGCCTGCGCGCGCCACCGCCGCTGAGCCACTGCATCGCGGCGCTGGACTACGGCTTTCCCTGGGACCGACTGCTGCAGAGCTTCAAGTTCAACGACGCGCTGCATTGGCGCGCGCTGCTGGTCGAGTTGCTTGACCGCGCGCTGCAGGACGCCGAGTCGCCCGACCTGCTGCTGCCCATCCCGCTCACCGCACAGCGCCTGCGCGAGCGCGGCTACAACCAGAGCCTGGAGATCGCGCGCGGCCTGGCACAGCGGCGACAATGGCGCTGCGCCACCGACCTGCTGCTGCGCGTGCGCGAAACCGCGCAGCAGGCCAGCCTGCAGCTCGACGCACGCCGCGCCAATATGCGGCATGCCTTTGCCGTCGAGCCCGCCGCGCTGGCCGGCCTGCGCGGCGCCAAGGTGGCGCTGATCGACGATGTGATGACCAGCGGCGCCACCTTGTTCGAGGCGGCCGGCACCTTGCGTCGCGCCGGCGCCGCCTCCGTGCAGGCCTGGGTGCTGGCGCGCACGCCGGCCGATTGACGAAATCAGGAATACCAGAAGCCATGTTCAACATCGTGCTCGTGCACCCCGAGATCCCGCCCAATACCGGCAATGTGATCAGGCTGGCCGCCAACACCGGCTGCCGCCTGCACCTGATCGAGCCGCTGGGCTTCCTGATGGAAGACCGCCTGCTGCAGCGCGCCGGGCTCGACTATCACGAGTACGCCGCGGTGCAGCGCCATGCCAGCTGGCAGGCATTTCTCGATGCGGAGTCCCCCGCGGACGAGCGCATGTTCGCCTTCACCACGCGCGGCAGCCATCTGCTCACCGAGACGAGCTGGCAGCCGGGCGACTACCTGGTGTTCGGCTGCGAGACCGCCGGCCTGCCGCCGGCGCTGCGCGACGGCTTTCCGGCCAGCCAACGTGTGCGCCTGCCGATGCTGCCGCAGCAGCGCAGCCTCAACCTCAGCAACAGCGTGGCGGTGGCGGTGTTCGAGGCCTGGCGCCAGAACGGCTACGCCGGGGCAGCAGGCTGAGCTACTCCGGCTGCACGCCGGCGGCCTGGATCACGGCCGCCCATTTGAGACGTTCGCTACGCATCAGCTGGGCCAGGCCCTCGGGCGAGCTGGCGCTGGCGCTGAAGTACTGACTCAGCAGGCGCTGGCGCAAGGCATCGCTCCTGATGATGCGCACCAGCTCCTGCGAGAGCCGCGCCACGATGGGCGCGGGCGTGCGCGCCGGCGCCAGCACCGCTTGCCAGGAGATTGCCTCGAAGCCGGCGTAACCCTCTTCCACCAGGGTCGGCAGCTCGGGCAGGGCCGCCGCGCGCCCCAGGCTGGTGATGGCCAGCGCCCTCAGCCTGCCGGCCTTCACCGCTCCCATGGCAAGACCTGGCACCATGAACGCGGCCTGCACCTCGCCCGCCAGCAGCGCGCTCACCACCTGCGGGAAGCCCTGGTAGGGCACATGCGCGAGCTCCATGCCGGCGCGCGCCTTGAAGGACTCCATCGCCAGATGCGCGGCACTGCCGTTGCCCACGCTGCCGTAGTTGAGCGCGCCCTTGCGCGCCCGCGCCACCGCGACGAACTCGGCCACGCTGTGCACGCCCAGCGCGGGCGAGACCACCAGCACATTGGGCGAGCTGGCCACCAGGCTGATGGGCTGCAGGTCACGCACCGGGTCATAAGGCAGCTGGCGCGCCAGCACAGGCGCAGTGACCAGCGGCCCCTGGATGGTGAACAAGAGCGTGTAGCCATCGGGCTGGGCCTTGGCCACCAGGGCCGTGCCGATATTGCCGCCGGCGCCCGGCTGGTTCAGCACCAGCACCGGCTGGCCCAGGGCCGCGCCCAGGCCCTCGGCGAGCGCGCGCGCCACGATGTCGGGCGAGCTGCCGCCGGGAAAGGGCACAACCAGCTTGATCGCACGGCTCGGCCAGGCCTCGGCCCGGGCCGCACTCGCGGCCAGCATGCCGACGGCGGCCTGCAGCAGTCGGCGGCGGCCCGCCATCGTGGCCATCAATGCTCAGAGCGGGCCTGGCGGCCCATCAACAGGTCCACCGCGGCGGCGGGGCTCAGCCGTCCCTCCAGCACCTCAACCACGGCCGCGGTGATGGGCATGTCGACGCCACGGTCCTGCGCGCGCTGGAGCACCGTGGGCGCGCTGTAGACGCCCTCGGCCACATGGCCCAGCTGGCGCAGGATGTCGGCCAGGGCCAGGTCTTGCGCGAGCAGCAGGCCAACGCGGCGGTTGCGCGAGAGATCGCCGGTCGCCGTCAGCACCAGGTCGCCCATGCCCGAGAGCCCCATAAAGGTCTCGGTACGCGCACCCAGGGCCAGGCCCAGGCGCAGCATCTCGGCCAGGCCGCGGGTGATGAGCGCGGCACGTGCGTTCAAGCCGGGCACATTGGATCTATCGCCGCTCGCCTCGGCCGCCAGGCGCAGGCCGTCGGCAATGCCCACCGCGATCGCCATCACGTTCTTCACCGCACCGCCCACCTCCACGCCGACCGGATCGGCCGAGGTGTAGACGCGCAGCCGCTCACTGTGGAAGGCGTCCACCGCCGCCTGCGCCAGCGCGGCATCGAAACTGGCGGCCACCAGGGCGGTGGGCTGGCCCAGCGCCACCTCCTGCGCAAAACTTGGGCCGGAAAGAATGCCTACCGTCAGCGCGGGCGCCACCTCGCGCGCAATCTCGTGGCCCAGCAGACCGGTGCCGGCCTCGAAGCCCTTGCACAGCCAGAGGCAGCGTGTGCCCGCCGGCAGGGCCGCCAGCATGCCGCGCAGCGCCGCCATCGGTGTGGCGACGATGATGAGCCCCTCGCGCGCATGCGCGATCGCCTCTGCCAGGTCGGCGCTCAGCTGCAGCGCCGCGGGCAGGGCCGCCTCGGGCAGATAGCGCTCGTTGCGACGCGCCACACGCATCGCGGCCACCGCGTCCGCATCGCGCGCCCACAGCAGCACCTCGTGCCGCTCGGCGGCCTGTATCGCCAGGGCCGTGCCCCAGGCACCGGCACCCAATACGCTGATCTTCATGTCTTGCCTATGCCCGGCATGGCGGGTCGAAATGAAAAAACGCCCCGATGCTCGTCAGCATGGGGCGCCTCGTGCCTTGCGGCGCTGAACCTTGGCGATCAGTTGATCGTCGGTGCGGCGGCCGCGGCCTCGCGCTGGGCCTGCTGCGCTTCGAACATGGCCTGGAAGTTGACTTCCGACAGCAGCACGGGCGGGAAGCCGGCGCGGGTGCAGACGTCCGAGACCACGGCGCGCAGGTATGGGTAGATCATCTGCGGGCAGACGATGCCCAGGATGCCTTCGACCTGCTCCTGCGGCAGGTTGCGGATCTCGAAGATGCCGGCCTGCTTGGCCTCGATCAGGAACAGGGTCTTGTCGCCGACCTTGGTGGTCACGGTGGCGGTCACCGAGACCTCAAAAATGCCATCGGCCACGCCCTCGGCAGCCAGGGCCAGGTTGATGTCGACCTGAGGCTGGGTCTGCTCCAGCAGGATCTGCGGCGAATTCGGTTGCTCCAGCGACAAGTCCTTCAGGTACATGCGCTGGATCTGAAACACGGGGGTGTTGGTCTCGTCGGCCATGGTGTCTTTCCAATAAGTGAAGCCCGCCAGCGTTTTCTCTTGCTGCGGGCAGCGGCCGAGCATTATGACCCAGCCGGCCTGCGACCCGGTGTCAGGCGCCTTGCAGCAGCGGCTGCAGGCCGCCACGGTGATCCAGCGCGACCAGCTCATCGCAGCCGCCCACATGGGTGTCGCCGATGAAGATCTGCGGCACCGTGCGGCGCCCGGTGAGCGCGATCATGGCGTCGCGCTGGCCCGGGTCCAGATCGACGCGCACTTCGTCGATCGCTTCCACACCGCGTTGCTTGAGCAGCGCCTTGGCGCGCACGCAGTAGGGGCAGACCTGGGTGGTGTACATCTTCACGGCACGCATCGCGCTAACCTTCTTCATCAACGTCTCTCAACTCTTCTCGACCGGCAGGTTGGCTTCGCGCCATGCCTTCAGGCCACCCGCCAGCACCTGCACATTGGCATAGCCGGCCTTGCGAAGAATGCCAGCGGCCTTGCCGGCGCGTGCGCCGCTCTGGCACAGCAGTACCACGGGCAGGGTCTTGTTGCTGGGCAGTTGCTTGTGGCCCTCGATGCTGTCAAGCGGCACGTTGCGAGCCCCCGCCACATGGCCGGTGGCGTATTCGGCGGCGCTGCAGACATCGATCAGCACCGCCTTCTCGCGATTCACCAGGCGCACCGCCTCGGCGGTGGAGACCGCGCCGGCGCCGGTGCTGCGCGCGAACGTGGTCCACAGCAGCATGCCTCCGGACACCAGGGCCGCGAGGACGAGATACCAGTTGTCGAGCAGGAATTTCAAGGCAGGGTCCGATTCAGGGGAAAGGAGGCGGATTATAGGAAAGGCAGCAATCCCTCCCTTGCTCGGCAGCCATGACCCAGCGGAGCCCGGGGCTCCGGCTTTGCCGGACCGATGGGCTCGCCCCATCGCAGGGGGCGCGCGAAGCGCGTAGGGGGTGGGCCTATCAGCCCAGCTTGAAGGTGGAAACCGCGGTCTGCAGCGCCTGCGCCTGCTGCTCCAGGCTGCTGGCGGCGGCGGCCGCCTGTTCCACCAGCGCGGCGTTTTGCTGCGTCATCTGGTCGAGCTGGGTGATGGACTGGTTGACCTCGCCGATGCCCTGGCTCTGCTCGCTGGAGGCGGCGGTGATCTCGCCGATGATGTCGGACACGCGCTGCACGCTGGCGACGATCTCGCCCATGGTGGCGCCAGCGTTCTGCACCAGACGGCTGCCCGACTCGACCTTGTCGACGCTGGCGCCGATCAGCGCCTTGATCTCCTTGGCGGCCTCGGCGCTGCGTTGCGCCAGGCTGCGCACCTCGCCTGCCACGACCGCAAAGCCACGCCCCTGCTCGCCGGCGCGCGCGGCTTCCACCGCGGCGTTCAAGGCAAGGATGTTGGTCTGGAAGGCGATGCCGTCGATCACGCCGATGATGTCGTTGATCTTCTTCGAGCTGGTGTTGATCTCCTCCATGGTGGTGACCACCTGGGAGACCACCTCACCGCCGCGCTGCGCCACCGCCGCGGCAGAACCGGCCAGTTGATTGGCCTGCGCCGCCGCGTCGGCGCTCTGGCGCACCGTCGCGGTGAGGTTGTGCATATTGCTGGAGGTGTGCTCCAGCGAACTGGCCTGCTTCTCGGTGCGCACCGAGAGGTCGTGGTTGCCCACCGCGATCTCGCGCGAAGCCACGGTCATCGAGTCGGTGCCGCTGCGCACATTGCTGACGATGGCCGCCAGGCCCTGCGACATGTCGCGCACCGCCGCCAGCAGGCTGCCCTCGGCACCGGCGCTGACGCGGATCTGCTGCGACAGGTCGCCCTCGGCCATCTGGCGCATCACGTCGCGTGCGTACTCGGGTTCGCCGCCCAGCTGACGCCACACGCTGCCTATCACCAGCCAGCTGCCCACGCCCAGGCACAGCACCACCACCAGGCCGCTGATCACCACCGCCCAGACACTGGCGGTGACGCCGCGCTTGGCATGCTCCAGCCCCTCGTCAAAGCCCTCGCGGGCCTGGCGCCTGGCGTCCGCCAGCACCGCCTCGAGCTCCTTCAGCGCCGCCTGCATCTTCGGAATGGCGCCCGCCTGGTCACCCTGCTTGATGCCCAGGAAGAGCTGGGCGGTCTCGGAGGACGCGGCGTAATAGCCCTCGAAGCTGCTCGCGAGCTTGCCGGCTACCTCGCCCTTGCCATCGATGGCCTTGATGGTGGCAAGCGTCTTGCGCATCGCCGCGGCGCGTTCATTGGCCTCGTCAAGGCGCTTCTTCTCGCCCTCGGCCACCGCGCTCTGAATGGTGGCGCCGAGCGCCTCCAGCTGCGAGGCGAACTGGTTGGTGGCGTCCAGATACGGCGAGTGCACCTCACCCACGTCCTGGATCGCCGTGGAACTGCGCGTGGAATAGGCCAACACCACCGCGATCCCGATGGCAAACACGGCCGCGGCCAGCACGGGCAGCAGCCAGATTCGGGTCTTGACATTCATGCGCTTCTCCTATTGGGGCGCGCCCTGGCAGCGCGCCCACGGGGGGCAGTGATTCAAACCGTCAGTCGACGGTCAACACGGACTTCACGCTGCCATCCACGGCCGACTTCTCGATATAGCCGATCGCGTCCGCATTGCCGGCCACGAACTTCTTCACCTCGGCCGAGCTGGCCAGTTCCTTGGGTGGCGTGGCCTTGCCCGAGAACACCAGGCGCGACCAGGCCGCCTTCACCTGCGCCGCCTGCTTGCCGGTGACCTTGGTGTAGAACTGCTCGCGTACCGCGGCGCTTTCGGGCTGGTCCACCGCGGCCGCGGCAGCCCCGCTGGGCAGCGTATTGCTCTTGCCGAGAAAGATGCTGGCCACCTGGTCGGCCGTCATGCTGGCAGTCGGGCTCTTGGGGTTGACGATCACCGCCACCTGGGCCTGCGCGGCAGCGGCAAGGCTCAGCAGCGCCAGGGCGAGGAGATTGGAGGGGGTCTTGTTGCTCATCATGGGCCTCCTGCCTCAGAACACCATGTCCACAGCCAGGCTGTAGACGTTGACCGAGGCGCCCGTGCCGAAGCCGGGCTGGGTTTGCACGAAGAGGCCATTGCCATTCGGCTTGATGCGCTCGAACTGGCCCTTCACCGCCAGGTTGCGATACGCATCCCAACGCAGGCCCACGGCCATGGTCTTTTGGTTGCGTGTCTGCCCGGACAGCGTCGCCGCCACCGCGCCCTTCAGACCGGCCAGCTGCGGTGTCGGTGCGGGGGCGTTGTTGTCGACATTGCCGCTCTTCTGCTTGAGTTGCGAGACCGTGGCGTAGGGCGTGAACTTGCCAAAGCGATGCCCCAGCGTGACATACCAGCCGTCGGTATCCGGCACATAGGTGTCGGTGCGGCGCATCGTGTACTCGAAGTTGGCGATCCAGTTGCCTTCGTCAACAGAGGCGCCAATGCCGGAAAAGGTCGCCTTTTTGTTGTTGGGGTCCAGTTGATCGGCCACCGCCGACCAGCCCGGCACCGGCACGCTGCGCATGGTCGCCACCAGTCCATTCAGCGCCGCGTTGTGCACCGTCAGCTTGCCCTGCAAGTGGCCGACGCGCAGGCTGATGCCGCCATCCATATCGAGCGTGGCGTTGAAGCCCACCAGTTTCTTCAGATCGACGTCGGTGCTTTGCACCACCGCCTTGGACTGGCCGCCGAACAGCTGGGTGCTGAGTGTGGCCGAGCCGATGCTGGTCTGCAGGATCACATCGGCACCGTCGAAATGGCTCACCGGCACCTGGCCATAGACATCCTGCGGCGGGCGCAACCAGGTATTTGCATAACCGACATCGCGAAAGTCGGAGACCGCGAAGAAGGGCCCCCCCATGCGGCCCACGCGCAGGGCCAGCGCGGGCATCAACTGTGCCTTCGCAAAGGCCCACTCCACACCGGGAGTGAAATTGCCATCGCCATTCTGCTTGGACAGCAGCTGCACCGTGCCTGAGAACATGGCGTTGGCCTTGAACGTGCCCTGCACCCCGACCTTGCTGTCGACCTCGCCGCTCCAGGACTTGTCGGCCCCACGCGGCTGGCTGAAGATCACGTACTGCGCGGAATCGGTGTTGGTGCCCACCACGCCCAGGGTTGCGAAGCCAGAAAAAGAAAAGGCGGACTCTCCGCCTGTCTGCGCCTGCGCACCCATTGCAAGGAAAAGGGACGCGGCAAGCGGCGCCAAACGCCATGGCTTCGAACATGTCATGTTGTCTCCTTCCGAAAAACTAGCAAGGACAGACCCGGCAAGCGCGACCACGCGCCTGCCTGGCACCATGCTAGGCATTTCGACCGCGGCAGGCTTGTCTTTAGGCAACTTTGTAGCCGGACTGTGGCGCGGGGCGCAAAAGTACCGCTACCCCGGCCTCAGTTGATCAGGCCGTAGAGCCGCTCCAGCGGCACCCGGGTCACCAGGGTCTTGTCGGCCTCCACCGCCTTGACGGCGTAGTCGGCCTGGGCGGTGTCGCGGCGCGGCGTCTGCGTGATGGGCAGACCGCGCTTGTCGGTGAGCGCTGCCACCAGCGGCGTCTGCATGCCGGCGCCGCGCCGTATCACCACCGCCTTTTCGCCGCTGGCCAGGGCCAGCAGTTCGCCCGGCGGGTAGATGCCGATCTCCTTGATCAACGCCGCCACCATCGGGCTGCCGGGCCATTGCGCATAGGCCTGGCGCTCGGCCTCCTTGATGTCCAGCGGCGCGCGCCCCTCGCGCCGGCTGATCTTGGCCAGGAACACATCGGCCAGACGCAGCAGGTGGGCCAGCTCCGACACCGCGGTGAGCCCGCGCGGATAGCCCTGGCCATCGACATGCTCGTGGTGCTCCAGCACCGCCTGCAGCCATTCCTCATCGGCCACGCCGGCGGCGCGCAGGCGCGCCACTGCTGCTTCGGGATGGCCGCGCAGCTCGTCGCGCTGCTCCTGCGTGAAGCGGCCGAACACCGCATAGCGTGCCTGCAGATCCAGGATGCTGAGATTCATGGTCAGCGCCGCCAGCACTGCCGAGCGCTGGCGCTCGGCCGGCCACTCCAGCCGCGCGGCGACCAGCTGGCACAGCGCCGCCACGAACACGGTGTGCGTGAGGCCGTACATGCGGTAATGGTGACCCTCCTGGCGCACCATCTGGTAGACGGCCACATCGGGATCCATGCGCACCATCGCCATCAGCTCATCGGCCAACTCATGGCAGCCCCGCTGCAGGCCGGCGGGCTCCTGGCTGGCATGGGCCAGGCGATCGAGGCTCCAGTAGATATGGTTCCAGCGTGCAAACAGCGTGGGCGGCTGCGCCACCACCTGGCGTCCAGCCGCCAGCGCCTTGATTTCCTCGATGTCGGCAGACATGCCGCGCGCCAACAAGGCTTGCAATTGCGTGTCGCTGTAGATCAGCTGGCCGCAGGCCAGCAGCAGCCCGCCATGCTCGTCGCGCACATTGAAGGGCAATGGCGCGCCCACCGTCACCTGCTTGGCCACCAGCTTGAGCAGTTGCATCGAGTCAGGCCCCGCGCCGACCTTGCCAGCCAGCGCGCCCAATGTTGTTTGTGTCAGCCCAGTCTACGCCAGGCCTCGGCCAATAGCGACACCACCGAAACCGCGTTGCTGGCGTGCGGCACGCTGTTGCTGCTCCAGACATGACGCACACCCGCGGCCCGCAGGTCCGGCAGCGCATCACCGTTGAAGAGCGCATGCGTCACCGCCACGTCGACCGAGCTCGCACCGCGCGCCAGCAGGGCCTGGGCCGCACCGATCAGGGTGCGGCCGGTGGAGGCCATGTCATCCAGCAGCACCACCGCCCTGCCCTGCACCGCCAGCTCGGGCAGCGCCAGCGAGACCTGGTGGTCGCCATGGCGCACCTTGTGGCCCACCGCGCATTCCAGTCCACCGGCCTGGGCGGCCTCGCGCACCCACTGGCCCGACTCCTCGTCGGGTCCGATCAGCAGCGCGCCGGGCACCTGCGCGGCGATCCAGCGCCCCAGCACCGGCGCGGCCGAAAGCGCCACGCCGGCCCCCTTGGGCATCACCTCGTCGAGGCTGGCAATGCGGTGCAGATGCGGATCGATGGTGATGACATGGTCGAACTGCTGCGCCAGCAGGCGCGCAATATGGCGCTGGCTGACCGCCTCGCCGGGCGTGAACTCCATGTCCTGGCGCATATAGGCCAGGTAGGGCGAGACCAGCACGAGCCGCCGCGCGCCGAGCTCGCGCGCGGTGGGCGCGGCAATCAGCAGCTCCACCAGCTTCTCATTGGGCTGCTGCAGGCCGCGCAGCAGCAGCACGCGCGCCGGCAGCGGCTTGGGCAGCACGAGGCGCAGCTCGCCGTCGGGAAAGCGGTGGCGGCGGATGAAGGCCAGCGGCGCGTCCAGCGCCGGGGCCAGGTCTTGCGCCAGGGCGGCCTCGTCGTCGAAGGCCAGCAGCAGGGTGTCAACGGACATGCAGCACCTAGATGGAATACAGGGAGCCGCTCGCGAACTCGTGCGGCAATTGTTCGGCGGCGCCGATGCGGCAGCCCGGGTCCTTCTGCGCATGGCTGAGGGCGAACCGGAGATCGGCGTCGAACTGGGCGTAGATGCGGTAGAGCGGCTCGCCCTTGGCGACCGGATCGCCCAGCTTCTTCAAGAGATCCAGGCCCGCGCCGGGCACCTGGGGCGCACCGGCCAGGCGCGCAATGCGGGCGATGCGCAGATTGTCCAGCGCCACCAGCACGCCGTCGGCCTCGGCCAGCACCTCGGCCTGCAGGCTGCCCACCTGGGGCGGCGCCGCGCGACGCCCCTGCGCGTCGACGATGGCGTTCATCTGCGCCAGCGCCCGGCCAGAGTCGAGGATGTCGCGCGCGATCTGGTAGCCCTGGCCGCCGCGCACATCGGGGTCGAACTCGATCATGCGCCCGGCCAGGCGCAAGGCCTTCTGGCGCAGATCCTGCGGCGCGGCGGGGTCGCCCTGCAGCACCTGCATCACGTCGCGCGCCTCCAGCACCGGGCCGATGCCGCGGCCGATCGGCTGGCGGCCATCGGACAGCACCACGTCCAGCTGCAGGCGCAGATGGCCGGCCACATATTCAAACAGCTTCTTCAGGCGCTGCGCCTCGGCCATCGAGCGCACCTTGGCACTCGGGCCCACCGGAATGTCCAGCACCAGATGGGTGGAGCCGGCGGCGATCTTCTTGGACAGGATCGAGGCCACCATCTGGCCGGGCGAATCGATCGACAGCGGCCGCTCCACCGAGATCAGGATGTCGTCGGCGGGCGAGAGTTCGGCGGTGCCACCCCAGGCCAGGCAGGCATGGGTGTCGCGCACGATGCTCACCATGCGCTCGAAGCCCAGCTCGACCTCGGCCAGCACCTCCATGGTGTCGGCCGTGCCGGCCGGCGAGGTGATGGCGCGCGAGCTGGTCTTGGGGCACAACATGCCATGAGCCGCGGCGATCGGCACCACCAACATGGAGGTACGGTTGCCGGGAATGCCGCCGATGCAATGCTTGTCCACCACCAGGCCATGACCGACCTCGCGCTGCCAGTCGAGCTTGCGGCCCACCGCGATCATGGCCTCGGTGAGGTGCAGCACCTCCTCGCGGTCCAGCTCGTACTGGTTGGTAGCCACCACGAAGGCGGCCAGCTCGATCTTGGAATAGCGCGCCTGGGCGACGTCGCGGATGATGGCAAAAAGCTCGTCCTTGGAGAGGCGCTCGCCATTGATCTTGCGATGCAGGGCGGCGATCGAGCCGGGCGGCTCGGCATGCGAGATGCTGGCCAGGTGGCCCTCGTCCACCGCCAGGCGCGCGAACGCATCCTCGCTCACGCCCAGCTCGCAGGCGCTGACGATGCGCTCGTCGTCCACCACATTGAGCACCGCCAGAATGGTCTGGCCTTCATGGCCGTTGTGGGCGTGGATCTCCACCTTGGCCAGGGCCTGGAAGCCCGCCGCCCGCACCACCGGGCAGTCGCGGTGCAGATAGGCCACGTTCTCGCGCCAGGTGTCGATGCCGACGCGCCGGATTTGCAGGTTCATGCGCCGACTTTAGACCAGTCGCGCCGCGATCGTCTCACGCACATGCTCGGCCAGCGCGCGCCGATCGGCATGCGCGGTCTCCATCGCCGGCAGGATCTGCACCGCAATGCCCAGGCCGCGGGCGCTGGCAATCGCCCACAGGCTCTGCAGCAGCGTCATGTCGCCGATATAGCGTGCCGCGCTACTGAAGCGTTCGCCCGGCTCGTGCCAGCGCAGCACCAGGGGCTGGACGGGGATCTCGGTAGCGATGGCCGCCTGCAGCAGATTGCCATGGAAGGGCAGCAACTCGGGGCCGGCGCCGGTGGTGCCCTCGGGGAACACCGCCACGGTGTCGCCGGCCTTGAGCGCCTCGGCGGTCTGGTGCACCACGCGCAGCGCATCGCGCTTGCTGGCGCGCTCGATGAAGAGCGTGCCAACGCCGGCAGTGAGCGCACCCACCACGGGCCAATGCTTCACATCCGCCTTGGAGACGAAGCGCGCCTCGGGCAGCACCGCATGCACGGCGGCGATGTCCAGCCAGGACACATGGTTGGCGAGCAGCAGCTTGGCGCCGGGCCGCGGCGATCCGGTGCATGCCAGGCGTACGCCCAGCAGCTTCAACAACTGGCCCGACCAGCGCTTCACATGGGCATGGCGCGCGGCCTGGTCCAGGCTGCCGAACAGCAGCTTGATGAGCAGCAACCCCCACAGCACATGCAGGACCATGCGCAGCAGCCGCCAGGCGGCAATCAGGCTGCGCATCTCAAGCGCTAGCTTGCGTGGCTGGGTGGGCGGCTTCGTGCGCGATATGGCCGGCCACCACCGTGTAGCGCACCCGCGCCGGCAGCTCGAAGCCGGTGATCTCGAAGGCGAACGGCGTGTGCTTGCCCTGGCTCACCAGGCGCTCGGGCGTCACCGCCCAATGCTCGCCCGGATCGAAGATGCACAGATCGGCCACGCCGCCGTCCACCAGGCGGCCGGCGCTGGCCGCCAGCGAACCCAGCGCCGAGCCCAGCACGCGCACCGGCTCGCAGCTCACCACCGCGAGCGCCCGTGCCAGCGGCTGGCCCTCGTCATGAGCCCATTTCAGCGCCAGGCTCAGGAGCAGCTCCAGGCCGGTGGCGCCGGGCATGGCCTCGGCGAAGGGCAAGGTCTTCTCGTCGCTCTCCACCGGCATGTGGTCGCTCACCAGCGCGTCCAGGGTGCCGTCGGCCAGCCCGGCGCGCAGTGCGGCGCGGTCGCGGCCCTGGCGCAGCGGCGGGTTCAGGCGCATCGCCGGGTTGAAGTAGCCGATGTCCACGTCGGTGAGGTGCAAGGAGTTGATCGACACATCCGCCGTGACGGGCAGCCCTTCCCGCTTCGCGGCCCGTACCAACTCCACACCTGCAGCGCTCGAGAGCCGGCACAGGTGCACGCGCGCGCCGGTGGCGCGCATCAGCTCGAAAATGGTGTGCAGGGCCACGGTCTCGGCCGTCACCGGCACGCCGGCCAGACCCAGGCGCGTGGCCACGGCGCCGCTGGCCGCCACACCACCGCCCAGCCAGGGGTCCATGGGATGCAACCAGACCGTGTAGTCGAAGGTGGCGGCGTATTGCAGCGCGCGCGTCATGAATTGGTTGTTCTTGATCGGCTGCTCGGCCTGCGAGAAGCCCACGCAGCCGGCCTCGGTGAGCTCGGCCATCTCGGTGAGGGTCTCGCCGGCCAGGCCGCGCGTCAGCGCGCCGAGCGGGAACAGCCGGCACAGGCTGAGCTTGCGGGCGCGGAACTTGAGCATCTCCACCAGGCCGGGCTCGTCCAGCGCGGGGTCGGTGTCGGGCGGACAGACCAGGCTGGTGACGCCACCGGCGGCGGCGGCGTTGAGCTCGCTCTCCAACATACCTTTTTGCTCCAGACCGGGTTCGCGCAGGCGCGCCGCCAGGTCCACCAGGCCGGGTGCCACGATCAGGCCGCTGGCGTCGATGACGCGCCGGGCCTCGAAGTCACCCGCCACATCGCCCAGCCCGACGATGCGGCCGGCTGCGATCGCCACATCGCCGATGCGGTCCAGGCCCGAGGCCGGGTCGACCAGGCGGCCGTTCTTGATGAGGATCTTCATGCTTCGTTTCCGGCGAGTATGGACATCACGGCCATGCGCACCGCGATACCGAAGGTCACTTGGGGCAGGATCACGCTCTGGCCGCCATCGGCCACGCTGGAGGCGATCTCGACGCCGCGGTTGATCGGGCCCGGGTGCATCACGATGGCATCGGGCTTGGCGAGCGCCAGCTTCTCGGGCGTGAGGCCGAAGTTCTTGAAGAACTCGCCGGCGCTGGGCAGCATGGCGCCGCTCATGCGCTCGTTCTGCAGACGCAGCATGATGATCACGTCGGCGTCGCGCACACCCTCGGCCATGTCGTGGCAGACGCGCACGCCCATCTCGCGCAGATCGCCCGGCACCAGGGTCTTGGGGCCGACCGCGCGGATCTCCGGCACGCCCAGGATGTTGAGGGCATGGATGTCGGAACGGGCCACGCGCGAGTGCACGATGTCGCCCACGATGGCCACCGTCAGATTGCGGAAGTCCTTCTTGTAGTGGCGGATCGTGTACATGTCCAGCAGGCCCTGGGTCGGATGCGCATGGCGTCCGTCACCGGCGTTCACCACATGCACATGCGGGGCGCAATGCTGGGCAATCAGATAGGGCGCGCCCGATTCGCTGTGGCGCACCACGAACATGTCGGCATGCATGGCGGAAAGATTCGCCACAGTGTCCAAGAGGGTCTCGCCCTTGGCGGTGCTGGAGCGCGCGATGTCCAGGTTGATGACGTCGGCCGAGAGCCGCTTGGCGGCGATCTCGAAGGTGGTGCGGGTGCGCGTGCTGTTCTCGAAGAACAGGTTGAAGACCGACTTGCCGCGCAGCAGCGGCACCTTCTTCACGTCGCGGTCGTTCACCGAGAGGAAGGTGCCGGCGGTGTCGAGGATCTGGTGGATGGTGGCCTGCGGCAGGCCCTCGATGGAGAGCAGGTGCACCAGCTCGCCATGCTTGTTGAGTTGGGGATTGCGTTTGCTAAGCATCAGTCTGCCTTCACGTCAAAGCTGAAGCGGCCGGACTCGTCACGCGCCAGGCGCAGGCGCTGCGCCGCGGCCAGGTTCACGCGCGCGGCCGAAAAGGCCGGCTCGATCGGCAGTTCGCGGCCGCCACGGTCCACCAGCACCGCCAGCGTCACGCTGGCCGGGCGGCCGAAGTCGAACAGCTCGTTGATGACCGCGCGCGTGGTGCGGCCGGTGTAGAGCACATCGTCGATCAAGAGGATATGGCGGCCCTCCACCTCGAAGGGCAGCTTGGTATGGTCGGCGCTGGCCGACATGCCCTTGGAGCCGAAGTCGTCGCGGTGCAGGGAGCTGGAGATCACGCCGACGCGCCCCCCCAGCCCCAGATCGGCGCCCAGGCGTTCGGCCAGCCAGGCGCCGCCCGACCAGATGCCCACCAGCACGGTGTCCGCCTGCAACAGCCTGCTGACGCCCTTCAAGAGGTCGGCGTACAGCGCCTCGGCGTCAAGTAAGAGAGTGCTCATGATGATGAATGCTCGCGAAAGAATTGTTCCAGGATCAGCGCGGCGGCGGCCGAGTCCACATCGCGCGCGCCCTGGGCCTCGGCCTCGACGCTGGTGTAGCGCTCGTCCACCTCGTAGATGGGCAGGCGGAAGCGCCCCTTGAGCTGGCGGCCGAAGCGGCGCGCCGCCAGGGTCATCTCATGCTCGGCGCCATCGGGGTGGAAGGGCACGCCGATCACCAGCGCGTCGGGCTGCCATTCCTTGATGAGCTTCTCGATCGCCGCGAAGCGCTGGGCATCGCCGTCGGCGGCGATATGGCGCAGCGCCTCGGCGGACTTGAGAAAGGCATTGCCGGTGGCCACGCCGATGCGGCGGGTGCCGAAATCGAATGCCAACAGGGACTGAGGAGGAGTTCGGGCCGGGGTTCGCAGCACGGCCGGGCTCATGCGTGGCCGGCCTCTTGGCTCAGCATGCGCGGGTCTATGCCCAGCAATCCGAGCGCCTTCTCGTAGCGCTGCTCCACCGGCGTGTCGAAGATGATCTCGGGCGCGGCGTCCACATTGAGCCAGCCGTTGCGGCCGATTTCCTCTTCCAGCTGGCCGGCGGCCCAGCCGCTATAGCCCAGCGTGATGAGCAGGCGCTTGGGGCCGGCGCCGTTGGAGAGCGCCTCCAGCACGTCGCGGCTGGTGGTCATCTCCAGGCCGCCGGGCACCGCCAGGGTGGCGTTGTAGTGGCCGCCCTGCGCATCCAGCGGCTCGTGCAGCACGAAGCCGCGCTCGGTCTGCACCGGGCCGCCATAGAACACCGGGCGGGCCGCCAGATCCTCGTCATCCAGGCTCAGCTCGACCTTTTCGAACAGATTGCCCAGGGTCAGCGAGATCGGCTTGTTGATCACCAGACCCAGCGCGCCCTTCTCGTTGTGCTCGCACATATAGACCACCGAACCGGCAAAGCTGTCGTCCAGCATGCCCGGCATGGCGATCAGGAATTGGTTGGTGAGGTCGATGCGGGCCTTGGACATGGGGGCATTTTATTTCATCGACACTCGCGCCCATGGAAAAGATCCATCGACGTGCGCTGGTCTGGTTCCGCCGCGATCTGCGCGCCGACGACCATGCCGCGCTCTGCCACGCCCTGCGCAGCAGCCAGGAGGTGCTGTGCGCCTTCGTGCTGGACCGCGAAATCCTCGACGCCCTGCCGCGCGCCGACCGCCGCGTCGAGTTCATCCTCGACGCGCTGACGGCGCTGGACGAGCAGCTGGCCGCGCTGCGGCCGGGCGCGGGCCTGATCGTGCGCCACGCCGTGGCGCGCGCGGAGCTGCCCAGGCTGGCGGCCGAGCTGGGCGTGGACGCGGTGTTCTGCAACCACGACGACGAACCCCAGGCCCTGGCCCGCGACGCCGCCGTCAAGCAGGCCCTGCTGGCCCAGGGCGTGGCCTTCTTCAGCCACAAGGACCATGTGATCTTCGAGCGCAGCGAGATCCTCACCGGCGCGGGCAAGCCCTACGCTGTGTTCACACCCTACAAAAACGCCTGGCTGCGCCGCCTGGACGATGCCCAGCTGCGCAGCCACCCGGTGGCGCCTCACGCCGGCGCATTGGCGCCTTGCACGCGCGGGGTGCCCGGCCTGCACGAGATCGGTTTTGTGCCGGCCGGCCTGCCGGAGCAGCTGCGCGGCGGCAGCCGTGGCGCGGCGCGGCTGTTCGATGAATTCCTGGCGCGCATGGACCGGTACGACCGCACGCGCGACTTTCCCGCCCTCAAGGGCCCCAGCTACCTCAGCGCCCATCTGCGCTTCGGCACCATCTCGATACGCCGGCTGGCGCGCACGGCCCATGCGCGCATGCAGGGCGGCGACCATGGCGCCGAGGTCTGGCTCTCCGAGCTGATCTGGCGCGACTTCTACCACCAGCTGATGCACCACCACCCGCAGGTGGTGGAGCGCGCCTTCCGGCCCGAGTACGAACTGATCGAATGGGAGCGGGGCGCGGCCGCCGAGGCCCTGTTCACCGCCTGGTGCGAGGGCCGCACCGGCTATCCCATCGTCGATGCGGCGATGCTGCAGCTCAGGCAGACCGGCTATATGCACAACCGCCTGCGCATGGTGGCGGCGAGCTTTCTGATCAAGGACTTGGGGCTGGACTGGCGCTGGGGCGAGCGCTATTTCGCGCAGCTGCTGCTTGACTTCGACCTCGCCGCCAACAACGGTGGCTGGCAATGGGCGGCCTCCAGCGGCTGCGATGCCCAGCCCTATTTCCGCATCTTCAACCCGGTCAGCCAGAGCGAGAAATTCGATGCCGAGGGGCGCTTCATCAAGCGCTACCTGCCGCAGCTGGCCAAGCTGCCACCCAAGCTGATCCATGCGCCCTGGCGGGCCAGCCCGGCGGAATTGCAGGCCTGCGGCCTGCACCTGGGGCGCGACTACCCGACGCCCATCGTGCACCACAACGAGGCCCGCACACGCACCCTGCTGCGCTACGCGGTGGTCAAGTCGCGGCCATGAGGGCGGCTTGAAGCGGCGTCATCGCCACAGCCTCAGAACAACTCCATGTCGCTGAGCTGTTCGACCTCGGTCATCTGGCCGCTCTGCACCAGCACCGCATGGCTTTGCACCTGATTGCGGCCGTTCGCCTTGGCGTGATAGACGGCCTTGTCGGCACGCTCGAAGGCCATCGCCGGCGAATCGCCCAAGCGCACCTGGGTAAAGCCCACGCTGACGGTGATCTGGCCCACCTGCGGAAACTGGTAGCTCTCGGTGTTGTGGCGCAGGCGTTCGAAGGCATGGGCCGCGTCGGTCTCATCCTCGCAGCGCATCAGCACCACAAACTCCTCGCCACCGAAGCGGTAGAGCAAGTCGTGGAAGCGGAAACTGTTGCGCATCAGGCGCGACAGCAGCAGCAGCACCTCGTCGCCAATCAGGTGGCCGAAGCGGTCATTCACCGACTTGAAATGGTCGATGTCGACCACACCGATCCAGTAGCGCGGTTGGCCGTCCTCGTGACGCCGTTCGCCCTCGGCATGGACCTGTCCTTCCTCATGCGCGCGCGGTAGCTCCCCCACGGCCTTGAGAAAGCTCTCGTCGAAGGTCTTGCGATTCAGCAGGCCGGTCAGCGTGTCGCGCTCGCTGTAGTCCAGCAGGCCCTGGAAGTTGTGATAGATGCGCAGGATGCCACCCACCATGCGCTGATCGGCCGTCTTGAGCTTCTCGGCGGTGCTGATCTCAAGCACACCGACCACCTCGCGGTCGGTTGCGAGTGGAAACAGCGTGGTCCACCGACCGCCCTCATGGAACTGCATCACGCCGCGTTGGTGCATGCAATCCAGGCGTTTGGGATGGTCCTCGGCGCGCGGCAACTTGTCCGGATCGGCCCAGAGCGAATCGGCGCTGGCCACCGCATCGCCGGCGGCCAGCCGGGCCCGCGTGACCCAGCGTTGCTGCCCCACGTCGCCCACGCAGCGGAAGATCGCCACCGAGCAAGGCTCCAGCATGTCGCGCAGGGCCGACACCAGGGTGACGTCCATGACGTCACGGTCCCGGAATCCGGTCAGTTCCGCAAGGTGATCAACGACTTCCGACATAGCGCCCAGCCTCCCATCGCTTTATACGGTAAGCAACCGGGCAGTGTAGCGGGCGATCAGGCTCAGCAGCAGCTCTTCGTCATAGGGCTTGCCCAGGTAGTCATCGACGCCAAGCTGGTGTGCATAGTCGCGATGCTTCTGCGCAATGCGCGAGGTGATCATGATGACAGGCAGCTCGGCCAGACGGCTGTCGGCGCGCAGATTGCGCACCAGATCGAAACCGTCCATGCGCGGCATCTCGATGTCGGTAAGCACCACCGCGGGCAATTCCTCCTCGGCCAGGCGCTCCATCGCTTCCAGCCCGTCCTTGGCCAGGTGCACGCGGTAGCCCTCGCGCTCCAGCAGGCGCTGGGTGACGCGGCGCACCGTGAGCGAGTCATCCACCACCAGCACCAGCGGTGCGAGTGCCTCGGCGGCCGCCATGCTGGCCGCCGGCGTGCCTGCCGCTGCCTGATCAAGCGCATGGCGCGCCGCGGCCTGGGCCTGGGCACCGTAGCGATTCGCCAGCGCCACCGGGTTGTAGATCAGCGCGACTTCGCCCGAGGCCAACAGGCTGATGCCCGCCAGGCCCGGCACATGCACCAGCTGCGGCCCAAGGTTCTTGACCACGACTTCCTGGTTGCCCAAGACCTCGTCCACATGCACGGCCAGACGCTGGTGAGCGCTGCGCACAAACGCAACCGGCAGGGTCTTGCCATGCGGCATGCCGCGCTCGCTCTGCTTCATCAGGCCGCCCAGCCAGTAGAAGGGGAAGCGCTCGCCGCCCAGCACCAGCTCGCCGGTCTCGTAGGCCTGCTCGACCTGGGCCGGGCTGATGCGCTGCACCGATTCCATCAGGCTGGCGGGCACCGCCACCGATTGCTCGCCATAGCGCAGCACCACCACCTGGGTGAGCGCGGTGGTGAGCGGCACGCGCAGCTCGAAGGCCGCACCCTGCCCCGGCGTGGAATGCAGATCGATATAGCCGCCCAGGGTGTTGACCTCGGCGCGCACCACGTCCATGCCAACGCCGCGGCCGGCCAGCTCGGTGATCTCGGTGGCGGTGGAGAAGCCGGGCGCGAAGATCAGCTGCATCAGCGCCTCGTCACTGGGCGTGGCATCGGGCTGGATCAGGCCCTGCTTGAGCCCGCGCTCGCGGATGCGCGCCAGGTCCAGGCCGCGTCCATCGTCACGCACCGTGATAACGACCTCGTTGCCCTCCTGGGCGAGCTGGACCTGGATGGTGCCCAGCTCGGGCTTGCCCTTGGCAACGCGCTCCACCGGCGGCTCTATGCCGTGCATCACGCTGTTGCGCAAGAGATGCTCGAAGGAACCCACCAAGCGCTCCAGCACGCTGCGGTCCAGCTCGACCTGGGCGCCGTTCACCAGCAGCTGCACCTGCTTGCCGGTCTCGCGCGCGGCCAGGCGCACCACCCGGTGCATGCGCTCGCTGAGGCTGTCGAACTCGACCATGCGGGTGCGCAGCAGGTCGTCCTGCAGTTCGCGCGTCAGGCGCGACTGCGCCGCCAGCTCGTCTTCGCCGGTCTGCACATTGCGCTGCAGGCTGCGCTGCACCGTGGCCACGTCGTTGACCGACTCGGCCAGCATGCGCGTGAGTTCCTGGAAGCGCGTGTAGCGATCGAACTCGAGCGGGTCGAAATCCTTGGCCGCATGCTTGGCGGCCTCTTCCTGCGCGCCCATCTGGGCCTCGGCCTGCAGCTCCAGCTCGCGCAGCTGGCTGCGCAGGCGGTCCAGGTTGTCGTCCAGATCGAGCAGGGCGCCCTTCATCTGCCCCAGCTCGGACTCCAGGCGCGCGCGCCGGATGCTGACCTCGCCGGCCTGTGCGGCCATACGCTCCAGCAGTGCGCCGCGCACCCGCACCAGCGCCTGGGCGCCGCCCAGTCCGCCGTCGCCGCCCAGCCCGCTGTCGCTGGGCTGCAGTTGGCTGAAGCGCGACCAGTCGATCTGCGCCGCGGCCGGGCCGCTGTCGACGACTTCGGCGACTTCGGCGGTTTCAGCGAGCGGCACGACTTCCGCGTGCGGTGCATCGGCTGGCGGCAGCTCCGGCTCGGGCTGCGCCACCGGCTTGGGCGCGAGCCGCGCCTGCTTAAGGGTATCGAAGGCATGCTCGAGCGCATCGCCCTGCTCCTGCAGGGCACGCACCTCCGCGGCCTCGGCCTGGCCCTGGTGCAGCAAGGCCTCGATGGCGGACTCGAGCAAATGCGCCGCCTCGCCCAGACGCATTGCGCCGGTCAGGCGCGCACCGCCCTTGAAGGTATGCAGGGCGCGCATGCAGGCACCGGCACGGCCGACATCGCCAGGGTGCGCCATCCAGTCGCGCAGGCCGGCCTGCAGATCGCGCAGCAGGTCGGGCGCTTCTTCCTCGAAGATCGGGAACAGCTCGTCGTCGATCTGGTCGGGCAGGCCCACCTCGAAGTCGTCCGCTGCGCGCGGGATCGGCAGGGCCGGCGGCTCGCTGAGCTCGTCTTCCGGCAGTTCGGAGGGCAGCGACTCCACCATGTCCTCGGGCGGCGGCTGGTAAGCCTGCAGGCGCGCCGTCAGGTCGCCCTCGACGTTCTTCAGGAAACCGGCCGCGAACTGGTGCAGCAGGCGGCGGATCTCTTCCGCCGCATCGTTGAACAAGCGTGCCTCGTCGGCGCCCAAGCGGCGCACCTGGGCGGCGCGTTCCAGCGCATGTTCCAGCGCACGCGCCAGCGCCGAGAGCTCGTCGAAGCCCACCGTGCCGGCATTGCCGGCCAGCGCATGGGCCAGCGGTTCGCAGCTGGCGGGCAGGCCTGCGCCCAGGTCCAGGGCCCATTCCGACAGCTCGGTGCAAAGCCGGCGCGAGAGCTCATCCGCCTCGTTGAGGAAGATGTTGAACAGGGTAATGCTGATGCGCAGCGGGCCGATCAGCTTGACGCCCTCGTCGGACGCGGGCTCGGCCTCGTCCAATGCGATCGGCTCGGCGGCGGCCTCCACATCGGTGCCGCCCACCAGTTCGAGGCTGGGTGCCAGCAGCTCGGACTCGGGCAGGGGTTCATCGGCCGGCTCGGGCTCGGGCTCGGGCTCGGGCTCGGGAGCAGCTGCCGGCTCGGGCTCCGGCTCGGTCACGGCCGGCAGCTCCAGTGCGCCCAGGTCCAGCGTTAGCTCCTCGTCCGGCGGCGGCAGCGCCGGCGCCGGCGCCGCGGGCTCCTCGCCCAGATCCAGCTTGAGCTCGAACTCGGGCAGCTCGAAATCGGCGCTCACCGAGGCCGCCGCGGCCGGCAGGTCCAGATTCAGCTCCAGGCCCAGCATTTCGGTCTCGGCATGCGAGAGCTCGGCCACCTCGACGATGGGCAGCAGCTCGGTATCCACATGCTGATCGGGCTCCGCTTCCGCCGGCGGCACGCTGGCGGGCACCTCGGGCAGCTCGATCGGCAGCTCCAGCACCGGCTCCAGCGCAGCTTCCACGGCAGGCTCGGCGGCCGCCGCGCCCAGGGGCAGCAGGCGCTGCTCCAGTCGCATCGCGTCGGCGCTGGTGCGCAAGACCTCGGCGTGGTGGCTGACGGGCGCCTTGGCGGCGATCTCGGCGCTCCAGGCGGCCAGATAGTCCAGGGCCTGCCGGCTCAGGCTCAGCAGCGCGGCGTCCGCCACGCCCTGTTCGCCCAGGCGCGCGTTGTAGAGCTGCTCGAAGGCCCATGCGCCCTCGCCAAACTCCTTCAGCCCGACCATGCGCGAGCTGCCCTTCAGGGTATGGAAGGCGCGGCGCACATTGGTCAGCTGCTCGCGGTTGGCGGCGTCGAGCTCCAGCTCGGCCAGCGCCACGCGCGCATTCGCCAGCACCTCGGTGGCCTCCTCGAGGAAGATCTCCAGCATTTCCTCGTCGACGATCTCCGGCGCCGGCGCGCCGGCCGCGACCGGCGCCACCGCTGCAGGCACATGCACGGCAAGGAAGTCGTTGAGCGATTGCGCCGCCTGGGCACGCGCTTCCTCGCTCTCACTGGGTCCAGCGGGTTCAGCGGACACGGTGGGCTCGGCCGGCTCGGTAAGTTCCACCGTCAGCGGCAGGGCCGAGGTATCGCCCGGCTCCTCGAGCAGGCGCTGCGCCGACTGCGCGGCGTTCGCCAGCGCGGTTTCGTCCGCCGCACGCGCCTGCAGGGTCAGGCGTTCGAGGTCGCGTGCCAGCTCGGCCTGCGGGCGCTCGCCCTCGGCCACGGCTTGTGCCGCCGCCTGCACCTGGGCCAGCAGGCTGGGCTCGCTGGCCACCGGCTTGCTGAGACGCTCGCGTCCCACCGCGGAGATCAGGCTGCCGCTGGCTTCGTCGAAGCGGAACATGCGCTTGGCCAGCTGCGGCTGCACGCTCAGCATGTCGATCAGAAAGCCCAGCGCGCCGAGATTGCTGGCCAGGCGCTCGAACTGCTCGCGCGGGCCCGAGCGGCTCGGGTCGACCTCGGTATTGGCCAGCTCGTCGATCTGGTCGCGCATGCGCACGCAGGTCAGCGCGCCCTGGTCCACGCCCAGCACCGAGAACACGCCGCGCATCGCGCCGAGCTGGTTGGGCACCGGGATCAGCAGTTGGCGCTGCGAAGGGTCGCGGAAATACTCGTCCACCTGGCGCTCGACCTCGGAGAGGCTGCTGCGCAGCTCGTGCACCACGCTGCCCAGGGTCTGGCGGTCCGAGACGCGGCGGTACAGGTCCTCCATCCAGGCTTCCAGCGGCGCCGCGGGCTCGCCGCGCGAGGCCGCCTCGACGCGCCTTGCCAGCCGGATCACGCGCTCGGCCTGATCGGGGTGGTCGAAGGCCTCGTCGTCCAACGCCGCTTCTACATAGAGCAGGCTGGTGGCGATCTCCATCGCCAGCGTAGGCTCGGGCGGCTTGCCCGAGCGCAGCGTGGCCACCACGGCGCGGCGCAGGGTCTGGCCCAGCACCTCGCCGCTGGGGAAGAGGCGCTCGATCGAGTCGCCCACCGCAGCAAACTGCTCGTCCAGCCCTGCCAGGCGGTGGCTCTCGCCCTCCGCCGCCGAGGACCAGGACTCCTTGGCCTGCGCCACGCGCTTGCGCGCCTGCGACACCCAGCTGGGATCGATATGGCCGAGGCTGTCGTCTTCGTAATCGGTCGGGCCTTCGCCCTCGTTCAGCGCATAGGCCCGGCGCACCGCCAGCAGGCGCGGCGCATGCTGGCTCGCGGCCGGCGCCTCGGCCTGGCTGCAGAAGAACAGCAGGTCCTGCGCCAGGCGCTCGGACACCGCCGCATCGCCCTGCGCGCCCGCGCGCAGCTGCGCCAGCAGGCGCGAGCCCAGGCGCTTCACCAGCGCATCGATCTTCAGCAGACCCAGGGCCTGGGCCTCGAAATGAGCGGCCGCCAGCGCCCACAGGCTGCGACCATGGGCACCCGGCTGGGTCTGCGCCAGGCCGGCACATAGATCGCTCAGATGCTGAGCATGCTGGGGCGACGGAGCGCGCATCTGCTTGAGCAGGGTCGCTTCGAAGCCGGCGCGCGCCTGCTCGGAACTCAGGGCCGGAGCCTGGGCATCGGCCGGCAGCTCGCGCCAGCTCCATTCCTGCTGCGCCAGATCGGCCGGGTGGATGCGCTCCACGCCGTTGAGCTGCTGCAGCGCGCGGTAGCTGGGGAACAGCGCCAGCGTGCTGGTCTTGTTGCCGGCCAGCAGCTTGGCGATCAGCGAGAGCAGCGCAAAGTCGGCGCGCTCCACCGCCTGCACGCTGGGCGGATCCACATTCACCGGGTCGAGTGCCAGGCGCTCCACCGCCTGCTCGGCGGCCCGCAAGACCAGCGCGCCGGCGGGCAGGCCCACCAGCGAGAGCACGCCCGCGAGCTGGTGCAACTGCGCCGCGGCGGCCTGCAGGGGTTGGCTGGGTTGCGTCTCCAGGCCCAGCGCCGTGACACGCGCATCGGCCTCGCGCAGCGCGCGCCGCAGCGTCTTGTGCACGGACTCCAGCGAGCGGCGCAACTCCTCCTGCACCCAGGCCAGCGGGCTGAGGTCGGGCGGAAACTCGGAATCTCGCGAGAAGTCCATGCCGGGTCTGCCTTTGACTTTTCTCTGTCTATCGTTCGATGCTCAGCGCGGGCGCTCAGCCGACCTTGAACCGCGCCACCGACTGCTTCAAGGCATCGGCCGAGCGCGACAGCTCGTGCACCATCTGGGCGGTGGAGCGCGTGCCCTCACCGGTCTGTTCGGTCACCGCAAAAATATGCTGGATGTTCGAGGCCACCTCGTTGGCCGAATGCGCCTCGCTGAGCGCCTGGTTCGAAATGCGGGCGATCAACTCGTCCAGCCGGCGCGACACCTCGTCGATCTCGTCCAGCGCCTTGCCGGCCGCATCGGACAGCTTGGTACCCTGCACCACCCCCAGCGTGGAACGCTCCATGGCGGCCACCGCGTCGTGGGTGTCGGTCTGAATCGTCTTCACCAGCGCGGCAATGCGGCGTGTCGCGTCGCCCGAGCGTTCCGCCAGGCGCTGCACTTCTTCGGCCACCACCGAGAAACCGCGTCCCGCCTCGCCGGCCGAAGCCGCCTGGATGGCCGCGTTCAGCGCCAGCACATTGGTCTGCTCGGTAATGTCCGAGATCAGCTCGGTGATCTCACCGATTTCCTGCGAGCTCTCGCCAAGGCGCTTGATGCGCTTGGAGGTCTCCTGGATCTGCTCACGGATCGAGTTCATGCCGCCTATGGTGTTGGCCATGGCCTGCTTGCCGGTCTCGGCCACGGCACGCGACTGGCGCGCCACCTCGGCGGTTTCCTGCGCCTGCGCCGACACCTGGTTGATGCGCTCGGCCATCTGCAGCACCGCCTCGCCGGTGGCGCGGATCTCGTGCAGCTGTTCGGTCGAGGCGGCCAGCAGCTCGGTGGAGGTCTGGTCCACCAGGCCGGTGGTCTCGGTCACGCGGCCGGCGGTGGACTGCACCTGCGTCACCAAGAGGCGCAGCTCTTCCACCGTGTAGTTCACCGAGTCGGCGATCGCGCCGGTGATGTCCTCGGTCACCGTGGCCTGCTGCGTCAGGTCGCCCTCGGCGACCGACTGCAGCTCGTTCATGAGACGCAAAATCGCGGCCTGGTTGGCGTCGTTGACGCGCTTAGCCTCCTGCTCCTGCGCCTCGGCCTCGCGTTTTTGCGCCTCGGCCAGTTCGGCGCGCTGCGCCTGACCCGCCACATACAGGCGCAGAAAGCCCAAAGCGCCCACCACCAGGGCCGCCAGCGAGGCCAGCATCGCCACCAGCAGCGCAAAGCCCAGGCCGCCGGCCGATTCGAGCTGCTGGGCGATCTCGTCCAGGCCCTTGCGCAGCGCCTCGCTGTCGGTGAGGATCGCTGACTGCGCCTCGCGCGCCGCCACCAGGCCCTGCAGATTGCCCAGAATCGCCGAGGCTTCCTTGCGCGTCTGCTCGTACTGCGACAGCAGGGTCTTGAGGCGCTCCTTCAGCTGCGGGTCACGCGCGCCCTTCAGGCGCAGCTCGGGGTTGCCATTGATGAGGGCCTCGGTGATTTCGCGGAAGGAGTTCAGGTCCTTGCCGAGCAGGAACACGGCCTCCGGGCTCACGCCCTCCTGGGTCAGGAATTCGTTGGCGCTCTTGCCGATGCGCTGGGTCAGCATCACCAACTGGCCCGCGGCCGAGAGTTCGGCCGGCGAGCCGCCCTGCTGCAGCGACAGCGAGGCCACCGCCTCGGCGCTTTCCAGCAGGTCGGACGATTGGCGGTTGATGGTGCGCAGCGCCTTGCCCACCTGGGTCAGCACCTTCTCCTGCGCGATCACGGTCTTGCCGTTCTTCTCGGCGCGCTCGACCATGGGCGCGACGCTCTCAAGCGCCGGCTGCACGCTGCCGGGCGCGATCGCCAGCTCGCCTTCGCCGTTGCGCAGATTGCGCACCACGCTGCCCAGCACGCCGATGCTTTCCTTCAGCTCGGCAAAGGCGCCCACATTACCCACCAGGGCGGTGGACACCGACTTGGCCAGGCGCTGCGACTGCATCATGGCCTGGCCGGTGGCGCGCACCTGGGCCGCGCTGCGGTTCGCATTCACCAGGCTCAGCGCCACCGTGGTGGCGGTGCCAATCACGCCCACCACCACCAGAGCGGTGAACAGCTTCTGGCGGCGGCCGCGTTCCTCGGCCTTGGCCGGCATCAGCCCGGGCGCAGCGCTGATGGTGTCAGGCGCCGAGGCGGTGGACTGGAAGCCCGCATTGGTATCGACGAAGTCGGCCGCCACGTTGTCGGTCGGCAGTGCTTCGGAAATGATCGAGCTGGACTCGCTGCGCGGCCCCGCCTCGCCCGTGCCTGCCTGAGCATCCAGGGCGGTGGTCTCGCCGGCCTCCTGGCCTTCCGAGGTCGCGCCCAATTTCTTGATCTTGTCGAGGAAGCTCATCTCACCCTCATGTTGTCGGTTGAATGACGCAATGCCCACACCGGCTGGCGCCAGGCATCACACCACAATACGCAAGAACGGTTCGAACCTGGACAAGGCCTCCAGGTCTATCACCTGCCAATGCCGGCCCTCGGCGTCGCGCCTGAGCGCACCCGCAAAGGCCGGCCTAGGCGTCGCCGACGGCTCATCCGCCACCGGCTGCAACTGCTCGTCGCCGCGCAAGCCCAGCAGCTTGTCGACCAGCAGCGCGCAGTTGATATTGAGTTCGGGGTTGATCGAGACCAGGCGCTGCTGCGCCACATCGCCGCGCACGCCGGGTTCGCGCAGACCCAGAAAGGCGGCGAAATCCACCACCGTGTGCAGGCCGCCGCGCAGGTTCGCCACCCCCAGGGCCCAGGGCTCGGTGTAGGGCACGGGCTTGATGCTCACGGGCGTGAATATCTCGGCCGCCTGCTTGAGCGAGAACAGCAGCGCCACGCCGGCACATTCCACCGCCAGCCAGGAGGCCGCCTGCGGCGTTTCGCGCGCGGCCTGCATGCGCTGCGCGAGGCGTTGCTGGAGTTCGCGCAGTGCTTGCTTGTTGGCCATGCTCAGCCTAGCGCCTTGATCTTGGCCAGCAGCTCCTCGGACTTCACCGGCTTGACGACGTAGTCACGCGCGCCCTGGCGCATGCCCCAGACCTTGTCGGTCTCCTGGTTCTTGCTGGTGCACATGATCACCGGCACGTTGGCATAGCGCTCGTCGCGCGTGATCGCGCGGGTGAGCTGAAAGCCGTTCTGGCCCGGCATCACCACGTCCATCAGGATCAGGTCGGGCACTTCCTCTTCGAGGCGCCTGAAGGCTTCCTCACCGTTCTCGGCGGTGCGAACCACAAAGCCGCGCTTGCTCAGCATCTCGCTGAGCGCATGCAGCTCGGTCTTGGAATCATCGACCAGCAGAATCTTGTGTATCGTCATGTGGACTCCTCATCACGTCGCCTCTGTCGGGCATCTCACGTTGTCGCCTTCAGGTCTGGCGAATCAAGCGCCGCGTCGATGCATCTGCACCGCCTGCAGCAATTGGTCTTTGGTGAAGGGCTTGGTCAGGTAGTCCTGCGAGCCCACCATGCGGCCACGTGCCTTGTCGAACAGGCCGTCCTTGCTGGACAGCATGATCACCGGCACGCCGGCGAACTGCGGATTGCGCTTGATGATGGCGCAGGTCTGGTAACCGTCCAGGCGCGGCATCAGGATGTCGCAGAACACCAGATCGGGCTTGTAGTCGCTCAGCTTGGAAAGCGCGTCGAAGCCATCCTCGGCCAGCACCACCTCGTGGCCGCCCTGCTTGAGAAAGATCTCGGCGCTGCGGCGTATGGTGTTGCTGTCGTCGATGACGAGCACCTTGGTCGCTGCGCCAGGTGCTTGGGGAGCCATTGTGTCCAACCCTTGTTCTCCTCAGCGTATGGAAAGGGCAGAAAGAAGTTTCAAACCGGCCGCGTCAGATGCGGACCATCTCGAAGTCTTCCTTGCGTGCCCCGCATTCGGGGCAGGTCCAGTTCATGTCCACATCCGCCCATGCGGTACCCGGTGCGATGCCATGCTCTGGGTCGCCTGCGGCTTCGTCATAAATCCAGCCACAGATCAGGCACATCCAGGTACTAGCGTCGGTCACGGCGAATATGGTTTGCTCACTACAATGCGAAGATTGTAGCCATGCACCCCTTCTCGATCTTTCCGTCCCATTGAGCGAATAGGCACAGATGCAACAGGCTTTTCGGTGCTACGTCACGCCTGGCTGCAAGCCCTCCAAGACCGCGACGTGCTGACGTCCTCGCCCTCGGGTGAAACCCCAATCCCACTTCATGAGCAGCCCTGACCATTCCCCCGCCGAGACCGGCCAAGACGAGCAGGAGCAGCCCGCGCCCGCGTGCGTGATGAGCTTCAACGCCAGCGACCCCAGCGGCGCGGGCGGCATCGCCGGCGACGTGGCCACCATCGCGGCGATGGGCGCGCATGCACTGCCGGTGGTCACGGCCATCCTGCTGCGCGACACCGCCGAGGTGTTCGAGCAGCATGAGCTCGATGCCGACGTGATCGTCGAGCAGGCGCGCAGCATTCTGGAAGACGTGCCGGTGGCGGCCTGGAAGGTCGGTTTCCTGGGCAGCGCCGAGGGCGTGAGCGCCGTCGCCGAGGTGCTCAGTGATTACCCCGATGTACCGCTGGTGGCCTATCTGCCTGCCATCACCTGGCTCGACGAAGAGCAGCAGCAGAGCTATCTGGACGCCTTCCGCGAGCTGGTGCTGCCGCAGGCCCTGGTGCTGGTGGGAAACCACAAGACCCTCAGCGATTTCCTCTTGCCCGACTGGGACGCCGACCGCCCGGCCTCGCCGCGCGAGCTGGCGGTGGCCGCCGGCGAGCATGGCGCGGGCCATGTGCTGGTAACCGGCATCAGCCTGCCCAACCAGTTCGTCGACAACGTGCTGGCGAATCCGCAAGGCCCGATCACCGGCGAGAAATTCGAGCGCTTCGAGGTCGGCTTCGTGGGCGCGGGCGACACGCTCTCGGCCTCGCTGGCGGCGCTGCTGTCGGTGGGCTCCGAGGTCCACACCGCGGTGGGCGAGGCCCTGTCCTTCCTGGACCAGGCGCTGGACGCGGGCTTCCGCCCCGGCATGGGCAATGCCGTGCCCGACCGCTTCTTCTGGGCCATGCCGCCCGCCGAGGAGGGCGAAGAGGGCATGGAGGGCAGCCAGCCGCTGCTGCCCGACACCGAGCCCGGCGAGCTGATGGCCGACGAGCCGCCCGCGCGCGGCCCGCGCCGCATCCACTGAACCTATTCTTTCCTTCCTTCCTGCCATGAGTCAGAACCAAGCTCTGTTCGAGCGCGCGCAGCGCTCCATCCCCGGCGGCGTGAATTCGCCCGTGCGCGCATTTCGCGCGGTAGGTGGCACGCCCAGATTCATCCAGCGCGGCGAAGGTGCCTACATCATCGACGCCGAGGGCAAGCGCTACATCGACTACATCGGCTCCTGGGGCCCGATGATCCTCGGCCATGGCCACCCGGCGGTGCTGGAAGCGGTGCAGAAGGCGGCGCTGGACGGCTTCTCCTTCGGCGCGCCCACCGAGCGCGAGATCGAACTGGCCGAGGAAATCATCAAGCTGGTGCCCAGCATCGAGCAGGTGCGCCTGGTGAGCTCGGGCACCGAAGCGACGATGAGCGCGATCCGCCTGGCGCGCGGCGCCACCGGCCGCAGCAAGTTCATCAAGTTCGAGGGCTGCTACCACGGCCACACCGACGCCCTGCTGGTCAAGGCGGGGTCGGGTCTTGCCACCTTCGGCCACCCCACCAGCGCCGGCGTGCCCGAGGCGGTGGCGCAGCACACCCTGGTGCTCGAGTACAACAACGTCGCCCAACTCGAAGAGGCCTTCGCCCTGCATGGCAAGGAGCTGGCCTGCGTGATCATCGAGCCGATCGCCGGCAATATGAATTTCGTGCGCGCAGCGCTGCCCTTCGTGAAGCGCCTGCGCGAGCTCTGCAGCGAGCATGGCGCGCTGCTGGTGTTCGACGAGGTGATGACGGGCTTCCGCGTTGGCTTGCACAGCGCCCAGGGCCATTACGCCCGCCTGCTGCCCGGCTTCAAGCCCGACGTCAGCGTGTTCGGCAAGGTCATCGGTGGCGGCATGCCGCTGGCCGCCTTCGGCGCCAGCCGCGAGATCATGAAGCAGCTCGCGCCGCTGGGCCCGGTCTACCAGGCCGGCACGCTGTCGGGCAATCCGGTAGCTACCGCCTGCGGCCTGGCGACCCTGCGCGAGATCCAGAAGCCCGGTTTCTTCGAAGCGCTGAGCACCAAGACGCGCAGCCTGGTGGACGGCCTGGCGGCCGTGGCCAGGGACAACGGCGTGCCCTTCAGCGTCGATTGCGAGGGCGGCATGTTCGGCTTCTTCCTGATGCCCGAACTGCCGCAGAACTACCAGACCGTGATGAGCACCGACAACGCACGCTTCAACGCCTTCTTCCACGGCATGCTGGACGGCGGCGTCTACCTGGCGCCGGCGCTCTACGAAGCCGGCTTCGTGAGCGCGGCGCACAGCGAGGCCGACATCCAGGCGACCTTGCAGGCCGCGCGCGCCGCGCTGCGCTGAGCCGCCGCCATGCATATCCACATCCTGGGCATCTGCGGCACTTTCATGGGCGGCCTGGCCGCCCTCGCCCGCGAGGCCGGCCACCGCGTCACCGGCTGCGACGTCAATGTCTACCCGCCCATGTCGGAGCAGTTGCAGGCCCTGGGCATCGAATTGATCCAGGGCTTCGGCGCCGAACAGCTGGAGCTCAAGCCCGATCTTTATGTGATCGGCAATGTGGTGACACGCTCCAGCGAGGGCCGCTTCCCGCTCATGGAAGCCATCATGGACCGGGGCCTGCCCTATACCAGCGGCCCCGAATGGCTGGCCAGCCATGTGCTGCAGGGCCGCCATGTGCTGGCGGTGGCGGGCACGCATGGCAAGACCACGACCACCTCGATGCTGGCATGGATACTGGAGCATGCCGGCCTGCAGCCGGGCTTTCTGGTGGGCGGGGTGCCGCAGAACTTCGGCGTCTCGGCGCGCCTGGGTGCGGGTACTTGTTTCGTTATCGAGGCGGACGAATACGACACCGCCTTCTTCGACAAGCGCAGCAAGTTCGTGCATTACCGGCCGCGCACTGCCATCCTCAACAACCTTGAGTTCGACCACGCCGACATCTTTGCCGACCTGGCCTCCATCGAGACGCAGTTCCACCACCTGGTGCGCACCGTGCCGGCGAGTGGCCGCGTGATCGTGAACGCGCGCGAGGAGGCCTTGCAGCGCGTGCTGGCACGCGGCTGCTGGAGCGAGCTGCAGCGTTTCGGCGCGCGCAAGGAAGAGCCCGGTGCGCTGCGCGCGCGCGGCGAGCCGCAGGCCTTCGACGTGCTGCGCGGCAGCCTCAAGGTGGCGCGTGTGGAATGGGCGCTGCTGGGCGAGCACAACCAGCTCAACGCGCTGGCGGCGATGGCCGCGGCCGAGCATGTGGGCGTGACGCCCGAGCAATCGGCCGCCGCGCTGGCGAGTTTTCAGAACGTGCGCCGGCGCCTCGAGCTGCGCGGTGAAGCCATGGGCGTGAGGGTTTATGACGACTTCGCCCACCACCCCACCGCGATCCGCACCACGGTGAACGGCCTGCGCCGCAAGATCGCGCCGAGCGAGCGCATCCTGGCGGTGTTCGAGCCGCGCTCCAACACCATGAAGCTGGGCACCATGAAGGCGCAGCTGCCCTGGGCCCTGGAAGAGGCCGATCTGAGCTTCTGCAACCAGGCCGGCCTGAGCTGGGACGCCAGGGAGGCGCTCGCGCCGATGGGCGCGCAAGCCGTGATCGGCAGCGACGTCGAGGCCCTGGTGGCCGCGGTGGCGAAGGCCGCCAGGCCCGGCGACCATGTGCTATGCATGAGCAACGGCGGCTTCGGCGGCATCCACGAGAAGCTGCTGGCGGCGCTGGCCTTGAAGGGCGGCTGAACCGGGCGCCGGCCCGCTACCATGGCCGCTCTTGATGCGTCAGCCGAGAGCGCCCATGCCGACTCCCCCGCCCCACCCATCGCTCGCCCTGCAGGACAAGAGCTTCGTCGTCCTGCTGCTGCTGGTGACGCTGGCCTTCGCCTGGATACTCTGGCCGCTGTATGGGGCGCTGCTGTGGGGCACGGCCGCGGCCATCGTGTTCGCGCCGCTGCACCGCTGGATGCTGCGGCGCTGCGGCGGCCGCGCCACCCTGGCGGCACTGCTGACGCTGAGTCTGGTGCTGCTGCTGGTGATACTGCCGCTGAGCTTCGTCAGCGTCGCGCTGGCGCAGGAGGCCGCAACCCTGTATGCCAAGCTCAAGTCGGGTGAGTTCAGCTTCAGCGCCTACGCGCAACAGGTCTATGCAGCCCTGCCCGCAAGCCTGCAGAGCGGCCTCGAAAAACTCGGCGTGAGCGATTCGCTGGCGCTGCAGCAGAAGCTGACCGACGCGCTCAAGCAGCTCAGCCAGGCCATCGCCACCAAGGCCTTCGGCTTTGGCCAGGACACCTTCGACGTGGCGATGAGCTTCTTTGTGATGCTCTATCTGCTGTTCTTCCTGCTGCGCGACGGTGAGCGGCTGGCCGCGCAGCTGCGCGATGCGCTGCCCTTGCGCACCGCCCACAAGCGCCAGCTGATGGAGAAGTTCCGCGCCGTGATCGGCGCCACCGTGAAGGGCAATATCGCCGTGGCCGCGCTGCAGGGCGCGCTCGGCGGCCTGGCCTTCTGGGTGCTGGACGTGCATGCGCCCATGTTGTGGGCGGTGCTGATGGCCTTTCTGTCGCTGCTGCCGGCAGTGGGGGCCGGCCTGGTGTGGCTGCCGCTGGCGATCTATCTGCTGGCCACCGGCTCCATCGGCCCGGGCCTGGGCCTGATCGCCTATGGCGTGCTGGTGATAGGCATGGTGGACAACCTCTTGCGCCCCTTGCTGGTGGGCAAGGACAGCCAGATGCCCGACTATCTGGTGCTGACCTCCACCCTGGGCGGCATGGCGGTGATGGGCCTGAACGGCTTCGTGATCGGGCCCTTGATCGCCGCCATCTTCATCGCGGTGTGGGACATCGTGGCCCAGGAAGGGCGGCGCAGCGCGCCGAAATGAAAAAAGAGCCGGCCCTGAGGCCGGCTTTGGCATTGCGGGCGGGGCGCCCGCTCAGGCTGACGGTCAGCTGCGCTGCATATTGGCGCGCAGCACGCTGCCCAGCAGGTCCAGGCTCTCGGCCAGATGCGCGCGCGTCTCCACCGACTGGCCGCCCTTGCCCAGTGCCGCGCGCAGATCGCTCTGCAACTGCACCGCATGCAGGCGCGCCAGCGCGTAGGCATCGGCCATCACGCCGGGGGCACCGCCCTTGGTGAGCACGGACTGCAGGCGCTTGAGGTGCTCGCGCTGCAGATTACGGCGCAGGCGGTCGATCTCGGCGCCGGTCTTGAGCTCGCTCCAGATGCTGGACTGCAGGGTGCCGTAGACCTCGCTGAGCGAGATGATGCCCTTGCGCTGCTTCTCGGGCACATAGGCCGGCAGGTCCATCAGGCGCTGCGCGGTGTTGGCGTTGAGCAGGCGGTCCAGCACCACCAGCTGCACGCGCGCCACCGCGGCCGGGATGTTCATCGGGCCGACGCGCTCCCACTCGTTGTAGTCCACCTGCAGGGTGCTGAGGAACTCGGGGCGGAAGCGGAAGGAATCGGCGCTGAACAGGCCGCTGGCCAGGAACTTCAGAGCCTCGCGCTGCTGCGCCGGCTCGACCGGGCTGAAGGCGCTGCGGCCGGTGGAGCCAGGCAGGTCGCGCTGCATATGCATGCCGCCGACATACTTGCCCACCAGCTCGGCCGCGCGGTAGAGCTGGTTGAAACCGTTCACCAGCGAGCGGCGCTGGCGCAGCGGGTCGTCGCCGGCCTGCGGCTTGCGGTCCTGCACCCGGCTCCACAGCTCCTGCGAGAGCTTGAGGCGGCGTTTGAAATAGGCCATCGGGTCGGCGCCGAGGTCAAAGCGGTTCGCCAGCGGGTCGATGCCGTCGAACAGGTCGGCGTCGGCGTCGTCGGCATAGGCCAGCTGCGGCTCGGTGCTGCGCGCGGCGATCTTGGCCAGCTCGGCCGCCTCCGCCTCGGGGGCCAGGGGCTTGTAGGCGTATTCGATCGCCCAATAGTCGTAGGCACCCAGGGTGGTGTTGTTGTAACTGCCCTGGGTCTCGCCCTGCAGCGCGAGGTTGTAGGCGTTGTAGTCCATCACCGAGCCGGAGATGCCCTTGGCTTCGGTGTAGGCCTTGTCGCTCAGCTGCGCCTGCGTGACGGTGGTGGAGGCCTTGAAGTTGTGCTTCAGGCCCAGGGTGTGACCCACCTCGTGCATGATCACGTCCTTGATGCGCGCCTGCACAAAGGCCTCGGCCTCGGGGCTGTCGGGCGCGATCTCGCCGCGCGCTTCCAGCACGTCCATCGCGAAGCCCATCTCGGCGGCGGCTTCGTGGGCGTAGTTGCAGAAGTCCTCATCTGCACGCGCCGCATGCTTGCCCGGGCCCACGTCCTCGGCAATGAAGGCGCGGCCGCCGCGGGCGAACACATCGCTCATGCCGATGTCAGCGTCCAGGATCTCGCCGCTGCGCGGATCGGCGTGGCTGGGGCCGATGGCGAAGCCGACGTCGGCGCCGACGAACCAGCGGATCGAGGCATGGCCGGCGTCCATATTGTCCCAATCGGCATCGTCGGGCTGCTGCTTGGCGACCACGGCGTTCTTGAAGCCGATCTTCTCGAAGGCCTTGTTCCACTCCAGGATGCCGGCCTCCACCGCGCCGCGGTACTTGGCCGGGATGTTCTTGTCCATCCAGTAGGTGATGGGCTGCACCGGCTCGCTCAGCGCGGCGCTGGCGTCCTGCTTCTCCAGGCGCCAGCGCTTCAGGTAGTGGACGCGCGGGTTCGGCTTGCTGTCATTGCTGAGGTCGCTGAAGGACTCGGCGAAATGGCCCAGGCGCGGATCGGTCCGGCGCGGCGCCATCACGGTCTCGGGCAGGGCCTGGAAGTTGTAGACGAAGCTCAGGAACATGCTGCGCGGGTCCGGCGTGGCCTGCGGCGGCGTCGGCGTGGGCACGGGCGCGGGGGTCAGCGGCGGCGCCGGGATGCGCGGCGTGGCGAAGTGCATGCGCGCGGTCAGCGTGCTGAGCTTGGCGTCGGTGCGCGCGGCCTCGAAATAGGAGTTGGCGCGGTCGGCCGCGAAGGGCAGGCGGTAGGCCATCTCCAGGCGCGTGGACATGCCGGGGATGTCGGTCAGCAGCAAGGCCGCATCCACCAACACCGACTTGCGCTCCGGATGCTCGGCGCTGGCCAGCGTGCCGGAGGCCAGCAGGCTGGGCGAGAAGGCCTGTTCACCGGCCAGCTTGCCGCCGCCCTCGGCGCGGAATTTTGTGTTGAGCGCGATCAGCTGCACCTGGTTGCCGACGCGGCGCCACTCGGCCATCAGGGCGCGGCCCATCTGGCTGGCATAGAGGCCGCGCTCGCCCACCGCATTGGCGTAGTTGACGGTGAACATGAAGGGCTTGTTGAACTGCGCCTTGGGGATCTCCAGCCAGACCTTCTCGTCCTTGCGCCAGATCGGGAACAGGCCGTCCTGCTGCTTGGCATCCTTGCTGACCTCGGCGAAGGGCTTGGGCGCGGCGGGATCGGCGGCCGGACGCGGCGCCGCATTAGTCGTGGCGGCGGGAGCCGAGGCGCCGTTCGCGGGGGCGGCGGGGGCGGTCTGCGCGTGTGCCGTGGCGCCCAGCAACAGCAGGGCGGCAGCGACGGCGGTGAGGTTTTGGCTAGGGCGCATGGATAACTCTGGCTTGCAGATGCAAAGGCGCGACTGTCGCCCCGCCGGCCCCGCCCGTCAATGCGGCCAAACTCCGATCGCACCCAGAAAACCGTGCTTCATCGCACGCTAGACTGCGGCCCCATGCCCGCCTCTTCTTGCACCACCCACCTGCTCTACCTGCATGGCTTTCGCTCCTCGCCACGTTCGGCCAAGGCGCAGCGCATGGCGGCCTGGGTGGGCGAGCAGCGCCCGGACCTGGTGTGGGCCTGCCCGCAGCTGCCGCCCTCGCCGGCCGCGGCCATGCGGGAAGTCATGGCGCTGATCCAGGCCTGGCCGCGCGAGCGCATGGCGGTGATGGGCAGCTCGCTGGGCGGCTTCTATGCCACCCAGGTGGCGCAGGCCAGCGGCTGCCGCGCCGTGCTTCTGAACCCCGCGGTGGATCCGGCGCGCGACCTGGCGCGCCATATCGGCGCACAACGCTGCTGGCAGAACCCGGACGAGCAATTCTTCTTCCGCGCCGAGTACATCGACGAGCTGCGCGCGCAGTACCTCGGCGAACTGGCCCATCCCGAGCGGGTGCTGGCGGTGATCGCCAAGGGCGACGAGCTGTTGGATTGGCGCGAGATGCAGGCCCGCTACGCCGGCTGCCGCATCAAGCTGCTGGAAGGCAGCGACCACGGCCTCTCGGATTTCGACGACTACCTCCCCGAACTGACGGAGTTTCTACAGCTATGCGTTTGACGAACAAGGTCTGCATCATCACCGGCGCCGCCCAGGGCATAGGCCTGGCCACGGCCATCAAGTTTGCCCAGGAAGGCGCCACCGTGGTGGTGTGCGACCGGCGAGCCGAGGGCGTGGAAGCGGCCGTCGAAGCCTGCGAGGCGGCCGGCGCCAGCGCCATGGGCCGGGTGCTGGACGTGACCGACCGCGTCTCGGTCGACCTGATGGTGGCCGCGGTGCTGGAACAGTACGGCCGCATCGACGTGCTGGTGAACAACGCCGGCATCACCAAGGACGCGCGCCTGCAGAAGATGACGCTGGAACAGTTCGACGCCGTCATCGACGTCAATCTGCGCGGCGTGTTTCACTGCGCCCAGGCGGTCGCCGACACCATGGTGGCGCAGGGCGGCGGCGTGATCCTCAACGCCTCCTCGGTGGTGGGCATCTACGGCAACTTCGGCCAGACCAACTACGCCGCCAGCAAATTCGGCGTGATCGGCTTCACCAAGACCTGGAGCCGCGAGCTGGGCCCCAAGGGCGTGCGCGTCAACGCGGTGGCGCCGGGTTTCATCGAGACCCCCATCCTCGGCACCATCCCCGACAAGGTGATGGACGAGATGCGCGCCCATGTGCCGCTCAGGCGTCTGGGTAGGCCCGAGGAGATCGCCAATGTCTACGCCTTTCTGGCGAGCGACGAGGCCAGCTATGTGAATGGCGCGGTGCTGGAGGTGTCGGGGGGCATGACGGTCTAGTTTGTGATCAAACCATTCCACATCACCCACGATCCTAGTGGGTGATTGTCGAATTTGTCCGTTATTTGTGATCACATATGGCATCCAAGCGATACCAGAGGTGATTCATGTCCGAGCCCGCCGACCCCACCGCCCTGCGCCGGCTGCTGGCCGAGCACCACATCCACGAGGTCGAGTGCGTGATCCCGGACATCACCGGCATCGCGCGCGGCAAGATCCTGCCCAAGGATCTGTTCCTCGGTGCCGGCGAAATGCGCCTGCCCAAGAGCGTGCTGCTCAATACCGTGAACGGCCAGCAACCCGACAACGGGCCGCATGTGGGCGACACCGACCCCGACATGCTGTGCAAGCCCGATGCCGCCACCTTCCGCGTGGTGCCCTGGGCGGCCGAGCCGGTGGCGGTGGTGATACACGACTGCCTGGAGTGGGACGGCACGCCGGTGGCGCTCTCGCCGCGCAGCGTGCTGCGGCGCGTGCTGGGCCTGTACCGCGAGCGCGGCTGGCAGCCGGTGGTGGCGCCGGAAATGGAGTTCTACCTGGTGGCGCGCCAGCAGAACCCGCATGAGCCACTGCAGCCGCCGGTGGGCCGCACCGGCAAGCCCGAGGCCGGGCGCCAGAGCTATTCGATCGACGCGGTGAACGACTTCGACCCCTTCTTCATGGAGCTTTCCAGCTTCTGCGAGGTGCACCGCCTGGGCGTCGAGACGCTGATCCACGAGGCCGGTGCCGGCCAGATGGAGATCAACTTCAGCCATGGCGATCCGCTCGAGCTGGCGGATCGGGTCTTCCTCTTCAAGCGCACGGTGCGCGAGACGGCGCTGCGCCACGGCATCTTCGCCACCTTCATGGCCAAGCCCATGGAGACCGAGCCCGGCAGCGCGATGCACATCCATCAAAGCATCCTCGACGCCGAGGGTCGCAACCTCTTCAGCCTGCCCGATGGCAGCGCCAGCCCGGCCTTCTTCCACTACATCGCCGGCCTGCAGCGCTATGTGCCCCAGCTGATGCCCATGCTGGCGCCCTATGTGAACTCCTACCGGCGCCTGGCGCCCTACCTCTCGGCGCCCACCAATGTGCGCTGGGGCTATGACAACCGCACCTGTGGCTTCCGCGTGCCCAAGTCGGACGCGGCCGGCCGGCGCGTCGAGAACCGCGTGCCCGGCGTGGATGTGAACCCCTATCTGGCGATTGCCGCCACCCTGGCCTGCGGCTACCTGGGCCTGCTGGAGCAGGAAGCGCCCAGCGAGCCGGTGAGCGGCAGCGCCTGGGCCCTGCAGAGCGAGCTGCCGCGCCATCTGGAGGACGCGATCGCCGCGCTGCGCGCCTGCGCGCCGCTGCGCGAGTTGCTGGGCGGCGCCTTCGTCGACGCCTTCTGCGCCGTCAAGGAGCTGGAGTACAGCACCTACAACCGCGTCATCAGCTCCTGGGAGCGCGAGCACCTGCTGCTCTTGGTATGAAGGAGGCTGACATGTCCCACACCCGCCAAGGCCTGGACTGGCCGCGCGCCCAGGCTCTGCTGCAAGAAGAACGCGCCCGCTTCGCCGCCCAGCGGCCACGCTCGCGCGCCCTGGCGCAGGCTGCGGCCGAGCACCTGATGTTCGGCGTGCCCCTGCACTGGATGCAGGACTGGGGCACGCCCTTTGCCCTGCATCTGCAAAGCGCCCAGGGCGCCGAGCTGCTGGACGTGGACGGTCACCGCCTGGTCGACTTCTGCCTGGGCGACACCGGCGCGATGTTCGGCCACGCGCCGCCAGCGGTGGTATCCGCCTTGAACCGACAGGCGGCGCAGGGCATGACGGCCATGCTCGCGAGCGAGCATGCCGGCGCCGTGGGCCGCCTGCTGGCCGAGCGCTTCGGCCTGCCGCGCTGGCAGTTCGCGATGAGTGCCACCGATGCAAACCGTTATGTGCTGCGCTGGCTGCGCGCCGCCAGCGGGCGCAGCCAGCTGATCGTCTTCAACGGCTGCTACCACGGCACCGTCTCGGACGTGTTCGTCGATCTGGTGGATGGCCGGGCGCTGCAGCGCGACAGCCTGCTGGGCCAGGTGCATGACCTGACCGCCCATACCAGAGTGGTGGAGTTCAATGACCTGGCGGCGCTGGAAGCCGCCTTGGCGCCCGGCGACGTGGCCTGCGTGCTGGCCGAACCGGCCATGACCAATATCGGCATGGTGCTGCCGGACCCCGGCTTCTGGGAGGCCGCGCAGGCCCTGATACGCCGGCACGGCGCGGCCCTGGTGCTGGACGAGACCCATACCATCAGCGTCGGCCCCGGCGGCTATGCGCGCGCCCACGGCCTCAAGCCCGACGCGCTGGTGCTGGGCAAGCCGCTGGGCGGCGGCATGCCTTGCGCGGCCTATGGCTTCAGCGCCGAGTGGGCGGCGCGCGCCGAGGCCGCCAAGCACGCCGCGCCGCCCGGGCATTCGGGCATAGGCACCACGCTCACCGCCAATCTGCTGGCGATGGCGGCGATGCAGGCCGCGCTGGAAACCCTCTTCACCCCCGCGCAATACGCGCCCATGCTGGCCGGCGCCACGCGGCTCAGCGAGGGCTTGCGCGCCTGCATCGCGCGGCACCGCCTGCCCTGGTGCGTGACCCAGCTAGGCGCGCGCACCGAGTTCCAGTTCCGCGCCGATCCGCCACGCAATGGCAGCGAGGCAGGCGCCGCGCTGGACGCCGAGCTGGAACAGCTGATCCATCTGGCGCTGCTGAACCGCGGCATCATGATCACGCCCTTTCACAACATGATGCTGGTCAGCCCCGCCACCAGCGATGCGCATCTCGCGCAGCTGCTGGGCGCCTTTGATGAGGTGCTGGGCTTGATCTGCGCGACGCCATGATGGACATGCCCGAAGCCAGCACCCAGCAGGACGCCTGCTACCAGCAGCTGCGCGCCCAGCTCTCGCTGGGCCGCTTCCTGCCCGGCGAGCGGCTCAAGATCCGCCAGCTGGCCGAGGAGCTGGGCCTGGGCCAGATGCCGGTGCGCGCCGCGCTGCAGCGCCTGGCCGCCGAGGGCGCGCTGGTCAACGTGCCTAACGCCGGCGTGATGGTGCCACAGCTCTCGGTGCCCGAGTTCGACGATGTGCTGGGGGTGCGCATGCTGCTGGAGGGCGAGGCCACCGAGCGCGCCTGCCTGCGCCTGAGCGCCGCGGAGCTCGCTGAGTTGCGGGCGCTCGGCCGGCAGATGGCGCAGGCGCTGGCGGATGCCGATGCCAAGGCCTATCTGGATGCCAACGAGCTGTTTCACCTGCGGCTCTACCGCGCCGCCGGCTCACCCAGCCTGCTGGCCCTGATCGAGACCGTGTGGCTCAAGGTCGGGCCGCTGTCCAACCGGCTGTTCGAGCACGAGGCCGCGCTGGGGGTGCTGAATCAGGCCCACGACGACATGCTGCTGGCGCTGCGGCGGCGCGACCCGGCGGCCGCGCGTCATGCGCTCGAGCGCGATCTCTTCATCGCCGGCCAGTTTCTGCGCCAGAGTTGCCGCCAGGCTCAGGGCGATACTGGCGCCGCAAAGGCCAGCACATGCCCGTCCGGGTCCAGCGAGTAGGCCGCCTGATGCCCCCAGTCGCGCGGCGATAAGGGGCTGAGTTCGCGCGCGCCGGCACTGAGCGCCCTGGCATGCCACTGCGCCGGCTCGGGCACCAGCAGGTAGAGCTCGCAGCGCGGGATGCCGGCGCCGCGCGCCGGATCGGGCAACGCCGCGCCCAGCAGGCGCCGTATGCCCTGCTCGGGCATCAGGCCCAGCACGGCGCCGCCGGGCAGCTCGAACTCGCTCATGCCGGGCACATGCAGGCGCGCGTCGCGCCCCAGGGCCGCGGCATAAAAGCCATGGCTGCGTTCCTGATCGCCCACGTAGAGGATGAAGTAGGACTGCGGCTGCATGACGACCTGCCTTCTGCTGCTCGGCGCCTGGGTTCAGCGCTTGGGCGCAAAGCCCGCGTCGCCAAACTGCCAGAGGAAGAAGCTCCACACGTCGGCGGTTTCGTCCAGGCGCTGCGAAACGCCCGAGCCCATGCCATGGCCGCCCTCGAAGTCCACACGCAGCAGCACAGGCTTGCTCTTGTAGCTCTCGGGGTTGGCCGCCTGCAGGCGTGCCGCCAGCTTGCCCGGCTCCCAGGCTTCCACGCGCGGGTCGTTGGCGCCGGTGGTGGCGATCACGGCCGGGTAGGCGCGGCCGTCCTGCACGCGGTGATAGGGGCTGATCGCGTACATGGCCTTGAAGTGCGCCGGGTTGCTGACCGTGCCGAACTCGGCAATGTTCGGCGCGCCATTGGGCGTGAACTCCATGCGCAGCATGTCCGACAGGCTCACCGCGCTCTGCGCCGCCGCGAACAGCTCGGGGCGCTGCGTGATGGCGCCACCGATGGTGATGCCACCGGCACTGCCGCCAGTGCCGGCCAGGGTGGCGGGCGAGGTGTATTTGTGGGCGATCAGGTACTCGGCGCAGGCGATGAAGTCCGACACCGTGTTCTGCTTGGTGAGGATGTAGCCGCCCTGGTGCCAGTCTTCGCCCAGCTCGCCGCCGCCGCGCACATGGCAGATCGCCAGCACGCCGCCGCGCTCCAGCCAGGCCAGGCGGGTGGCGCCGAAGCGTGGCTCCTGGGTGATGCCATAGGCGCCATAACCGCTCAGCACGGTGGGACGCTTGCCGTCCAGTGGCGCGCTCTTGGACGAAAGGATGGACAGCGGCACCATCACGCCGTCATGGCTCTTGGCCATCACACGCTGCGCCTGCACGCCCGAGGTGTCGAGGCTGTTGGGCTTTTGCACATCGACGCGGCGCGCCGGGCTGCCCGCCTTGCCGGGGTTCAGCACCAGGCTTTGCGGCGCCTGGGTCCAGCCCTCATGCAGGACCAGCAGTTCGCCACCGGCCAGCGGGCTGATCTCGCGCAGCGTGCCCTCGAAGGGCAAGGCCACCGACGAGATCGCGCCCTTGGCCTTCTTTTTTTCCACGCGCCAGAGCTTGCTGACGCCCGCATCCAGCGCCTTCACGTAGACGGCGTCGTCGGCCGCGCTGATGTGCTGCAGCACACTCTCGCCGGGGGGCAGCACGCCGCGGAAGGCAGGGCTCTTGGCGCGCAGGTCCAGGCTCAGCAGCTCGCGGCGCGAGGCCTTCTTTTGGCTCAGGGCGTAGACCTGGTCGCCCGAGATCACCGCCTGGGTGATCTTGTCGGCCGGGCTCACGATGCGGCGCCAGGGCGTCGCGGCACCCAGGTGCAGCTGGTCGGCCGGCGCCACCCAGTAGGAGCGCTCCACCGCGTCGCCATGCAGCACCTCGGCCAGCGCCCAGCGCGAGCCCTTGCTGAGGTAGACATAGGGCAGATCGGCCAAGGCATGCTTTTCCTTGGCATTCACCTCCCAGCCAAACAGCGGCCGGTCCTGGCTCGGGTCCTGGCCCAGCTTGTGCATGAACACGGCGCTCTTGTTGTAGCGCTCGTCGGCCGGATGACGGTTGTAGGCGAAGCCGCTCGCGTCCTTGAACCAGGCCACGCCGTACTGGTTCAGGCCGGTGTAGGTGATCGCCTCGCCGAGGAACTTGCCGCTCGCCACGTCCAACACGCGCAGCACGCTGTTCTCCGAGCCGCCGCTGGACAGGCCCAGCGCCAGCAGGCGGCCATCGGGCGACGGCGTGTACCAGTCGATCGCATGCTTGCCGGGCTCGCCGGGGATGTTGTTGGGGTCCAGCAGCTCGCGGTCGGCGCCCTGGGCGCCATCAACGCCGGCACGCATCCACAGGCGCGACTGGTTCTGACCCGGGGCGCGCTTCATATAGAACAGCTTGCCGGCGACAAACTCGTAGCCGCCGGTGCTCTCGCCCGCATCGGCCAGCTGGCCCAGGCGCTCGCGCAGGGCGGCGCGGCCGGGGATCTGCGCCAGGCTGGCCTTGGCGTAGTCGGCCTGGCTGTGCAGCCAGCTCTGGAACTCGGCGGACTTCATGTCCTCCATCCAGCGGTAGGGATCCACCACCACGGTGCCGTGGTAGTTGTCGCTCACCGGTTTTTGCGGCGTGCTCGGATAGGGCGTTTGCGCCACGACATGGGTGCAGGCCGCCAGGGCCAGGGCAGTGAGTGCAAGTTTCATGGTTTGCCTTTGCGGTAGCTGCGGTAACAGCCGAGCCGCGCATCTTACTGAAGCGCTCAGGTCGTCCCGGCCGATCGGCGACAATGCCGCCCATATGTTTGCCCTGTTCGATGAAGCCGGAAAATTCCTCGCCGGCCGCGTGATGTCCGAAGCCGAGTCCTCGATGCAGATCGAGCTCGATTCGGGCAAGCGCGTCAAAGTGAAGGCGGCCAATGTGCTGCTCAAGTTCGACAAACCCGCGCCCGCCGAGCTGCTCGCCGAGGGCCAGCGCCTGGCTCAGGAGATCGACCTGGACCTGGCCTGGGAATTCGCCCCCGAGGGCGAGTTCGCGTTTGCCGACCTGGCGCGCGATTATTTCGATGCCAAGGCCGGGGTCACGCACCAGGCAGCCGCGCTGTTCCGCCTGTTCGAAGCGCCGCATTACTTCCGCCGCATGGGTAAAGGCCAATTCAAGAAGGCGCCGGAAGAGATCGTCAAGGCGGCCCTGCTGGGCCTGGAGCGCAAGCGCCAGCAGGCCCAGCAAATCGAGGCCTGGGCCGAGGAGCTGGCCGCCGGCCGCTGCCCCGACGCGATCAAGGACCAGATCTACAAAATCCTCTTCAAGCCCGACAAGAACGGCCCCGAGTACAAGGCCGTGGTCGAGGCCACCAAGCGCGCACAGAAGGCGCCGCTGGACCTGCTCAAGGGCGCCGGCGCGATCACGAGCGCCTACCAGTTCCACTGGAAGCGCTTCCTGTTCGAGAACTTCCCCAAGGGCACCGGCTTCCCGGCCCTCAGCGCGCCCGAGATCCGGGACGAGCTGCCGCTTTCCAGCGCGCGCGCCTTCTCGATCGACGACTCGGCCACCACCGAGATCGACGATGCGCTCTCGGTGCAGGGCCTGGGCAGCGGCGAGGTCGTGTTCGGCATCCACATCGCCGCGCCGGGCCTGGCGATACAGCCCGACTCGGCCGTCGACAAGGTGGCGCGCGAGCGCCTCTCCACCGTCTACATGCCGGGCTGGAAGCTCACCATGCTGCCCGACGAGGTGGTGCAGGCCTACACGCTGATCGCGGGGCGCGACTGCCCGGCCGTGTCGCTGTATGTGACGCTGGACGAGGCCACGCTGGCGATCAAGGGCAGCGAGACCAGGCTGGAGCGCGTGGCCATCGTCTCCAATCTGCGCCACGACAAGCTCGACGCGGTGATCACCGAGGCCACGCTGACCGGCGCCGCGCCGGCCGACTACGAGCATGCCGCCGAGCTGGCCTTTGCCTTCCGCCTGGCGCAGGCGCTAAAGGCGCAGCGCGAGCTGGTGCGCGGCAAGCCCGAGAACTTCAACCGCCCCGACTACAACTTCCGCCTCGACAGCGGCGGCGCCCAGGAGCCCGCGGGCGATGAGCTGGTCAGCATAGGCACGCGGGTGCGCGGTGCGCCGCTGGACCTGATCGTGGCCGAGGCGATGATTCTGGCCAACAGCCGCTGGGGCGGCTGGCTCAACGAGCTGGGCCTGCCCGGCATCTACCGCAGCCAGGCCAGCCTGGCGCCCGGCGTGAAGGTGCGCATGGGCACCAAGGCCCTGCCGCATGCCGGCATGGGCGTGGCGCAATACACCTGGGCCACCTCGCCGCTGCGCCGCTATGTGGACCTGGTGAACCAGTGGCAGATCATTGCCTGCGCCCGCCATGGCCGCACCGCCGCGCTGGCCGCGCCCTTCAAGCCCAAGGACGCGCAGCTGTTCTCCATCATCTCGGGCTTCGACGCCGCCTACAGCGCCTACAACGGCTTCCAGTCGGGCATCGAACGCTACTGGACGCTGCGCTATCTGCAGCAGAACAACATCACCGAACTCACCGCCTCGGTGATGAAGGATGGCCTGGTGCGCGCCGACGCCCTGCCGCTGGTATTCAAGGCGCTGGGTTGCGAAGGCCTGGCGCGCGGCAGCCATGTGCGCGTGCGCATCAGCGCTTGCGACGAGATGACGCTGGATGTGCATGCCAACCTGGTCGAGCGCCTGGACGAGGCACAGGCGCCGGACGAGGATGTCGAACTGCCCGAGGACGACGAGGCCGAGGCCAGTGGCCCGCTGACGCTGGCGATCGACATGACCGCCGACGAGGCAACGGAACCCAAGGCCGAGGCCGCACCCAGCTGAGCCGTGCGCAAGCTCTCCACCCTGCACCTTGCGCTGCTGATCTCCGTGGGCCTGCATGCGGGCCTGCTGATGCTGCGCATCGTCGACCCGGAGCGCTTCAACCGCCTGTTCGAGGACACGCCGCTCGAGGTGGTGCTGGTCAATGCCAGGAGCAAGGAAACGCCCGCCAAGGCGCAGGCGCTGGCCCAGGCCAGCCTGACCGGCGGCGGCGAAGGCACGGTGGGCCGCGCCACCTCGCCGCTGGCGCCATCGCCGCGTGCCGAGCAGGGCGAGAGCACCGAGCTCTCGCACACCCAGATCGCCAAGCTGCAGGAGGTGCAGCAGCAGTTGCTGGCCCAGGTGCGGCGCGAGCTGGCCCTGCTGCCGCCGCCCGACCCGCAACGCGACAAGGGCACGCCCGAGGCACGCGAGCAGGCCGAGAAGCGCCGCCAGCTGGTGCAGTTGCTGGCCGAGATCGAGAAGCGCGTGAACGAGGAGAACGCGCGCCCGCGCAAGCGCTACATCAGTCCGGCCACGCGCGAGGTGGTCTATGCCCAGTATTACGACGCGCTGCGCCGCCGCATCGAGGAGCGCGGCACGCGCGACTTCCCGCAGTACAAGGGCCGCAAGCTGTATGGCGAGCTGACCATGAACATCCATGTGGACTTCAAGGGCAAGGTGATCGAGACCGACATCGTGCAGGGCTCGGGCAACGCGGTGCTGGATCGGCGCGCCATCGCCATCGCCCGCGCCGCCGGGCCCTTCGGCCCCTTCAGCGCCGCGATGCGCCAGGGCGCCGAGGTGCTGGTGATCACCTCACGCTTCAAGTTCACCCGCGAAGACGGGCTGGAAACCAGCCTGAGTGCACAACCATGAGCAGCCCTGACCGTTATGCGGTGGCCGGCAACCCGGTCGCCCACAGCCAATCGCCCTTCATCCACGCCGCCTTCGCGGCCCAGACCGGGCAGACGCTGGTCTATGAGCGCCTGCTGTGCCCGCTGGACGCCTTCGCACCCACGGTGCAGGCCTTCGCCGCCGCCGGCGGGCGCGGCTGCAATGTCACCGTGCCCTTCAAATTCGAGGCCTTCGCGCTGGCGCAGCGGCGCAGCCCGCGTGCCGAGCTGGCGGGCGCCGTCAACACCCTGCGTTTTGATGCCCAGGGCTGGTGGGGCGACAACACCGATGGCATCGGCCTGCTGCGCGACATCGAACGCAATGCCGGCAGGCTTCTGGCGGGCCAGCGCGTGCTCTTGCTGGGTGCGGGCGGTGCATCGGCCGGCGTGCTGGGCAGCCTGATCGCCGGCCGGCCGGCCGAGCTGGTGCTGGCCAATCGCAGCCCGGACAAGGCCGAAGCCCTGGTGGCCTCGCATCGGGGCTGGGCCGCCCAGCACGGCGTGCAACTCGGCGCCGCGGCACTGCATGCCTGCGGCGGCGGCTTCGACCTCCTCATCAACGGCACCAGCGCCAGCCTGGCCGGCGCGGGCGTGCCGGTGCAGGGTCAGGTCTTGCGTGCCGGCGCGCTGGCCGTCGACATGATGTATGGCCCGGCGGCCCAACCCTTCCTGGATTGGGCCGGCGCGCAGGGCGCCGCCACGCGCGACGGCCTGGGCATGCTGGTCGAGCAGGCCGCCGAGGCGTTTGCGCAATGGCGCGGCGTCACGCCCGACACCGCGCCGGTGCTGGCTGCACTGCGCGCGCAGCTGGCAAGCAGCAAGTGAGCCGCGCATGAGGTCGCTCGCACGACTGCTTGCGCTGCTGCTCATGGCGGCGCTGGCCCTGCAGCTCTACTTCGGCGCCCGCATCGCCTTGATGAGCGTGCTGGCGCCGGAATCCACCAGCTTCCAGCGCTCCGAAGCCTGGCGGCTGGCGGTGGAGAAGCACCAGATCCTGTGGAGCCAGCAATGGGTGGACGATGCCCGCATCTCCAAACAGCTCAAGCGTGCCGTGATCGCCAGCGAGGATGCCGGCTTCAGCGAGCATGGCGGTGTCGACTGGGATGCGCTGGAGAAGGCCTGGGAGAAGAACCAGCGCGAGGAAGCGCGCCTCGCCAGGCTGGGCAAGCAGGCGCCGGCGCGCGCCGTGGCCAGGCCGGCGCCCAAGGTGGTGGGCGGCTCCACCATCACCCAGCAGCTGGCCAAGAACCTCTTCCTCAGCGGCGAGCGCAACCTTGTCCGCAAGGGCCAGGAGTTCGTGCTGACCCTGATGCTGGAAGGGCTGCTCAGCAAGCAGCGCATCCTGGAGATCTACCTTAACAACGTCGAGTGGGGCGAGGGCGTGTTCGGTGCCCAGGCGGCGGCGCGCCACTATTTCCGCGTCGATGCTGTGCAGCTGGCATCCTGGCAGGCGGCGCGCCTGGCCGTGATGCTGCCGGCGCCCAAGCGCTTCGAGAAACGCCCCTCCAGCCCCTATGTGATCGCCCGATCGGCGACCATCGAGGCCCGCATGCCGGCCGTGGCCCTGCCCGAATGAGAATGATGGAAAAAGACAGCATCAGCGCCGAGATCGCTGCCACCGCCGCCCGCCTGGTGGTGGAGGAAGGGCTGGAGTACGGCCCCGCCAAGCGTCGCGCGGTCAAACAGCTGGGCCTGGGCAAGCATGCGCCCCTGCCCAGCAACGATGAGCTGGAAGACGAGGTGCGCGACTACCTGGCGCTGTTCTGCGCCGACACCCAGCCACAGGAGTTGTCGGCGCTGCGCGAGCTGGCCGCGCAATGGATGGAACGCCTGGCCGAGTTCCGCCCGCATCTGTGCGGCGCGGTCTGGCGCGGCACCGCCACCCGGCTCAACAACATCCACCTGCAGCTCTACTGTGACGACAGCAAGGCCGCCGAGATTGCGCTCATCAATATGAGCGTGGACTACGAGGCAGGCGAGACCAGCGGCCCGCGCGGCGAGGCGGTGCAGGTGCTGAGCTTTGCCGCACCCTGCCGCGCCCTGCAGGAAAGCGTGACCATTGCCATGACCATCCTGGACTACGACGACCAGCGCGGCGCCCTCAAGCGCGACGCGCGTGGCCGCAGCGAACGCGGCGATCTGGCCGCCTTGCGCAAACTGATGCTGGAGCAAGCCGCATGAACATCAAGCGCCGCCAGACCCTGTTGCTGGGTGCCGCTGGCGCCGGTGCGGCCTTGCTGGGCGCCATCGTGGCGCTGCGCCGGCGCGCTAGCGAGCCGGCGCTCTCGGACGCCGCAGCCGCCTTCTGGACCGCCCGCTTCGAAACCCTGGACGGCCAGGGCCTGGCCAGCGCCAGCCTGCGCGGCAAACCCCTGCTGCTGAACTTTTGGGCTACCTGGTGTGCACCCTGCGTCAAGGAACTGCCCGAGCTCAATCGCTTCGCCGCCGAGCGCGCCGACTGGCAGGTGCTGGGGCTGGCCGTGGACTCGCCCACCCCGGTGCGCGAGTTCCTCGCCAAACAGCCACTCAGTTTCCCTACCGGTTTGGCCGGATTGACCGGCACCGATCTGGCACGCACACTTGGTAACACGCAGGGCGGCCTGCCCTTTTCGGTGGCCTTCAATGTCCAGGGCGAGCCGGTCTGGCGCAAGCTGGGCGCCACCCAGCTGGACGAATTACGCCAGATGGCGCGCGGCCTGAGCTAGCGCGAGCCCAGCCGGCCGGCTGAAAGTCAGCCGCAAAGCGTGAAACGGGTCAAGCAGATTATTTTTGGCTAGTTGGCGGGATCTGGGCCTAAAACGCTTAAAGTTCAGCCTTTCAAGCTTCTAGTGTCCAGGCTCTAAACCGCTACGCACGTCGCTGATGCAGATTCTTGTGATTCACGGCCCCAATCTCAATCTCCTCGGAACGCGGGAGCCTGGGATCTATGGCGCGAAAACTTTGGCGCAGATCGATGCCGATCTCGCCAAGACGGCCGCAGAAGCCGGAATCACGCTGGAATCCTTCCAAAGCAACCATGAGGGCGCCTTGGTGGACCGCATCCAGGCGGCGGCTCGGGACGGATGCCGCTTCATCATCATCAATCCGGCGGCCTACACCCACACCAGTGTCGCCATGCGCGACGCCCTGGCGGCGGTGGCACTGCCCTTTGTCGAAGTGCACCTGTCCAATATCCACAAGCGCGAGCCCTTCAGGCAGCACAGTTATTTCTCGGATCTGGCCGAAGGCGTGATCTGCGGACTGGGCGCCCAGGGTTACCAACTGGCCTTGCAGGTCGCGCTTGCCAGGCTCGGCGGCTGAGCCCCGAGCCTGCCGCCAGCTCCGGCCGGCATTAGAAGCACAACAATCAATCTTCCCGTTGGAGGTAAGCCTTATGGATCTGCGCAAGCTCAAGACCCTGATCGACCTGGTGTCCGAGTCGAACATTTCTGAACTTGAAATCACCGAAGCCGACGGCAAGGTGCGCATCGTCAAGTCCGACGGCACGGTGATGGTGCCGATGGCCCAGGCCATGCCTGTTGCTGCCGCGCCGGTGGCTGCCGCCGTACCGGTGGCCGCCGCAGCGCCTGTGGCTGCGCCAGCACCCGCGGCCGAGACCGGCCATATCGTGAAGTCGCCGATGGTGGGCACCTTCTACCGCGCCTCCAGCCCGAACGCCAAGGCCTTTGCCGAGCTGGGCCAGCAGATCAAGGAAGGCGAGCCGATCTGCATCATCGAGGCGATGAAGATCATGAACGAGATCGACGCCGACAAGACCGGCACCATCACCAAGATCCTGGTCGAGAACGGCCAACCCGTGGAATTCGGTCAAGCCCTGTTCGTGATCGAGTAAGGCCTGGCCATGTTCAAGAAGATATTGATTGCGAACCGGGGCGAGATTGCGCTCCGGATCCAGCGCGCCTGCCGTGAGCTGGGCGTGAAGTCGGTGGTGGTGTATTCCGAGGCCGACCGCGACGCCAAGTATGTGAAGCTGGCCGACGAGGCCGTGTGCATAGGCCCTGCCGCTTCAGCCCAGAGTTATCTGAGCATGCCGGCCATCATCGCCACCGCCGAGGTCACCGATGCCGAGGCCATCCACCCCGGCTACGGCTTCCTTTCCGAGAATGCCGACTTCGCCGAGCGCGTGGAGCGCAGCGGCTTCACCTTCATCGGCCCGACTTCGGAAAACATCCGCATGATGGGCGACAAGGTCTCGGCCAAGCAGGCCATGATCCGCGCCGGCGTGCCCTGCGTGCCGGGCTCGGAAGGCGCCCTGCCCGACGACCCCAAGGAAATCATCCGCATTGCCCGCTCGGTGGGCTATCCGGTCATCATCAAGGCGGCCGGCGGCGGCGGCGGACGCGGCATGCGCGTGGTGCATACCGAGGCGGCGCTGGTGAACGCGGTGCAGATGACGCGCAGCGAGGCGGGCGCGGCCTTCGGCAATCCCGAGGTCTATATGGAGAAGTTCCTGGAGAACCCGCGCCATGTGGAAATTCAGATCCTCGCCGACAGCCACAAGAGCGCGGTCTGGCTGGGCGAGCGCGACTGCTCGATGCAGCGCCGCCACCAGAAGATCATCGAGGAAGCACCGGCACCGGGCATCCCGCGCCGCGTCATCGAGAAGATCGGCGACCGCTGCTCAGCCGCCTGCCGCAAGATGGGCTACCGCGGTGCCGGCACTTTCGAGTTCCTCTATGAGAACGGCGAGTTCTACTTCATCGAGATGAACACGCGCGTGCAGGTGGAGCATCCGGTCACCGAGATGGTCACCGGCATCGACATCGTGCAGATGCAGATCCGCATCGCCGCTGGCGAGAAGCTGCCCTTCACGCAGCGCAATATCGAGATGCGCGGCCACGCGATCGAGTGCCGCATCAATGCGGAGGACCCGGTCAAGTTCGTGCCCTCGCCCGGCCGCATCACCATGTGGCACCCGCCCGGCGGCCCCGGCATCCGGGTGGATTCGCATGCCTATACCAACTACTTCGTGCCGCCCAACTACGACTCCATGATCGGCAAGATCATTGCCCATGGCGACACGCGCGAGCAGGCCCTGGCACGCATGCGCATCGCCCTGTCGGAGACGGTGGTGGAAGGCATTCAGACCAATATCCCGCTGCACCGTGAGCTGATGGTGGACGCCAAGTTCATCGAGGGCGGCACCTCCATCCATTACCTGGAAGGCTGGATGTCCCAGCACAAGCGCTGATGTCGCAAACGCTGCACGAACTGATCCTGATCTGCCGCGAGGACGATGTCGAGTTCGTCAGCGACGCGCTGATGGAGATCGACTCGCTGGCCGTCTCGGTGGAAGACGCCGATGCCGACACGCCCGCCGAACAGGCCCTGTTCGGCGAGCCCGGCATGCCCGCGCCCAAGGGTGGCTGGGAGCGCTCGGTGGTGAAGGCCCTGTTCGCCACCGAGGCCGAGGCCACCGAAGCCGCCACCCTGGTGCTGGCGCAGGACTGGGCCGCCGACGTGCATGTGCAGACCATCCAGGCGGTGGCCGAGCAGGACTGGGTGCGCCTGACGCAGTCTCAGTTCGCGCCGGTGGAGATCACACCCGAGTTCTGGATCGTGCCTTCCTGGCATGAGGCACCGGCCCAGGCCACCACGGTGATGCGCCTGGATCCGGGCCTGGCCTTCGGCACCGGCACGCACCCGACCACGCGCATGTGCTTGCGCTGGATCGCGCAGCATGCCGCGCAGGCACCCGCCTGGGACCGCGTGCTGGACTACGGCTGCGGTTCGGGCATTCTCGCCATCGGCGCGGCCCTGCATGGCGCCAAGCAGATCGACGCGGTGGACATCGACCCTGCGGCCATCACCGCATCGCTGGCCAATGCCCAGGCCAACCGGGTGCAGCTGCATGCCGCCCTGCCCGACGCTGCCAAGGGCGAGTACCCGCTGGTGCTGGCGAATATCCTGGCCTCGCCGCTGAAGCTGCTCGCACCCCTGCTGTGCGCGCACCTGGCCCCTGGCGCGCACCTGGTGCTGGCCGGCATCCTGGAGCGTCAGGCCGATGAGCTCAAGGCCGCCTATGCGCCCTGGGCCAAGCTCGAAGTCAGCGACAGCGAAGAGGGCTGGATCCTGATGACGGCGCAACGCCAGGCCTGAGAGGTTCAGTGAAGTAATGGCATGATCCGCGCATGAGCCTGGCCACCCGTTGTACCGCTTGCGGCACCATCTTCCGGGTGGTGCAGGATCAGTTGCGCGTCTCCGACGGCTGGGTGCGCTGCGGCCGCTGCGCCGAGGTGTTCGACGCACGCGAACAGCTTTTCGACATGGACCGCGAGGCGCCGCCGCCCTGGCCGCCGCAGGTGTTGGAGCAGCCGCCCACGGAGCAAGCCCCGCCCGCACGCCCTGCGCCGGATGAGCAGGCCACCTGGGTCATGCCGAGCGACACGCGCAGGCCCGCTGCCGAACCTAGCGCCGTCGATGCGCCCGCCGAGGCAAGCCCTGACCCCCAACTGATCCGGGACGAGCCGGCCGCAGCAGAGGATCGACGCGAACCCTACTGGGAACCCGAGCCGCCAGCGGAGCCCGAGCCGGAGGCGCCCTTGCAGCCACCGGCCGACGACCAAGACGTGGTGCTGGCGCCCAGCCTGGCGCCCAGCAATGCCGCCACTGCTGCGCCGCCGGGCGCGGCGCCGCTGCCGAGCTTTCTCAAGCACGCCGAAGGACGGGCCCGCTGGCAGCGTCGTCCGGTGCGCCTGGCGCTGGCCCTGGGCAGCGGCTTGCTGGCGCTGGGCCTGACGGCGCAAGTGCTCTGGCATTTCCGCGATGCCGCGGCCGCCATCTATCCGCAGGCTCTGCCCCAGCTGCGGGCCGCCTGCGCCCAGCTCGGCTGCGAGATCAAACCCTGGCAGCGCATCGACGCCATCAGCGTGGAAAGCAGCGCGCTGACGCTCGCCGCCTCGGGCAATCACTACAAGCTGAGCCTCGCCCTGCGCAACAAGAGCGGCTGGGAGCTCGCCCTGCCCTGGGTGGACCTGACCCTCACCGACGCCAATGGCGCCATCGTGGCGCGCCGCGCACTCTCGCCGGCAGACTTCAACCTCGGCAAGAATAGCCTGGCGGCCGGTGCCGAACAGGGGCTGCAACTGGTACTCAGCACCGGCAAGCAGCGCGTCACCGGCTACACGGTGGAGATCTTCCACCCATAAAAAAACCCGGCCGGAGCCGGGTTCATGCACAAGGCCCCGTGGGGCCCATGCGTTCAAGCTCAGGGCTTGTTGCCGGTCGGGAAGGGCCAGGCAGCTTGCGGGCTCAGTGCCGTCTTGGCTGCGGGAGCAGCGGCAGGCTTGGCAGCAGGAGCAGGGGCGGCAGCAGCCTTCTTGGCGGCAGGCTTCTTGGCAGCCGGCTTGGCGGCGGGCTTTGCAGCAGCCTTGGCAGCCGGCTTGGCCTTTGCAGCAGCCTTGACGGGCGGCTTCTTGGGCGCGGCGGCCTTCTTGGCAGGAGCGGCAGCCTTCTTCGGTGCAGCGGCCTTCTTGGCAGGAGCGGCAGCCTTCTTGGGTGCAGCGGCCTTCTTGGCAGGAGCGGCAGCCTTCTTCGGTGCAGCAGCCTTCTTCGCAGGAGCAGCAGCCTTCTTCGGTGCAGCTGCCTTCTTGGCAGGAGCGGCAGCCTTCTTCGGTGCAGCGGCCTTCTTGGCAGGAGCGGCAGCCTTCTTCGGTGCAGCAGCCTTCTTCGCAGGAGCGGCAGCCTTCTTCGGTGCAGCAGCCTTCTTCGCAGGAGCAGCAGCCTTCTTCGGTGCAGCAGCCTTCTTTGCCGGAGCTGCGGCCTTCTTTGCCGGAGCAGCCTTCTTCGCGGGAGCGGCCTTCTTGGCCGGCGCCTTCTTTGCAGTTGCCATTTCGTTTCTCCTTGATCAAGTGGAAAAGTCACTGCCCGCCGCGGACCGGTCCGCCGCAGTGCAGCTATTCACCGCCTGAGAGTCGCCCAGGAGGAGCGCCTCAGTACGATGAATGGGGGCGCAAGCCCACACCGCCGCTTCTATGTCGGTCGGTTGAGGGATTGCAAAGCTTGATCTCATTGATGATGAGCTTTCAACAAAGGACTGTTCGGCGCCGTACCCAGGGGTGCCCTGTCAGTCCCAACTCAGCGCGCCACCGGACTGGTATTCGATGACGCGGGTTTCGAAGAAGTTGCGTTCCTTCTTCAGGTCAATCATTTCGCTCATCCAGGGGAACGGGTTTTCCTCGTTCGGGAAGAGCTCCTCGAGGCCGATCTGCGTGGCGCGACGATTCGCGATGTAACGCAGATAGCCCTTGAACATCGAAGCATTCAGGCCAAGCACGCCGCGCGGCATGGTGTCCTCGGCATAGCGGTACTCCAGCTCCACCGCCTTCAGGAACAAGGCCTTGATCTCGGCCTTGAACTCCGCCGTCCACAGATGCGGGTTCTCGAGCTTGATCTGGTTGATCAGGTCGATGCCGAAGTTGCAGTGCATGGACTCGTCGCGCAGGATGTACTGGTACTGCTCGGCCGCACCGGTCATCTTGTTCTGGCGGCCCATCGCGAGGATTTGCGTGAAGCCGACGTAGAAGAACAGGCCTTCCATCAGGCAGGCAAACACGATCAGGCTCTTCAAGAGCGTCTGGTCGTTGGCCGGCGTGCCGGTGACGAAGTGCGGATCCATGATCGCGTCGATGAAGGGGATCAGGAACTCGTCCTTGTCCCGGATCGACTGCACCTCGTGGTAGGCGTTGAAGATCTCGCTCTCGTCCAGGCCCAGCGACTCGACGATGTACTGGTAGGCGTGCGTGTGGATGGCCTCTTCAAAGGCCTGGCGCAGCAGGAACTGGCGTGCCTCGGGCGCGGTGATGTGGCGGTAGGTGCCCAACACGATGTTGTTGGCGGCCAGCGAATCGGCGGTGACGAAGAAGCCCAGATTGCGCTTGATGATGCGACGCTCGTCGTCGCTCAGGCCGGCCGGGTCCTTCCACAGCGCGATGTCGCGCGACATGTTCACTTCCTGCGGCATCCAGTGGTTCGCGCAGGTGGCGAGGTACTTCTCCCAGGCCCACTTGTACTTGAACGGCACCAGCTGATTCACATCGGTCTGGCCGTTGATGATGCGCTTGTCGGCGGCGTTGACGCGGCGCGTGCTGGCGGCCTCGATGGAGCTGGAAGCAGGGGCGGAAGAATGCGGCGCGGAGGCTTCGGCACGCGCGGCCGGCGTTGTGCTCGTCGCTGCGTTTGTGTGGGCGCTAAGGGTCGCGCTTTGCGTGGGCTTCAGTTCTTCTTCCCAAACCAACATGGTGGCCTTCCTATCGTCGTGAATTATCAGAGTGTTGTGTTCAAACACCAAGGACTTCTTGACAGCGCAACGTCTTCGCTGTTGCTGGCCTGCATCGCAATTGCGCGGCTTGAGCGCGCTGCACGGGCCTGCTGTTCAAGCGCTCATCGATGCATTGAAAAAACAGGCGATCGCCGTTTGCATCGATGAACACGCGCATCGCGGGCGTTCGGTGTGTGCCGCGATCGCTCACTCGCGATCGCGGAACGCGTTCAAATCACTGGCAAGCCTCGCAGCCCGGATCGTCGATCGAGCAGAACTTGATGTCGGTCGCAGGCGTTGCATCGGCGCTCACAACAGGGGCCGCTTGTGCTGCTGGTGCAGCCGCTGCGGGAGCCGCGCTCATGCCACCCGAGTTCGACACCGAGTTGAGCTGACCCGACTTCGTGACCGTGCTCTTCTCGGCCGACGAGGCGCTCATGGTGCGCAGGTAGTAGGTCGTCTTCAGACCGCGCAACCAGGCCAGCTTGTAGGTCTCATCGAGCTTCTTGCCCGAGGCACCGGCCATATAGATGTTGAGCGACTGCGCCTGATCGATCCACTTCTGGCGGCGTGCAGCGGCCTCAACCAGCCACTGCGTCTCGACTTCGAACGCGGTGGCGTAGAGCGCCTTCAACTCCTCGGGCACGCGGTCGATGCGGCGCAGCGAGCCGTCGAAATGCTTCAGGTCCATCACCATCACGTCGTCCCACAGACCCAGCTTCTTGAGGTCGCGCACCAGCGATTCGTTGATCACGGTGAACTCGCCGCTGAGGTTGGACTTGACCGAGAGGTTGCCGAAGCAGGGCTCGATCGAGGCATCCACGCCGATGATGTTGGAGATGGTGGCGGTGGGCGCGATCGCCACGCAGTTGCTGTTGCGCATGCCGTGCGCGGCGATGCGTGCACGCAGCGCGTCCCAGTCCATGCTGCTGCTGCGGTCCACGTCCACATAGCCGCCGCGCGCTTCGGCCAGCAGGTTCAGCGAGTCGATCGGCAGGATGCCGCGATCCCACAGCGAGCCGCGGTAGGAGGAGTAGCGGCCGCGCTCCTCGGCCAGCTGGGTCGAGGCCCAGTAGGCGTAGTAGCAGACGGCTTCCATCGAGCGGTCGGCGAACTCCACCGCGGCGTCCGAGGCATAGGGCGTGCGCAGCGCATAGAGCGCATCCTGGAAGCCCATGATGCCCAGACCCACCGGGCGGTGGCGCAGGTTGGAGTCGCGCGCCTTCTTGACGGCGTAGTAGTTGATGTCGATGACGTTGTCCAGCATGCGCATGGCCGTGGCAATCGTCTTCTTCAGCTTTTCATGATCAATCTGGCCGTCCTTCAGATGCTGCACCAGGTTCACCGAACCCAGGTTGCAGACCGCGATCTCGCTCTCGTTGGTGTTGAGCGTGATCTCGGTGCAGAGGTTGGACGAATGCACCACGCCCACATGCTGCTGCGGCGAGCGCACATTGCAGGCGTCCTTGAAGGTGATCCAGGGATGGCCGGTCTCGAACAGCATCGACAGCATCTTGCGCCACAGGTCCTTGGCGGGCATGCGCTTGAAGAGCTTGATCTCGCCGCGGTCGGCCTTGGCCTCGTAGGCCACATAGGCCTCTTCGAAGGCCTTGCCGAACAGGTCGTGCAGGTCCGGGCAGGTCGAGGGGCTGAACAGCGTCCAGTCACCACCGTCCATGACACGGCGCATGAACAGATCGGGGATCCAGTTCGCGGTGTTCATGTCGTGGGTGCGGCGGCGATCGTCGCCGGTGTTCTTGCGCAGCTCCAGGAACTCCTCGATGTCCAGGTGCCAGCTTTCCAGATAGGCGCACACCGCGCCCTTGCGCTTGCCGCCCTGGTTCACCGCCACGGCGGTGTCGTTCACCACCTTGAGGAAGGGCACCACGCCCTGGCTCTTGCCGTTGGTGCCCTTGATGTGCGAGCCCAGCGCGCGCACCGGGGTCCAGTCATTGCCCAGGCCGCCGGCGAACTTGGAGAGCAGCGCGTTTTCCTTCAGCGCCTCGTAGATGCCGTCCAGATCGTCGGCCACGGTGGTCAGGTAGCAGCTGGAGAGCTGCGAGCGCCGCGTGCCGGAGTTGAACAGCGTGGGCGTCGAACTCATGAAGTCGAAGGTCGAGAGCACCTCGTAGAACTCGATGGCGCGTGCCTCGCGGTCTATCTCGTTGAGCGCCAGGCCCATCGCCACGCGCATGAAGAAGGCCTGCGGCATCTCGATGCGCTTGCCATCGCTGTGCAGGAAGTAGCGATCGAACAGGGTCTGCAGGCCCAGGTAGTCGAACTGCAGGTCGCGCTCGGCCTTCAGGGCCGCGCCCAGCTTGACCAGGTCGTATTGCTGCAGGCGCTCGTCCAGCAGCTCGGCCTGCACGCCCTTCTTGATATAGCCGGGGAAGTAGTCGGCGTAGCGGGCCTGCATCTGCTCATGCGTGACCTCTTCGCCGAGGATCTCGCGGCGGATGGTGTGCATCAGCAGGCGCGCGGTGGCGCGCGTGTAGCCGGGGTCCTTCTCGATCAGGGTGCGGGCGGCCAGGATGGCGGCCTTGTAGACCTCGTCGATGGGCACGCCGTCGTAGAGGTTGCGCTTGGTCTCGGCCAGGATGGGATCGGGCTTCACGTCGGCGCCCAGATTGGCGCAGGCCGACACGATCAGGCCCTGCAGGCGCGCCAGGTCCAGCGGCACGCGCACGCCGCCGTCGATCACGGTCAACTGGGCCTCGGCCACCGGCGCCGCCACCTCGCCCTGGCGCGCGCGCTCCTGCGAACGGCGCTCGCGGTACAGCACATAGGCGCGCGCCACCTCATGGTGGCCGCCGCGCATCAGGCCCAGTTCCACATGGTCCTGCACGTCCTCGATATGGAAGGTGCCGCCGCTGGGGCGCGAGCGCAGCAGTGCGCGCACCACCGCCTCGGTCAGGCCATCCACCGTCTCGCGCACGCTCGCCGAGGCCGCACCCGTGGTGCCATGCACGGCCAGAAAGGCCTTCATCAGCGCAATGGCGATCTTGCTGGGCTCGAACGAGACCACGGCGCCATTGCGGCGGATGATCTGGTAGGCCGCATAGGCCGATTGCTTGGGCGCGGTGGCGCCGCCCGCGGAGGCGGTGTGCGCGTGCTCGGCAGGCGTGCTGGCGACAACGGTTTGCATGCTGTTCATTCCTCGTCTGGTCTCGTTCGAATCTGAAATAGGCCGGACCACGACGCGCCAATGGGCGGTCGGGCTTCAGGCTTCAAATGGTTTGGGAGGCGCCCGGTCAAAGCGGCACTCCACGGAACGCAAGACGAGGTCTGCGCGTTCCGGCGCATGCGATGGTGCTGACCGGGTGACCACCGACAAAAAAGCGCCGCAGTGAGCGGCGCCATTCCGGGCCCATCCATGCATCGCCTGAGCGCCTGAACGCTTGGCAGACACCAAGGTTCGAGGGCTGACGGCAGCGGCTGCGACGGGCATGTCAGTGATTTCCCAAGTCAGAAGGATAGCATGAAGACACACTATATCTGGGGGTCCAGCCCTCTTCAAGCACTACCAATAGCGTGCGAACCCCGTTGACGCGCAAGACCTGACACGCTAGCAAGCGCCTCTTTGCAGGCATTTGGCGGGCCCGTCAAAAGCGCGCGATGCGCGTCAGGCCCGATGGCATCGGGCTTGGCTGCGGCCAGGCCTTTGTTTGCAAGGCCCGCAGCGCCAAATCGGCCGCCAGGCCGCGTCAAATCGGCAGTTCAAGACCGGCGCAGGCCGCACTGCTGCGCAGCCGCGCCCAGTCGAAGCCCGGGCCGGGGTCCTGCTTGCGGCCGGGCGCCACATGCTCATGCCCGGCCACGCCGCGAATCGGGTAGGCGCGGCGCAAGCCCGCGAGCAGCGCCTCCAGGGCCTGGTACTGGGCCACTTCGAAGCGCTCGCCCTCCAGACCCTCGAGCTCGACGCCAATGGAATAGTCGTTGCAGTTCTCGCGCCCGCAATAGCTGGACGCGCCGGCATGCCAGGCGCGCTGCTCGCAGGAGACGAACTGCAGCAGGGCGCCGTCGCGGCGTATCAGGAAATGCGCCGAGACCTGCAGGCCGCGGATGGTCTGGTAATAGGGGTGGGCATCGAAATCGAGCCGGTTGGTGAACAGGCGCTCGATCGCATCGCCGCCATACTCGCCAGGCGGCAGGCTGATGCTGTGCAAGACCAGCAGATCGATGGCCATGCCCGCGGGGCGCGCGCCGAAGTTGGGCGAGTCCAGACGCTTGGCCGCCTGCCACCAGCCCTCGCACCAGCCATCGCGCCAGCCCGGCACGCCGGACTCAGAGCCCCTCGCCATCGCTGTCACCCACGGTGATATGCAGGCGCGCCATGCGGTAGCGCATCTGCCGCAGCGACAAGCCCATGCTGGCGCCGGCGGCGGTGCGGTTGTTGCGGTGCTGCTCCAGCGCACGCACCAGGATGCCGCGCTCGACTTCGTCCAGATAGGCCGCCAGATCGCTGGGCAGGGGCTGCTCGGCGGCGCCGGGCGTCGCCTCGGCGCTCGCCTCGCCGGCCAGCTCGCCCGGTTCGCTTGGCGTGAACTCGGCCTCGTCCAGCAGCGACTCGGGCAGGCCCAGGTCGTCGGCGTCGATGCGCTCACCGCCCGAGAGCGCCAGCGCGCGGTGCAGCAGGTTCTCCAGTTCGCGCACATTGCCCGGGAAGGCATAACGCGCCAGTTGCGCCAGTGCCGCCGCGGTGAGCACCGGCACCGGCGTCACGCCGGCGTCCTGGGCAATGCGCGTCAGCACGCGCTCGCTGATGGGGCGCAGATCCTCGATGCGCTCGCGCAGCGGCGGCACGCGGATCTGGATCACGTTCAGCCGGTAATACAAGTCCTGGCGGAAGCGCCCCGCCCCCACCTCCAGGGCCAGATCCTTGTGGGTGGCGCTGAGCAGGCGCACATTCACCGGCGCCTCCACCACCGCACCCACCGGTCGCACCGAGCGCTCCTGCAGCGCGCGCAACAGCTTGGACTGCATGGCCAGCGGCAGGTCGCCGATTTCGTCCAGGAACAGGGTGCCGCCATTGGCCGCCTGGAAGAAGCCCTCGCGGTCTTCGCTGGCGCCGGTGAAGGCACCCTTGCGATAGCCGAAGAACTCGGCCTCCAGCAATTGCTCGGGGATGGCGCCGCAGTTCACCGCGATGAAGGGCTGGGCCGAGCGTGCGCTGACATCATGGATGGCGCGCGCCACCAGCTCCTTGCCGGTGCCCGACTCGCCATGCAGCAGCACTGGCGCCATGCTGCGCGCCACCTTCTCGATCAAGGCACGCACCTGCTGCATCGCCAGCGAGTCGCCCACCAGACGGTCCAGGGCGGTGGCCGCGCGCGTGTCGGCCAGCGCCTGGGCGCTGGGCACGGCCTTGCGGGGCGCAGGTGCGGGGGCCCGGGGCGTCGGAAGGGTCGCTTCCTGGCTGGCCGCCTCGGAGGGCAGCTGCGAGGGCACCACCGAGGGCAGGCTGGCCGGCATGCGCCCCAGCGCCGAGGCCACCACCATGCGGAACTGGCGCAGGTCCACCGGTTTGGTGAGGTAGTCGTAGGCGCCGGCCTTGAGCGCCTCCACCGCGTTCTCGGCCGAGCCATAGGCGGTGATCACCAGGGTCTTTTCCTGGCGGGCCTGCTGCTCCAGCCAGCGCAGGATGTCCAGGCCGCTGCCATCGGGCAGGCGCATATCGGTGATGACGGCGCTGTAGCGCCTGGCCTTCAGCCGCGCCAGCGCGTCTTCGACGCTGCCCGCGGTGTCCAGCTCATAGCCCTCGCGCAGCAGGGTCAGCTCGTACAGGGTGCGCAGGTCGGGCTCATCGTCGACGACCAGAAGGCTGAATGCGGGTGCTGCTGTGCTCATGTCGGGACGGCGTGGGCGGCCACGCGCTTGAGTATGACGGAGAACTCATTGCCGGGCGGCTCCAGCTCGGCCCGCCGGGCGTACTCGATGCGCCCGCCATAGCGCTCGCACAGCTCGCGGCAGATGTAGAGGCCCAGCCCGGAGCCGCGGCTGCGGGTCGAGAAGAAGGGTTCGAACAGATGCCGCTCCACATCGGGCGGGATGGCGTCGCCCAGGCTCAGCACCGACAGCACCGCCCAATGCTCGGACTGCGCGCGCAGGCTCACCTGCACCGCCCCCGGCAGCTCATGCGCATGGCGCAGGCCGTTGTCCAGCAGATTGACGAGGATGCGGCGCAGATGCTCGGGCTCGAAGCTGACCTGGATGGCATGCTCGGCCAGTTCCACGTGCAGCCATGCGCTGCGCGGCGGCACGTCGAGCCCGTTGGTGCGCGCCCAGTCCTGGCAGGCCTGCGCCACCAGCTCGCTGGCATTCACCGGCACCGGCTCGGGCACCACGCCGGGGGCCACCTCCATGACGTCGTCGACGATGCGTTTGAGGCGCTGCACATTGGAAGCCACCATGCCGGTGAGCTGGGCGCTGCGCGCATCCAGGCCGTCCTCGGCCAGCAGGGCATTGGCCTGGGCGATCGCCGCCAGCGGGTTGCGGATCTCATGCGCGATGCCCGCCGACACCCGCCCCATCGCCGCCAGCTTCTCCTGGCGGCTGCGCGCCTGCACATTGCGGTTGTCCTCGACGAAGAGCACGCACAGGTCCTCGCTGGCATCGGACTCGCGCCGGCGCGTGAAGCGCATACGCACGCGCAGGCTGCGCTGCAGCGCAGCATGGAATTCCAGCTGCACGTCCCGCCCGGCCTCCGGCCAGACACCCTCCGCAAAGGCCTGCTCCACCGCCGCCACCAGCGGCGCCCAGGCGAGCACGCCGCGCAGCTGGAAGGGCGCGGTGCGCACCATGCCACCGTCCGACAGCAGGGCGCGCGCGGCCGGGTTGGCGGCACGCACGCGGCCGCGCCGGTCCACCACCAGCACGCCCTCCTGCATCTCGTCGATCACCAGCCGGTTCAGCTCGGCCTGCTGGCGCGCCAGCTCCATGCTGCCGCGCGCCGACTGTTCCTCGCGCGCCAGCCGGCTGGCCAACTCGCTGGCGAGCAGGCTGACGACGAAGAAGCCGCTGCCCACCAGGCCGGCCTGGGTCAGGCGCAGGCCGGCATCCACGCCATGCGCCAACGACCACAGCGCCGCCCCCAGCAGCAGCAGGGTCGCCAGCGCCGCGGTGGCAAGCGCAAACAGCCGCGGCGTCAGCACGCCGGCCATCAGCACCGGCATGATGAAGAGCGCGGCAAAGCTCAGGCTGCTGCCGGCGTCCAGCATGTGCAAGGCGCCGAACAGGGCCAGGTCAAAACCGATGCTGAGCAGCCATTGCCAGCTCGTCAGCCGCGCCAGCTGGCGCGTTGCGCCGGCCTGCACGAAGTTCGACCACAGCCAGAAGCCCAGGGCCTGCAGCGCATAGCCCATCGACAGGGCCAGCAGCCAATCGGGCGCCAGCGTGCCAAAGGCACGCGCCATCAACTGGGTCGCGGCAAGCGCCAGCCCGAGCGCCGCGCGCGCGCCGAGGAAGGCGCGGTACAGGCGCTGGAAGGCATCGCCGCTGGCATCGGCATGCGGCTGGCGCGCCGGCGGCTGAAAGAAGAGCTGCGAATCGCCGGCGGCCGCGCTGTCCGGCGCCTCATGGGCCAGCCCGCCCCAATCGGTATCGCCCTGGCTGGGGCCGAACCACGAGGCCTGTGCGTCTGCCGCGGCATCGGGGCCGCGACGCTGGCTGCGGCGGCGCTCGGTACGGCGGCGCTCGGTGCCGCGCCGATCGGCCGGGGGCAGGTCTTGCCTCATGCGGGAGGCGGCTTGCGCGCCTCGTAGGCCGCCCGGTGCGCGGCGCTGCAGAACTGCCCGCCGCGGCCCGGCAAGGCCTCCTGCTGCGGCAGATGCAGGCCGCACTCGGCGCAGCTCACCATCGCATGGGGAGCGCCCGGAGGCGGCGCAGGCGATGCATCGCGCCGCCCGCCTTGGGGCGGCCGCGCACGCTTCAGGCCCAGCATGTAGAACAGCAGCGCCAGCAAGGCGATCAGGACGAGGAACTTCAACATTCAGGCCACTCCCCGCTGCAGCACCACCTCGAGCACAAAGCGCGAGCCGGCATAGGACAGCAACAGCAGCGCGGCGCCGAAATACAGCCAGCGCGTGGCACGCCGGCCGCGCCAGCCGAACACATGGCGGCCGGTGAGCAGGCCGGTCAGCACCAGCCAGCCCAGCACCGAAAGCAGGTTTTTATGGTCCCAGCGCCATTGCGGCGTGAACCACCAGCCCAGCAGCAGGGCCAGCGACAGCACGGTCACGCCCGCGCCAACGAACTGGAAGGTCAGGCGCTCAAGCCTGAGCAAGGGCATGCCCAGCGCCACCACGCCCTGGCCCTTGCGCGAACGCATCTCGCGCTCGGCGCGATTGAGCATCGCGGCATGCAGCACGGCCACGCCGAACAAGCCGTACGAGGCCAGCCCCAGCACCCAGTGCAGCGGCGCCCAGGGCGAGGCGGCCAGCGGCCGGCTCTCGCCCGGAAACGCCCAGGCCAGCAGCACCACCGCCGCCCCGAGCGCCGACAGCACGCGGCGCGCGCCGGGTAGCGGCACGAAGCGGCTTTCCACCAGATAGACGCCCAGCACCAGCCACAGCGTCATCGACAGCGCCGGCGCAAAGCCAAAGCGCGCGCCGGGCTGCGGCAGGCCGATGCCGGCGATGTCCAGCAGCAGCGCCAGCAGCTGCACCGCCCACACCGCCACCAGCATGCCGCGCAGGCCCTGCTGGCGCGTTTCGGCGGTGAAAGCCGCGGCCATATAGCCGGCCGCGCAGAGCAAACTGAGCCCCGCAAGCCAGGCGCTCACGGACTCCGGAGTGGCGAACGATAAAATCATCGCCACAGTGTACTTATGCGCGACCACCTTCCCGGTGGCGCCTCCCCCCATGGCATCCACCCTGACCGACCGCCTGAGCCTGCTCGTGAAAACGATGCGCGGCCAGGCCCGCATCACCGAGAGCAATGTGCAGGACATGCTGCGCGAAGTGCGCATGGCCCTGCTGGAGGCCGACGTGGCCCTGCCGGTGGTGCGCGACTTCATCGCGCGGGTGAAGGAAAAGGCGCTGGGCGCCGAGGTGGTGGGCTCGCTCTCGCCCGGCCAGGCCCTGGTGGGCATCGTGCACAAGGAACTTGCCGCCACCATGGGCGAGGGCGTCAGCGACATCAACCTCGCGGCCCAGCCGCCGGCGGTGATCCTGATGGCCGGCCTGCAGGGCGCGGGCAAGACCACCACCACCGCCAAGCTCACCAAGCACCTGATCGAGAAGCGCAAGAAAAAGGTGCTGACGGTCTCGGCCGACGTCTACCGCCCGGCCGCCATCGAGCAGCTCAAGACCGTCACCGCCCAGGCCGGCGGTGAGTGGTTTGCCTCCTCACCCGAGCAGAAGCCGCGCGATATTGCCCTGGCCGCTTTGGACTACGCCAAGAAGCATTACTTCGACGTGCTGCTGGTCGATACCGCCGGCCGCCTTGCCATCGACGAGGCCTTGATGGCCGAAATCAAGGAGCTGCACGCCACGCTCAACCCGGTCGAGACTCTGTTCGTGGTGGACGCCATGCAGGGCCAGGATGCGATCAACACCGCCCGCGCCTTCAAGGAGGCGCTGCCGCTCACCGGCGTGATCCTCACCAAGCTGGATGGCGACTCGCGCGGCGGTGCCGCGCTCTCGGTGCGTCAGGTCACCGGTGCGCCGATCAAGTTTGCCGGCGTGTCCGAGAAGATCGATGGCCTGGAGGTGTTTGACGGCGAGCGCCATGCCGGCCGCGTGCTGGGCATGGGCGACATCGTGGCCCTGGTGGAAGAGGTCAGCAAGGGCGTGGACCTGGCGGCGGCCGAAAAGCTGGCCGGCAAGCTCAAGAGCGGCAGCGGCTTCGACCTGAACGACTTCCTCGCGCAGATCTCGTCGATGAAGAAGATGGGCGGGCTCTCCAGCCTGATGGACAAGCTACCCACGCAAATGGCTGCCAAGGCGGGCCAGGCCGACATGGACCGCGCCGAGCGCGATATGAAACGCATGGAGGGCATCCTGAATGCCATGACGGCCAAGGAGCGCCGCCAACCCGCCCTGCTGATGGACGGCAAGAGCAAGGCCAGCCGCAAGCGCCGCATCGCCGCCGGCGCCGGCGTGCAGATCCAGGACGTGAACCGCCTGCTGAATCAGTTCGACCAGATGCAGGGCATGATGAAGAAGATGAGCGGCGGCGGCCTGATGAAGATGATGAAGAAGATGGGGGGCATGAAGGGGCTTAAAGGGATGGGGGGCATGGGCGGTCTAGGAGGCTGACAGCGCCGCCAGCAGCGCGCACAGCAGCAGGCCGGCGCCCGCCAGCCGGGCCGGCCAGGGCCCGGTGCCCGCCGGCAGCCACCGCAGCGCGGCCAGCAAGAGCGCGAAATAGCCGATATTGAGCAGCTCGAACAGCCCGCCCAGCAGATAGAACTGCGCCAGCCAGCCCGCCTCGCCATCCCGCCGCATGAAGAGCGGGAAGAAGGCGCCGAAAAACAGCAGCGGCTTGGGATTGCCCAGGGTGATCAGCAACGCCCTGGCAAAGCCGCCCGCCGGGGCCGCGGCGGCGGCCGTACCGGCCCGGGCGCGCAGCAAGGCCAGGCCCAGCCAGGCGATATAGGCCGCGCCGCCCCAGCGCAAAAGCGCCAGCAAGGCCGGCCAGCGCTGCAGCAGGGCCGCCAGGCCCAGGGCCGCCGCGCTGATCAGCAGCGCATCGCCCAGCACCAGCCCGGCCACCGCGGCCCATGCACGCCGTGCGCCATGCCGCGCCTGGCCGAGCACAAACAGGGTGGCCGGCCCCGGCACCATGATCACCAGCAGAGCCGCGGTCACAAAGGCCGGCAATTGATCAGGCAGCTGCATGGCGCAAGTCCTGGGCATGCAGAGCTATCAAGCCGTCCAGCCAGGCATGCAGCGGCCGGAATTCCCAGCCCAGGCGGCGCGCCCGCGCCAGGCTCATGCGATGCGGAGCCGCGTAGTCAAAGCTGGCCGCACCCGGCTGCGCCTGCGCCTGGCAGGGTGCCGGCAGGCCCAGGCGCAGACCGATGCGCGCGCGCAGCTCGGGCGCCGACAGCCCGCCCTCGCTGGCGACATTGACCGGCCCCAGGAAGGACTGCTGGCCGGCCCACAGCATGAAGTCCCCCACCCCGGCCACATCGATGAAGCTGCTCTGGCCCGCCGCTGCCGCATGCCGCAGGGGCTCGGCGGCCAGCACGGCGCGCACATGGCTGGCCAGGCGCTGGGTGAAGTCCTCCGGCCCGCCCAGCACATGGGCCAGGCGCAGGCTGGCGGCGGGCAGACTGCCGGCACGGTAGAGCTGCGCCTCGGCCTGCAGCTTGGCCTGGCCGTATTCAGCGGCCGCGCTGCCCAGCTCGTCCGTCAGGTCCAGCGCGTCTTCGGCATAGGGGGCCGGATCTCGTCCATGCAGGCCGCCGTAGACCTCGATGGTCGAAGTCATCAAATAGCGCCCCACCCTGCCGCCAAACACCTGTGCGGCGATGGCCGCATCCGCCGCGCTGTAGCACATCTGGTCATACACCAGGTCAAAGCCGGGCCGCTCGGCAAAGCAGGCCGCCATGGCCGCCGCATCGCGCCTATCGACGCGCAGGCGCTGCACGCGGCTGCCAAAGGTGTCGGGTGTCTGCCCGCGATTGGCCAGGGTGACGCGGTGGCCCGCGGCCAGCAGCGCTTCGACAAGGCGGATGCCGAAGTAGCGCGTGCCGCCTATGACCAAGACATATTGAGTCATTGCAAATGCATTTGGAGTCGGGATGCCGGCAGTTTTCCTTGCTGGCACCTCGAACGAAAGCGAGAATGACTGACTCTGAGAGCAAGCACTTCCTAGCCTTGAGCAAGCCTGAGCCATGCCCGCTGCCGAACTGTCCAGCCTCGCCGGCCTGATCGATTTCGAGGCCGCCGCCCGCCATGGCGGTTTTCGCGCCGCGGCCGCCGAGCTGCACAAGACGCCGGCGGCACTGAGCCAGCAGATCAGGCAGCTGGAGCAGGCCCTGGGGCTGGCCTTGTTCGTGCGTCACCCGCGCCATGTGGCCATCACGCCCGCCGGGCGCGAGCTGGCGCAGACCGTGGCGGCCTCGCTTGCGCAGCTGCGCGCCAAGGTGGCGGCCCTGCGCCTGGCCCAGGATCCGCATCGCCTGCACATCTCGACCACGCATTCCCTGGCCATCAAATGGCTGGTGCCGCGCCTACATGTCTTCAGTGAGCGGCACCCGGCCCTTGACATACGCGTGGATGCCGACGATGGCCTGGCCGACCTGGACGGTGGCGGCTGCGATCTGGCGCTGCGCTACCAGGCCCTGGATACGGCCGATGACTTCATCTATGCGGAGCAACTGGTGCTGGTGCACAGCCCGGCCCTGGCGGCGGCGCGGACGCCGCTGCCCGCGCTGCTGCGCCATGCCCTGCTGCACGAGGGCGACACGCAGGCCTGGCAGCGCTTGATCGACGCCCAGGGCCTGAGCGCCAGGCATGCGGACTTCTCGCGCGTCTTCAGCCACAGCGGCCTGCTGGTGCAGGCGGCCGTGGCCGGCCAGGGGATTGCGCTGGCGCCCTATGCGCTGGCGCACGAGGACCTGCGGCGCGGGCGTTTGCTGCGGGCTGCCGCGCCCGCCCTGCCCTCGGGCCATGGCTACCGGCTGCTGTGGAGCGCAGCGCGCCTGGATGCGGCGCCCCTGCAGGCCTTTGCCGACTGGCTGGCGGGCGAGTTCGCGCAGCTGCGCGCCAGCCTAGGCGCCGCGCCGGCTACTCCAGCAAAGCCTGCGCGAACTCGCGCGCGCTGAAGGTCTGCAGGTCTTCGAGCTTCTCGCCCACGCCGATGAAGTAGACGGGGATGGGCCGCTCGCGCGCAATCGCCGCCAGCACCCCGCCCTTGGCCGTGCCGTCGAGCTTGGTGACCACCAGGCCGGTGAGGCCCAGCGCGTCGTCGAAGGCCTTCACCTGGGTCAGCGCGTTCTGGCCGGTATTGCCATCCACCACCAGCAGCACCTCGTGCGGCGCCTCGGCCTGGGCCTTGCCGATCACGCGCTTGATCTTCTTCAGCTCTTCCATCAGATGCAGCTGGGTCGGCAGGCGGCCGGCAGTGTCGGCGATCACCACGTCGCAGCCGCGCGCACGGCCGGCCACCACCGCATCGAAGGTCACGGCCGAGGGGTCGCCGCCCTCCTGGCTGACGATCTCCACCCGCGTGCGATCGGCCCACACCGAGAGTTGCTCGCGCGCCGCGGCGCGGAAGGTGTCGGCCGCGGCCAGCAACACCTTTTGCTCGGCGTCGGCCAGATGGCGCGTCAGCTTGCCGATGCTGGTGGTTTTGCCGGCGCCGTTCACGCCCACCACCATCACCACGGTGGGCTGATGCTCGCCCACGCAGAGCGCCTTTTCCAGCGGCTTGAGCAGCTCGGTCAGCGATTCGATCAGCAAGCCGCGCACCGCCGACGGTTCGGTCGCCTTGGCTTCCTTGACGCGGCGCTTCAGGTCCTCAAGCAGGAACTCGGTGGCCTTCACACCGGCGTCCGCCATCAGCAGCGCCGCCTCCAGCTCCTCGTACAAGGCATCGTCGATCTGCGTGCCGGTAAAGACCTGGGCGATGCTGGAGCCGGTCTTGCGCAGGCCCTGCTTCAGCTTCTCCAGCCAGCTCTTGCGCGGCGCCGCCTCCGGTGCAGCCTCCGGTGCAGTGATAGGCACGGCCTCGACCATGGGCTCCACCACGGCCGGCAGGGCCTGGGCGGGCGTCACTGGCGCCGGGACCGGCTCCTGCGCGGACGCAGAGCCAAACTTCTTCTTGAAGAAACTGAACATTGATTGATGCCGCTTTCGGTGCGCGCACGCACGAGCTGAAACCTGCCTCGAACAGAAATTTTTCGAGCTGCTTGCATTGTCCTCGAAAACGTGGCTACAATGGCGGGCTTGAGGCGCTTTAGCTCAGCCGGTTAGAGCGACGGAATCATAATCCGCAGGTCCGGGGTTCGAATCCCTGAAGCGCCACCAAATACGAAAGCCCCGCAGGTCTCAGACCCGCGGGGCTTTTTCTATTGTTCTGGCGCTCAGGGCTGGCGCAACGGCCAGGCAGCCTCGGCGTAGCCGATGCGGATGGTGCTATCGCCAAAGCCGTGGAACCACATGCGTACCTTGCCGCCCTCGATCAGCACCGTCGGCGCCACCACGCCCTTGGCATCGAACTCGCCGGCCGTGCCGCTCAGGATGGGCGTGGGGTTGATGTCCCAGGGGCCGTAGGGGGTGGCTGAGCGCGCCACGCCGATCTGGTGCGGTGCGTCGCCCTGCAGCAGGGTCATGAAGAGGTAGAAGAAGCCGTCCGGGCCCTTGACGATGTCGGCCTCGGCCACGCCGTCCTTGGCGATGGACACATCGGCCTTGCTCATGATCGGCTTGGGCAGCTTGGTCCATGTGCGGCCGTCGATGGAGGTGGCGGCGAGCAGGAACACGCCGGCGCCGTTCGGGCAGTTGGTCCAGCAGTGGCCGGTGTAGATCATCACCAGTTGGCCCTCGTGCTCGACGATGCTGGGGCTGAAGACAGCGTCGTTGTCATAGCCACCGGGCGTGGTCTTGATGACGGGTTCGCTGCCATAGCGCGTGAAGTTCAGGCCATCGGTAGAGGTGGCCAGGCCCACATAGGCGGGGAAGGAGTTGACGAAACCGCCCTTGTTCACATAGCCCGAGAAGTACAGCAGTGTCTCGGTGCCGCGCTTGATGATCAGCGGGGTCTCGTGGGTATCGTCCCATGCGCCCGGCCGGCTCTGGATCAGGCGGCCGGCAATGCCGTCGTTGAGCGGCGCATCGCTCCAGTTCAGGCCGTCGCTGGACAGGGCCTCGCACACGGCACCCTGGTGGCGCATCGGGTCGTAGCAGTTGTAGGCCATGCGCAGCTGGCTACCGTCGCGCACCACGCTGGGATCGCCGATCAGGTTGTAGGGGCCGGAAAACACCGGCTTGAGGTTCTTGCTCCAGGTGGACCAGCCCGGGCTGGCGAACTTGACCGTGCTGGGCGCCACCGGTGCCTTCGGGCGCCAGGCCTGAGCCTGCATGGTCGGGCCAGTGTCCACGGTCGTTGCTGCGGCTGCCGGCAGCTCGGCCGCGGCCTCCACCTTCAGGGTCTGTGGCTGATCATCAGCACCACCGCCGCCACCGCAGGCGCTCAACACGGCCGACAGCACCATGGCTGCGGGAACAAGAAAGGGGGCGGAACGAAGGGGCGTCGAATGCATGGGTACTACTCGCAAGACAAAGCCAGGCCAAACCGGTGCAAGACCGGAACAAAAAATCATCGAGGTGGGGAACGCCGGCTGGGGCTAGGTCGATTCGGCTGGGGATCCGTTCCAGGCCGGCTCGCGCCGCAGGGCATGGGTGCAATTATTCGGGCGCAGGCCGCCCGCATGGGCGCCATTTGCAAGCAGCTGTTAACCAGGAGGGGTCCCGGCCTTACGCTGCGGCGCCTGGCGTGAATTGCTGCACGGGGCGGAAATCGGGCAGCTGCGCCCGCGACGGGGTCAGCCGGCCCCGGCCAGGCCCAAGGCCTGCTCGATCATCCCGCACCAGCTGTGGCCGATCAGGATATGCGCCTCCTGGATGCGCGCCGTCGTGGGGCTGGGCACCACCACGGAAACGCTGCAGAGCGCGCGCAGCCTGCCGCCATCGCGACCCAGCAGCCCCACCGCGCGGATGCCCAGGCCGTGCGCCGCTTGCACCGCGGCGATCACATTGGCCGAGTTGCCCGAGGTGGAGATGGCCACCAGACAATCGCCCGGCCGGCCCAGCGCCTGCAACTGGCGCGCGAACACCTGATCGAAGGCGTAGTCGTTGGCGATGCAGGTCAGGGCCGAGGTATCGGTGGAGAGCGCCAAGGCGGCCAGCGGCCGGCGCTCACGCATGAAGCGACCGGTCAGCTCGGCCGCGAGGTGCTGGCTGTCGGCGGCCGATCCGCCATTGCCGCAGAACATCAGCTTGCCACCGTCGCGCAGGCAGGCCGCCAGCATCTCGGCCGCCGCGCTCACCGCTGGCTCCAGGCTGTGCAGCGAGGCAAACAGGGCGCGGTGTTCGTCCAGGTTGTCGAGAAACAGCGTGGTCATGGCAGCACCGGTAGCGAGCCTAGCGGTCCATCTTGCCCAGCGCCCCAGGGGCATACAAGCCCCTAGCAACGCAGGCCTGTGCCAACGCCCCCCGCACTACACTTTGGCGCGATGGACCACAAACTCATCCGCGGGGCCTTGAGCGCCGAGCGTCTGCGTGAGCTGCCGCGGCCGCTGGTGTTCAGCAATGGCGTGTTCGACATCCTGCATCGTGGCCATGTGAGCTACCTGGCCGCCGCGCGCGCGCTGGGCCAGAGCCTGCTGGTGGCCGTCAACAGCGATGCGTCCGCGCGCCGTCTGCACAAGGGCCCTGGCCGCCCGCTCAATCGCGACATCGATCGCGCCCTGGTGCTGGCGGCGCTGGCCTGCGTGGATGCGGTGATGCTGTTCGACGAGGACACCCCCTTCGCGCTGCTGCAAGTGGTGCACCCCGACATCTACGTCAAGGGCGGTGACTACGACATCGAGGCCCTGGAGGAGACCCGCCTGGTGCGCAGCTGGGGCGGGCACGCCTTGGCGCTGAACTTCGTGGAGGGCTATTCCACCAGCGCCCTGGTGGAGCGCATCCGAGCCGAGGCGCCATGACGGGCTTGCGCAAGGCGGCCTTGCTGGATCGCGACGGCGTCATCAACCGCGACAGCGGCTATGTCTACCGGGTGCAGGACTTCGAGTTCCTGCCCGGCGCGCTGCAAGGCCTGCGGGCGCTGCAGGATCAGGGCTATGCGCTCGCCGTGATCACCAACCAGTCGGGCATCGCGCGCGGCCTCTACAGCGAGGCCGACTACCTGCGTCTGGCCAAGCACCTGCAGGACGAACTAGCGCGGCACGGCATCGCGCTGGCGGGCAGCGCGCATTGCCCGCACCTGCCCGACGCACCGGTGCCGCAGTGGCGCAGCCAATGCGACTGCCGCAAGCCCGCGCCCGGCATGCTGCTGCGTCTGGCCGAACAGCTGCGGCTGGATCTGCCGGCCTCCATCCTGGTGGGCGACAAGGCCTCGGACATCCAGGCCGGCCGCGCCGCCGGCGTGGGTCGCTGCTTCCTGGTTCGCAGCGGCCATGCGCTCAGCGAGACCGACATCGCCCAGGCCGATGCCGTGTACCCGGATCTGGCGGCCTGCGCCGCCGCGCTATCAGGCATCATCTAGCCATCGGCAAGGTCTGACCCCCAAGTGCATTGGTGAGCCGCATGACCCCAAACCTGACCGCCCTGTTGCTGCGCGCCTTGATCATCTGCCTGCTGGCCTGCGCCGGCAGCGGCTGCGTCAACACCTCCTACCCGGTGGGCCCGGCATCGGCCACGGCGTCCCTGGCGGCGCCGGCGCCGGCCGCCTCGGGGGTCGAGTCCGGCACGGCGCGCCGCTACCTGCTGCAGCCCGGCGACAGTTTCGAAGTCAAACTCTTCTACAGCCCCGAGTTGAACGAAACCGTGGTGGTACGCCCGGACGGCAAGATCTCGCTGCAACTGGTGGGCGAACTGCAAGTCACTGGCAGCAGCCCGGGGGAGCTTGAGCAATTGCTGCGCGAGCGCTACGGCAAGCTGCTGCGCGAGCCCCTGGTCACGGTGATCGTGCGCCAGTTCGGCCCGCAGCGCGTGTTCGTCGCCGGCGAGGTGCGCCAACCCGGCGAACTCATCATGCAGGGCGACCTGACGGCGCTGCAGGCCGTGGCGCGCGCCGGTTTCTTCACCCGGGACGCCGAGACCCGCAACGTCGTGGTGCTGCGCTACAAGGGCGAGAACGGCCCGGAGTTCATCATGCTGGACATGAAGGCCTTGATGGACGGTCAGCCCGCTGCGCTGGGTGATGTGCAGCTGCAGCCGATGGATGTGGTGTTCGTGCCGCAGACCCGCATCGCCGGTCTGGCAGATTTCTTCGGGCGCTATGTCGGCAACATCGTGCCGCTGTGGCGCAATCTGGGCTTCAGCATGATTTACTACACCAACAACGCCAGAATCATCGCGCCCTGAAACGCTGCGCCCGTCACCAAGGGAAGGTGTGCCGTGATGGAGAACCTCGATCCGAGCCAGTCCGTGGTCCAGGCCGCCAGGGTCATGGTGGTGGGCGATGCCATGCTGGACCGCTACTGGTTTGGTGCGGTGGACCGCATCTCGCCCGAGGCGCCGGTGCCGGTGGTGCGCATCACGCGCGACGAGGAGCGCCTGGGCGGCGCGGCCAACGCCGCGCTCAATGTGGTGACCCTGGGCGCCCAGGCCACCCTGCTGACGGTGCTGGGCAGCGACGAGCCGGGCCAGCACCTGCGCGAACTCTTGGCCAAGGCCGGCATCCAGGCCGAGCTGGAACTCGACCCGCTGCTGCATTCCACCGTCAAGCTGCGCATCATCGGACGCGCCCAGCAATTGATCAGGCTGGACTTCGAGAACCAGCCGCCCGGCGAGCTGCTGCTGCGTCTGCTCGATCGCTACACCCAGGCCCTGGCCGAGCACGACGCGGTGCTGTGCTCCGACTATGGCAAGGGCGGTCTGACCCATCTGCCGCGCATGATCGAGCTGGCGCGCGCGGCCGGCAAGGCGGTGCTGGTCGACCCCAAGGGCAGCGACTACACGCCCTACGCGGGGGCCAGCGTACTGACCCCCAACAAGGCCGAGCTGGCCCAGGTGGTGGGCGCATGGAAGGACGAGGCCGCGCTGGCCGAACGCGCCCAGGCCCTGCGCGAGCGCTTGGGGCTAGAAGCCCTGGTGATGACGCGCGCCGAGGAGGGCATGAGCTTGTTCGACGCCGAGGGTCGCCTCGACGTGCCAGCGGTGGCACGCGAGGTCTACGACGTGACCGGCGCCGGCGACACCGTGATCGCCGTCCTGGCCTGCATGCTGGCGGCGGGCCTGAGCCTGCGCCAGGCGCTGCCAATCGCCAACCGCGCCGGCGGCCTGGTGGTGGGCAAGTTCGGCACCGCCGGGGTCAGTTATGCGGAGCTGTTCGGATGAGGCCGCGCGGCATGCGCGTGGCGGTCACCGGCGCGGCCGGCTTCATCGGCAGCAGCCTGGTGCGCGGACTGAATCGGCTGGGTATCGTCGATGTGGTGGCGGTGGACGAGCTCAGCGACGGCAGCAAATTCATCAATCTGCGCGGCTGCCAGCTGGAGGACTATTTCGACCGCGACGAGTTCTACCCCCGCTTTGCGCGCGGCGAGCTGGGCCACTTCGATGTGGTGTTCCACCAGGGCGCCTGCTCAGACACCATGCAGCACGACGGCCGCCTGATGATGGCCAGCAACTACCGCTGCTCCAAGGATCTGCTGGATGCCTGCGCGCGCCAGGACACGCGCCTGATCTACGCTTCCTCGGCGGCGGTCTACGGCGGCGGCGCGGTGTTTGTGGAGGCGCCGGCGCATGAAGCGCCGCTGAACGTCTACGGCTATTCCAAACTGCTGTTCGACGAGGTGGTGCGGCGCCGTCTGTCCGCCAGCTCGGCGCAGCTGGTGGGGCTGCGCTACTTCAATGTCTACGGCCCGCATGAGCAGCACAAGGGCCGCATGGCCTCGGTGGCATTTCACCAGTTCCAGCAATACCGCAGCCAGGGCTGGGTCCAGCTGTTCGGCGACTACGGTGGCTATGCGCCCGGCCAGCAACAGCGCGATTTTGTGCACGTCGACGACGTGGTCGCGGTCAACCTCTGGTTTCTGGCGCATGCGCAGTGCAGTGGCATCTTCAATGTCGGCAGCGGCCGGGCCCAGCCCTTCAACGACGTGGCGCGCGCGGTGCTGAACGGCTGCCGCCGCGCCGCCGGCCTGCCCCCCCTGCCGCTGGCCGAGCTGGTGGCCCAGGGCCTGCTGCGCTACCAGCCCTTCCCGGCCGCGCTGGCGGGCAAGTACCAATGCCATACCCAGGCCGATCTGGGCGCGCTGCGCGGCGCCGGCTGCCAGCTGCCCTTCATGGATGTGGACGCTGGCGTGTCTAGTTATGTGGATTGGCTTTCGACCGCACCGCCGTAGGCCACACGGCGCAGCGCCGCGGCGAGGCCGGCCATGACCCAGAAGATCTTCAGTTCCTGCGAATGCCCGCCCAGCCCGCAAAGGTAGAAGGAAATCAGGCAGGCCATCAGGGCCAGCGCCAGTTCGGCCTCGGGCGGCGGGCCGCTGGCCACCACCTGGCCCAGCTCGCGCAGCAGCAGGGCGTAGAAGATCAGCAGCGGCAACAGCCCGATCAGCCCATGCATCACCCACACGTCCAGATAGAGGTTGTGGGCGCGCAGCAGGTGGGCGGGCTCGGAGCCTTCCTCGTCGCGGCGCTCCCATTCCAGCCCCATCTCGGTCTTGGAATGCTGGATGAACTGCGGGCCGAACTGCTGGTAGCCATGGCCCAGCAGGGGCCGCATCTCGATCAGCTGCACCGCCATGCCGAAGATCTCGCGCCGCATCGGCGTGCTGCCCTCGCGCAGGTATTTCTCGGAGAAGAAGCGGTCCAGCAGGCCATCGGGCAGCCATAGCGGCGCCGACAAGCCCAGCACCGTGCCCAGTACCAGCACCGGCAGCAAGGGCAGGCGCCGCTTCCAGAGCAGGAACAGCAGGGCACCGGCCAGGCCTATCAAGGGCGTGCGGGTGTAGGACAGCAGCACCCCCACCGCCTGCAGCAGCGCCATCGCCACCGCGGCCAGGCGCACCCACCAGGCGCGGAAGGCGATGAACCAGTACAGGCACAGCGGCAGCGCCGTGACCATGGTGTAGCTGAACCAATTGGCATCGCCAATGCCACCGGTGACGCGCTTGATCGCCAGGCCGCCGTCCAGCGAGGCCGCGTCGGTATGCGCGCCCAGATTGATGCCCTCACCGAAGTTCAGGCTGACGCCCGGCAGAAAACGCTCCACCAGGGCCAGCAGGGCCGCCAGCGTGGCCGCCGCGGAGATCGCGATGGCCACCACCCTGAGCGCGCGCCGCGTCAGCGCCAGATTGGCAACCAGGAAATAGGGCAAGACCATCATCAGGTACTTGCCGATGCCGATCAGGCCATCCGCAAAGGCCGGCGTCAGCACCGGCGCCAGCAGCACCACCAACACAAATGCCGCCAGGGCCAGCATATGCGGCGCGTAGGTCAGGGCCACATGGTCGCGCAGGGCGCGCTGCAGCCAGGCCAGCAGGGTCAGGCCGGTGAACAGCTTGGAGAGCGCTAGCAGGCTGATGCCGCCCGGCGCGTAAGCACCCAGCAGCCAGATGATGTGGGTGATGATGGTCAGCGCCAGCCCCAGCAGCGGTGCCAGCAGCACCGCCCCGGTGAAGACCAGGGCCGGCAGCGCCAGCAACACCGGCCTTCCGCCGGACAAGACCGTCAGCAGCATGGCCAGGCTCAGGCCCAGGCCCGCCCATAGCAGGATGCGCCAGCGCGCTCTTGCGTCCAGGCCGGGATCCATGGGCCGCCCCGCCTCAGCCCGGCAAGGTGGCCGGCCCGCGCGGCGCCCTGGGCGCGCGTGGCCAGTAGCGGCCGCTGCGGTTGAGCAGACTGCCCAGCACGCGCAGCTGCGCGCGGTCCAGCGTGTCGCGCAGGTACTGCAGGCTGTCGATGCGGCTGCGATCCATCTCCACCACCACCAGCACGCCCTCGCAATGCGCGGCCAGCGCCAGCAGGTCGGGGTAGCGCGCCGCGGGCGGGGTGTCCCACACCACCCAGCCATAGTCCTGGCGCGCGCGCTGCGCCGCCGCCGTCAGCCGCGCCGGCAGCGTAGCCGCATCGATGGCCGCACCCGGGCGGCCGGCCGTCAGCACCGCCACGCCCGGAAAGCCCGGCAGGCTCTGTACCGGCAGCGGCCCTTGTTGATCCCATTCCAGCAGCCCAGGCCCGGGTAGCCCCAGCTCACGCGCCAGGCAGGGGCGGCGCACATTGCCCTCGGCCAGCAAGACCTGACCCTGGTCGGCCAGGCTGCAGGCCAGGCGCGCGGCCACGCTGCTGACACCCTCGCCGCCGCTGGCGCCGGCCACCGCGATGTGGCGGGCCGCCAGGTCGCGGCGCAAGCGCTCGAATTCCTCGGTCAGGGCGGGCGTGCGCAGCAACTCAAGCAACTTCATGTACGCACCTCGGGCAGACGTGCGAGCACCGGCGCGCCCAGGATGGCGGCCGCCTTTTCGCGGCTGTGTACGGTGGGGCGCAGCGCATGGCCCAGCACGAAGAAGCCGAAACTGCCCAGCAGCCCCGCGCCAAGCGCCCCGAAGAACAGCAGCTTGGCGCGCGGCCGGGTCGGCGAGATGCTGGCGGTGGGCCTGCCGATGACCGAGACATTGGAGATCTCGGCCTTGTCGAGCGCATCGGAAATGCGCGCCTCTTCGAGCCTGCGTGCGTAGAGCTGGTAGTTCTGCTCGGCCAGCGCAATCTCGCGCGCAATGCGGCGCGACTGCTCGGCCGATTTGTCCAGCCGTACCAGCTCGGCCACCAGGCGCTGGTCCTGCTCGCGCTGGCGCTGCTCCTGGGCCTGCAGGCCGGCCAGGCGGGTGCGGCGCTCGACCAGCGAGCGCTCGGCCTCATGCCAGCCGGCGCTGGTTTGAAAGGTCTCGTTCTGCGTGACCGACTTGGCCTGGCTCGCCAGCAGTTTTTCCAGCTGCGCCAGTTCGGCCTCCTCATCGACGATGCGCCGGCTGTCGGCGCCGAACACCAGGCGTAGGCGCTCCAGCCGGGCGCGCTGCTCGACGATACGCTGCTGCAGCGACTGCGCCACCGGGTTCGATTGCTCGACGCGCGCGACGCGCTGCTCGGCGGGCCCGCCGCTGAGGGCCTGCTGGGCCTGCTGGATCTCGGCCGCCACCCGGCTCATGTCCTCGGTGCTGCGCGCCAGCGCCTGGCGCAGCTCGCGCTGCTGCAGCAGCAGCGACTTGCGCTGCTCGTCCAGATCCCATAGCGAGGCCTGGTGGCTGAACTCGCGCCGCTGCGCCTCCAGGCTCGCCAGCTCGTCCTTCAACACGCTCACGCGCTCCTGCAGGAAGCGCGTCGCGCCGGGGGTCTGGAAGGCGCGTATATGCTCGGCCAGGTAGAGCTCGATGAGCTTGTTCATGACATCCACGCCGGCCTGCTGGTCGGCCATCAGGAGCTTGATCTCGATGACGTCCGCACGCTTCACCGCCTCGGCCTTGAGCACGCCCTGCAGCATGGAGACGACGTTCTCGAAGGGCGTGAGCCGCTTCTCCAGCCCGACCAGAATCATCAACTCGCCGATGGCCTCGCGGATGCCGCGCACCACCGCGCGCGCCGCGTACTTGATGTGCTCCCAGATGGTCTCGGGCGGCTTGCGCGCCAGGAAGTAGTCGGTGCCGAACGCATTCACCAGGTTTTCCACCAGCGCCTGGCTGGTGATGATCTCGGCCTCGGAGGTGATGTCCTCGGTGCGCTTGAAGGGCGCCGACACCGATGAGGTGCCCGACACCGAGGGCGGCGCCTGCTCGCGCCCCAGCTTGAACAGCAGTGCCGCGCTGATCTCGTACTGCTTGGTCAGAAAGGGCAGGGCCAGCAGCACCCCCGCGGCCGCCAGCAGCGTGCTGGCCAGGATCCAGCGCCAGCGCCGCAGCAGTATCACCATCAGCCAATCCAGGCCCGGTGAGCTGAAGGTCACGCGTGGCATCGCCACGGCGTGGGCTGGAGGCGTAGCTGTCGGATCCTGCAAATCGCGTCCTCGCTGAACAAGCAGTGAATCAAGCGCCTGGCCCGGCGCGCCCCGCCAGCAGATCAGGTTTTGCCATGGCAGCAATCCCAAGAACGCAAGGCGGCGGCGCGGCGTGTTTCCGGGCACCCATGCTAAGCTGAATTCGACCTCTCCGAGCCCGCCCGTGCCCAGCACCGGCGGCCCTTGTTGATCAGCGTACCGCGGCCCGATGGGCGGCGCAATGCGTGAAAGGTACAGGGATCGTGTCGTGGCCACCAGCAGCTCCGCCTCCTCGCCCGCCCGCCTGATCGGCATTCAGAGCCTGCGCGGCTTTGCGGTGCTGCTGGTCATCATGGTGCATCTGCACCACACCGAGCTGAAGTACTCGCATGGCCCGCAGTTGCTGGGCGACTGGAATTCGATCGGCATCGCCGGCGTCGATATCTTCCTGGTGGTGAGCGGCTTCGTGCTGACCTATCTGGCCTTCGGGCATTTCGGCCAGCGCCACTACGCCGCCGCCTATGCCTATGCGCGTGTCTCCAGGGTCTATCCGGTCTATATGCTGCTCACCGCGCTGCTGCTGCCGCTGTACCTGAGCGTGCCGGCGCTGTTCAACGCGGCGGAAGGCCATGAGGTCAATCTGCTGCGCTCGCTGCTGCTGATTCCCGATGTTCGCCTGCCCCTGATTCCGGTGGCATGGACCCTGCATCACGAGTTGTATTTCTACCTCGTGCTGGGCGCCATGCTGATGCTGCCCGAGCGCCAGCTGCCCAAGGCCATTGGCGCCTGGTTGTTCGTCACGGTGGCCCTGATCGCCTATGGCTTGCAGACGCCGCGGCCGCTGCAGGGCGCCTTCGAGCGGGTGCTGTTCAATCCCATCAACCTGGAGTTCATCCTCGGCATGGTGGTGGCCTGGGCGGTGGTGCATGGGCCGCAGCGCGGCGCCACGGCCTGCATCGCCATTGCGCTCGCGGGCCTGGCGGCGGGCTATGCGGCCTGGTTCCGCCTGACCGGCGAATACTGGGTGGGCGACTTCTGGCGCGTCTGGGTGTTCGGACTGCCCGCGGCCCTGTTCATCTACGGCATCGTGATGCGCGAACAGCAGCAGGGTCAGGTCTTGCTACCGGGCCTGGCCTGGATCGGCGACGCCGCCTATTCGATCTACCTCACCCATCTGATGGTGCTGGTGGTGCTGGGGCGACTGTGGGGCGAGTTTGGCGCGGCGGGCTGGCCGGCGCATCTGCTCTTTCTGGCCGGCTCGGTGGCTGCGGCCCTGGGGGTGGGCTGGTGCAGCTTCAGCTATGCCGAACAGCCGATGCTGAAATGGTGCCGGCGCATCGACCCGACGCGGCTGCGGCCCGCGGCCAAACCGCAGGTGTCCTGATGGACGCGCCCACCGCCCTGCCGCAGAGCAGCCGTTTGCATGCCGGTGAGGCCGGCGCGGTACGGCGGCTGCTCGTATTCCATGTCGGCAGCCTGGGCGATACCCTGGTGGCACTGCCGGCCTTCTGGGCGGTGCGTGATGCCTTTCCGCAGGCGCGCCGCGTGATGCTCACCAAGCGACCGGCGCGCGGCGGCATCCCGGTGGGGCGCGACATTCTCGAAGGCAGCGGCCTGTTCGACGACTACCTGCTGTTCGATGGCGACCACCATGCCTACGGCAGCAACCTGCCGCGCTGGCGCAAATGGTGGGGCGCCATCAGGCTGATCGCGCGGCTGCGTGCGGGCCGCTTCGACCTGGCCGTCTATCTGCCCCCCTCGGCGCGCGAACCCGGCCAGGTGCGACGCGATCTGCTGTTCTTCCGGCTGGCCGGCATAAGCCGGGTGCTGGGCGCCGCGCCCGATGCCGGCAGCGCACGCCCGCTGCTGGAGGCCGAGCGCCTGCTGGCACGCCTGCACGACACGCCGGTGCGCCCGCCACCGCTGCCGCTGGCACGCCGCGACCTGGCCCTGCAGGCGGCCGATCGGCTCGCCAGCGAGCAATGGCTGCGGGCCCGGGCCGCACCGCTGGCCGATGGCCGGCCCTGGGTCGCCTTTGCGCCGGGCTCCAATCTGCAGTCCAAGCAATGGCCGGCCGAGCGCTTCGAGGCGGTGGGCCATGCGCTGATCGAGCGCCACGACATCTGGCCGGTGCTGGTCGGCGGCCCCGAGGATGTCGAACTGGCCGCGCGGCTGGTACAGCGCTGGGGTCGTGGCACCCAGGCCGCGGGTGGCCTGTCGGTCAGGCAATCGGCCGCCCTGCTGGAGCGCTGCCGGCTCTTCATCGGCAACGACACCGGCACCATGCATCTGGCAGCGGCCGTGGGCCTGCCCTGCGTGGCGCTGTTCTCGGCGCGCGACGAGCCCGGCAAATGGGAGCCGATGGCCAATCCGGTCGGCAGCCCCCACCGCATCCTGCGCAAGCAGGTGCCCTGCGCCGGCTGCATGCTGGTGCGCTGCGAGGCACAGGACCGCTTGTGCCTGCGCCTGATCGGCGTCGACGAGGTGCTGGACGCAGCCGAAGCGCTGCTGCCGCGCAAGGCAGGCCGGGTGGCGTCATGAAGCAGGCCGTCAACATGCCTTGCCTGGTCTGCGGTAGCGGCGACAGCCGGCTCCTGCATGCCCTCAGCTACCCCGACCAGCATTACCCGGGTCTGTTCGAGATGCGCGAATGCGCGGGCTGCGGGCTGCTGTTCAACTCGCCGCGGCTCAGCGATGCCGAGATTGCCCGGCTCTACGACGCCGACTACTACGTGTTCCAGGAGCGCGAGCGTGATGCGGCGCGCCGCGTCGCCCTGCTGGCCAGCCAGACCCTGGGTGTGGCGGCCCATTACTGCGAGGCACGCGATGTGCTGGAGCTCGGCTGTGCCAAGGGCTATCTGCTGGCCCAGCTGCGCGCCCAGGGTTGGCAGGTGCGCGGCGTGGAGCTGGCGGCCGCGGCGGCCGACTTCGCGCGCCAGCGTTTCGGCCTGGATGTCTATGCCGGCACGCTGGCCCAGGCCTTGGCGCAGCCAGGCTTCCAGCCCGCCTCGGTGCTGCTTTGTACCGATGTGATCGAGCATGTGCCCGCGCCGCTGGCGCTGCTGCAGGACATGCGTCGGGCGCTCAAGCCGCGCGGCTGGCTGGTGCTGGGTACGCCCAACGCCGACGCCGATCAGCGCCGCGCGCTGGGGCCGCGCTGGCTGGGCTTCAACCCCTTTCACATCTTTTTGTTCAACCGCGCCAATCTCGGCCGCCTGCTCGAACAAGCCGGCTTCGAGCTGGTGCGCGCCTACACCTATGCCAACGACGATCCGCCGCAGCCGGCGACGACGCGCTGGCGCGACGCGATACGCGACCGTCTGCGCGACCGATTGCGCGAGACGCTGCGCGCCAGCGGCCTGTTGCCGGTGCTGCGGCGCGCACGCGCGGGCATGCTGGCGCTGGCCGACAGCCCGGTCTCGCTGCAAGGCCTGCAGGCCGAGCTTGCGAGCGGCCAGCTGCCCGCCCTGCACAGCTATGCGGCCAGCGCTGACGCACGGTCGGCACGCGGCGCCGCCTGCCGCGGCGACAACCTCGTGCTGATCGCACGGGCACGCAGCTGAGGCCACCATGCAGACCCGCGGCCTGCTCCACGATCATGCCGGCCTGGTCGCGCTGCTCAAGCGCCTGGGCGATCTGGTGCTGGTGTTCGCCAGCGGCATGCTGGCGCATCACCTCACGTATCTGGGGCGCGCCCAGGCACCGGAACTGCTCGATGCGGTGCTGCTGGTGATGCTGCTGCTGCTGTTCAGCACCGAGCAGATGGGCTTGTACCGTAGCAGCCGCAGCACGCGCCTGAGCACCGAGGCCGAGATGCTCTCGGGCGGCTGGCTGCTGAGCCTCGCCCTGCTGGGCGGCAGCTTCTGGATGCGCAACCAGCTCGATGGGCCGGTGCTGAAATGGCTGGCCCTGTGGCTGGCGGCGGGCTGGCTCGCCACCCTGGCCCTGCGCCTGCTGGTGCGCCTGGTGCTGGCGAGCCTGCGCCGGCGCGGCTACAACCAGCGCACCGTGGTGATCGCGGTCGCCAGCGAACCTGGCCGTTATGTTGCCGAGCATCTGCGCGCCAAACCGGAGTTGGGCATACGCGTGGTCGGCTACTTCGACGACCGCGGCCTCGAACGCCTGCACGCCGACGACGGCCTGCCCATTCTTGGCCATGTGGAGGAAATGCAGCGCTTCGTCGCCGAACAGCACATCGACCAGGTCTGGATCGCCCTGCCCTTCCGCGCCGAGGCGCGCATCCGCGAGATCCTGCACGCGCTGCGCCACAGCACCACGGATGTTTGCCTGGTGCCGGATGTGTTCCAGTTCTACATGCTCAACCAGGCCTTGGAGGACGTGGGTGGCCTGCCGCTGCTGGCGCTGAATGCCTCGCCCATGCAGGGCAGCAGCCGCTTCGTGAAGCTGCTGGAAGACCGCCTGCTGGCGCTGCTGATCCTGCTGCTCATCAGCCCGCTGATGCTGATGGTGGCGCTGGCGGTGCGGCTCGATTCGCCCGGCCCGGTGCTGTTCCGCCAGCAGCGCCGCGGCCTGCATCACGAAATCATCGAGGTCTGGAAGTTCCGCACCATGCGGCCGCATTACCAGGCACCCGGCACCTACACCCTGGCCACGCGCAAGGACGCACGCGTCACCACGGTAGGAGCCTTTCTGCGCCGCACCAGCCTGGACGAGCTGCCGCAGTTCATCAATGTGCTGCAGGGCCAGATGTCCATCGTCGGCCCGCGCCCCTATCCGGTGGAGATCAACGACGAGTACAAGGATGTGGTGGATCGCTACATGCTGCGTCACAAGGTCAAGCCCGGCATCACCGGCTGGGCCCAGGTGAACGGCCTGCGCGGCGCGCTCGACACGCCGGAAAAGATGGAACGCCGGGTGCAGCACGACCTCTACTACATCGAGCATTGGTCGCTCTGGTTCGACCTCAAGATCATCGCCCTCACCATCGTGCGGGGCTTCACCCACGAGAACGCCTACTGAATGAGCCATGCCCCCACCCCGACCCGCCGGGTGCTGCTGATCGGCGCCTCGGCCTCCTTCGGCCCGGCCCTGCTGCGCGGCTTCGCGGCCCAGGGCGCGCAGGTGCTGGCCACCAGCCGCAGCGGCCTATTGCAGGCACTCCCGGAAGCGCCGGAGGGGGCGCAACTGGCGGCGCTGGATCTGCTGGACGCAGCGGCGCTGGACGACTTCGCGGCCCGCGTGCTGCCGGGCTTCGGCCGGCTCGACGTGGCCATCTTCATGGCCGGCATGCTGCCCGGCAAAGCACTTGAGGCCTACGACGATGGCCTGATGGCCGAGGTGATGCACTGCAACTTCACGGCCCAGGCGGCGCTGCTGCGGCGCCTGCTGCCGCATTTCAATGCCGGCGCGCAGATCTGGATGACCGCCTCGATCTCGGGCGAGCGCGGCAGTTTCGACCCGGTCTATGCCGCCTCCAAGGCGGCGCTGATCGCCTTCGTCAAGTCGCTCGCCACCTGGCTGGCGCCGCAGATCCGCTGCAACGCGATCGCGCCGGCCCTGATCGAGCACAGCCCCATGTACGAGGCCATGGCGCCCGAGCGCCGTGCCCACCATTTGCGCAACACGCCGACCCAGCATCTCACCACGCCGGCCGAAGTGGCCGGCGTACTGCTCAATCTTTGCGAACCCGCCTGGGCCAACCTGAACGGCCAGGTCATACGTTTGAACGGAGGCGCACATGTCTAAGCAGGTGGCGGTGATCGGTTGCGGCATTTTTGGCGCCATGGCGGCGCTGCGGCTGGCGGCCGGAGGCGCCAGGGTGACGATCTACGAGCAACAGGCCAAGCCCCTGCGCGGTGCCTCCTACAACAACCAGAACCGCCTGCACCTGGGCTTCCATTACCCGCGCGACGACGAGACCGCGCGCCAGAGCATCCGCGGCTTCCAGCGCTTTCGCGACGCTTTCGCCCCCTGCATCCTGGACGGCTTTCCGAACGCCTACTTCGTTGCCAGCGAGGGTTCGCTGGTGAACGGCGAGCAGTACCTGGCCTTCTGCCAGCGCATGGGCCTGCGCCACGAGCTGATCGACCTGGCCCGCTTCGAGCCCAGGGTGCAGGGCGTGGACCTGGGTGTGCTGTGCGACGAGGTGGTGTACGACAGCGCCGTACTGGGCGGCCTGGTGATGCAGAAGCTGGACAAGGCCGGCATACAACCGCGCTTCAATGCCGCGGTGCTGGGCATTGCGCGTCATGGCGGCCGTTTCCGCCTGCAGCTGGCCGATCGCCGCAGCGCCGATTTCGACGCCGTCATCAACTGCACCTATGCGAATGTGAACTCGCTCACCGAGCAGCTGGGCCATGCGGTGGCCGAGTACCAATACGAGTACACCATGGTGCCGGTGATCGAGTGGGCGCAGCCGCCGGTGGGCGTGTCCATCATGGACGGCCCCTTCATGACGGTGCTGCCGTTTGGCCTGACCGGGCGCTATCTGCTCTACCACGTCGCCCATTCGGTGGTGGCCGAACATGTGGGCCGCCACATGCCCGCGACTTGGGCCGATACCGCCACCTCGCCGGCACGCGGCGTCGACGGCGCGGCCCTGTTCGAGCGCATCCGCCAGGCCTGCTGCCGCTTCGTGCCGGCCCTGGCCGAGGCCCGCCTCGCCGGCTTTCTGGAAGGGCCGCGCATGGTGCTGGCGCATCGCCACGACACCGATGCGCGCCCATCCATCATTCGCCAGCTGGAACCCGGCTACATGACCGTCTTCACCGGCAAGATCGATCATTGCGTCTGGGTCGCCGACGAGATCGCCAACGCCCTGCTCGACGGCGAATTGGCGGCCATGCAGTGAGCCCGCGCACCGCCCCGGGCCAGCGCTTGTGGGCGAGTGCCAGCGCCGCCGTGGCGGCCACCGCGGCGCAGACCCTGATCGGGCTGGCGCTCTACAGCTTCCTGATTCGCAGCCTTGGGGCCGAGACGGTGGGCGTGTGGCTGGCGCTGATGGCAGCGGGTCTGCTGGCCTGCATGGCCGACCTGGGGCTCAACCAGGTGCTGGTGCGTCGGTTGGCCTTGACCCATACGGATGGCGAGGCTGCCCGCATCCTGGAAACCCTGCTCGCTGCGGTCACCTTGTTCACCGGGCTCGCGCTGCTGCTGGCCTGGGTCGGCTTCCCGCTCTGGTCGCGCTGGCTGGCACTGACGACGCTGCGGCAGTCGCAGGCTCAGCATTGGCTGCCCTATGTGCTGACGGGCCTGTGGCTGAACCGCATCGCCGACGCGCTGGCCGGAGCGCTGGACGGCCAGCAGCGCTTTGTGGCGCGTGCCGGCGCCACCCTGCTGGCGCTCACCGTCGGCCTGGCACTCACCATCGCCGCCGTGCCGCCTTGGGGCATGGCGGGTGCTGCCGCCGCATTCGTGTTCCAGAACGCCCTGCTCCTGTGCGTCAATCTGGCCCTGGTGGCAAGCGGCACGCCGGGCCTGCGCTGGTGGCGGCCGCGCCCGAGCCTGCGCATCCTGCGGGAGGCCTTGCGCTACGGCCTGTCGGTGCAGGCCCTGGTACTGAGCTATCTGGTGCTGGAGGCCTGCATCAAGCTGGCGCTGGCGCGCAGCGGCAGCCTCGCCGCGGTGTCCTACTTCGACCTGGCTTTTCGCATCGGCAAGGGCGTGCGCGGCTTGCTGGCTGCGGCGGCGCGGGTGTTGGTGCCACGGCTGGCGCGCAGCAGCGGCGACACCGCGGGGCGCCAGCACGCCTACGCGCTCTCCTTCGAGCTGATGCTGGTGGCGGCGCTGGCGGTGTTCTCGACCCTGCTGGCCAGCGCCCATGGCATTGCCTGGCTGGTGCTGGGGCACGGCGAGCCGATGTTCGTCAGCGCCTTGGCCGCTGCCCTGCTGCCCTGGCTGATCTACAGCCTCACCGACCCGGCGCTCAACCTGGCGCTGGCCAGCGGGCGCATGCGCTGGCCGCTGCGCGCGCATCTGCTCACCCTGGTGCTGGCGGCCACCCCCACGTTTGCAGTGCCGCTTGCCTCGTTCTCAGGATGGTATGGCCTGGTGGCCATCGCAATAATCGCCGGGTGTGTCTTGACCTTGGTGGGCATTCATCACGACGAGCGAATGCCGTGGCAGACCTTGCGGCCCCTGCGCAGCGCCGGCGCCTTGCTGGCGGGCGTGCTGGCAGGCCTGCTGGGCATGGCTGCTCCGCATTGGCTGGCGGGATGGTTGCAATGGCTGGTGGTGGCCGCAGTGGAGTTGCTGTTTCTGGCCCTGCTGTGGCGGTTGCACCCCGAGGTACGAGGTTTGCTTTTCTTCGGTCGACCCGCGCGTGCGGCGTGAGGTCGACCCCGGGCATTGAGTTCTCAGCGGCATTACCAAGCGAGGATCTATGAAGAGCAACACCATTCTGGTCACCGGGGCGGCAGGTTTTGTGGGCTCCGCGGTCGCAAGGCGCCTGCTGGACAACAGCAGCGATGGCAATACCCGCGTCATCCTGCTCTATCACCAGTCCAACCCCCTGAGGCATCCCGGCCACCGTAATGCCATCGCGGTACGCGGCAGCCTCAACGACTACACCTTCGTCTCGGACCTGATCAGCCGTTACGAGGTCAACACCATCTACCACTTCGCGTCCAACTCGATCGTGCGCAAATGCGCCAACGACCCGATGAACGCCTACTTCACCAATGTGATGGGCACGGTGACGCTGCTGGAAGCCGTGCGCAACGCGGGCGTCAACACGGTCGAACGCATTGCCATCTTCACCTCCGACAAGGTCTATGGCCACGCCGTGCCGCCGTACAACGAAAGCACCGCCTTCGTGCCGAAGTACACCTACGAATCCACCAAGGCCTGCCAGGACATCGTGGCGCAGAACTATCTGCACAACTACCGCCTGCCGATCAACATCGTGCGTTCATCGAATGTGTACGGCCCGGGCGATCCCAATCTCACCCGCATCATTCCCAACTGCATACGCTCGATCAACCGCGGCGAGCAACCCATCATCTTCACCGGCGTGAAGGACTATGTGCGCGAGTTCGTCTACGTTGACGACGTGGTCGACGCCATGCTGCTGATCGACAGCAAGGCGGCGCCCGGCGAGGTGTTCTGCATCGGCGGCACCGAGACCGTCTCGATCGAGGCCCTGGTGCAGCGCATCTGCCGGTTGATGGGCTATCACGGCGGCATCTCCATCGTCGACAAGCCCAGCAACTTCCAGGAGATCCGCGAGCAGTCGATCGACAGCTCCAAGCTGCGCGCGCTTGGCTGGCAACCCAAGTTCAGTCTGGAGCAAGGCCTGCGTCAATGCATAGACGCGCCCGAGTACGGCGCCGAGCCGCTGCTGGCCAAGCCCCCGGCCTACGCCCTGGCAGCGGCAAGCCTGAACTGAGAGTCAGCCAGGAGCCGATCGTGAACGTGATTGTGTTGAACGATCACCTCTACGCCGACGGCGGCGCCGACGTGGTGGCATTGAGCTCGGCCGAACAGTTGGCCGCCGCAGGCGCGCACGTTACCCTGCTTGTGGCGGATGCCTTGCGACCGGAAGACCGCCTGCCGCGCCGCGCCCGCCTGGTGGCGACCGGCCAGCATGATCTGCTGCGCGACCCGCAGCGCGGCCGCGCCGCCCTGCAGGGGCTGTGGAACGCGGGCGCTGCCAGGGCGCTGCGTGCCTTGCTGGCCGAGCACGCGCCGACCGACACGGTGGTGCATCTGCACAGCTGGACCAAATCGCTCTCAAGCAGTGTGATACGCACCACGCTCATGGCCGGGTTTCCTATGGTGTGCACCTTGCACGACTATTTCCCGGTGTGTCCGACCGGCGGTCTGTTCAACTTCCAGAGTTCCCAGATCTGCCAACGCAAGCCCATGTCGCTGGACTGCATCACCTGCCATTGCGATGTGCGCAGCTACGGCCACAAGCTGTACCGTGTGGCCCGTCAGGCGGTGCAGCTGGGTTGGGGCGGCATGCCCGGCGGGCTGCGCGAGTTCATCGTGGTATCACGCTTCAGCGAAGTCATTCTGCGCCCCTATCTGCCGCCCGATGCACAGGTCTGCCATGTCCGCAACCCGATCAACATCACCCCCGGGCCGCAGGCCGACGTGGCCTCCCAGCAAGGCTTTGTGATGGTGGCCAGGCTGGTGCGACACAAGGGCCAGGAACTGTTCCTGCGCGCCTGCGAGCAGGCCGGCGTGCCGGCGGTCTGCATCGGCGAAGGCCCCGATCAGGCCGAACTGCAGCAGCGCTTCCCGCGCGCGCGCTTCACCGGCCAGCTCGCGCGCGAGCAGGTGCAGGCCGAGATGCTGCGCGCGCGTGCCCTGGTGCTGCCTTCGCTCTGGTACGAGACCCAGGGGCTGGTGGTGGACGAGGCGGCCGCGCTGGGGCTGCCGGCCATTGTCTCGGACGCCTGTGCCGCCACCGACGCGGTACAGCATGGCCGCAACGGTCTGGTGTTTCGCAGCGGCGACGCCGACGCGCTCGCCAATGCCTTGCAACGCCTGCATGAGGACGGCAGCTATGCGCAGGCCCTGGGACGGCAGGCCTTCGAGCGTTTCTGGCGCGATCCGCCCACACCCGCCAACCACGCGCGCGAGCTGCTGCAAGCCTATGCGGGCGTACTTGCACGCGCCGCGGCGCGACGCCATGCCGGTCCACGCGCCGAAGAGGCGGTGTACTGATGAAGCCGCAACGCGTGCTCGTGACCGGGGGATCCGGCTTCATCGGCACCAATCTGGTCGCGCATTTGCTCGGCAAGGGCATGCAGGTCTTGAACTTCGACATCAAGCCGCCGGCCGATGCGGCGCAGCGCGCCCATTGGCGGCATGTCGACATCTGCGAGGCCGGCAGCCTCAAGCTGGCCTTGCAGGAGGCCGCGCCCGAGGCGGTGGTGCATCTGGCCGCGCGCACCGACCTCAACGGTGCCAGCGTGGCCGACTACCCGGCCAACACCAGCGGGTTGCAAAACCTCATCGACGCCGCCGCCGCGACGGGCGTGCGGCGCGTGCTGTTCGCCTCCTCGCGCCTGGTCTGCCGCATCGGCTACCAGCCCAGCTCGCCGACCGATTACCTGCCCACCACGCCCTATGGCGAGAGCAAGGTGCTGGGCGAGCAACTGGTACGCCAGGCCGGCGCCACCGGCTTCGACTGGGCCATCGTCCGCCCCACCTCGATCTGGGGGCCCTGGTTCCATGTGCCCTATCGCAACTTCTTCGATGCGGTGCGGCGCGGCCGCTACCTGCATCCACGCGGCGTGCGCGTGCGCAAGTCGTTTGGCTTTGTCGGCAACAGCGTGCATCAGATCGCCGCGCTGCTGCAGGCCCCTCGCGAGGCGCTGCACGGCCAGCTCTTTTATCTGGCCGACTACGAGCCGATCGAGGTGCTGGACTGGGGCCGGCGGATACAGGCCGCATTCGCTGCGCCACCGCTGCGCGAGCTGCCCTTGCCGGCCCTGCGCACAATGGCGCGAGCGGGCGACGCGCTGGCCTGGGCGGGTTGGAAGTCGGTACCGCTGACGAGCTTCCGGCTCGACAATCTGCTGACCGAAATGTTGCACGACACCAGCAATCTGCAGGCCCTGTGTCCCGACCTTCCGCATGGCCTCGACGAGGGCGTGGTGCAGACCGTCAACTGGATGCGCGACACAGCAGCACGGCCGGTGCGGACGGCGACGGTGCAACCGACCCAATCGGCCTGACGGCCCAGCGGCGCATGCGCATCCTGCTGCATTCGCCCTACTACGCGCCCGAGCTGATCTCGATCGGCAAATACAACGCCGAGATGGCCGCCTGGCTGGTGCAGCAGGGCCATGAGGTGCGCGTGGTCACGGCGCCGCCGCATTACCCGGCCTGGCGTGTCGGCAGCGGCTACTCGGCCTGGCGCTACACGCGCGAGCAGATCGACGGCGTGACGATCTGGCGCTGCCCGGCCTGGATACCGCGGCGCCCGGGCGGCATGGCGCGGGTGCTCTACAGCCTGAGCCACCTGATCAGCAGTCTGCCGGTGCTGCTCTGGCAGGCGCGCTGGCGCCCCGACTGGGTGATGGCGGTGGAACCGCCCCTGCTGTCCTTTGTGCCCGCATGGCTGGCCGCGCGCAGCTGTGGCGCACGCTGCTGGCTGCATGTGCAGGACCTGGAGGTCGACGCCGCGTTTGAACTGGGCGTTCTCAGCGGCGCCGGCGCGCGCCGGCTGGCACTCGGCCTTGAATCCGCCTTGCTGCGGCGTGCCGATCAGGTCTCGACCATCTCGCCGCGCATGGCGGAGCGCTTGCTGGCCAAGGGCATGGCGCAGACCCGGTTGATGTTGCTGCCGAACTGGGCCGACGCCCTGCCGGCGGACCCGCCCGGGCCACCGTTTCGGGCCGCCCATGGCATTCCGGAGCAAGCCAAGCTGGCCCTCTACGCCGGCAATATGGCGGGCAAGCAAGGGCTGGAGACGGTGCTGGAGGCCGCGCGTCTGCTGCAGCATCGCAGCGATATCTGGTTCGTGCTGGTGGGCGACGGGCCGGCTCGTGCCGGCCTGCAGGCGCAGGCCCAGGGACTGGCGCGCGTGCTGTTCCTGCCGCTGCAGCCGTTGACCCAGCTGGGCGCGATGCTGCGTGCCGCCGAGGTGCACCTGCTGCCGCAACGTGCCGCCGCGGCCGATCTGGTGCTGCCCTCCAAGCTGGGCGGCATGTTCGCGAGCGGGCGCCCGACGGTTGCCGGCGCCCGGCCGGGCAGTGGCCTGGCCAGCATTCTGCAGGGCCGCGGTGTGGTGGTGACACCCGAAGACGCGCAGGCCTTTGCCGAGGCCATCTGCGGCCTGTGTGACGACCCGCAGCGCGCCTGTGCCCTGGGTGCAGCGGCCCAGGCCTATATGCGCGCCGAGCTGACACGCGACGCCGTGCTTGGGCGGCTGCAGGCGGCGCTCGCTACTTGAGCTTGAGCGGCCACGGCGCCTCGGCGTAGCCGATCTGAATGGTCTTGCGCTTGCTGAAGCCGTGGTACCAGAGGCGCACCCTGTCGCCCTCGATCAAGACCGAGGGCGCGATCGGTCCGATGTCATCGAACTGCCCGCTGGAACGCCGCACAATCGGCTCGGGCGCCAACTCCCAGGGACCGAAGGGCGTGGGGGCACGCGCCACGCCGATCTCGTGCCCATGCTCGCCATACAGCAGGCTCATGAACAGGTAGTAGCTGCCATCAGGCCCCTGCACCAGCTCTGCTTCCGCGGCTCCATCCTTGGTCTTGGGCAGATCGGCCTTGCTGAGCACAGGCTGGGGCCGCTTGACCCAATCGCGCCCGTTGCTGGAAGTCGCGGCCATCAGATAGACGCCACGTTCGCGCTTGCAGCTGTCGAAGCAATACGCGGTGTAGATCATCACCAGCTGGTTCTGGTATTCGACGATGGTGGGGCTGAAGACCGCGTCGCTGTCGTAGCCACCCGGCGAGACCTTCAATATGGGCTCCTCGCCCACGCGTTCGAAATGGACGCCGTCGCGCGAGCTGGCCAGGCCCACCTGCAGCGGAAAGGACTTGAAGTGCCCGCCGCGGTCGCGGTAGCCGGCGAAATAGAGCAGGTATTCGCCGCGGAACTTGAGCACAAAGGGGGTCTCGTGGGTATCGTCCCAGCGGCCCGGTCGCGTCTCGATCATGCGCCCCGCCACCGGCCCCGGCACCGCCACGTCGGCCCAGGCCAGCCCATCCGGCGAGCTGGCCTGGCAAATCGCCGGCCCTTTGCGCTTGGGGTCGAAGCAGGTGTAGAACATCCGGTAGATCGGGCCATCGTGCAGCACACTGGGGTCGCCCACCAGCGAATAGGGCCCGGAATGGATGGGCGACACGCGTTTGGTCCAGCGCGACCAGCCCGGCACCTCGGCCACCGTGCTCGCCACCGCTGCGGCCACGCCGGCCGGGGGCACGCCGGGGGTGCCATTGCCAGCCACACGCTGCAGCCAGAGCCGGTTCTCACCCTTGCTGGCGAACCAGCCGCCGATATCCATCAACAGCAGATTGCTGAGGCGCTCGGGCTTGATGCGGGTGGCCGAGGAAGCGCTGTCGTCCGCGCGTTTGAAGTCCGCCAGCTTCAGGCGCACCTTCTGCAAGCTGCTATTGCCCGGCAGCTCGAAACCGAGTTCAAACTTGTCGCCATCCGACTGCTCAAGCTTGAGCACCAAGTTGGCCTTGAGCCGCGAGGCAAGCGTCAACTCGAGTTGATCGGCGCCCGCGAGTGCCGCGACCGGCAGGGGTCGCATCAAACTCATCACCGCGCCGCTTTGCTTGCGGTAGTCCACCACCCAGCCGGTTTGATTCAATGGCGCTTCGCGGCCGAGTTCGGCACGGCTGGCACCGAAGACCGACCATGGCGGTGTTTCACGCGTCAAGCCATCCAGGCTGCCGGCGCCCGTGTCGCGCGGCGCCGCACCGCTGAAACGCAGCTCGTCGATGACGATGCGGCGCTGCCCGGCCGGAATGCCAAACAGGCGCATGACATCGGCCGATTTGGACGCCAGCATGGCGCCGGCATCGACGATGGACATGCGCTGCACGCGCTCCAGGTCAAGACGCCCGTTCGCATCGGGCGGGGCATCGCCGCCCACGGCGAGCACCAGATCGTCGAGCGCAATGCGCACCTCCTGCCAAACTCCCGCATTGAGCGTCACCGGCAGACTCCATCGGCCTCCGCCCTGCTCCTCCAGCGCCAGCACCAGATTGCTCATATGGCTGGACTTGGCAGCAAAGCTGATGCTGCCCGCGCCGGCCAGCTGCGCGCTGCGCAGCGGCAGCACCAGCAGGCTGAGTTGCCCCTGGCCCACTTCGTAACGGTAGTCCAGCGCCGGCCGGCCGGCGCGCGACCATCCCGCCTCGCGGCTCTCGGAGACGCTGGCATTGGAGCCCAGCAAGGTCCAGTCGGCCGGCGCGAGGCGCAGCTCCTGACCATGGCCGAGCCCGGACAGGAGAGCCAAGACACCGGCCAGCGCGAGCCGCATCAGGCTGTGCATGGACGCACCAGCAGATTCATATAGCCGCCGGGCAAGGGGGCGTGATGCCATTGCAGCGGCCTCAGGCCACAACCCCGCTGCCCCAGCAGGCCAAAGCGGCTGCGTCGGCTATGCACCTCCAGGGCCTCGTAGCCGGGCGGGAAATGCGCCATCAGGGCCTGCGCGTCGGCAAGCCCAAAGCGCACCTGGTCGGACAGCTCCATCATCACGATCGGCCGGTAGCGCGCCAACGTGCCACGCAGGCCACGCAGCACCGCCAGCTCAAAGCCCTCGACATCGAGCTTGATCAGATCGATGTGTGCGAGCTTCAAGCCTTCGATGTAAGCGTCGGCGCGCGCCACCCGCAAGCGACCGATGGAGCGGTTGTTGTGCGCCTCATGGTCGGCCACGAAGCTGCCCGTACCGGTATTGACGCCCTGCGGTGCATAGAAATCGAGTTCCTGGTCAAACTCGCCCAGCCCCACGCGATGAACCCGTACATGCGCGAGGCGGTTGCGCTGAATCTTCTCGTCCAGGCATTGCGCCACCGCCGCATACGGCTCGAAGGCATGCACCTCGGCACAGCAAGAAGCCAGATAGAGGGTGTGATGACCGACGTTGGCGCCGATGTCCAGCGCCGTGGGTTGCTCGCGCTCGCTCAACATGCCGCGCATCAACTCGAGTTCATCGAGCTCGTAGGCGCCGTAATAGAAAACGATCCAGTCAATCCAGCGGTTCAGGCGCCCGGGATAGACATAGCCGGCAAAAGGAACCTCAAAGCGTTCGGCGCGCACCCGCTCGGGATGTCGCAACCAGTACAACAGCCGATTGCGCACGCCGTAGCGTAGCCAGCGCTGATGCCCGATCCAGCGCAGGCCGCGGTCCAGCGGCGAGACATCCTCAAGCATGCTGCGAAGGTGCTGCACTTGTGTTTGCGCGCAAGGCGAGGTCGGCCGATGCGAATCATTCTGGCATGTGACGCTACCGTTGCAGCGCGTTCGGGCGTCTCAGACTTGGGGGGTGGGCCGCAGCCCACGCTCTAGGGGTTGGCAGCGCCGGTGCGACCACTAGACTCGGCGCATGTTGGGCATCGCCCGGCACTTCTGGAGACTGCAATGAAGCTCAAGCACCTGGCTGGATCTGTTGCTTTGGCGGTCACGGCTTCGGCTGGCGCCGTGACGCTGCAAGGAGGCTCAACAGGAGTGATCGACAACAGCTCGGCCTTCCTGGGCGGCGTTCATGGCACGAACGAGGCGCTGGTCGGCTTCATGGACATCTTCGAGTTCAGCGTCACCGGCCCCGGGCAAGCATTGGCCACCTTCACCGAGGCCGACGCGAGTTCCCAGGGTGCGGTATTCCACTTCAATACCTTGCTGCTCGCCGATGCTGCGAACAATCCGCTGCCAGGCGCGATTGATGTCAATGGCGCCGATGGGTGGAGCGTCTCGGCAGCACTGACAGGCGCGGGGAATTACCACGTCATCCTTGGCGGCGGCATTGATCCAGCGGCTGATCCCGGCATCTCGAACGCCTTCTACCTGGGCGCCGTAGGTACCGTCGTGAACGCCGTACCCGAGCCTGGCAGCTATGCGCTGATGTTGCTGGGGCTGTTGGCCATTTCAGCCAAGCTAAGGCAGCGCCGCTGAGCAGGGTTTCGGCTAGCGGCACCGGCCGCCTCAGTTCGCGAGGCCCTTGCTGCGCAGATGCGCAAGCACAGTGGCCTCGCTGACATCCAGCTTCCAGTAGGTCTGCAGCAGGCCGGCGACGAAATGTGCGCCGCTTTCGCGCGCCGCAAAATCGTCTTGATAGTCCACCAGCCGGATGCGCGCATCGCAAAGCTCCAGCAGGCGCGGCAGCAGAAAGCTCGTGGCGTCATAGCCCTGCTCTTGCTGCGCCCGCAAATAGGCAAACAACGAAACATCCAGGGTCGGCAATCGCGGCAGCAGAATCTCGGTCACGCTGCCGCTCACCAGACGCGTCAGCAAATAGGCCTGGGAAAACAGGATCGCAGATGCTTCGTCGAAGCCCGGCTGCACTGGTGCGTGGGTAATGTCGAAATGGCTCCAGTCAAGGCTTTGCCCTTGGTGCGGGTAGATGAATACCTGATGGCGACCGGGCGTTCCGAAGTACAGCGCATTGGCCTGCAGCAATGGCGAAATGGTGTCGAAGCTGTCGTGAATGAAAAGGAACTTGGTCTTCAGGCGTTGCACCAGGAAGCCGCTGCCATAGGGCGCATAGTCGGCCGGGCCCGAGGCGGGCGTGGCAGCGGCCTCCACGCGACGCCTGAAGGGCTCCAGCCGCAGGATCGCCTTGCCCGGGTCGCTGTGTGCGGCTTCCTGCCAGCGCGCATAGGGTTCAAACTGCGCATAGTCCACCAGCGGGGTGCTCAAAGCGCCAAAGGCTGGTGCCGCTCCGACCGGCGCGGCGGCCGCCGCATGGAGCGCCAGCGAGCCGCCATAGGATGAACCCCAGACCGCGATGCGCTGGCCGTCCACACTCGGCTGGGCTTGCAAGAAAGCCAGCCCCGCCAAGGTGTCGTCTATATCGTTTTGCAATGAGCCGCCAGCATAAAAGCGCTGGTAGACCACGATCACGGCAACGCCATTGATCAGGTATGGCAGGGCAGCGCCTGCCGCATCGTCCAGGCGCGAATAGTCGTAAGGTGCGTAGAGCGTCGGCGGGCTGCCGGCACCCGGGCCGTAGATATCCTCGAGCATGACGAAAAGTTCACTGCCGGCGCGCTGCAAGGCCCCCAGGTCCACGCGCTCGCCGGTCCAATCGATGCCGCCATAGGCGTCCGCCAGCAGGACCGCGGCTGACCTTGTGGCGACACTGGCGCCCGGGGCCGGAAACCAGATCGCATAGGCCGGCATGCGGCCCGGCAGGGTGAGGCGCAGGCGCTGGTAGCTGTACTTGCCGCGAAAGCTGCCGCTGCTGAGCACATCGACAGTCGGGTCGCTTGCGCCTGCCGCGGGCTCGCTGGTGCCAGGGCCGCTCCCGCCCCCGCAGGCAAAGAGCAAGAACAGGCTCGCCAGAATCAAGGCCCGCCGCAGCTTGTGGATCATTGATTGCCTCCACCACCAATTGCGCGCTCAGTTGAGCCGCCGCGAGGCGCGGAGTCAACCCTGTGAACTAGGCATCCCCAGCTATGCCTGCGACCTTGGCTTACAATGCTCGACCTTGTCGTCGCGGCCCCGCCGCCCATCGCAGCCACTGGAAAAATACCATGTATCGCTGTGCACTTGCCGCGCTTGCGGCCACCAGCCTGAGTCTTTCGGCCCAGGCACAAGTCCATCGCCAATTTCCCGCCCATGCGCTGCGCGGCGAGTTGATGGTGGTGCAGACACCCGAGGTCTTGCTCAATGGCCAGCCAGCCAGGCTGGCGCCTGGCAGCCGCATCCGTGGCAGCGACAACCTGCTGCTGCTGTCTGCCTCCCTCACCGGGCAGAAGAACACCGTGCACTACACCATCGACACTTCCGGCCTGCTGAAGGATCTCTGGATCCTCAACGATGCCGAACTCGCCAACAAGACCTGGCCCCACAGCCCGCTGGAAGCCGCCAACTGGCAGTTTGATCCGGCCGCTCAGGTCTGGTCCAAGCCCTGATCACCGCAGCCATGAGCACGAAGAAGAAAGTATTCATCAAGACCTTTGGCTGCCAGATGAACGAGTACGACTCGGACAAGATGGCCGATGTGATGGGCGCGGCCGAAGGCTACGAGCCCACCAGCGATGTCGAGCAGGCCGACCTGATTCTCTTCAACACCTGCTCGGTGCGCGAGAAGGCGCAGGAAAAAGTGTTCTCCGACCTGGGACGCGTCAAGCATCTGAAGGCCAAGGGCGTGATGATTGGCGTGGGCGGTTGCGTGGCCAGCCAAGAAGGCGCTGCCATCATCGAGCGCGCGCCCTATGTCGACGTGGTGTTCGGCCCGCAGACCCTGCACCGTCTGCCCGCCATGCTGGCCGCGCGCCGCGAGCAGGCGCGCCCACAGGTGGACATCAGCTTCCCCGAGATAGAGAAGTTCGACAATCTGCCGCCCGCCAAGGTGGACGGTGGCAGCGCCTTCGTCTCCATCATGGAGGGTTGCTCCAAGTACTGCTCGTATTGCGTGGTGCCTTACACGCGCGGCGAGGAGATGTCGCGCCCCTTCGAGGACGTGCTGACCGAGATCGCCGGCCTCGCCGACCAGGGCGTGAAGGAATTCAATCTGCTGGGGCAGAACGTCAACGCCTACCGCGGCAAGATGGGCGACACGGGCGAGTACGCCGACCTGGCCCTGCTGCTCGAGTACTGTGCCGAGATCCCCGGCATCGAGCGCCTGCGTTTCACGACCAGTCACCCTAACGAATTCAGTCAGCGCCTCATCGAGGCCTATGGCAAGGTGCCGCAACTGGTGAACCATCTGCACCTGCCGGTGCAGCATGGCAGTGACCGCATCCTGATGGCGATGAAGCGTGGCTACACGGCGCTGGAGTTCAAGAGCACGATCCGCAAGCTGCGCGCCATCCGGCCCGACATCCGCATCGCCAGCGACTTCATCGTCGGCTTCCCGGGCGAGACCGAGGACGACCATGCGAAGCTGATGAAGCTGGTCGACGATGTGGGCTTCGACGCCTCCTTCAGCTTCATCTTCAGCCCCCGCCCCGGCACGCCGGCGGCGAATCTGGAAGACGGCACGCCTTACGAGACCAAGGTCAGGCGCCTGCAGGAACTGCAGGCCGTGATCGAGGCCAACACCCTCGCGATCAGCCAGCGCATGGTGGGCACGACGCAACGCATCCTGGTTTCGGGCCATGCCCGCAAGGACGCGAGCGAACTGATGGGGCGTACCGAGTGCAACCGCATCGTCAACTTCAAGGGGCACCCGCGGCTGATGAACCAGCTGATCGATGTGCAGATCAGCCAGGCCTTCGCACATTCGCTGCGCGCCGAAGCAGACACCGTGCTCAGCGCTTGAGCATCAGCCACCATTGCGGCAACACCACGCCCAGCAGCATCAGGCCGTAGCCCAGCATCGTGCCGTCGCGGGCCAGCCAGGCCAGCGCCACCAGCACCGCCAGGCTGCCGCCCATGCCACCCCACAGCACAAGGCGGCGCCAGGCCAGCGCATGATGTTCACGCCGCCAGACGAGCTTGATCGCCAGCGCCATCAGGGCGGCCACGCCCCAGGCCGGCGAGAACAGATTTAGCAGGTGCCCGAGGGCGTCGACGAGGTTCACGGTATGCCCAACGGTTCTGAAAAACAGACGAGCTTGATGCGCATCAAGCTTGACGGCGGAAAGCCTGGCTCGGCCGTCCGCAACTATGCGGCGCAAATTTTATAATCGCCCCATGACGGTCTTCGCTCTCGGCCTGAACCACAACTCCGCGCCCCTGGACCTGCGCGGACGTTTCGCGTTCTCGCTGGAGCAATTGGCGCCCACCCTGCTCGGTTTCCGCGACCAGGTGCAGGCCCATGCCCCCCGCAAGGCCACGCCCGAGGCGGCCATGCTCTCGACCTGCAACCGCACCGAGCTCTATGTGGCCGGCAGCCCGGCACTGGTGCAACCCACGGTGGCCTGGCTGGCCGAGGTGGGCGGCGTGGGCAGCGCGGCGCTGCTGGACCATGCCTATGTGATGGAGGGCAGCGCCGCGGCGCGCCACGCCTTCCGTGTCGCCAGCGGCCTGGATTCGATGGTGCTGGGCGAGCCTCAGATCCTGGGCCAGATGAAGCAGGCGGTGCGCGAGGCCGACCAGGCCGGTACCCTGGGCACCACCTTGCATCAGCTGTTCCAGCGCAGCTTCTCGGTGGCCAAGGAGGTGCGCAGCTCCACCGAGATCGGCGCCCACTCCATCAGCATGGCCGCCGCCTCGGTGCGCCTGGCAGCCCAGCTGTTCGAGGACCTCAGCGCGATCAAGGTGCTCTACGTGGGCGCCGGCGAAATGATCGAACTGGTGGCCACCCATTTCGCGGCCAAGAACCCCAAGGCCATGGCGGTGGCGAACCGCACGCTGGAGCGCGGCGAGAAGCTGGCCGGCCATCTGGGTGCCGAGGCGATGCGCCTGTCGGACCTGCCCGACCGCTTGCACGAATTCGATGCGGTGATTTCCTGCACCGCCAGCAGCCTGCCGCTGATTGGCCTGGGCGCGGTGGAGCGGGCACTGAAGAAGCGCAAGCGCAAGCCCATGTTCATGGTCGATCTGGCCGTGCCGCGCGACATCGAGCAGGAAGTGGCCCAGCTCGACGACGTTTACCTCTACACGGTCGACGATCTGGCGCAGCTGGTGCAATCTGCCGGCGAAAAGCGCCAAGCCGCCGTCGAACAGGCCGAGGCCATCATCGAGAACGGCGTGCAGAGCTTTGTGCACTGGCTGGGCCAGCGCCACACCGTGCCGCTGATCCAGGCCCTGAATGCCCAGGCCGATGATTGGCGGGCGCTGGAGATCCAGCGCGCCCGCAAGCTGTTGGCGCGCGGCGAGGACGTCGAGGCGGTGCTGGAAGCACTCTCGCGCGGCCTCACCCAGAAGATGCTGCATGGCACCTTGGCCGAGTTGCACGCCGCCGACGGCGAACAGCGCGTGGCCCTGGCGCATACCGTCTCGCGCCTGTTCCTGCGCAAGAGCACCCGCGACCCGGCCGAGCATTAGCGGCGCTGCACCAGCCCGCAACCCCGTGCCCGCATGCTGGGCGCGGCCTTCGTGCTCCAGCCCCATGACGCTCCCATGAAAGACTCCCTGCGCCAGCAGTTCGAACGCCTTGGCTTCCGACTGCACGAACTTGATTCCACCCTGGCCGACGGCTCCATTGCTGCCGACATGAAGCGCTATCGCGCCCTCACCAAGGAACAGTCCGAGGTCTCGGACCTGGTGACGCGCTACCAGACCTATCTGCAGCGCGAGCGCGACCTGATCGCCGCACGCGAACTGCTGTCCGACCCCGAGATGGCCGAGATGGCGCGCGAGGAAATTGGCAGCGCCGAGGCCGATCTGGCGCGTCTGCACGAGGAACTGCAGCTGGCCCTGCTGCCGCGCGACCCGGATGACGAGCGCCCGGCCTTTCTGGAAATCCGCGCCGGTGCCGGTGGCGATGAGTCGGCGCTGTTCGCGGGCGATCTCGCGCGCATGTATATGCGCTTCGCCGAGAGCCAGGGCTGGCGCAGCGAAATCCTCTCGGCCAATGAATCCGATCTGGGCGGCTACAAGGAACTGGTGCTGCGCATCGAAGGCCCCTCGGTGTACGGCCGGCTCAAGTTCGAATCGGGCGGGCATCGCGTGCAACGCGTGCCGGCCACCGAGTCGCAGGGGCGTATCCACACCAGCGCCTGCACCGTGGCGGTGATGCCGGAACCCGACGAAGCCGAGGAGATCCAGCTCAACCCGTCCGAGCTGCGCATCGACACCTTCCGCGCCAGCGGTGCCGGTGGCCAGCACGTCAACAAGACCGACAGCGCGATCCGCATCACCCACCTGCCCACCGGCCTGGTGGCCGAATGCCAGGACGACCGCAGCCAACACCGTAACAAGGCCAAGGCCATGGCCGTGCTGGCCGCCCGCCTGCGCGACAAGGACAAGAACGAGCGCGCCGCCAAGGAGGCCGCCACGCGCAAAAGCCTGATCGGCAGTGGCGACCGCAGCGACCGCATCCGCACCTACAACTTCCCGCAGGGCCGGCTCACCGACCACCGCATCAACCTGACGCTCTACAAGCTGGGCGCCATCATGGATGGCGACCTGGGCGACGTGGTGCAGGGCCTGCAGCAGGCCCAGGCCGCAGAGCAGTTGGCCAGCTTGGAAGAAGGCCGGGCATGACCGTCGCCGAGGCCCTGGCGCAGGCCCGCGCGGCCGGCCTGGCGCGCCTGGAAGCCCAGCTGCTGCTGGCGCAGCTGCTGCAATGCGATCGCTCCTGGCTGATCGCCCATGACGACGCGACCGTGCCGCCAGCCTTGAGCGCGCGCTTTGCGGATTGGCTGGCGCAGCGCCTCGACGACGTGCCGCTGGCCTATCTGGCGGGCGAAAAGGAATTCCATGGCCTGCGCCTGCAGGTCAGCCCCGCCACGCTGGTACCGCGCCCGGACACCGAACTGCTGGTGGACTGGGCATTGGAGCTGCTGCAAGCCAGCCGCCTGGCCGCGCCGCGGGTGCTGGACCTGGGCACCGGCAGCGGCGCGATCGCGCTGGCCATCAAGCATCGCTGCCCCCACGCCGAGCTGCACGCCTCGGACCGCAGCGCTGCCGCCCTGGCCGTCGCGGCGGCGAATGCGCAGCGTCTGGGCCTGGCCGTGCAGTTCCATCTGGGCAGTTGGTGGGAACCCTTCGCCGGGCAGTGCTTCGACCTGATCGTCAGCAACCCGCCCTATATCGCCGGCGATGACCCGCATCTGCGTGCGCTGCGGCATGAACCGCTCTCGGCACTGACACCTGGCGGCGATGGCCTGGCCGACCTGGCCCGGCTGGCCCAGGGCGCACCGGCGCATCTACGGCCCGGCGGCCATCTGCTGCTGGAGCATGGCTACGATCAGGCCCCGGCCGTCGCCGCCGCGCTACAGGCGACCGGGTTTGCGGACGTCGCTTCCCGGCGCGACCTGGGCGATCAGCAACGTGCCAGCGGGGGCCGCTGGCCAGGCTGAGGCTGCCGCTGGGCAAGCCCGCAACAGAAAGCCCAACAACGTGCAATTTGCGCTGCACAAGGGCCGGACCGGGGCGTAGCATCAAGCTCCGAGGGTCACGCAATGCGCGCCCTCCTCCACGCACCGGGAGATCGTCATGCGCGTCATAGCTCGAGTTTCACGCCGCCATCTGGCAGGGCTCTTGATGGCTGTAGCGGGACTAGGTGCAGCCCAAGCCGCCTGGGCCGACAACGGGCTCAAGCTGGAGCCCCAGGGGCTGGGACGCTGGCAGGCCCGCATCCAGTTGAACAGCCTGGATGTCAACGCCGGCCTGCAGGCCGATCCTCTGCGCAGCGGCGGATCGCGCCTGCTGAGCGCCAATCTGCTGGGCGACTACTACCTCACCGGCTCGGGCCTAGGCCAGGGCGTCCAGGGCGGCCTGCGCGCCACCGGCGGCCTGCTGCTGGGGCCGCTGTCGCTCGCGCAAAGCAGTTCGGGCCTGGCATTGGGCCGGGGCGCCACGCTGCAAAGCCAGAATTTCGCGCTGGGACAGCGCAGCGTCAGCGTGCAGTCGAGCGCCGAGCGCGGCGATCCGAGCACCTCACTGTCCTATCTGGGCATTGGCTATACCGGGCACTCCTTGCGCGGCGGTTGGGGCTTCAGCGCCGACCTTGGGCTGGTGGGCGGCTATGGCGGCTTCCGTCTGGGCCAGAGCAGCGCCCAGGCGGTGGAAGACCTGCTGCGCGATATGCGCTACAAGCCGGTGCTGCAGCTGGGCCTGTCGTACAGCTATTGAGCTTGCATCCGCCCACGCCGCGCGTCCGGGCATTGCCCCTCGCCGATAATGGCCGCCATGCGCGGCCATTGCTTTTTCATCCGCGGCCGCAGCGCCCCCTAACCCTGCAAGGACTAGACGATATGAGCGACGTTCAACAACGCATTGACAGCCTGGTGAAGAGCAACCGCGTGGTGCTGTTCATGAAGGGCACGGCCCAGTTTCCGATGTGCGGTTTCTCCGGCCGCGCCATCCAGATCCTCAAGGCCTGCGGCGTCAATGACCTGAAGACCTTCAATGTGCTGGAAGACGAGGAAGTGCGCCAGGGCATCAAGGACTACGCCAGCTGGCCCACCATTCCGCAGCTGTACGTGAACGGCGAGTTCGTGGGCGGATCTGACATCATGATGGAGATGTACGAGGCCGGCGAGCTGCAGCAGATGCTGGGCCAGCAGGCCTGAGGCATGCAGCAACGCCTCGTTGTCGGCATCACGGGCGCCACCGGTGCGGCCTATGGCTTGCGACTGCTGCGGCGCGCGCGCGAACTGGGCGCCGAGACGCATCTGATACTCACGCCGGCCGGGGTGCTGAATGCCCATCATGAGCTGGGGCTGAGCCGCGACGCGCTGGAGCGCGAAGCGGATGCGGCTTATGCGCCTGGCGATGTGGGCGCCTGTGTAGCCAGCGGCAGTTTTGCCAGCACCGCCATGGTGGTGGCGCCCTGCTCGATGAAGAGCCTGGCCGCCATCGCGCATGGCTTTGGCGACAACCTGCTGACGCGCGCGGCCGACGTTACCTTGAAGGAACGCCGCCGCCTCATCCTGATGGTGCGCGAGACACCCCTCAACCTGGCGCATCTGCGCAATATGACGGCGGTTACCGAGATGGGCGGCATCATCTTTCCGCCGCTGCCGGCCTTCTATCACCACCCGCAAAGCATCGCCGACATGGTCAACGAGAGTGCCGAGCGGGTGCTGGAACTGGCCGGCTTGGCGGGCGCCACGCCCAAGAGCTGGCAGGGCCTGCGCTGATCGCTTAGCGCTCCTCAGGCAGCAGCCATTTGCGCCGGTTGGCGAACACCGCATTCGGATATTCGGGCCGGCCACGGCTGCCGTTGTAGCGCCCCAGGGCGAGGAACATATCGCCCTGTTCGCGGTCCAGGTAGTGGCGCAGGATCACGCAGCCAAAGCGCAGATTGGTCTGCATATGAAACAGCCTGGAGGCCTGGCCATCGCCGATGGATTTGGCCCAGAAGGGCATCACCTGCATATAGCCGCGCGCGCCGGCCACGCTGATGGCGTATTTGCGGAAACCGCTTTCCACTTCCACCAGACCCAGCACCAGGGCGGGCTCCAGCCCGGCACGCTTGGCCTCGTACCAGACGGTCTCGAGAAACTCGATGCGGGTCAACGCCTCGCTCTTGCGGCTCTTCAGTCGCTCGCTCATCACGCCCAGCCAACGCAGATAGGCAAGGCGCGTGTCGGTGGAATCGAAGCGAGGCTTGGGCGGTGCGCTGTTGGCGATCGCCGAGGAGAGCGCCGAGCGCACCTGGTCCTGCAGCGGCTCCTCGATCTGTGCGCCGGCCCAGCTACGACCGGGCAGCGCCAGCCCCGCCAGCGCTGCGAAGAACAGTCCGCGACGCTTCAAAGCTTGAGCTTGCCCTTCAGATGGGCCAGCACCTCGGCCAGCGCCAGCTTGGTGGCCTCGGCGTCACGGCGGCCCTGGTACTCGACCTGGCCTTCCTTGAGGCCACGATCGGACAGCACTACGCGATGCGGCACGCCCACCAGCTCCCAGTCGGCAAACATGGCACCGGGGCGCTCGCCGCGATCATCCAGCAGCACATCGACGCCCAGGGCTTGCAACTCGTCGTGCAGGCGCTCGGCCGCCAGCTTCACTTCCTCGCTGCGGTCCATGCCTATCGGGCACAGCACCACGGTGAAGGGCGCAATCGCATCCGGCCAGATGATGCCGCGCGCGTCGTGGTTCTGCTCGATGGCGGCGCCCAGGATGCGGGTCACGCCGATGCCGTAGCAGCCCATCTCCATCGGCTGGGGCTTGCCGTTCTCGTCCAGGAAATTGGCGTTCATCGCGGCCGAGTACTTGGTGCCCAGGTAGAACACATGGCCCACCTCGATGCCGCGCTGGATCGCCAGCACGCCCTTGCCGTCCGGCGAGGGATCGCCCACCACGACGTTGCGGATGTCGGCCACCAGATCGGGCTCGGGCAGGTCGCGCCCCCAGTTGGCACCGGTGTAGTGGAAGTCAGCCTCATTGGCGCCGCAGACGAAGTCCGACATCTGGGCCACGGTGCGGTCGGCCACGATCTTGACCGGCTTCTTCAGGCCGATCGGTCCCAGATAGCCTGGCTTGCAGCCGAAGTGTTCGTCGATCTCGGCCACGCTGGCGAAGCGGAAGCCCCCCTTCAGCCCTTCGACCTTGCCCGCCTTGATCTCGTTGAGCTCGTGATCGCCACGCACCAGCAGCAGCCAGACGGTGGACTTGACGATGACGCCCTGCTCATCGAGTTCGTCGGTGGCGAGCACCAGGGACTTGACCGTCTGCGCCAGCGGCAGGCCCAGCAGCGCGGCCACATCCTCGCAAGTGGCCTTGCCCGGGGTCGGCGTCTTCGCCAGCGCCTGGCCGGCCGCGCCGCGCGCACCCAGCAGGGCCACGGCCTCGGCCAGCTCGATGTTGGCGGCGAAATCGCTGCTCGGGCAGTAGACGATGGCGTCTTCGCCGGTATCGGCGATCACCTGGAACTCGTGCGAACGATCGCCGCCAATCGCGCCGGTATCGGCGGCAACGGCGCGGTACTGCAGGCCGAGGCGGTCGAAGATCTTGCAGTAGGCGCCGTACATATTCTCGTAGCTGCGCCCGGCGGAAGCGACATCGCGATCGAAGGAGTAGGCGTCCTTCATGGTGAACTCGCGGCCGCGCATGATGCCGAAGCGCGGCCGGCGCTCGTCACGGAACTTGGTCTGGATGTGATAGAAATTCTTGGGCAGTTGCTTGTAGCTGCGCAGTTCCTGCCGGGCGATATCGGTGATCACTTCTTCGGAGGTCGGCTGGATGATGAAGTCCCGGTCATGCCGGTCCTTCACGCGCAGCAGCTCGGGGCCCATCTTGTCGAAACGCCCGGTCTCCTGCCAGAGCTCGGCCGGCTGCACCACCGGCATCAGCAGTTCCACCGCGCCGGCGCGGTTCATCTCCTCGCGAATGATGGCCTCGACCTTGCGGATCACGCGCAGCCCCATCGGCATGTAGTTGTAGATGCCGGCCCCCAGGCGCTTGATCATGCCGGCGCGCATCATCAGCTTGTGGCTCACCACCTCGGCATCGGCGGGCGCTTCTTTGAGCGTGGAAATGAAGAACTGGGAGGCTTTCATCGGAGGGGGCTGAGGTGTGGGCGCGTCCAGGGTCAGGTCTGAACGCGCGGGGGTCTGAGGGTAAGCGAGGATCATGCAGGACCATGGGCCCAATGCAATAATCAAACCAACTATAGATTTGAGGTTGATTATGCTCGACCGTGAAGGCTTCCGGCCCAACGTCGGCATCATCCTGCTCAACCACAGGAACGAAGTGTTCTGGGGTAAGCGCATCCGTACCCATTCCTGGCAGTTCCCGCAAGGGGGCATCAAGCATGGCGAAACGCCCGAGCAGGCGATGTTCAGAGAGCTCCATGAAGAAGTGGGGCTGAGGTCCGAGCATGTGCGCATCATTGCGCGCACACGCGACTGGCTGCGCTACGAAGTGCCCGAGCACTTCATACGACGCGACGCGCGCGGACATTACCGCGGGCAAAAGCAGATCTGGTTTCTGCTGCAATTGATGGGCCGCGACAGCGACATGAATCTGCGCGCCACCGACCATCCCGAGTTCGATGCCTGGCGCTGGAACGAGTACTGGGTGCCGCTGGAGGCGGTGATCGAGTTCAAGCGCGGCGTCTACCAGATGGCGCTGACCGAGCTGGCGCGTTTTCTGCCACGCATGAACCACCACAACCGCTATCTGCGCGCCGGTATGCGGCCCCAGCATCGCGCCGAAGGCGGGCGCGGGCCGCATGACGCTGCCGGCGAACATGAGCAACATGCCCCCGAGGACGCCAGCGAGGCGCCCAAGGACCCGGCTTAGCGCAGCACCAGGTTGTCGCGGTGGATGAGTTCGGGCTCGGCCGCATAGCCGAGCACGCCCTCGATCTCGAACGAAGGCTTGCGCGCAATCAGGCGCGCCTCGGCGCTTGAGTAGTTGGTGAGCCCGCGCGCCAGCTCGGCACCGCCGGCGTCCCTCACGGCGATCACATCGCCGCGATGGAATTCGCCCTGCACCTCGTAGACGCCGATTGGCAAAAGGCTCTTGCCCTCGTCGCGCAGCTTGGCGGCAGCTCCGGCATCGACCAGTACGGCGCCGCGCAGCTGCAGATGGTCAACCATCCATTGCTTGCGCGCGGCGAGCTTTTGCGTGCTGGCCAGCAGCGCCGTGCCGATGGCTTCGCCGGCGGCCAGCCGCAACAACACATCCGGCTCGCGCCCCCAGGCGATCACGGTGTTGGCACCGCTGCCGGCGGCGCGTTTGGCGGCCAGGATCTTGGTGATCATGCCGCCGCGACCAATGCTGGAGCCAGCACCGCCGGCCATCTGCTCCAGTTCGAGCGTGCCGGCAATCGCTTCGTCGATGAAGCGCGCGCTCGGGTCCTTGCGTGGATCGGCAGAGTACAGGCCGCGCTGATCGGTCAGGATCACGAGGGCATCGGCCTCAACCAGGTTGGCGACCAGCGCACCCAGGGTGTCGTTGTCGCCGAACTTGATCTCGTCGTTGACGACGGTGTCGTTCTCGTTGATGACCGGCAGCACGCGATGCTGCAGCAGCGTCAGCAAGGTGGAGCGCGCATTCAGATAGCGCTCGCGATCGGCCAGGTCGGCATGCGTGAGCAGCACCTGAGCGCTGCCCATGCCCTGCTCGCGCAGCTTGCTCTCGTACATCTGTGCCAGGCCCATCTGCCCGACGGCCGCAGCCGCCTGCAGTTCATGGACTTCCTTGGGGCGCGTCACCCAGCCCAGGCGCTTCATGCCTTCGGCAATCGCCCCGCTGGACACCATCACCAGCTCGCGCCCCTGCGCCGCCAAGGCAGCGAGTTGCCGGCACCAGTTGCCGATCGCCTCGGCATCGACGCCGCGCCCCTCGTTCGTTACCAGGCTGGAACCTACCTTGACGACGATGCGCCGCGCATCCTTCAGCGGCCCATGGCTGCTCATGCCTGCTCCTGCTCGCCACCCTCCACAGGCGTGAAGCGCGGGTCGACTTCCACATGCACGCGCTGGGCCTCGGCCACATGCTCATATATCGCGTGGATCAAGGGCTGGCAACCTTCGCGCGTGAGGGCGGAAATTTCGAACACCGGGCCCTTCCACTTGTAACGCTTGACGAAGTCCTTGACGCGCGCGGCACGTTCCTCCGCCGGCACCATGTCCAGCTTGTTAAGCACCAGCCAGCGCGGCTTGTCGTACAGGGCCTGGTCGTACTTCTTCAACTCGCCCACGATGGCCTTGGCTTCCGCCACCGGATCCACGGCCGGATCGAAGGGAGCCAGGTCGACCACATGCAGCAGCAGTCGCGTGCGCTGCAGGTGGCGCAGGAATTGGTGACCCAGGCCGGCACCTTCGGCGGCGCCCTCGATCAGACCGGGAATGTCGGCCACCACAAAGCTCTTCTCGGGCGCGACACGCACGACGCCGAGGTTGGGGTGCAGGGTCGTGAACGGGTAGTCGGCAATCTTGGGGCGGGCGTTGGAGACCGCCGAGATCAGCGTCGACTTGCCGGCATTGGGCTGGCCCAGCAAGCCCACATCGGCCAGCACGCGCAGCTCAAGCTTGAGCTTCTTGGCCTCGCCGGGCCAGCCGGGCGTCTTCTGGCGCGGCGCGCGGTTCGTGCTGCTCTTGAAGTGCAGATTGCCAAAGCCGCCGTCACCGCCCTTGGCGATGAGAATCTTCTCGCCCGGCTCCAGCAATTCGGCAATCACCGTATCGGTCTCTAGATCCTTGATGATGGTGCCCACCGGCATGCGCAGCACGATGTCGTCGGCCGCGGCGCCATACTGATCGGAGCCTCGCCCCGCCTCGCCATTGCGCGCCTCGTGGCGACGCGCATAGCGGTAATCGATCAGGGTGTTGAGGTTCAGGTCGCCCACGGCAAACACGCTGCCACCGCGCCCACCATCGCCACCGTCCGGCCCGCCGAAGGGAATGAACTTCTCGCGGCGAAAGCTCGCACAGCCGGCACCACCATTGCCGGCCACAACATCGATAGTGGCTTCGTCTACGAACTTCATGTCAGATCCCTTGAGCCCGGGCGGGGCTATGGTAAGCCAGGCCCCTCAAGGAACCCGACTCGATGCAGCCGTAGAAAAACAAAAGCCCCGGACTGAGCCGGGGCTGTTGCTGCACGGTGTGGCCGGCTGCTGCCACCGCACCGCGACCGCTGGTCCGAAAAACTTAGACCGGCGTGACGATGACCGTCGAACGGCTCTTTTCGCCCTTGACGGCGAACGAGACCTGGCCGTCGATCAGCGCGAACAGCGTATGGTCCTTGCCCATGCCGACGTTCGTGCCGGCGTGGAACTTGGTACCGCGCTGACGCACGATGATGGAACCTGCAGAGATGGTCTGGCCGCCATAGACCTTCACACCCAGCATCTTCGGTTTGGAATCGCGGCCGTTTCGTGTGGAACCGCCGCCCTTTTTCTGTGCCATGGATTAACTCCTTGAACTGTTGGCGAAAGCCGGATTAGCCATTCACCGCGCTGATTTCCAGCTCGGTATACGTTTGGCGATGGCCCTGGCTCTTCTTGTAGTGCTTGCGACGACGCAGCTTGAAGATGCGCACCTTGTCGTGCTTGCCCTGTGCCACAACAGTGGCTTTGACGCTTGCGCCAGCAACCAAGGGAGTGCCAACCTTGAGTTCAGCGCCGTTGCCGACAGCCAGAACCTGGTCAATCACAATCTCTTGGCCAACATCCGCAGCAATCTGTTCTACCTTGATCTTTTCGCCAGCAGCAACTTTGTATTGCTTGCCGCCGGTTTTTATGACCGCGTACATATCAGCCCTTTCAGTGAAACCACTTGCCGCCAGTAATTGACGGCAAGCCTTGACTACGCCCATGACCTGAGCGCAGAGCCCGCGAGTGTAGCACAATCGTTAACCCTGAATCAAGCAGCATTGCCCGCCTGTCTGAGGCGCGCCGCGCCGCGCGTCCGCAGCGAACTTGGGCCACTCACGAGCTTCCTATAATGCCAGCTTCGCCCCAAAGTGAGCTGAGAGTGCAAGACCTGTCTGCCTCGTCCCCTGTTGCTGAGGTTTTGGCCGCGTTGAACGCGGAAATGCGCGAGGTGGATGCCGTAATCGCGCACCGCCTTACCTCCGATGTCGCCCTGATCAATCAGATTGCAGGCTACATCGTGCACGCCGGCGGCAAGCGCATGCGGCCAAAGCTGGTACTGCTATTCGCCAACGCGCTTGGCTATACCCAGCACGAGCGCTTTGAACTTGCCGCCGTGGTGGAGTTCATCCATACCGCGACGCTGCTGCACGACGACGTCGTCGACGAATCGTCGCTGCGACGCGGCAAGCAGACTGCCAACGCCCTGTTCGGCAATGCCGCCAGCGTGCTCGTGGGTGACTTCCTGTATTCGCGCGCCTTCCAGATGATGGTCTCGGCCAACAGCCTGCGCGTGCTGGAGGTGCTCGCAGACGCCACCAATGTGATTGCCGAGGGCGAGGTCTTGCAGCTGATGAACATGCACGACCCGGACATCAGCGTCGAGAGTTATCTGCGCGTCATCCGCTTCAAGACCGCCAAGCTGTTCGAAGCAAGCGCGCGCCTGGGCGCTGTGCTGGCCAACAGCACGCCCGAGATCGAAGACGCGTGTGCTGGTTATGGCCGCGCACTCGGCACCGCGTTCCAGCTCATCGATGACGTACTCGACTACGAAGGCGACACCCAAGCCCTTGGCAAGAATATTGGCGACGACCTGCGCGAAGGCAAACCAACACTGCCGCTGCTGATTGCCATGAACCGCGGCAGCGTCGAGGAGCGCGAGCTGATACGCCATGCCATCGAGCAAGGCGAGGTGGCACGCCTGGCCGACATCGTGGCCATCGTGCGGCGCACCGGCGCCCTTGAAGCCACGCGCGACGCTGCCCGCGCCGAGGCTGCACTCGCACAACAATGCTTAAATGCATTACCTCTTAACAAATGGCGAGAAGCTCTGCTAGAATTCGCCGTTCAGTCAATCGACCGCTCGTTCTGAGCGATCAAGAAGACAGTAACGACTCTTTGCAGCAGCGAAGCAGTCGGAGCAAATCGGGGTGTAGCTTAGCCTGGTAGAGCGCTACGTTCGGGACGTAGAGGCCGGAGGTTCGAATCCTCTCACCCCGACCAGATCTTCTTAACTTCCATACCCAGCCTAGGCGCCGTGATGCAAATCGGCATCACCGGCAGAGGCCGTGCGCGCGTTCCGTGCGCTTACACACATTTCCACCGATTGCCCCCATGCATGCTGGGTATACAGTGTGGTCATTGCTGAGTAAGTGCGCACCCGATGCGCCTCTTGCCTTCGACTACCTAGCACAGCGAATCACGGCACGTGGATACAACCCTGGCTGACCCGCCCCATTCCGCCCTTTCGGGCGTGGCTCGCGTGTTGGTGCACGCAGGCAAGCTGCAGGCCAAGGCCGCAGAGGATCTGGTACGGCAGTCCAAGGAGAAAAAGACCAGCTTCGTGAGCGCCGTGATTGCTTCCGGCGCAATTTCCTCGGCCGACTTGGCGCATACGCTGGCGACAGCGCTGGCTGTGCCGCTGATGGACTTGAATGCGGTAGATGCCCAGCGCCTGCCGCAGAACATCATCGACAACAAGCTCGCTCAGCAATATCAGGTTCTGGTGCTCGGCCGCCGCGGCAACCGCCTCTTCATCGGTGGCGCCGACCCGACCGAACCAGAGGTCGTCGAACGCATCAAGTTCGCCACCCAGTTGTCGCCCGAATGGGTGATCGTCGAGTACGACAAGATCACCAAGATTCTCCAAGGCTCGGCGACCAGCGCCGCCGAGACATTGGAAAGCATGGCCGGCGGCGACTTCGACTTCGACATCGCCGAAGAGGAAGGTCCGACGCAGCAAGAAGCGCAGGACATGGCCGACGTGGAGGACGCCCCGGTGGTGCGCTTCCTGCAGAAGATGCTGGTGGACGCCATCAATCTGCGCGCCTCGGACTTGCACTTCGAGCCCTACGAGTATCACTACCGGGTACGTTTCCGCGTGGACGGTGAGTTGCGCGAGATCACGCAGCCCCCGATTGCCATCAAGGACAAGCTGGCCTCGCGCATCAAGGTGCTGTCGAGGCTGGACATTGCCGAACGCCGCGTGCCGCAAGACGGACGTATGAAGCTGAAGTTCGGCGCCAAGGCGATCGACTTCCGCATCAGTACCTTGCCTACACTGTTCGGCGAAAAAATCGTGATCCGGATTCTGGATCCGTCCTCGGCCAAATTGGGCATCGAGGCGCTGGGCTACGAAAAGATCGAGAAGGACCGGCTGCTGGCCTGCATCTCACGCCCCTACGGTATGGTGCTGGTCACCGGCCCGACTGGTTCGGGCAAAACCGTCTCGCTCTACACCTGCCTGAACATCCTGAACCAACCGGGCGTGAACATCTCGACGGTCGAAGACCCTGCGGAAATCAACCTGCCCGGCATCAACCAGGTGAACGTGAACGACAAGGCCGGCCTGACCTTTGCTGCGGCGCTGAAGTCCTTTTTGCGTCAGGATCCCGACATCATCATGGTGGGCGAAATCCGCGATCTCGAGACCGCCGACATTGCCATCAAGGCGGCGCAAACAGGCCATATGGTGATGTCCACCCTGCACACCAACGATGCGCCGACCACGCTCACCCGCCTGCTCAATATGGGTGTGGCGCCGTTCAACATCGCCTCTAGCGTTCTGCTCATCACCGCACAGCGCCTGGCCCGGCGACTGTGCGAGAACTGCAAGACCTTGGCGGAGTTTCCGCGCGAGGCGCTGCTGCGTGCTGGCTTCGCCGAGACCGATCTGGATGGCAGCTGGAAGCCTTATCGCGCGGTGGGCTGCTCGAGCTGCAACAACGGCTACCGCGGCCGCGTTGGGCTCTACCAGGTGATGCCCATTACCGAGGCCATCCAGCGCATCATCCTCTCGGAAGGCACGGCCATGGACATCGCTGCGCAGGCGCAGTCCGAGGGCGTGCGAGACCTGCGTCAATCCGGTCTTGTGAAAGTGCGTGCCGGCGTCACAACGCTGGAAGAGGTGTTGGCAGCGACCAATGAATAAGGGTCCATCGGGCCCCGACAAAAACTGTGGGTGCAATCCCAGGAGGTGTTATGGCGACCATTTCCAGCGCCAAGCCGGCCAATGAGGCCATCTACGAGTGGGAAGGCAAGGACAGGAACGGCAAGATCGTGCGCGGCGAGTTGCGCGCCGGCGGCGAAGCCATGGTCAGCGCCACCCTGCGTCGCCAGGGCATCCTCGTCAGCAAGGTCAGGAAGCGCCGTAGCTCTGGCGGCACCAAGATCAAGCAAAAGGACATTGCCGTGTTCACGCGCCAGCTTGCCACCATGATGCGTGCCGGCGTGCCACTGCTGCAGTCTTTCGAGATCGTGGCGCGCGGCAGCCCTAATCCCAAACTGACGCGCCTGCTCACCGAAATCAAGCAGGACGTGGAGACCGGCACCAGCCTGTCCGCCTCCTTCCGCAAGCACCCGATGTACTTCGACGCGCTGTACTGCAATCTGGTCGAGGCCGGCGAAACCGGCGGCATCCTGGAAGCCCTGCTCGACCGCCTCGCGATCTACCAGGAAAAGACGGTCGCACTGAAGAACAAGATCAAGTCGGCGCTGACCTACCCGATCGCGGTGATGGTGGTGGCCTTTGTGGTCACCGCCGTGATCATGATCTTTGTGGTGCCGGCGTTCAAGGACGTGTTCAAGTCCTTCGGCGCCGACCTACCCGGACCGACCCTGGTGGTGATCGCCATGTCAGAGTTCTTTGTGGCCTATTGGTGGGCCATATTCGGTGGTCTTGGTGGTGGCAGCTACTTCTTCATACAGTCGTGGAAACGCTCCGAGAAGATGCAGAAGACCATGGATCGGCTGCTGCTCAAGATCCCCGTGTTTGGCGATCTGTTGTACAAGTCTGCCGTGGCGCGCTGGACGCGCACATTGGCCACCATGTTTGCCGCCGGCGTTCCGCTGGTCGAGGCGCTCGATTCGGTGGGCGGAGCCTCGGGCAATGCCGTCTTTTCCGAGGCCACCGAGAAGATCCAGCGCGACGTGTCCACCGGTTCGGCACTCACCACCTCGATGCAGACCACTGGCATCTTCCCGAGCATGGTGCTGCAAATGGCTGCCATCGGCGAGGAGTCCGGCTCACTGGACCATATGCTGAGCAAGGCGGCAGAGTTCTACGAGGACGAGGTGGACGAGGCGGTGAAGGCGCTCTCCAGCCTGATGGAGCCCTTCATCATCGTGTTTCTCGGCACGGTCATCGGCGGCATCGTGGTCGCGATGTACCTGCCCATCTTCAAGCTGGGTCAGGTGGTCTGAGGGATGACAACGACGACCACCGAACTCCAATGGCTGCTGTCCCCCTGGGTGCTGGGCGTGCTGGGCCTGTGCATTGGCAGCTTTCTCAACGTCGTGGTGCACCGCCTGCCTCGCATGATGGAGCGCCAATGGCTCACCGACGCGGCCGCTCAATTGAGCGATGAGGAGGCGCTGCTGCAGGGCGCGCAACTGGGCAAGGCCGAAGCCGGCGCGCTGGCCAAGGCGAGTGCCGCGCTGGCCGCCAAGCTTGATGAGCTCCCCGCCCTTGGCATCGCGATGCCGCGCTCGCGCTGCCCTCACTGCGGCCATCAGCTGAAATGGCACGAGAACGTCCCGTTGCTGGGCTATGCCATGCTGCGCGGCAGATGCTCGGCCTGCGCGGCACCGATCTCGGCGCGCTACCCCTTGGTCGAGTTGCTCACCGGGCTGATGTTTGCCGGGCTGTCATGGCATTTCGGCCCCCAGCCCAGCACCCTGCTCTGGTGCGCCTTCGCCGCGGCCCTGCTGGCATTGGCGGCGATCGACTGGGACACCACCCTGCTGCCCGACGCCATCAACCAACCCTTGCTGTGGGCCGGTCTGCTGGTCGCCTTGCTGGGCTGGACGATTCCCCTGCAGGCCGCGCTGACCGGCGTGCTGGTGGGTTATCTATCGCTCTGGTCGGTCTACTGGCTGTTCAAGCTCACCACCGGCAAGGAGGGCATGGGCTACGGGGACTTCAAGCTGCTGGCCGCGCTGGGCGCCTGGCTGGGTTGGCAGATGATTCTGCCCATCGTGCTGGGCGCATCGGTAATCGGCGCGGTGATCGGCGTCGCCATGAAGTTGAATGCCAAGCTGCGCGAGGGCCGCTATGTGCCCTTCGGCCCCTTCCTCGCGGGCGCCGGCCTGGTGGTGCTGTTCGCCGGCCAGGCGCGCGTGCTGGGGTGGCTGGGCTGGGTCTGATGCGCGGGCGCGCATTGCGCATCGGCCTGACCGGTGGCATCGGCAGCGGCAAGAGCACCGTGGCACTTGCCTGGATCGAGGCAGGCGCCGACGTCATCGACACCGATGCCATCTCGCGCGCCTTGACGGCAGTGGGCGGTGCCGCCATGCCGGCCATCGTGCAGGCCTTCGGCGCCCAGGCGGCCGGCCCGGATGGCGCGTTGGACCGAGCCAATATGCGCGCCCTCGCCTTCCGCGACGAGCCAGCCAGGCGCCGGCTCGAAGCCATCCTTCACCCCATGATCAGCGTCGAGACCAGCCGACGGGCGGAAGCCAGCACGGCCGATTTGCTGGTCTTTGACGTGCCGCTGCTGGTCGAGTCGGGCCGCTGGCGCTCGCGCGTTCAACGCGTGCTGGTGGTGGATTGCGAGGAACAAACGCAGGTCGAGCGCGTCATGCAGCGCTCGGGCTGGCAGCGCGAGGCGGTGTTGGCGGTGATCGCGCAACAGGCCAGCCGCGCCGCCCGCCGCGCCGTTGCCGATGCAGTGCTCTACAACGACGGCATCAACGCGGACGCGCTGCGCATGCAGGTGCTGAGCCTGGCCGCGCATTGGCGCAGGGGCTAGCCCCTAGCGTTTTCTTGGGGCTCGCGCGCGCGGCTGTGAAACAATCGCCCCATCGGGCCAAGAGGCGCAATGGGCGCCTCTAGCCACAACGCAGATCGACGAGGAATGGCCGCCTTGGTCCTATACGAATACCCGTTCAACGAAAGCATCCGCACGATGCTGCGGCTGGAACATCTCTTCGATCGCCTGGGGCAGTTGATCGCGCGCGAGACGGCACTGGACCATCACTTCGCACTCGTCACGATCTTCGAGATCATGGATGTGGCCTCGCGCGCCGACCTGAAGTCCGATCTGCTCAAGGAGTTGGAGCGGCACAAGGCCCAGCTCAATGGCTACCGCGGCAACCCGGCAATCGCTGAGAGCGTGCTCGACGAGGTGATCGCCCGCATCGACCGCGCCTTTGCCAATCTGAACCAGCTCTCCGGCAAGGCCGGCCATGCCCTCACCACCAACGAGTGGCTGATGAGCATACGCAGCCGCATCAGCATCCCCGGCGGCACCTGCGAGTTCGACCTGCCGGCCTACTACACCTGGCAGCAGTTCCTGCCGGCGCGCCGCCGCAACGACCTGATTCAATGGACGCAGTCCCTGATGCCGCTGGCCGAAGCCCTGCAGGTGCTGCTGGGCCTGCTGCGCGACTCCGGCGCTCCGCACAAAGTGGCGGCGCAGGCCGGCCAGTTCCAGCAAAGCCTGCCCCAGGGGCGCAGCTACCACCTGCTGCGGATGCGCATCGACCCCAGCCTGGGCCTGATCCCAGAGATCAGCGGCCACCGCCTGATGATCTCGATCCGGCTGATGCGCCAGGACGAGGAGGGCCGCCTCAAGCTCGCCCAGCAGGATGCCAGCTTCGAGCTGACCCTGTGCGCCTGAGGAGCAGCGTGATGGAATCAAAAAGCGACAACAAGCCGCGCATCGTGCCCTGCCCCAGCTGCGGCGGCGACAGCGTCTTTGCGCCCAGCAACCGCTGGCGCCCCTTCTGCAGCGAGCGCTGCCGCGAACATGACCTGGGTGCCTGGGCCAGCGAATCCTTCCGCGTGCAGGCGGCACCGCCCACCGAGGACCAGGATCTACCTCACTAGGCTGCGGGAAGCAGCCCCAGGCTGAGCAACTCGGGCCGCAGCGCCGCCGCACTGGTGAAAAGCAGGGCCTGCCAGCCGCACGCCTTCGCAGCCGTGATGTTGGCGGGGTGATCGTCCAGGAACAGCAGGCTCTGCGGTGCCACGCCGAAGCGTCGCTCGGCGATGCGGTAAATTTCCTCGCGCGGCTTGGAATGCTTCACCCGCCCCGAGAACACGCCGGCTTCGAACCACTGCCACAGCGGATGCGCCCGCTCCAGATGCTCTGCATAGGGCTCGGGCATATTGGAGAGATAGAAGAGCCGATGACCGGCGGCCTTGAGCTCCTGGATCAGCGCCACCGTGCCGGGCAAGGCCTGCAGTTCGTCGGGCACCGCCGCCACCACCGCCGCCACCTCGGCCTCGGGCCAGCCGGTGCGCGCGGCGATGCGCTGCACCACCGTCGGCGCATCGATCAGCCCCTGGTCGAAGGCGCCCCAGTCGCCGCCGTAGTTCTCGAAGAAGGCCGCTGCAGCGGCCTCGCCAGCGGCCAGGTCGGGCACGCGATGCGGCCAGACGCGCGCCAGGAAACTGGGCGGGTGCCAGCGGAACACCACGCCGCCAAAGTCGAACACGATGTTCATGCGCGCAACTTCTGCAGCAGCCCCGCGGTCGAAGCATCAAGCCCTGTCACATCACCGCTGCCCAGGCGCGGCAACAGGCTGCTGCACAGGGCCTTGCCCAACTCGACGCCCCATTGGTCGAAGCTGTTGATGCCCCACAGCGCGCCGCTCACGAACACGCGGTGCTCGTAGAGCGCGATCAGCGCGCCCAGCGAACGCGGCTCGAGTGTCTCCAGCAGCAAGGTGGTGCTGGGTCGGTTACCCGGGAAGCTGCGATGGCGCGCCACCGTCAGCACGCCGAGTGACTTGGACGCCGTGGGCGCACGCTCGTGCAGCGCCTCCTCGACCGACTTGCCCTGCATCAGCGCCTGCGACTGCGCCAGGCAGTTGGCCAGCAGTTTCACATGCTGGTCGGCCAGGCGCTCGGCCAGCTCGCCCGTCACATGGGGCCCGTGCGTAGGCGCCTTCACCGCGATGAACTCGACCGGGATGACGTCCGTGCCCTGGTGCAGCATCTGAAAGTAGGCATGCTGGCCATTGGTGCCGGCCTCGCCCCAGACCACCGGGCTGGTGCCATAGGGCAAGGCCTGACCCTCGCGGTCCACGCCCTTGCCGTTGCTCTCCATCTCAAGCTGCTGCAGATAGGCAGGCAGGCGCCTCAGACCCTGGTGATAAGGCGCCACGCTGCGGCTCGTGAAACCGTGGAAGTTGCGATACCAGATGTCGAGCAGACCCAGCAGCACCGGCAGGTTCTGGCGCAGCGGCACGGCACGGAAATGCTCATCCATGGCCCAGGCGCCGGCCAGCAGGGCGCGGAAGTTCTCGCCCCCGATGGCAATCGCGATCGGCAGACCGATCACCGACCAGAGCGAGTAGCGCCCGCCCACCCAGTCCCAGAAACCGAAGGTGGTATGGATGCCAAACTCGGCCGCAGCCGCGGTATTGCTGCTGGTGGCCACGAAATGGCGGCCGACGTCGCTGCCGCCCGCGGCCAGGAACCAGGCCTTGGCCGCCAGCGCATTCGCCAGCGTCTCCTGGGTCGTGAAGGTCTTGGAGGCGATCACGAACAGGGTGCGCGCGGGATCCAGCTCGCGCAGCACCGGGGCCAGGTCATGCCCGTCCACATTGGAAACGAAGTGCAGGCGCAGGCCCGGCTTGGCAAAGGCCTGCAGGGCCTGCACCACCATGGCGGGGCCGAGGTCGCTGCCGCCGATGCCGATGTGCACCACGTCGCGGATGCCGCTGTCCGCGGCGCGCACGCACTCCGCGAAGGCCAGCATGCGCGCGAGCGAGGCCTGCACCTCGTCGCTGAAGGGCGCCGCGCCGGCGGGTGCGCGCAGCGCCGTGTGCAGCACGGCGCGCCCCTCGGTGTGGTTGATGGGCTCGCCCTTGAACATCGCCTCGCGTTGTGCGCCCAGCTGGCAGCCCTCGGCCAGTTGCACCAGCAGGTCCAGGGTGGCCGCCTCGATGCGGTTCTTGGACAGGTCGGCAAACACCTCGGGCGCCTGTACGGACCACTGCGCAAAACGCTCCGGGTCAGCGGCAAAGGCCGCGCGCAGATCGAACTGCGCGCCGCTGCGTCGGTAGTGGTCTTGCAGAGCGGCCCAGGCCGGGCTCTGGTCACAACGCGGATAGGACATCAGAGGCTTTCTATGAGCTGATCCAACTTGCCGGCATCCACGGCAAACAGGCGGATGCCCTCGGCCAGCTTCTCGGTGGCCATGGCATCCTGGTTGAGGGCGTAGCGGAATCCCGCTTCGTCGTAGGAGACTTTGGGCAGCTCGGCGCGGCGCGCGGCTTCGGCATCGAGCGCGCGCGTCAGCGGCGCCTCGCTGGCCTGCAACTGGGCCAGCAGGTCGGGGCTGATGGTGAGCAGATCGCAACCCGCCAAGGCCTGGATCTGGCCGATATTGCGGAAGCTGGCGCCCATCACCTCGGTGGCGACGCCATGCTTCTTGTAGTAGGCGTAGATCTGCGCCACCGATTGCACGCCGGGATCGTTCGCGCCAGCCTTGGCGGCCTCGTCCCAGGCGCTGCCGGCGCTCTTCTTGTACCAGTCGTAGATGCGGCCGACAAAGGGCGAGATCAGCTGCACGCCGGCCTCACCACAGGCCACCGCCTGGCAGAAGGCGAACAGCAAGGTCAGGTTGCAATGGATGCCTTCCCGCTCCAACACGCGCGCCGCCTGAATGCCCTCCCAGGTGGAAGCGATCTTGATGAGCACCCGCTCGCGGCCGATGCCGGCGGCCTCGTAGAGCTTGATGAGGCGGTGCGCGCGCGCGATCGTGGCCGCGGTGTCGAAGCTCAGGCGGGCATCGACCTCGGTCGACACGCGGCCCGGCACGACCTTCAGGATCTCGAGGCCAAAGCGCACCAGCACCTGATCCACGATGGCGTCCAGCGGCTCGCCGCGATGTGCCGCCACGGTGTCCTTCAGCAGCGGCGCGTAGTCGGGCGAGAGCACGGCCTTGAGGATGAGCGAGGGATTGGTGGTCGCGTCGCGCGGCGTGAACTGCGCCAGCTGCAGGAAGTTGCCGGTGTCGGCCACCACCGTCGTAAAGCGCTTGAGTTGTTCCAGCTGATTCGTCATGGGGAAAGCCCTTGGTTTGTCCAGGCCCGTATTAGAACCGCTCCCACTGGGAGCGAGGTTACAGCGCCCGCCATCGGCACCAAGCCCTGCGCTCATGGGAACAATGCCTTGCATACCGCACCGGATTGACCTTAACAAGAAACTCGTGCATCATAAATCCAGAAACTTTGTTACATCAAGCCCGCGGGATTGAGCCCCGGGCAGCAACACAGGCAGCACGCATGTCCTTCGATCTCGTTTTCTTTGGCGGTACCGGCGATCTCACCTGGCGCAAGCTGATGCCGGCGCTGTTCCAGGCCTTCCGCCATGGCAAGCTGCCCGAGGGCGGCCGCATCCTGGCGGTGGCACGCGACGAGATGCCCGACGCGCGTTACCGCGAATGGCTGAAGGAGCGCTTCCGCGAGGTCGAGGGGCCCAAACGCCCCAGCGACGAGGAGTTCGAGAAGTTCGCCGCCCTGGTGCATTACCGACGCATGGATCTCTCGCAGCCGGCGCATTACCAGCACCTGAAGGATTGGCTGGCCGAACGCCAGGCCGACACCGTGGTGATGTACCTGGCCACCAGCCCGCATCTGTTCACGCAGATATGCGAGCAGCTCGGTGCCGCCGGCCTCAACGAGCCGCGCGTGCGCGTGGTGCTTGAAAAACCGCTGGGGCATGACCTCGCAAGTGCGCAGCAGATCAACCGCGTGGTGCGTTCGGTGTTTGCCGAAAGCCAGGCCTTCCGCATCGACCATTACCTCGGCAAGCCCTCGGTGCAGAACCTGATGGCGCTGCGCTTTGGCAATGCCTTGTTCGAGCCGCTCTGGCACCGCGAGAGCATTGCCAACATCCAGATCACGCTGGCCGAGTCGCTGGGAGTGGGCACGCGTGGCCCCTTCTACGACGGCACCGGCGCGCTGCGCGACATGATCCAGAACCATGCGCTGCAGCTGCTCACCATGATCGCGATGGAACCCCCCTCCACCGCCGACGCCGACGCGATCCGCGACGAGAAGCTCAAGGTGCTGCGCTCGCTCAAGCCCTTCACCCCCGAGACGGTGGCACGCGACGTGGTGCGCGGCCAGTACCGCGCCGGCACGGTGGACGGCAAGGCTGTGCCAGGCTATCTGGACGAGGGCAAGATACCGGCCGACAGCGACTGCGAGACCTTTGTGGCCCTGCGCACCGAGGTGCAGAACTGGCGCTGGGCCGGCGTGCCCTTTTACCTGCGCACCGGCAAGCGCCTGGCGGCGCGCGACGCGCAGATCGTCGTCAATTTCCGACCGGTGCCGCATCCGATCTTCCCGGGCTCGAACCGCGCCAACCGCCTGGTGATCAAGCTGCAACCCGAAGACGGGCTGGAGCTGCAGTTGCTGGCGGCCAAGGGTGGCGCGCATGGCGAGGCGCTGTCGCCGGTCTCGCTGGACCTGGACTTCGACAAGGCCTTCGCCGCCAACCGCGTCGGCGCCTACGAGCGCCTGCTGCTCGATGCCATCGCCGGCCGCCTGAACCTGTTTGTGCGCAGCGACGAGCAGGAGCAGGCCTGGCGCTGGGTCGAGCCCATCCTGGACGCCTGGAAGCAAGATCCCTCCAGCCTGCGCAACTATGGTGCCGGCAGCTGGGGGCCGCCCGCCGCCAGTGCCCTGGTGGCACGCGACGGCTTTGCCTGGGCCGAAGAGCAATGAGCATGCTGGAACGCGTCAAGGCGGCCCTGCCCGCCCTCCCCCCCGCCGAGCAGCGCGTGGCCAAGCTGTTGCTGAGCGATCCGCGCGCCTTTGCGAATCTGCCGGTCAGCGAGCTGGCGGATCGCTCGCATGTCAGCAAGCCCACCGTGGTGCGTTTCTGCCGCAGCGTCGGCTATGACGGCCTGGCGGACTTCAAGCTCAAGCTGGCCGGCAGCGTCAACGAGGGCGTGCCCTTTGTGCACCGCGCGGTGGATGAGGACGACAAGCCCGGCGACCTGATCGTCAAGGTGGTCGACAACGCCGTCGCGGCGCTGCTGCACTACCGCAACGACGCCGCCAGCCATGCCTTCGAGCGCGCCATTGCGGCGCTCTCCGAGGCCGGCCGCCATGGCAAGCGCATCGAGTTCTATGGCGTTGGCAACTCGGGCATCGTGGCCCAGGATGCCCAGCACAAATTCTTCCGCCTGGGTGTGCATACCATCGCCTGCAGCGATGGCCATGTGCAGCTGATGAGCGCCACCATGCTGGGGCCGGGCGATTGCGCCGTGGTGATCAGCAACTCGGGGCGCAGCCGCGATCTGCTGGACGCGGCCGAAATCGCACGCAAGAAGGGCGCCACCACCATCATCATCACGGCCAGCGGTTCACCGCTGGCGCAGATCGGGCAGGCGCCGGGTCAGGTCTTGCTGGCGGTGGATCACCCCGAAGACTACGACCGCTACAGCCCCATGGTGTCGCGTCTGCTGCACCTGATCGCGGTGGATATCCTCACCACCGGCGTGGCCCTGCGCCTGGGCCAGAACCTGCGACCCATGCTGCAGGAGATCAAGCGCAATCTGCGCAGCAAGCGCTACGCCGCATAGCGGCCTGCCTAGGCAGCCGCCGGGGGCTCGTCGGCCCACAGCAGGCTGGCCACGCCATAGACGCGCGCCAGCTCGCGCAGCTTGTTCGGCGCCGCGCTCAGTTCCAGGCTCAGGCCCTGCTGCTTCAGCAGGCGCATGGCGCTCAGCAGCAGGGTTAGCGCGGCCGAGTCGAAGTCATGCAAGGCGGCCAGGTTCAGGCGCACCGAATTGCCCGCCGCCTGGCGCACCTGGGCCTGTTCGGCACGCAGCGCAGCCTCCAGTTCACGCCAGACATCGGGCAACTCTTGCAGGCGCACGCGCGCCGGCAGTTTCAGCATGGTGTCCGGCATGCGTCAGGTCTTGGCCGTGGCGGGGGCCGCCGCCTTGGCATTGCGATCGGCCAGGGCCTTGATCAGGCCGTCGATGCCGTTGGCACCGATCTCCTGCGCGAAGCTGTTGCGGTATTGGTCGGCCAGCCAGATGCCCAGCACATTCACGTCATAGATCTGCCAGCCCTTGGGCGTCTTTTCCAGGCGGTAGTCCAGTTGGATCGGGTCGCCCTTGCCGCGGATCTCGGTGCGCACCACCACCTCGGCGTCGTCCGCGCTGGCGCGCAGCGGCTTGAGCGCCACCGATTGGTCCTTCACCTGCGTCAGCGCACCGGCATAGGTGCGGACCAGCAGGGTCTTGAACTCGTCCTGCAGGCGTTTCTGCTGGTCGGGCGTGGCCTGGCGCCAGAAGCGTCCCACCGCCGAGGCGGTCATGCGCTGGAAGTTCACATGCGGCATCACCTTGCTGTCCACCAGGCTGATCACCTTCTGCACATCGCCGCCCTGGATGGCCTTGTCGGCCTTGACGGTCTCGATGGTTTCCAGCGAGAGCTGGCGGATCAGCAGATCGGGCGCACTGTTGTCGACGGCCTGTGCCAGCAGCGGCGCGGCCATGCCCAGGCTCAGCAGGGCACGCAGCAGCAGTCGTTTCGTGATGGTCATTTCTTGTTCCCTTTGCGGTTCAGCAGGCGACGCCCTGCTCAACGCAGCGGCGGCCTGTTTGGTTCACTTGTCGGCCTGCGGGTTGACGACGGGCGCGGGTTCGGGCGCCAGCACCTCGTAGGCGTCGTCGTCCTCGATACTGCCGCGGCGCTGCAGGTAGGCGTCGCGGATGAAGGTGTATTTGTCGAGCGCGATGCCATCCAGCATTTCTCCCGCACGCAGGAAGTTGGCGCGTGCATTGATGGTCTGGATGCTGTAAATCGCCACCTTGCTGCGCCCCTCGTGGAACAGGTAGGCCGGCGAGGCCACCTTGTCGAGCGGGAATGCGAGAGAGTCGCGCACCGATGAAGGCCCCAGCAAGGGCCACACAATATAGGCGCCGGTGCCAAAACCCCAGCGCCCGAAGGTCTTGCCCAGGTCTTCGGTATTGCGTTCCAGGCCGGTCTCGCCGGCAATGTCGATCAGGCCCCCGATACCCAGGGTCGTATTGACCGCCACGCGCATGGTCTGCTGCACGCCGGCCTTGAAGCGCCCCTGCAGCATCAGGTTCACCGCCGACCAAGCGTCGGAGATATTGCCGAAGAAGTTGTCCACGGCCAGGCGCGCTGGCGCAGGCACCAGTTCGCTATAGGCGGTGGCCACCGGCTTGAGCACATGGGCATCCAGGCTCTCGTTGAAGCTGAAGACCTTGCGGTTCCAGCTCTCCCAGGGGTCCAGGCGCTGACCCTGAGGCCCCTTGCCGCGCAGCGTGGCGCAGCCCGACAGGCTCACCGCGAGCAGCAGCAGGGCCATGCCCAGCACGCGGCGCCAGGCGCCGCCCGAGCCGGATGCTGAAGCGCTCATGGCTTGGCTCCGGCCGTGCCGCTGTCGGCGGCCTTGTTGTAGAGGAACTGGCCAATCAGGTTCTCCAGCACCACGGCGGACTGGGTCTGCTTGATGACGTCGCCGGCGGCCAGCACCTTCTCGTCCGCGCCCGGCTCCAGGCCCACGTATTGGTCGCCCAGCAGGCCGGCGGTCAGGATCTTGGCCGATGAATCCTTGGGGAACTGGTAGGCGCGCTGCACCTCCATGCGCACCACGCCCAGATAGGTCTTGGCGTCGAGTTCGATGGCGGTCACGCGCCCCACCGTCACGCCCGCCGAGCGTACCGGTGCGCGCACCTTCAGGCCGCCGATATTGTCGAAACGGGCCTGCACCGTATAGGTGTCACCACCGCTCACGCTGCCCAGGTTGGCCGCCTTCAGGGCCAGGAACACCAGCCCCAGCATGCCCAGCAGCACGAACAGACCGACCATGGTCTCGATACCTTTTTTACCCATTCCCAAATACTCCCTTGCGCGACGCCGTGCTCACGGCGTCGAAAACATCAATGCGGTGAGGATGAAATCCATGCCCAGAATCCAGAGCGAGGAGATCACCACCGTGCGTGTGGTGGCATAGGCGACCCCCTCGGGGGTGGCCTCAGTTTCATGGCCCTGGTAGAGCGCCACATAGGTGCAGATCGCCCCGAACACGCTGGCCTTCACCAAGCCATTGCCCACATCACGCCAGACATCCACCTGCGTCTGCATGATGGACCAGAAGTTGCCTGCGTCCACCCCTATCAGCAGCACCGCCACCACATAGGCACCCAGGATGCCGATGGCCGAAAACAGGATGGCGAGTATGGGCATGGACAGGATGCCGCCGATCAAGCGCGGCGCCAGCACGCGCTCCTTGGTGTCGATGGCCATCAGCTCCATGGCGGCAAGTTGCTCGCCCGCCTTCATCAGGCCGATCTCGGCGGTGAGCGAGGTGCCCGCCCGGCCAGCGAACAGCAGCCCCGTCACAACCGGCCCCAGCTCGCGCACCAGGGCCAGGTTGACGATCAGGCCCAGGCTCTCGGCCGCTCCATAGGTCACCAGCGCGTAATACATCTGCAGCGCCAGCACAAAGCCCACGGCCAGGCCGGATGCCATGATGATGACGAGGGAGCGGTTGCCGATCGCATGCACCTGTGCCACCACCAGCCACAGGCGCCGCAGCGCGGCGGGCAGCGAGGTCAACAATTCGGCCAGGAAAAAGGCCGCGTGGCCCCAGCCGCGGAACTGCTCCAGCGCGATCGCACCCAGTCGGGCCAGCCAGTTCGCTGCCATCATGCGGCGCTCCCGAAATCGACGGCGATGTCCGGCGCCGGATAGTGGAACTTCACCGGGCCATCGGGCTCGCCGCGCACGAACTGGCGCGTCTCCGGGTCGGTGGAGGCCATCAGTTCAGCCGGCGTGCCGTGGGCGACGATGCGCCCGCCGGTGGCCAGCAGCACCACATAGTCGCTGATGGCCATGCACTCCGGCACGTCGTGGCTGACCACCAGCGAGGTGCAGCCGGTCACGTCGTTGAGGGTGCGAATCAGCTTGGCGGTCACGCCCATGCTGATCAGGTCCAGCCCGGCGAAGGGCTCGTCATACATGATGAGATCGGGGTCCAGCACGATGGCGCGCGCCAGCGCCACGCGCCGCGCCATGCCGCCGGACACCTCCGAGATCTTCAGCCCGGCGGCGCCGCGCAGGCCCACCGCGTTGAGCTTCATCAGCACCAGATCGCGGATCATGGGCTCGGCCAGGCGCGTGTGCTCGCGCAAGGGAAAGGCGACGTTCTCGAACACCGACAGGTCGGTGAACAGGGCGCCGAACTGGAACAGCATGCCCAGCCGACGGCGCAAGCGAAACAGCTGCGCCTTGTCGCGCACATTGATCAGTTCGCCGTCAAACAGCACGCTGCCGCTGTTGGCGGCATGCACGCCGCCGATCAAGCGCATCAAGGTCGTCTTGCCGCAACCCGACCCGCCCAGGATGGCCGTGACCTTGCCGCGCGGGAACTTGAGCGACAGATTGGAGAGGATCAACCGGCTGGCGTCATAGCCGAAGCTGACGTCGCGCAACTCGATCAGCGATTCTTCCGGGCCTGGCGTCTGGGAGGGGAAAGGGGGCATGAGCCTCTTGGCGCGGGCCTGCCCCGCTTGCAAAAGGGCACATCATAGGGGAAACACTCATCCCTGGCTTGAGGCACCCCTTGGCGGTTCGCCGCGGCTGCCGCCCCGACGAACCGCCGCCGATCAGCCGGCCAGCTCGCGCCAGCTGGTCTTGTTGGCCTTCTTCAGATAGATCTTGTTCTGTGGGACCTTCTTGTTCTCCAGGGGCTTGGTTGACCTCTGCACAAGTACTCCCTTAGATGTCTTCGTGAAACCCACGATCATCGAGTCAGCCACCTTGGTGGCTACGTCGGTTCCCGTGTTCGAACCAGTGGCGATATTCAAGTAATACAGCCACGAATAGCCGCCCCCCGCGGAACAGGAAGCAACACTTTGCGGCACATTGGATGCCGCCAGCAAGGTGCTCCCACTCATCTGCATGCCCACATTGATGCGTTCGCCCGCATCTGGGAGGTCCACGTACCAGCCGTTCTTGGCGCTCCAATCCACCGGATTGCTCTCTGCTTTCCGTACCGTGCCGCTGGTACTCAGCGCCTGCTTCACCAATTTCCCTGATCCGCGCACATCGCCTAAACCTGTAGCGGCCAGGGTGTCCTTAATGCCGTAGATTGTTTGCTGAGCCGTGCTGCTCAGATCGGGAAGTCCGAGCATCATGCCCGTGCCGACGAATACAGCCGGCGTAGTGAAGCCCTTTTGATCCACCAGGGCCAGCTCAGGGGCGGTAGTGATCGGCTGCGGCGTCGAGCCCACCTTCAGCTGAGCCAGCAACATGGCACTGTGCTTTGGGTCCACCAGTCCGTCCAGATCAAAACGCCAGACATTGCCGAGCAGGTCGCCCGCGTAGTAGCGAGACGCCGTGTAGTCATTGTTCTTGTCACCCCATGCGCGAATAGGCCCAAGTCCGCTCGGCGTGTCGGTGTCGCCTGCAGATGTGGAGAGGTCCGCAAGCAATTGGCCGCTCACTGCACTCAGCACAAACATGTGACCCTTGCCATCTCCAATGTTGTTGTATCCAGACGGGACCACCACCACCCACTCGCCCGTCTTACGCTTCACGATCAAGGGCTTGGCGACGGTGTAGCCCAGATTGGCGTCAGTGAATTCCCACAACAGCTGCGGACTGCTGGGACTAGTCACATCCATGGCGATGTAGCTCTTGCCACCGGCCCCCAAACCGAACACCATGATGGTGCGCCAGCTTCCGGCCGCACTGACGTCAGCCACCACCGGGGAGCCATCCACAAAGTAGCGATGGTCCGTAGTAAAGCTCATGTCGGCCAGCTTGTAGATGTCGCTGCGCACCGCGGTTGGGATAAAGGCCCAGAGTTCGTCGCCTGTGGACGCGTCGAAAGCATGGAGCATGCCGTCGTTCGAGCCGACATACACCACTCCCTTGCGATTGACCTGGGTATTCTTGTAGTTCAGATAGCCATCATCGGTCATCGAACTCTTGGACGCGCCAACGAAGAAGGGAGCGGAGCCAACGATGTCGCCGAGCATGGCCGCTCGTGACCGGAAGTAGCTCAGCTCGGCGCCGCGCAGGTAACTGACCAGATTGCTGCCACTGTTAGCACTCGTCTTGTCAGCGCCGGACAGGATTGCGCACTGCGACAGCTGCCCACACTTGTTGTCTACGAGGGCGCTCAATCCGTCCGCTGTCAGGTTGGCATAGGTGAACTCTCGCAGCGTCTTGCCGGCCCCTGCGTAGTAGATTTTGCGGTTCGCATTGACTTTCAAACGACTGGCAGCACTCCAGTCCGGATTGTCCTTGACGCAGTCGCCGGTGGTCATGAGCGGATTGCCGGTTTCCGTGTCGAGGCGGTAGGCACACAGATCGCCAGTCCATGCCGACGAGGTGTACTTGGCAACAAATACTTGATTGTCACCGGGTACGGGCTTGAGCGTGCTGGTCGCGGCCGCGGAGCCGGACGCGGTGATCTGCTGGATCGCGGACAACGCCGTTTTAAGACCCAAGGCAACGGCCGTGGGATCCGAAACATTGAAGAAAGTGCCGCGCCCATTGACCGCCGCATGCCAGAGGTCGTCCATCTTGATGGCGCTGCCACTGCCGCTAGACGCAGCGGGCCAGTTCTTGGTGCCCTGCTTGATGTCGTAGAAGTCGCCGGAGGTCTGTGTCTTGTAGTTCTGTGCGTACTTGAGCGTGCCGCTCTGACCCAGGCTCATCGTGTAGGTACTCAGATGTTGCCAGGTGGCGGTGTCGTCACCAAGACCCACCACATTGTTCTCGCACACGTCCACACCTGCGATCGCACCGGCACAATTGTCCAGCGAATCTTTGTCGCGCAAGTCGGTGTTGTAGTAATACATAGCCACATCGGCCAGCGAATCAGAGGAACCATTGGCGTCCGTCATCGGACGGGCAGCTGTGCCATCTTGCTGCCCCACCGAGGTGCTGTTGTCCAGCTTATAGGGGCCGTACTTCGGCGCGTTAGTCGACTCGCTGCCTGTGTTCCATGCACCATCGGTGGCGAGAATGGTGAAGTTCTTCTGGCAGGAATACTGGATCGGATCCTTCGCTGCGCTGGAACTCTGCCCTGGAGCCTTACGCGCGAAGTACTGCCCTACTTTGGCAATCGCACCACGCAAAGGCGTAGACGGCCCCGGGGTGGTCGCCTTCAAGGCTGCATAAAACTTTACCTTTTGATTGCCGTCAAAATCCCTCACATGCAAGAAACCCATGTCGGTGATGTTGCCACCGGCATCCAGTGTTTCGTCAGCCTTCTTGTTGTTGATAAGGGTGAAGCCCACGCGAAACTTGTCGTCAATATCCTTGAACGCGTAGCTCACTACAGTCTTCATCATGTCCATGCGGGTGCGGTAGTACTTCAGCCAGTTTGCATACGATTGCAGCAAGCTGGCGTTGCTGCTGGCAGCAAGGTAGACCGGCGTGAAAACCGTTGATCCGGGGCTGCTGCCGACGGCACTGAAGCATTCGTTGTAAAACGTGTTGCTCACGACACCCCCTGAGCCGTCGTAGGCATAGCCAAGTTTGGGTTGCGTGCCGCCATAGGTGTAATACGCTGGCGTCGGTGCGCCACTGCGCACCACCGCATTGCTGAGAGTGCCAGTTACGGACGCGAACGTGATGTTGATGACAAGCTCCCGCGTATTCTTGTCCCAACTAGTTACGGTGCCGGTCATCCACCGATTTGCATCGCCCGAGTCGTACACAGTTACTGACTTCCCAACTGTGTACCAGCTGCTAGAGGGTGTACCGCCCTGCGGTTTGACAGTGGGCAACGCGCCTGAGCTGATGATGGCAAAGCTGCTGGGACTCAAGCTTCGTTCCGTGCCACTTAGTCCGCTCACCTTGGTGTATGCCGTCGAAGGCGCGGCGTTGCCGTCGGTCGTTACACCATCGGCCTGAAGAGCCGGCGGATAACTCGACGCCGGATCAAATGCCAGACCATTGCATTGCGCGGCCGGAAGCGAGTAGCCAGAACCATTCGCTGCTTCGGGCAGGTAGGTATCACTCATGCTGCCCGAATCGTCCAGGTTAAACATGAGATTGGGCTTAACAGGCGCTCCAGAGGCTGTCACGAGAGGCGTCTGTGAAATGTTCGTGGTTGCGGCGTGCAGGCCCGTGCTCGCGAGCAATGCAAGACCTGCCTGCGCCATCCAGCGTGTCATCGTCTTTGGGTCGGCAATCATGGTGACTCCAATCTTCAGAACCGTTCGTCCGAGCTATCTATCGCCGTGAGGCCCAGGCTCAAAAATGCGCAAGGGTCTCGGTAAACGTCGTGGTGCCTTTGGGGCCCAAGGTTCGCGTGATCACCCTATACATGGTGGCAGGCGCCAGGTCTGCGTCCAGGCAATCTTCAAGGCAGTTATTGATGCCCTTGTTGGCACCTTCCACACTGTCAGGCAGCGGCGGCCTCGCGCATCCGCCGTTGTCGTCCACCGGCCCGGCGGCTCGGCACAGGCGTGTAATCACATAGCGAACCGAGTCCTCGCCCACCTTGGTGGCGGCAGAGGGCTGAATGCAAGCAGGCGGATTGACGTTTTGCCCCGCCACCAGGCAGCCATTGCCGTCCCAGTCCACCAGAGCCTGCACATTCGCGCTGCTAGCCGCGGCCGCGGTCGGATCCAAGGTATCCAGGCTGGTCGCGTAATAGCCCGAAGCAGGGATATCCGCTTGCAGAGTAGCGCCGTCATTAACGGCCAGTTGATCCCTGACCCAATTCAGCGCCGTCTGCGCAACCCGCCCGCCCGAGGTCAAGCCCGATTGTTTGAAGGCCAGGTTGCCCAGGGCCAACACACTTGTATCGACTGAACGTATCAGGGCCACGGCCCCAAGCGTCAGCGCCACCAGTGCAAGCATCGCGAAAACAAGCGTCACGCCGCGTTGCGCGTGTAGAAGCAGCCGCTTCGACATGTTTGAGTCCTTGTTCATCTGTTCTGTGGCGCTACATCAACTGGCTACCGGGAGTCGCGATTTCCAGCGCTGATTGCGCAGTGGCACCAAGGTATCGAACACGCGATAGCGGTAATGTTTCCAATCCGGGTCCGCATCCACGCTTAGCACGATGCACCGGCTAGTGCCGCAAGGCTTTGCGCCAACCACGGCACCCGAGGCTCCGACGTCCCAGCTGGGATCGGTCTTGCTAACCTCTTCGCGTTCATACTGGGCACTGCGCGCCACCACGGCCATGCGGATAGAAATGACCTGCAGCCATTCGGCCTGGTTGGTGGGCAACACGGTGTCATAGGTGTCCACCGCACCATCAGCATCGGTGTCCTTGCCATAGAAGGCCTTCAGCATCACGATACCGCCCTGCAATTCGGTCACCGTGCGTGTCATGTTTTGCGCGTTCAGTTGGCTCAAGGTCAGGCGTTGGTTGGCATCGGCCGTGTAAATGCGATCGATGAATTGCCCCATATTGACCAAGAAGCTGCCGGTCGCATTGGCGGGCGCGCAGGAGCCGGGAGTAACGGGCACCGGCGGTATGCAGGGCTCCTGGGTCGTTAGAGTTGGGAAGCCAGCCGAGTTCCAGGGCGCGCCATTGGCGCGCTGCACAGTTTGCGCAGTCACGCCGGTGGCCTGGAACAGTTGGCAATTCAGGCCCGCATTGGCAACGGCCACAATCAAGTCGCCCGCCAGCGTTCCCATCGACGACTTGACGGGGTAGGCCACGGCTCCCGCCGCGTACTGAGGCGCGATGGTGCGCATCGGGACCGAATAGCCGATCTGGTTGGCGCCGCCGTTTGCCTGGACAAGTTTGGAGCTTGCCACCACCCGAATTTGATCGCTCACGCCTGGCCCGCCTGCCGTAATGATGACTGGTGCCAACACCGGCGGCAACGCAGCAGTCACTGCGCCGTTGAAGCGCGCATCCAGCGTGCAACCCACAGCGGAGGCCTCGCTGGCATAGCCGTACCCGGCAATCGCAACGTCGCGCTGCAGGGCGTAAAGCGCCAGTTGCCCGCTGACAAGGGCATCCCCCCCCTCGGTCGTGCCACGTCGCTGCCCTTCGGCAGCACTCAGCACAGTGGCGATCACCAGCGTGCAGAGCAAGCCGATCAGCACACCAACCATCAACTCCAGCAGGGTGAAACCTTGTTGGCAACGCTGTGCGGAAGCCCGAATGAGTCCATGCCTGCAGCTCATCACGCCCCTCCGTCCGGTGCCACCGTGGCCCGCATCTCAAATCGACTACTACCTTCGCCTGGGCGAGTCCACGTGATCAGGATCCGGATCTCGCTGTTTACGCCATCCCACTCCAAGGTCTTTTCCGCGCTGGGTAGGAACCCCTTGAGCTTCGCATCCCAGTCAGCGCAGCTCACGTTGTCTGCGCATTTCGCCGTCGTGTAGGAGGAGAGGTTGGCTGGCGCATCAGCCCACATGCGGCCCACCAACTCGTAAGCGAGATTTGCCGCCTCTGCACGGTACTTGGTATTGGCCTGCGCCTTGGTCATATTGGCCTGCAATCCAACGATGCCGAGCACGCCAAACGCGAAGATAAGGATGCCGACCATGGCCTCCAGGATCGCAATGCCGCGAACCTGGTTGCGCGGCTTGGGCCAGCAAGGGTGTCGATCTAGGCATCTCATAGACACTCCTTCAGCACCGGCGCGGGTCGTCAGCGCCCACACCCGGATCACACAAGCGCACCGCGCCGCCTACATCAATGGTGACGCGCAAAGAGCGCCCACCCTTCGCATGCTCGATATCGATGCGAGTAGCCGAACCCGGTGCGGGTGAAACCTGTCCCAGGCTGGTGAAGCTGACGTGGTCGGCGGCATCGCCGTTTGCATCAGTGGCGGACACCTTGACCGCGTTCGCCCCGTCGGAAGATGCCCAGCGCTCTACCAGAAGCGGCAGTGCGGTCGCCGAGGGCGATGCCGCACATTTGCCACCCGGATCCATGCCACTCACCACCCAGGAGGTGCCGTTACTGTCGAGCGCACAGGCGTTCGTCAGGTTCTTTCCGGTCGGGTCCGTGACCAGCCAGAGGCTCATGCTGGTATTGCGGCGCAGCGCCTCCATGCGCGCACGCTCAATGCCGGCCTTGATGGACTCGCCAGAGTTACGCACCGATATGCCGCGCACCCAATTCGTCACCTCCGGCAGCATCATGTATAGCGTTATGCCAAGTATGCTGAGCGCCACCATCAATTCAATCAGAGTCACACCGCGCCTGCGAAGCGCGCAAGCATCACGGCGTTTGGGCGTAGCCATCAGCACTCGTCCCCGCGCATCACCCAGCAGGCCTTGTCCACCTTGTTGCCTTCAAAGGTAATGGTGACCCTGTTGTTGTTCTGGTCCAGGCTGTAGCTATAGCCCACTGTCTGGCCTGCGTTGCCGGTGGCCGTGATCAAATAGCCCTGCCCGTTGTCGGTCAGTACGCATTTGAAACCGAAGTGCTGAGCACCGATAGGTGTGAAACTAGCCCAGGGTGGCGAGTTCGCACCATCCGCGCAGGCTGCGGTGCCGTAATTCCGGTTGTCCTGATAGAACTGCTCCATCTTGATTCTGAAGTCCGATAGGCCGGTCATGGACTCCGGCAACTGTCCACGGCGCACGTAGCTTCGATAGCTTGGCAAGGCAACCGCAGCCAGAATGGCGACGATGGCCACCACGATCATCACCTCGATGAGCGTGAAGCCGCGCGCCGGAAGCCGAAGGCAGCGTTGCTGGATGCAAAGTGAAGGCTTGATCGTCATGGTGTTGGTTCCGTGCGTGGGTACAGGCTTTGCCGCTTGCCTTGCTTGCATGGCATGTTGCTATGGAGGCCATTGTGGGCAGCATGCGATCTCAGGGTCGTGCCAAAGTTCACACTTCGTCTAGCAGTCGAGACAAGCGGGACGGCCCCTGCGACGAGTGGCGGCCAGGCGTAACAGACTGCTAACAAGTCAAGGGTGACCGCGCATCTTCGCGCCCGCCGCCCGGCGCTGAAGCAATGAAAAAGCCACCCGAAGGTGGCTTCTTTGATGGTGCTTGCCCCTAGTGCTCAGCGCGGCAAGTCGCTGGCACCCATCAGGAACTCATCCACCGCGCGCGCCGCCTGGCGGCCTTCGCGGATCGCCCAGACCACCAGCGATTGGCCGCGGCGCATGTCACCGGCGGCGAACACCTTGGGCACATTGGTCTGGTAGCCACCGGCGAAGTCGACCGTTGCCTTGGCATTGCCGCGCGCATCCTTGCCCACACCGAAGCCGTCCAATACCGTCGCCACCGGGGCCACAAAGCCCATCGCCAGCAGCACGAGGTCGGCCTTCAGAACCTGTTCGGAGCCGGGCACTTCGATCATCTTGCTGCCCTGCCATTCGACCCGCACCGTCTTCACGCCGGTGACCTTGCCCTTCTCGCCAAGGAACTCCTTGGTGGCGATGGCGAATTCGCGCTCGCAACCCTCCTCATGGCTGCTGGAGGTGCGCAGCTTGATCGGCCAGTAGGGCCAGGTCAGCGGCCGGTCCTCGACCTCGGGTGGCTGCGGCAGCAGCTCAAACTGGGTCACGCTCTTGGCGCCATGGCGGTTGCTGGTGCCGACGCAATCGCTGCCGGTGTCGCCGCCGCCGATCACGATCACATGCTTGCCATCGGCGCGCAGCTGACCTTTGAGCTTGTCGCCCGCGTTGATCTTGTTCTGCTGCGGCAGGAACTCCATCGCGAAATGGATGCCGGACAGATCGCGGCCGGGCACTGGCAGGTCGCGCGACTGCTCGGCACCGCCGCTCAGCAGCACGGCGTCGAATTGGGTCTTGAGCTCTTCGGGCGAAATGCTTTGCTTGGCCCAGTTGGTGACCTTGCTGTCCTCGGGCAACTGGCCGACCAGCACGCCGGTGCGAAACTCCACGCCCTCGGCCTGCATCTGCTCGACGCGGCGGTCGATGTGCGACTTCTCCATCTTGAAGTCGGGGATGCCGTAGCGCAGCAGTCCGCCCACGCGATCGTTTTTCTCGAACACGGTGACGCTGTGGCCGGCGCGTGCCAGCTGCTGCGCCGCCGCCAGGCCGGCCGGGCCAGCGCCTACCACCGCCACGGTCTTGCCGGTCTTGCGCCTGGGCAGCTGGGGCTTGACCCAGCCCTCGGCCCAGGCGCGGTCGATGATGGCGTGCTCGATGGACTTGATGCCCACCGCGTCGTCATTCACGTTCAAGGTGCAGGCAGCCTCACAGGGCGCGGGGCAGATGCGGCCCGTGAACTCGGGAAAGTTGTTGGTCGAATGCAGCACGGCCACCGCATTCTTCCAGTCGCCTCGGTAAACCAGGTCGTTGAAGTCCGGAATGATGTTGTTGACCGGGCAGCCGTTGTTGCAGAAGGGCGTGCCGCAATCCATGCAGCGTGCGCTCTGTATCTTGGCCTGGTCGGCATTCAGGCCGATGACAAATTCCTTGTAGTTCTTCAGACGCGTGGCGACGGGCTCGTAGCCCTCTTCCAGGCGCTCGTACTCCATGAAACCGGTGACTTTTCCCATGATGATGATTCCTGAGTTCTCTTAGGCCTTGACGGGGCTGGCAGCGGGTGCGGTGGCCTTGGCCTGAGCGATGGTGTCGGCGGCTTCCTTGGCGGCGTGCTGCTCGCCCAGCGCGCGCCGGTACTCATGCGGGAAGACCTTGACGAACTTGCTGCGCGAATCGGCCCAGTGGTCGAGGATGTCGCGGGCGCGCTGGCTGCCGGTCCAGCGGTGGTGGTCCTCGATCAGCTTCTTCAGGATGGCCTCATCAGTCTGCGCCTCTGCGCCGGCCAGCTGGTGCCACAGCGCCGGATCCACGCTGCGCTCCTGCTCATCGGATGGCAGCAGCTTGTCCAGCGCCACCATGCTGGTGTTGCAGCGCTTGGCAAACTGGCCGTCCTCGTCGTACACGTAGGCGATGCCACCGCTCATGCCGGCGGCGAAGTTGCGGCCGGTCTTGCCCAGCACCACCACGGTGCCACCGGTCATGTATTCGCAACCGTGGTCACCGGTGCCCTCCACAACCGCCGAGGCGCCCGACAGGCGCACCGCAAAGCGCTCGCCCGCCACGCCGCGGAAGAAGGCCTCGCCGCGCGTCGCGCCGTAGAGCACGGTGTTGCCGACAATGATGTTCTTGGTGGCGTCGCCACGGAAGTCGATCGAGGGACGCACCACCACGCGGCCGCCGGAGAGGCCCTTGCCGGTGTAGTCGTTGGCATCGCCGATCAAGTAAAGCGTGATGCCCTGAGCCAAGAAGGCGCCGAAGCTCTGCCCGCCGGTGCCCTCCATCTGGATGAACACGCTTTGGTCGGGCAGGCCCTCGGGCAGGCGGCGGATCAGCTCGCCCGACAGCATGGCGCCCACCGTGCGGCGCACATTGCTGACCTGCTGCATGAACTGCACCTTCTCGCCACGCTCGAAGGCGGGCAGGCATTTCTCGATCAGCTTGACGTCCAGCGCGCGGTCCAGGCCATGGTCCTGCACATCCACATGGGTGCGCGCCACCTCGGCCGGCACCGCCGGGCGATGGAACACGCGGCTGAAGTCCAGGCCCTTGGCCTTCCAATGGCTGATGCCCTTCTTGGTATCCAGCAGATCGCTGCGGCCCACCAGCTCCTCGAACTTGCGCATGCCCAGCTGAGCCATGATCTGGCGCGCTTCCTCGGCAACGAAGAAGAAGTAGTTCACCACATGCTCGGGCTTGCCGGAGAACTTGGCACGGAGAAGCGGGTCTTGCGTGGCCACCCCCACCGGGCAGGTGTTGAGATGGCACTTGCGCATCATGATGCAGCCCTCCACCACCAGCGGCGCGGTGGCGAAGCCGAATTCATCGGCACCGAGCAAGGCGCCGATCACGACGTCGCGGCCGGTCTTCATCTGGCCGTCGGCCTGCACGCGCACGCGGCCGCGCAGGCGGTTCAGCACCAAGGTCTGCTGGGCCTCAGCCAGGCCGAGCTCCCAGGGCGTACCGGCGTGCTTGATGGAGGACCAGGGCGAGGCGCCCGTGCCGCCATCGTGGCCGGCGATCACCAGATGGTCGGCCTTGGCCTTGGCCACGCCGGCGGCGATGGTGCCCACGCCCACTTCGGAGACCAGCTTGACCGACACATCGGCGCGCGGATTGACGTTCTTCAGGTCGTGGATCAGCTGTGCCAGATCCTCGATCGAATAGATGTCGTGGTGCGGCGGCGGCGAGATCAGGCCCACACCCGGCACCGAGTAGCGCAGGAAGCCGATGTAGTCGGACACCTTGCCGCCCGGCAGCTGGCCGCCCTCGCCAGGCTTGGCGCCCTGCGCCATCTTGATCTGGATCTGATCGGCCGACACCAGGTACTCGGTGGTCACGCCAAAGCGGCCCGAGGCCACCTGCTTGATCTTGGAGCGCAGCGAGTCGCCTTGCTTCAACTCGTAGTCGACCGCAATCACCTTGGAACCGACCACATCGCTGATCTTGGTGCCGGCGTTGATGGGGATACCCTTGAGCTCATTGCGATAACGCGCCGGGTCCTCGCCACCTTCGCCGGTGTTGCTCTTGCCGCCGATGCGGTTCATCGCCACGGCCAGCGTGGCATGAGCCTCGGTGCTGATCGAGCCCAGCGACATCGCGCCGGTGGCGAAGCGCTTGACGATCTCGGCCGCCGGCTCCACCTCTTCGAGCGGAATCGCCTTGCTGGGGTCGATCTTGAACTCGAACAGGCCGCGCAGCGTCATATGGCGCTTGCTCTGGTCGTTCACCAGCTGGGCGTATTCCTTGTAGGTCTCGAACTTGCCCGAGCGCGTGCTGTGCTGCAGCTTGGCGATCACGTCCGGCGTCCACATATGCTCTTCGCCGCGCGCGCGCCAGGCATACTCGCCACCGGCTTCCAGCATATTCTCCAGCACCGGGTCATCCCCAAAGGCGGCGCGATGCAGGCGGATGGCTTCCTCCGCCACCTCGAACACGCCGATGCCGCCCACCTGGGTAGGCGTGCCGCGGAAGTACTTCTCGACGAAGTCCGCCTTCAGGCCAATGGCCTCGAAGATCTGCGCGCCGCAGTAGGACATATAGGTCGAGATGCCCATCTTGGACATGATCTTGGAGAGACCCTTGCCCAGCGCCTTGATGTAGTTGTAGATGGCCTTCTCGGCCGAGAGATTGCCCGGCAGCTCGGCATGCATGGCCACCAGGGTTTCCAGCGCCAGATAGGGGTGCACGGCCTCGGCGCCAAAGCCCGCCAGCACCGCAAAGTGATGCACCTCGCGGGCACTTGCCGTCTCAACCACCAGGCCGGCGGTGGTACGCAGGCCCTCGCGCACCAGATGGTGGTGCACGGCGGAGAGCGCCAAGAGCGCGGGAATGGCCACGCGTGACGCGCTCAGGTGCCGGTCGGTGATGATGAGGATGTTGTGGCCGCTCTTGATGGCATCCACGGTTTCCGCGCACAGCGAGGCCAGTTGCGCTTCCACGCCCTCGTGGCCCCAGGCCAGCGGGTAGGTGATGTCCAGCTCATAGGGCTTGAACTTGCCATTGGTACGCGCTTCGATGCCGCGCAGCCGCGCCATGTCCTTGAAGTCCAGGACGGGCTGCGAGACCTCCAGGCGCATCGGCGGGTTCACCGCGTTGATGTCCAGCAGATTGGGCTTGGGGCCCACAAAGCTGTTCAACGACATCACGATGTTTTCGCGGATAGGGTCGATCGGCGGATTCGTCACCTGGGCGAACAACTGCTTGAAGTAGTTGTAGAGCGGCTTGTCCTTGCTGGAGAGCACGGCCAGGGGCGAGTCATTGCCCATCGAGCCGGTGCCCTCTTCGCCATTCGTGGCCATCGGCGCCATCAGGAACTTGATGTCCTCCTGGGTGTAGCCAAAGGCCTGCTGGCGGTCCAGCAGCGAGGTCTCGAAGCTGGCCGGCTTGAGCTCGTCCACCTCGATGTCGTCGAGGCGAACGCGCACGTTCTCGATCCACTGGCGATAGGGGCGCGCATTGGCGAACTGGTTTTTCAGTTCCTCGTCGTCGACGATGCGGCCCTGCTCCAGATCGATCAGGAACATCTTGCCGGGCTGCAGGCGCCACTTCTTGACGATCTTGCTTTCGGGAATGGGCAGCACGCCGGATTCGGAGGCCAGCACCACCAGGTCGTCGTCGGTGACCACATAGCGCGCGGGCCGCAAGCCATTTCTGTCCAGCGCGGCGCACACCTGGCGGCCATCGGTGAACACCATGGCGGCCGGGCCGTCCCAGGGTTCCATCATGGCGGCGTGGTACTCGTAGAAGGCGCGGCGGCGCTCGTCCATCAGCTCATGCTGCTCCCAGGCTTCCGGGATCATCATCATGGCGGCATGGGCCAGCGGGTAGCCCGACATGGTCAGCAGCTCGATGGCGTTGTCGAAGGTGGCGGTGTCGCTCTGATGCTCGAAGCTGATCGGATAGAGCTTCTTCAGGTCCTCGCCCAGCACCGGCGACTTCATCACGCCCTCGCGGGCGCGCATCCAGTTGAAGTTGCCCTTGACGGTGTTGATCTCGCCGTTGTGCGCCACCATGCGGTAGGGGTGGGCCAGCGGCCATTCGGGGAAGGTGTTGGTGGAGAAGCGCTGGTGCACCAGGGCGATCGCCGACACCGTGCGCGGGTCGCTCAGGTCCTTGTAATACTTGCCCACCTGGTCGGCCAGCAGCAGGCCCTTGTAGATCACGGTGCGGCAGCTCATGCTGGGCACGTAGTACTCGCGGCTGTGCGTCAGCTTCAGCGCCTGGATGGCGCTGGAGGCGGTCTTGCGGATGACGTAGAGCTTACGTTCCAGCGCATCGGGCACGATGATGTCCGGACCCCTGCCGATGAAGACCTGGCGGATGATGGGCTCCTTCTCGCGCACCGTCGGCGACATCGGCAGTTCGGCATCCACCGGCACATCGCGCCAGCCCAGCAAGACCTGACCCTCGGCCTTGATGGCGCGCGCCAGCTCCTGCTCGCAGGCCAGGCGCGAGGCATGTTCCTTGGGCAGGAAGATCATGCCCACGCCATATTCCCCGGGCGGAGGCAGGTTGACGCCCTGATTGGCCATTTCCTCGCGGTAGAACTCATGCGGAATCTGGATCAGGATGCCTGCCCCATCGCCCATCAGTTTGTCGGCGCCCACGGCGCCGCGGTGATCCAGGTTCTCCAGAATCTTCAGGCCCTGCTGCACGATCATGTGCGCCTTCTGGCCCTTGATATGGGCCACGAAGCCAAGGCCGCAGGCGTCTTTCTCGTTGGCAGGGCGATACAGCCCCTGCTCGGCCAGGGCCTGGATTTCCTGCGCGCCTGCGCTCAGTTGCTCACCGTTTACTGCTGCCATGGCTGGCCTCCACATCTGACAAATCGGGAATGGCCGCAAGATTAATGCGCTGCAGCAAAATCAACAAGCCTGATTAAACGGGGTCAGAGTGTGTTTATAAGAGCAGGAATTTATGGTGCACAATTAATTAGGGACATAGTCATGTCACCTTGAGCTTTGCCGGCCGGCCGCGTGGTCTAGGCACCACCGGCCGTTGCGTCTGCTCGCTCAGTTTCTGGAGGAACTCGGCGGAACCCAGCGGCCAGCCCTTCAACGCCGAGTCCACCAATTGCCGTCGCTCTGCCTCACTGTCGCCCTCCTCCAGCAAGCTCCGATAGAGCATGTCGCGCTCAAATGGTGTGTTGCCCAGCGCCCAGAACTGGGCATGGTCGGTCACCAGCGGATCACGCCTCATGCCAAGGTGGTGCTGACAACTGGACCAGGGGTAGTCTTGGGGGTTCAGCGCCAGTCCAGCACGCACCGGATTGAGTTCGATGCTGCGCATTGCCCGCAACAGGTAGGCGGCGGGCTCCAGCACCGCCGCGCGGTAGCGCCCCTCCCAGAGCGTGCCGATGCGGCCATGCTTCCGATTGAACCAGGCCACATAGCGCCGCCCCAGTGACTGCATCATGCGGCCCATGCCCTCTGCAGTGCTGGGGGTCAGCAGCAGATGCACATGGTTGTCCATCAGGGCGTAGGCATGGATGGCCACCTTCTGGGTGGCGGCACATTCGTGCAGGGCTGCCAGGTATTGCCGGCGATCTTCGTCGTCCAGCACGATGGCCTGGCGGTTGTTGCCGCGCTGGATCAGGTGGTAGGTATGGCCGGCGAGCGGCAGTCGAGCAAGTCTTGCCATGGGTTCAGCATTGAGTCTGACCCCATTATCCGACGAGATGAGAATCAGCCGAACAAGCGCTGGCCGGTCAGGCGTTCGTGCTCGCGGACGGCGAAGCGGTCGGTCATGCCGGCGATGTAGTCGGCGCAGGCCCGGGCATGGTCCTCACTGTCGGCGAAGTCGGCCGGCAACTGCGCCGCATTGGCGAAGTAGGTCTGAAACAGGTCCCGCAGCACCTGTTCCGCCCGGCCACGCGTCGCCTGCACCTGCTCATGGCGATAGAGATTGGCGAATAGAAAGCGCTTGAGCTCGCTGCTGGCCACCCTCATCCCGGCGCTGAATCGCACCATGGGTGCGGCTTCGCGCACCGCGGCGATGTCTTCCGGATCCAGCTCGGCCAGGCTCTGCCGGGTCGCACGGATGATGTCGTAGACTTGCTCCGACAACATGCGACGTATGGTTTCGGCCAGCAGGCGCTTGCCGTTCAGGTCCGGATGGTCATGCAGGCTGCTGCGCAAATGCTCGGCCACCAAGGGCACCTGCTCCAACTGTTCCAGGCTCACCAGACCCGAGCGCACGCCATCGTCCACATCGTGCGCGTTGTAGGCCACCTCATCGGCCAGATTGCAGAGCTGTGCCTCCAAGCTGGGCTGGCCGCCGCGCAGAAAGCGCGCCGCCACACCGTCGGGCTCCTGCGCCTCCAGCAGACTGGCGTTGCGCCTGGAGCAATGCTTGAGGATGCCTTCGCGGCTTTCGAACGTCAGATTCAGCCCGTCAAAGCTGGGGTAGCGCTGCTCCAGCCTGTCCACCACGCGCAGCGACTGCAGGTTGTGCTCGAAGCCGCCATGCGAGCGCATGCAGTCGTCCAGCACATCCTGGCCCGCGTGGCCGAAGGGCGTGTGGCCGAGGTCGTGCGCCAGCGCGATGGTTTCGATCAGATCCTCGTCCAGTTGGAGGCTGCGGCCGATTGATCGCCCCAGCTGCGCCACCTCCAGCGAATGCGTCAGGCGCGTCCGGAACAGATCGCCCTCGTGATTCAGGAACACCTGGGTCTTGTAGACCAGGCGCCGGAATGCGGTGCTGTGGACGATGCGGTCGCGGTCGCGCTGGAACTCGCTTCGCGTCGGCGCCGGAGGCTCTGGAAAACGGCGGCCGCGGCTGCGCGCCGGGTCAGCAGCATAGCGGGCGCGCATCATGGCCGGTTGCGCCTGCCGCTATGCGCAATGCGCTTGCAGCACGGCATCCACCAGCGCCTCGTCGGCACCATGCATGCCGGCCTTGCCCAGCGCTTCGATCAGCACGAAGCGGATCTCGCCGCCCTCGGCCTTTTTGTCGACGCGCATCAGTTCGAGATAGCGCTGCAGCCCGAGCTTGGGGGCGGTCACGGGCAGGCCCGCGCGCTCAATCACGCGCCGCATGCGATCAAGGAACCCGGCCGGCATCAGCCCCTTGCGCACCGAAAGGTCACTGGCCAGCACCATGCCGCAACCCACCGCCTCGCCGTGCAGCCAGTTACCATAGCCCAGCCCGGTCTCGATGGCGTGGCCGAAGGTATGGCCGAAATTGAGGATGGCGCGCAAGCCCTGCTCGCGTTCGTCCTGCCCGACCACCCAGGCCTTGATCTCGCAGCTGCGCCTAACGGCGTGGGCCAGCGCACGCTTGTCACGCGCGCGCAGCGCGTCGATATGGGTCTCGATCCAGGCCAGGAAGTTCGCATCGGCGATGGGGCCGTACTTGATGACCTCGGCCAGTCCGGCCGAGAGCTCACGGTCCGGCAAGGTATCGAGCGTGTCCAGATCGGCGATCACCCGCTCGGGCTGGTAGAAGGCGCCCAGCATGTTCTTGCCCAAGGGGTGATTGATGGCGGTCTTGCCACCCACGGAGGAGTCGACCTGCGAAAGCAGCGTGGTCGGCACCTGCACGAAGGGCACGCCGCGCATATAGACCGCAGCGGCAAAACCGGTCATGTCACCAATCACGCCGCCACCCAGGGCCACCAGCAAGGTCTTGCGATCGGAGGCCGTGCGCAGCAGCGTGTCGAAGATCAGGTTGAGCGAGTCCCAATCCTTGTACTGCTCGCCATCGCGCAGCAGCACGGCATCGACGCGGGCATAGTGCCCCTGCAATTGCTGGCGGCAGCGCTCGAGATAGAGCGGTGCGACCGTCTCGTTGCTCACGATCAGGGCGGCCGAGGCCTTGGGCAAACCCTGCCAGGCGAGCGGATCGCTGAGTTGGCCGGAGCCGATGCGAATGTCGTAGCTGCGTTCAGCGAGGGCGATGCGGACGGTCTGCAGGGAGGAATCGGTCGTGCTCATGCGCTGAAGTGTACGGGCCGCAGCCGTGGCGCCAGGCCCTCAGCTGCGCTCGGCGCCCACCGTGGCCGCCACACGCTCGGGGCTGACCACGCCGGCAAGTTCGAGCTGCATCAGGATCATATTGGCCAGCGCATGCACCGAGGGGCGGCCCGTCTCCATCACATAGTGAGCCACACGGCGGTAAAGCGGGTCGCGCAGATGGTACAGCTCGCGCAGCTTCTGCAACGGGTCGCGTACCTGCAGCAGTGGCCGCTGCGTGTCGTGACGCAGCCGCCTAAACAACTCCTCCGGCGACGAGCGCAGATAGATCACGGTGGCGCACCGCTGCAGCGCAGCGCGGTTCTCGTCCCGGAGCACCGCGCCACCGCCCGTCGCCAGAACCAGCTCGGTACTGCCGGTGAGCAACTCGGCAATCACGCGCACCTCGATGTCGCGAAAGCTGGCTTCGCCTTCGCGCTCAAAAAAGGCTTTGATCGGCATGCCGATCTGCCGCTCAATCTCGGCATCCGAATCGACGAACGGGACACGCAACTGCCGCGCCAGTTGCTTGCCCACGGTGGACTTGCCACCGCCGGGCATGCCGACCAGCGCGAGCTTCATCGGGTCAATTGCAGCACCAGCATTAGTTGGGGTTGCTGCAGACATTGGCCTGCCCGTAGGGGCTGAACGCGAACGGTGGTTCGCCCTCGGACTTCACGACCGTGATTGGAACCCCGAGCCAGCGCTTCGTACCTATGCCTCCGCTGCGACCAAACCATGCGGGAGGACTGACCACACCCGACGCAGCGACCCGTATCGTGAACTCGACCCAGCTACCGACGTTTTGCGGATACTCGATACGCAGTGTCGCGAGACCGTTTACATCGGTCTTGGTCGAGCCAACCATATAGACCGAAACGTCCGACTTGCGCGGGTCGAGCTGACCGTTGCCATTGAAGTCTTCCCCGGTCTCGATCGTGCCGTTGCGATAACCATTGGCGTCGCTGTCCTCGTTGGCGCATTCCGGTGTGTTCTGGGTCTGCACCCACACCTTCGCAACTGCATCCCAGGTCCAGAAGCCCTTGCGGTACTGCAACAGGTCGATGACGGGGTTGACCTGCACGTCCGACTTTGGATTGCCAGCAGAGTCGACCACCAGCACGGTGAAGTCCTGGAAATAGGTCAGCTTAGTGGAGCCCTCACCGATCAGATTGTTCGTGCCGATGCTGATGGATACCGGCGGCTCCACCACAGTGATCGACACCTGCCGCAGACGGCTGGCAGGGCAGAGGCTGATTTGCTCTATCGTGTCATCCTTAGCAAAGCAGGCATACACCTTGATCTGCTCGGTGGAACTGGCGCGCTGCCCGGCAATAAAGCTGGCCACGGCCGCCCCATTGACATCGGAATACACCACCTGATCCTTGCCAGAGCTGATGTCGCCATCGGTCGAGGACGCGTTCGCGCCAAAGCCGATGCGGGCACGCACATTGGGTATGGGCTGGTTCTTGTCGCCCAGGAAGAGCAGGCGCAATTCCGAGCGGTTGTCCGACTTCCCGACCTGATTCACCTTCACAACATTGGGCGAGGCGGTGAAAGTGGCCGAGAGAATATTGGTGGCCGCCGGAACCACGGGTACGTTGGCATTGATCTGCACCGTGCTGAGCACGGTTGCGCCGCCGGCCAGCGCGTTGATGGCCGTCGGGCCGTTGCCCGCAGCCACGTAGCTGTAGGTGAATTTGCCAGCAGCGTCCGTCGTGCCCCTGCCGGTCGCCGCTCCTGGGCCGCTGATGTCCACCGTCACGCCAGGCATGGCATTCGAGTTCACGTCGGTCAGCGTGTACTCCACCTTGCCCGCCGCTCCAGCATTGAGCGTTGCGGGCGCAAGCGAAGCCTGCAGCTTGGCTCCCACAACATTGAAGGCCGCAGAACGCGTGATCGTCTTGCTCTTCGCGGTGACCGTGACAAGGCGGTTCGAGCGGTCAGCGCCGATATCGACTGTGGCGACGGCCTTGCCCGCGGCATCGGTAATCTTGTTGCCGGTGGTCAGGACGGCGTTGCTATCCACCGCGAACACGACCTCGATGCCGGGAATCGCATTGCGATTTGCGTCGACTGCAGTGACCGTCACTGCGACCGACTCACTGCCGGAATTTCCCACGCTGTTCTTACTAAGAATCAGATTCATGTCGCTTGCGACCGGGTCTGCGCCAATCGGCGTGTCGACCACGTCGAAGGAAACCGTGCGCGAGACGGTACCGCTGGTTGCGGTTACGGAAATGCTGCGATTGGTATGGTTGTTGGCCAAGGAGACCTTGGCCGTCAGCTGGCCGCTGGTCGGATCCGTGGTCTTGGAACTGGCCGTCACAAAGGCATCGCCCACATCGGTGATGCGCAGATCAACTGCAGAACCACCGATGGCGCTGCGCGATGCATCTAGAGACGTCACCGTCAACGACAACTGCTCTTTGCCGCTGTTGGCAAGCGTGGTTTTCTCCAACACGATGGCCAGGTCGGCCACCTTGCTGCCCGTCACGCTGTCCACCACGTCAAAGCTGATCTTCTTGCTCAGACTGCCGCTCCTGGCGGTAACCGTCACCGTGCGGCTGGTGCGATCGGTCAGAGACACCTTGGCCAGCAACTTGCCTGACGCCGAGTCGGTGGACTTGGACGCAGCGGTAACGATGGCGCCGCCATCAACCTCCAGAGTCACCGGCACGGCGACGCCGGTCAAGGCCGCGTTACCGGTGGTGAGTGCCGTCACCGTCAGGGTCACCTCTTCGGCGCCCGAGTTCGACACGCTGGCCTTGTCGGCCACTATCGCCAGATCCACCAAGTTGGTGGATGCCGGTGGCCCGCCGAAGACGGAGTCACCGGCGTTGCCGCCGCCACCGCCACACGCCACCAACAAGCACGCCAAACCAAGGCCAAGCAAGACACCAAGCCTGCCGCCAGCCGGCCAAATCTTTCCGCTCATCACTCTGACTCCTTTTCGCCCTCACCGCAGTCGCAGCAGAGCAACTCCCTCTATTAGCGCACCGTCACGCGGTCATTGACGACCTTGGGCGTGATGAATACCAGCAGTTCCGTCTTGTTCGACGTACGCGCCTTGCTCTTGAACAGATTGCCCATGATGGGTACATCGCCAAGCAGGGGCACCTTGCTCACGTCCTCCCGCTCCACCTGGGTGAAGATACCGCCAATCACGACCGTGCCGCCGTTCTCCACCAAGACCTGGGTCTTCACATGCTTGGTGTCGATAGCGAAGCCGGCCGCAGTTTGGCGGCCCACACTGTCCTTGTTCACGTCGACGTCCAGAATCACATTGCCTTCGGGGGTGATTTGGGGCGTCACTTCGAGCTTGAGGTTAGCCTTGCGGAAGGCAATCGACGTCGCACCGCTGGACGTCGCCACCTGGTAGGGCAGTTCCTCGCCTTGCTCGATCAAGGCCTTGACCTGGTCCGCCGTCACTACGCGCGGGCTCGAGACGATCTTGCCGCGTCCATCCGCCTCCAACGCCGACAACTCGAGGTTCAGGAAGCGGTTGGCGGTTGCACTGAACAATGACAGCGCAAAACTAGCGGGGGACAAGTCACCGATCTTGGGAGCGGGCAGATTGATGAACTGGGTATCGTTGAACTTGAAGTCGTCCTTCTTCATCTGCAGGGTTTGGCCGCCCACCGCGTTGTAGTTGCCGCCCACCGTGACGTAGTTGTTCCCAGACAGGTTGTAGCCCGGCACGCCACCCGACAGGCCGCGCAGGTCGGACGCACCCAACTTCACCCCCAGTGATCGCCCGAACTTGTCGTCTGCTTCCACGATGCGCGCCTCGATCAACACCTGACGCACCGGAATGTCGATCTTGGCAATCATCGCCAACACCTCCTCCAGCTTGGAGGGAATGTCGGTCACAAAGAGTTGGTTGGTGCGGCTTTCAAACATGGCGCTACCTCGCGCCGACAGCAGCCGTGTGGTCGCGCCACTCCCCTGTCCGGTACCTTGGCCCGAACCCGTCAATCCCTTGGCAACTTCCTCGGCCTTGGTGTAGTTCAGCTGTATCGCCTGAGTTCGAAGCGGCTCAAGCTGCGAGATCTGCGCCTTTGCCTCCAGGTCCATCTTTTCCTTGGTGGCCAGTTCGTCCTTCGGCGCGATCCAGAGCACATTGCCGGACTTACGCAAGCCCAGGCCCTTCGCCTGCATGATGATGTCCAGCGCCTGATCCCAGGGAACGTCCTTGAGGCGCAGCGTCACATTGCCGGTAACGGTATCGCTGGTCACCACATTGAAATTGGTGAAGTCTGCAATCACCTGCAGCAAGGCGCGAACCTCGATGTTCTGGAAGTTCAGCGAGAGCTTGTCGCCCGCGTAGCCGGGGCCCTGGGTCAGCTTGTTGGGATCGATCTTCTGCGGCCTGACCTCAAGCACAAACTGGTTGTCGCTCTGGTAGGCGCTGTGCTCCCAGGCACCCCTGGGCTCCACGATCATGCGCACCCGGTCACCCACTTGCGAGCTGGATACCACTTGCACGGGGCTGCCGAAGTCAGACACATCGAGGCGCCGCCGCAGGTTCTCCGGCAAGCTGGACTTGAGGAACTCAACCACCAGATTCTGGCCTTGCTGCTGGATGTCCACACCGACCTGAGTACTCGGCAGATTGACGATCACGCGCCCCGCGCCATCTTGACCGCGGCGGAAGTCGATGTCACGCAAGGCCTGCGGCGCGGCATTCTGGCTGGCCGCGAAATGCACCGGCTCGCCACCCGGCTGCCCGGTGCCGCTCGCCACCGGCACTTGCTCCAGGAAGATCAGGAGCGCGTTCTCTTGCAGCTGAGCCCGGTAGGTCGCTGCCTGGCGCAAGTTCAACACCACGCGCGTGCGCTCACCGGCCTGGGCCACATTGGCAGAACGCAGATTGCCCTGGTTGATCTCGACCGCCGAGCGGCCCAACTCGTTGGATACACCCGGCAAGTCGATCGCAATACGGGGCGGCGTCTGTATCGTGAAGCCGCGCGGGAGCTCCGTCAGCGCTTGGCTCAACTCGATGCGCACCACCTCGGCACCCGCCTGCTGCATGCTATTGATGGAGCGGATCGCGTTCTGCGCCCACGCTGGCAGGGGTGCCAAACAAGCCACCGCCACCGCACATGCCAAAGCTCGCCACTGGCTCATTCGAAGAGTCTCCGGAAGTATGCTCATCGTCCCTTCTCCTGTAGCTGGAGGGTACTGGTGCGTTCAACCCATTCGCCCGCAGCGTCCTGGACGACTTCTCGCAAGGTGATATCGGTTTCGGTGATCTTGGTGACGCGCCCGAAGTTGAGCCCCAGGTAGTCGCCACCCTTGATCAGGTAATACAGGTTGTCCACCTTCAACATCGCAAGACGCTCGCTGCTGCGAGTCAGGCTGCCCACCATCGACATGCTGTCCAGGGGAAAGGATTCCAGGGGTTCGCGGCGCCGATTCATTTCGGCCGCCAGCAGCGAATTGGGCTGCGCCGACTCCTGCTTGATGGCCACACTCAGCTTCTGCGTGCTGAAAGGATCAACGCCGCCCTGAGCCTCATAGGCCTGCGGCAGAAACTTCTTGGGTGGAACCAATTGCCGCACCGTCGGACGCGACGCGCGCCGCTGCTCTTCCATCCATTGCTGCAACTCATCCACGTCTGACGAACAGGCTGCCAGCCCCAGCAGCATCGCAACCGCGGCCGCGCGCCGCATGCAGGTCCGGTAGGCCGTCATTTCTTCGCTCCCGCCGCCTTCGCAGCACTGCGCTTCTGCTCGTTCACCTCATTGGCGTCGAGGTAGCGATAGGTGCGTGCCGTGGCTTCCATCGCCAGGTTGCCAGATGCATCCTTGCCGGTCGGCATGACCACATTCAGGTTATGCAGGGTCACGATGCGCGAGAGATTGGAAACATCGGCGGTGAATGCACCCACATCGTGGTAGCGGCCGGTAACCCGCAAGGCGATGGGCAATTCTGCGTAGTAGTCCTTGACGACCATCTGCCCAGGACGGAACAACTCAAACTGCAAGCCACGTCCCAGCCCCGCCTGGTTGATGTCAGACAACAGCGCATCCATCTCGGCCTTGCCCGGCAGCTGCTTTTCAAGCTGCGTCACATACTCTTCGACCTGGCTTTTTTGCTTGCGCAGCTCGGGCAGGTTGACCGCCTGAGCGAGCTTGGCCGTGTAGTCTTCCTTGAGCTTGGGTTCGCGCTCACGCTCGGCGTTCAGTCCAGCCTGCACGTCGGCAAGCACAAACACCCAGCCAATCACCAGGGCCAGCACACCCACCGCCAGAAACGATGCCAGCTTGGGCGCCAGGGGCCACTGCCCGGGCTCGTTAGGATTGAGGCCGCGAAATTGCTCCGCAATGCCTTCAAACCAGGTATTGAGGTTCAGATTGCCCGTCTTCGTCTTCTTCAGCATGAGCGCCCTCAAGACTTCTTGGCCGGCACACCAGAACTTGGTGCCGCAGGCGATTCGTTCACCGGCGCCTTGATCGACACCTTCATCGAAAACTCATACAAGCGTTTCTGATCGCGCGAATTGGCGCTGAGGTTGGCAATCTTGATCTCCACCAACTCGGGTTTCTCCAGCCATTCGGAGTTGCGCGCCGTGTTGCGCAACAACTCCGAGACGCGCTCGTTCGTCTGGGCAATGCCGTTGATGGTGACCACCTTGTCGGCCTGCCGGATTGCCGTCAGATAGACGCCCTCCGGCGTATGCCTGGCCAATTCATTGAGCAGGTGCACCGGCGTATTGCGGTCAGCCTGCAGGTCCTCCACCGCGCGTTGGCGGGACTTCAAGGATTCGATCTCGGCCTTGAGGTTGGCAATGTCCTTGATCTGGCTGTCGAGCTTGTCTATTTCGGTGGTCAGGAACTGGTTGCGCGATGCTTGCGCGGCCGTCATCTGCTGCAGCAGCAGCATGCCGCCCCCCACCACCACGGCGCCCAACACGGCCGAAACACCCAAGCCTACAAAAAATGCCGTCTTGCGACGCTTGCGCTTCTCTTCCCGATAGGGCAGCAGGTTGATCAGAATCACTGAAAAAACCTCCGCATCGCCAGACCGCAGGCGGTCAGATAGGCAGGCGCCTCGCGCCGCAACTTGGCCTCGCGAACCGCCGAGCCCAGGGCCATGTTCTCGAACGGATTCACCACCATGCAGGCAAATCCGGTCAACTCGGTGACTCGTTCCTTCAAGCCAGGCAGCGTGGCCGTGCCGCCCGCCAGCATCACGTAATGCACCTTGTGATGCGGCGTGCTGGTGAAGAAATACTGCAGCGCACGGCCAATTTCCTGGGACAGGCTGTCCACGAAGGGATTGAGCACCGCCGACTCATAGTCCTCTGGAAGTTCGTTGGCCAGTTTCTTCTGCTCAGCCTCTTCAAACGAGAAACCGTATTGCCGCGAAATCAACTGAGTCAAGGCCGAGCCACCAAACGCCTGGTCGCGGTCGTAAAGCATCTCATCATCCCGCAACACCTTCAGACTGGTGGTGTCGGCACCGATCTCGAACAACGCAACCAAGGCATCCTTGCCCTCGCCGGGCAAATTCGCGATCAGCCGGCCCATCGCCATCCGGGATGCATGCGACTCAATGTCCAGAATGACCGGTCGCAAACCCGCCGCCTCGGCCAGACCCTGCCTGTCTTGCACACGGTCCTTGCGCGAGGCAGCAATCAGCACCTCGACATCGCCGACGGACGTTGGGCTGGGTCCAATCACGCAGAAGTCCAGGCTGACCTCGTCCAGCGAGAACGGAATGTATTGATTCGCCTCCGCCTCAACCTGGATTTCAAGCTCTTCGTCGCGCAAGCCCGCGGGCAGCATGATCTTCTTGGTGATCACGGCTGACTGCGGCATGGCCAGCACCGCATCGCGCGTTTTGCTGCCACTGCGCGCGACCACCCGGCGCACGGCATCCGCCACCTCATCGAATTTCTCGATTTGGCCATCGGTGATCCAACCTTTTTCGAACGGCTCGGTCGCGAAGCGCTCCAAGACCATCTCGCCATTGGCGCTCTGACCCAATTCGACCAGTTTCACACTGGACGAGCTGATATCCAAGCCAATCATGGGCGGATGCTTGCGACCCAGCAGTACGTCAAGTATTCCCATGACGCTTATCCCCCAACGCGCCGCGAGTGCGCCGGACTATTAATAAGTTACTTGAATGCTAGCAGCAAAGCCTATGACGCCCCAAGGCTTTCCGTCCCAAGCAAGTAACACCACGTTGCGAAACATACACGACTGCAGCGGCATGCAAAGGTCGGAATAACACCGCCATTTCGGCATTGGCCCCACAGGTATTGGTAAGCAGAGGTGACAAGGCGCGCATGTACGGGGCGTTTCTATAATCCCCCGACCGCGACGGAGCCCCATGAGCGAAGCCAAGAAGAAGTCCCCATCAAGCACGGCCGACAGGCCGCAGGCACTTAGCCCTGGATCCACGCTGTGGCGCGCGGCCGGCTGGGCTTTGGCGCTCCTGGCGGCGGGCGCCGGCAGTGTCTTGCTGCTGCTGGCCATGGCCTTGGCGATGGCCTACCCCAATCTGCCGGACATCAGCGGCCTGACCGACTATCGCCCCAAGCTGCCCATGCGGGTACTCTCCAGCGATGGCGTAGTGCTGGGCGAGTTCGGCGAAGAGCGCCGCAACTACCTGCCGATCAAGAGCATCCCCAAGGTCATGCAGGATGCCATCCTCGCCATCGAGGATGCGCGCTTTTATCAGCATGGCGGGGTGGACTACCTCGGCGTGATCCGCGCCGGCCTGGCCAATGTGGGTGAATCGCGCAGCCAGGGGGCGTCAACAATCACGATGCAGGTGGCACGCAATTTCTATCTCTCCACCGAGAAGACCATGACGCGCAAGATCTACGAGATCTTGCTGGCCTTGAAGATCGAGAACGCACTCAGCAAGGAGCAGATCCTCGAGATCTACATGAACCAGATCTTCCTGGGCCACCGGGCATATGGCTTCGCCGCCGCCAGCGAGGTCTACTTCGGCAAGCCGCTCAAGGACATCTCGATCGCCGAGGCCGCCATGCTGGCAGGCCTGCCCAAGGCGCCGTCCGCCTACAACCCGATCAACAACCCGCGTCGGGCCAATCAGCGCCAGCAATACATCATCGATCGCATGCTGGACAACGGTTACATCACCGAGGAGCAGCACAAGGAGGCGAAGGCGCAGACGCTACGCTATCGCCAGTTGGCCGAGGCCTCCTCGCATGCGGAGTACGTGGCCGAGGTGGCGCGGCAACTGATCTACACCCAGTACGGCGATGAGGCCTACACGCGCGGGCTGAACGTCTACCTGACCCTGAATGCCGACGAGCAGAACGCCGCGTATCGGGCGCTGCGGCGCGGCATCATGGACTTCGAGCGACGGCAGGTCTACCGCGGCCCGGAGGCCTATATTGACCTGCCGACCAACCCCAAGGATGTCGACGTCCGTGTTGCGGAGGCGCTGTCCGAGCACCCCGCCAACGACGAATTGCTGGCAGCCGTCGTGCTGGAAGCCGATCCGAAGAAGGTGGTGGCGGCACTGCAGAGTGGGGAGACCATCAACATCGGCGGCGAGGGGCTGAAGCCCGCCACCTCGGGACTGTCCGAGCGTGGCAACCCCAAGACGCGCATCCGCCGCGGCGCGGTCATCCGCGTCGTCAAGGGCAGCAAGAACGACTGGACCATCACGCAGTTGCCCGAGGTCGAAGGCGCCTTCATTGCCCTGGATCCGCGCGACGGCAGGGTGCGCGCCATGGTGGGCGGCTTCGACTATGCCAAGAACAAGTTCAACCATGCCACCCAAGCCTGGCGCCAGCCCGGTTCCAGCTTCAAGCCCTTTATCTACTCGGCCGCCTTGGAGAAAGGCTTCACCCCCGCCACGGTGGTGAACGACGCGCCGCTATTCTTCGACGCCAGCACCACGGGCAGCCAGCCCTGGGAACCGAAGAATTACGACGGCACCTTCGACGGGCCGCTGCCGCTGCGCCGCGCACTCGCCAAATCCAAGAACATGGTGTCGATCCGGGTGCTGCAGTCGATCGGCGTCCACTACGCGCAGGACTGGATCACCCGCTTCGGCTTCGAGACCGAGAAGCATCCCGCCTACCTGACCATGGCGCTGGGCGCCGGTTCGGTCACGCCGATGCAGATGGCGCAGGGCTATGCCGTGTTTGCCAACGGTGGCTATCGCGTCAGCCCGCAGCTCGTCGCCAAGCTCACCGACCACAAGGGCAAGCTGCTGTACGAGGCCAGCCTGCCGAGCCAATTGGACGAGAGCCACCGCGTCATCGATGCGCGCAATGCCTTTGTGATGACCAGCCTGCTGCAGGAAGTCACCCGTAGCGGCACGGCCGCCAAGGCCCAGGCTCAGCTCAAGCGGCCGGACATCTATGGCAAGACCGGCACCACCAATGACTCGATGGACGCCTGGTTCGCCGGTTACCAGCAGCAGGTGGTGGCGGTGGTCTGGATCGGCTACGACCAGCCGCGCAAACTAGGAGATCGCGAAACCGGCGGCGGGCTGTCCCTGCCGGTCTGGATCGAATACATGAGCCAGACCTTGAAGGGCGTGGCGGTCTCGGAGCCCACGGCGCCGGAAGGCGTGATGCAGGTGAACGGCGAGTGGTTCTACGACGAATACCAGGGCCCGGCGGGCGTGCGTGCACTCAGCAATGACGACGCCAAACTGCCGGGCAACGCCAGCGAAGAAGAGAAGAAAAGCGTCCTCGATCTCTTCAAGCGCTGAAAGCGCCGTTCAGGCCGGTGGCGTGAACAACAGAGTCTTGCCGGCCTGCGCGCTGGCCTGCCCGGACAACAGCACATGGAACTCCTGCGACTCGCGGGTGTCCAGCCACTGCCCGGCCACATATTTGAAGTGGTAGCCGCCGGCGCGTGTCGCCAGCCACAGCTCTTGCAACGGCGGCTGGGTATTGATGACGATTTTGCTGCCATTGGGAAAGCTGAGTTCCAGCAGCCCGCCGGTGCGATGACTGTCGATGTCGATCACATCGCAGTCCAGCCAGGCATCCACCTGGACCTCGATGTGATCAAGCACCGCACGCGTCTTCGCCTGGTAGTCGGCATCGCTGAGGGGGCTGGCTGTCATGGCGGCTAAACTTCCCGAATGTTGATCGATCAAAGCCACAGTGTAGGCCGCTCCGGCAAGGCCGCCCCGGCCTCAGGGTTTCAGCGCCGCGGCGCCGCCATGCTGCTCGCATCTGCCGCGCTCACGCTGAACGCCTGCGGACAGAAAGGCCCGCTGAGCCTGCCGCCGCCCGCCAAGCAAGCCAGCGCCGCCAGCAGCACGCCATAAGCACGACCCAGCGTGACCTAAGCGCGCCCTTCCAGCACCGCATGGCAGGCCACCTGCACGCCCTCGAACAAGGTCAGTGCCGGTCGCTCCTGCCGGCAGCGCTGATTGGCCAGGGGGCAGCGCGGATGGAAGCTGCAGCCGCTGGGCGGACTGAGCGGGTTAGGCACCTCGCCACGCACCGGCGTGCGCGCCCTCCCTGACATATGAATATCAGGAATCGCATCGAGCAACATGCGCGTGTAGGGATGGCGCGGCCTGGCAAACAGCTCGGCCTTGTCCGCCAGCTCGACCAGGCGCCCTAGGTACATCACGCCCACCTGGTCGCTCACATGCCGCACCACCGCAAGGTTGTGCGAGATGAAGAGGTAGGTCAGCCCGCGTTGGCGCTGCAGGTCCTTCATGATGTTGAGAACCTGCGCCTGCACCGACACGTCGAGGGCCGAGGTGGGTTCGTCACAAACCAGGAACTCCGGCTGGGTGGCCAGCGCACGCGCGATCGAGATGCGCTGGCGCTGCCCACCTGAGAATTGGTGCGGGAACTTTTCGCTATCCACCGCGGCCAGACCCACCGAGCGCAGCAGCTCGGCGACGCGCTCGCGCAATTCCACGGTATCGCGCACCAGACCATGCTCGCGCAAGGGCTCGGCCACGATGTCCTGCACCTTCCAGCGCGGATTCAGGCTTGCATAGGGATCCTGGAAAATCATCTGCATGCGCCTGCGCAGGACCAGACGCTGGGTCGCATCCATCTTGGCGGCAGTATCTACGCCGTCGAAGCTGACGCTCCCACGCGTGGGCTCGTATAGCCCCACCAGCAGGCGCGCCACGGTGCTCTTGCCGCAGCCGGATTCGCCCACCAGGGCCAGCGTCTTGCCCTTGGCGATGCTGAAGCTGAGCCCGTCCACCGCATGCACGAACTGCCGCCCCTTGCGCTCGACGACCCGATTCAGCCAGGGTGCAGAAACATCGAAGGTCTTGGCGAGGTCCTTCACCTCCAGCAGCGGCTTGGTGCTCATGCGGCCCGCCCCTCATTCGCCGCGTGCAGCCAGCAGGCCGCGCGCGTAGCGCCGGCAGGCATCAGTTCGGGGCGCTCGCGCAAGCAGCGCTCAACAGCACGAGGGCAGCGCGGATTGAACGCGCAACCGGCCGGAATCGCGTTCAGTCGCGGCATCGCCCCGTCGATCTGCAGCAGACGCTCTCTATCCTCGTCCATCGCCGGAATCGAGCCCATCAGGCCGACGGTATAGGGATGGGCGGGTTGGTGGATGACATCGCGAACTGGCCCGATCTCGACGATGCGGCCGGCATACATCACCGCCACGCGATCACAGGTCTCGGCGATCACGCCCATATCGTGCGTCACCAGCATCACGGCCGCGCCCTGCTCCTTGCACACGCGCCTGAGCAGGGCAATGATCTGCGCCTGTATCGACACGTCCAGCGCGGTGGTCGGCTCGTCCGCCACGATCAGCTTGGGCTCGCCCGCCAGCGCCAGCGCAATCACCACACGCTGCCGCATGCCGCCCGAGAACTGGTGCGGATACTGATCTATGCGTGCCTCGGGCGCGGGGATGCCGGTCTGCTGCAGCAGTTCGATGGCACGCCGGCGCGCCTGTTGAGGGTTCAGCCCGAGATGGGTGGTGATGGTCTCGATGAGCTGCTGGCCAACCGTGTAGAGCGGATTCAGCGAGGTGAGCGGGTCCTGGAAGATCGCGCCGATGCGGCGTCCGCGGATGCGCCGCATCTGCTCGTAGGGCAGATTGTCGATGCGCTGCCCGTCCAGGCGGATCTCGCCGCCGGCGATGCGGCCGGGCGGATCCAGCAGGCCGATGATGGAGGCGCCGGTGAGCGACTTGCCGGCCCCTGATTCACCCACCACGCCGAGGATCTCGCCGGCGGCAATGTCGAAGGAAATGTCGTCCAGCGCCAGCAGCCTGGCATGGCGCGATGGGAACTCGACGCGCAGCGCACGAACTTCAAGCAAAGGGGTGGCGCTCATGCCGGCAGCATCCTCGGTCTCAACGCAGGCGCGGGTTGAGCGCATCGCGCAACCAGTCGCCCAGCAGGTTCACACTCAGGGCGATCAGCACCAGCATCGCGCCAGGCCAAATCGTGATCCACCATTCGCCCGAGAACAGAAAATCGTTGCCCACCCGTATCAGCGTGCCCAGCGAGGGGCTTGTGGGCGGCACCCCCACGCCCAGGAACGACAGCGTGGCTTCGGTGATGATGGCCGAGGCCACCTGGATGGTGGCCAGCACCAGCACCGGACCCAACACGTTAGGCAGCACATGCCTGAACATGATGCGCAATGGACCAACACCGATGACGCGCGCCGCCTGCACGTATTCCTTGTTGCGCTCCACCATGGTGGAGCCGCGCACCGTGCGTGCGTATTGCACCCAGCCGGTGAGTGCGATGGCAAAGATCAGCACCAGGAAGGCCAGCGCCTCATGCGCTTGCGGGAACAGCGCCCGCCCCACGCCGTCGATCAGCAAGGCCACCAGGATGGACGGGAAGGACAGCATCACATCGCAGACGCGCATGATGAAGCCATCCACGCGCCCACCCGCAAAACCGGCCAGCAAGCCCAGACCAACGCCGATCAGCATCGACAGCAGCACCGACGCCAACCCCACCAGCAGCGAGATGCGCGCGCCATACATCAGGGCCGAGAGAATGTCGCGCCCCTGGTCGTCGGTGCCGAGCAGGTATTTGACCGATCCCCCATCGATCCAGGCCGGCGGCAGGCGCGAATCCATCAGCTCCAGCGTAGACAGGTCGAAGGGGTTGTGGGGCGCCACGAACTCGGCGAAAACCGCGCAGACCACGCAGACCAGCGCAATCACGCTGGCCAGAATCGCCATCGGCGAGCTGCGGTAGGAATGCCAGAGGTCGCCGTCGAAGAAACGCCGCCATGCGCTCGGCGCCGCGGCTTGGGCTTGCGGATTTTGCATGCGGCTCATGTCAATGCCCGCCGGCCTTGCGCTCGACGCGCAGGCGCGGATCGACGGCGAAGTACAGCAGGTCCACCAGCAGGTTGATGCTGACGAAGATGAAGGAAATCAGGCATAGATAGGCCGCCATCACCGGGATGTCGGCGAACTGCACTGCCTGGATGAACAGCAGGCCCATGCCCGGCCACTGAAACACGGTCTCGGTGATGATGGCGAAGGCGATCAGCGAGCCGAGCTGCAGGCCGGTGATGGTGATCACCGGCACCAAGGTATTGCGCAGCGCGTGCCCGAAGTAGACGGCCCGGTTGCTCAAGCCGCGCGCGCGCGCGAACTTGATGTAGTCGGTGCGCAGCACCTCCAGCATCTCGGCACGCACCAAGCGCATGATGAGCGTGAGCTGGAACACCGACAGCGTGACTGCGGGCAGCAGCAGGTGCTTGAGCCCATCCAGGCTAAGCAGTCCGGTCGTCCAGTTGCCGATGGCCAACACCTCGCCCCGGCCAAAGCTGGGCAGCCACTTCAGGTTCACCGCGAAGATCAGGATCAACAGGATGCCGATCAGAAAGGTGGGCAGCGACACGCCCAGCAGCGACAGCGTCATGAGCAGCTGCGACGAGGCCCGCCCGCGCCGCAATGCCGCGATCACACCCAATGGAATACCCAGACCCAGGGCAATCAGCGCCGCCGCCATCGAGAGTTCCAGCGTGGCGGGGAAGCGCTCGACGATGAGGGTGGAGACCTTGCGCCCCTGCCTCAGACTGAGGCCGAACTCGCCCTGAACGGCATTGCCCACAAAGCGCGCGAATTGCACCGGGAACGAGGCATCCAGGCCCAGGTCGTGGCGCAGCTGCTCGCGCTGTTCCGGCGTGGCATCCTGCCCCAGCAGATTCGTCACCGGATCGCCCACATACTGGAACAGCATGAAGGCGATGAAGGCCACGCTGAGCATGACTACCAGGGCCTGGGCCAAACGCCTGAGTATGAATACCAACATTGAATCTGAAACCTCAGGCTCGCATCAGGCGACATCATCCCGGAGGTTCCAAGCGCAGACAAAGGGGGAAGCCCTAGCGTCCCGCACGGGCGAGGACGAAAAGAACGCGGGCCGCACAAGGCGGCCCGACAAACAGCCCTGGGGCAGCATGCCCCAGTCACTCCGACGCTTAGAAGCGGTGGCGCACACCAACCATCATGCCGTCACGCTTGTCTGCGGTATTGCCGAACATCACGGCACCCTTGAACTTGGTGTGATCAAGCTCGGCATAGACATCCGTGCGCTTGGAGAAGGCATAGTCAGCGACAAAGGCAAAGAAGTCAGCCTTGCTGGTGCCCGTCAGCAGCGGACTGAAATGCGTCTGGCTGGAATGCCAGTACTGACCGCCCAGGTTCAACTGGGCCGTAACTTGGTAGCCCACGCCCATCATCACCATGTCGCGCTTCTTGACGTCATTGGCGGCAGCGTTGAGAACGCCCGCACCCAGCATGCCGGAAGTGTAGGCACCACCCAGCAGACTGCCAGCATCAAACTTGTTCTGTGCCCACGATGCGTTCAGCGACCAGGGGCCAGAGGCGTAAGAACCACCAAAGGTCGCACCCTTGACCTTCTTGCCACCGGTGTCGGTAACCTGCAAATAGGCGCCGGCAAAAGCAAACTCGCCAGCGGCATAGCGCAGCAAACCACCCATCGACTTGCTCTGGCTATTGCCTTCGCCGGCACTCACCTGGACCTCGCCGCGCAGACCGCCCGACTCGACCAGGTACTTGACCATATTGTCCTGGCGGGCACCCATGGACAGGCCGATTTCGGGCTTGAACGCTTCGATGTAGGGCGAGTATTTGAACGAAGCATAGGTCGACGTCACTGCGTCGAACAGGATGTTGTACTGCCGACCCAGGGTGATGCGACCGAAGTCGCTGGACTGGATGCCCACCCAAGACTGACGCCAGAACTCGGCAGCGGCCACGCCACCGGTATCGGACAGCAGACGGTGTTCCATGTTGGCGATCGCCTTCAGGCCACCACCCATGTCCTCGGTGATGTTGATGCCCAGACGGCTTTGCGACATGCCACCAGGAGCCAGCGTCGACAGCGAGGCACTCTTGTTCGCGGCCGAGCCCGAGTTGGTCGAATAGCGGGCTGCCGCGTCAACGATGCCATACAGGGTGACGCTCGACTGCGCATAGGCCGCGCCCACGCTGCCGGCGAGAAGTCCCAAAACCAATACCGTCTTCCTCATCTCGTCTCTCCTGGTTGGAAAAATACCTGGCGCTATTGTGGTGTGACCTCGGTGACTCGACCCCGCCTTGTTGCACCGATCCAACGGGAAATAACCCTGTCTCGGTGGCGACAGTTGCGCCATCGCAAACGAAAAAGGCCACCTCGCGGTGGCCTTGCAACTTCGCGCCGAAGCGCCGGATCTGTCGATCAGAAGCTGTGGCGAATGCCCACGTCGGCGCCACGCGAGGTGCCGCCGGCATTGACTGCATTGCCGCCCGCGACCACGAACTTGGCCAAGCCTTCGTTCTTGATCTGCGACAAGGTTGCGTAAATGGTCGTGCGCTTCGACAGGATGTGGTTGTAGCCCAGCGCGAACAGCTTGGCATCGCCAGCCGTCTTGACCTCTGCGGCAGCATTGGCGTTCGCGTCTGCGTACGAGAGCAGCACTTCGCCCGAGCCCACAGGAACCACGGCACCGACCTGCCACCAACCTTGCTTCAGGGCGTCGAACTTGTTCTGGCCCATCATCAGCGAGGCCTTGGCCACACCGAAGTCGTAGGAACCGGCGATCACGCTGAACTTGTACTTGTTGTTGCTCACGCCGCCAACACTGAAAGCACCAGCCACATGCAAGGGGCCGGCCTTGTAGCCCAGGCGAGCGGACATCGACTTGTTGCCGTCAGTGGCAGCACCCTCACCGGCGGCAACGTCAGCACCGCCATACACGCCACCCAGATCGCCAGGCAGCACATAGCCGACCTGGTTATCCACGCGTTGCGGGAAGCCAGCCTTGGAACCCAGACCCGAGAAGATCGCGTTCACGGCACCGGTGCCGGTGGTCGAATAGGGGTCGAAGTCATCAACCGTCAGGCGCGCTGCCACCTTGTGGCGACCCAGGCGCACTTCACCAAAGGCGCCCGACAGGCTGACTGTCGCACGACGATTCCAGAAACGGGTGGCATCCGAGGTGCCGGTGTCGGCGCTCAGCGGTGCTTCAATCCAGAAGCTGGCTTTCAGGCCGCCGCCCAGGTCTTCCACGCCACGCACACCCAGACGGCTGCTGGAACGGCCATCCGACGACAGCGTGTTGACGGTGCCGGCTGCGCCCTTGACTTGGCGCACGCCAACGTCAACCAGGCCGAACAGGGTCACCGACGATTGCGCCGAGGCGACACCGGCCAGCGAGCCCAGCACAGCCAGGGCGATCAGGGACTTACTCTTCATTGGAATCTCCAAAAATAAACTGAATCAAGAGGTCTCGGCCTGCAAAGCCAACCTTCTGGCCGACCGAGCCAACCTCCGCAGCGGAAGTTGCGCCTATTGCACCATTGCCCGGCGGCCCTGGCGACAACAGGCATGCAAATTGGGGCCTTCCGTTGCCGGCGGGCAACGTCTTGCAAGCATAAAAAACCTGTCACAAAACTCAGGCAAATCCCGCAAAGGAAAACCCTCAAAAGGGATAGCGCGGACTGCCTGGCTCGTACACTGCCAGCCATGAGTCCATGCTCGACACCATGCCCCACCTCAGCATGAACCCCTCTGCCCGCCTCAATTTCGCTGACCGCCTGATCTCCTCGGCCGACCACGCCTTGCGCACCATGACCGGGGCGCATGCCGGCCGACGGCCCTCGCCTGCCGCGGGGCTTGAGGCCGAACTGTCAGACGAAGATGGTCGACTGGCGGGCGCATTGATGCGCGTCAACCATGTCGGCGAGGTCTGTGCGCAGGCGCTCTACCGTTCACAAGCGCTCGTAACAAGCGATGAGGCCCTACGCCAGCACTTCGAGCGCGCGGCCGAGGAAGAAGTAGACCATCTGGTGTGGACACGTCAGCGCCTGGTCGAACTGAACAGTCATAGCAGCTACCTGACTCCGCTCTGGTATGCCGGCGCCTTCGGTATCGGCGTGGCGGCCGGAATGCTGGGCGACCGGCTTAGCCTGGGCTTTGTGGTTGAGACGGAACGACAGGTAGAGGCCCACCTTGCCAGCCATCTGGATCGCTTGCCTGCCGCTGACCAGCCCTCCCGGGCGATTGTGGCCACGATGCAGCAGGAAGAAGCCGCCCATGCAGAGCAGGCCATACAGGCTGGCGCGCGCGAATTGCCGGCATCGCTGCGCGGCCTGATGCGTCTGGCGGCACGCGTCATGACGCGCACCGCACACCATATCTAGACCTCGACGAGTTCCACCGAGGTCGTCATCTCGGCCGTCTTGCCCAGCATGATGCTGGCCGAGCAGTATTTCTCGTGCGACAACGCCACGGCGCGCTCCACCACCGCCTGATTGAGGCCGCGGCCCTGCACCACGAAATGCATATGTATCTTGGTGAAGACCTTGGGCTCGATGGCCGCACGCTCGGCGCTGAGCTTGACCTGGCAGCCGCGCACGTCATGCCGCCCGCGCTTGAGAATCAGCACCACGTCATAGGCGGTGCAGCCGCCGGTGCCGGCCAGCACCGTCTCCATCGGGCGCGGGGCCAGATTGTGTCCGCCGCCGTCGGGCGCGCCGTCCATGGTCAGCAGGTGACCGCTGCCGGTCTCGGCCACGAAGGCCATGCCTTGCTGGCCCATCCAATTGATCGTGCATTCCATCCTGCGCTCCGGTCGTCGGGATCGTCAATCTAGAGAACTTCCTCCAATGCCAGCACGCAAATTTATTGCGATGCAACATGGCCTGGTCGTAGAATTCTAAGCACGCCAGCCGACACATGCGCAAACGTATGCGGCCCTGTGTTGACCGGCACCCTTTGTCTCCTCCACCGCCTCCATGGTGGATTCAGCCCGAGGCCTCACGGCCCCGGGCTTTTTTTCGTCCCGCTGAGGCAGGCATGGCCGGGCCAGCCCCCTGGTTATGATGGTGCGCTGCAACAGCTTCATGCATTGGAGAGCATTCATGCCAGGCCCCGCCAAGTCGCGCACCCCCAAGCAGCCAACCATGCCCGCGCTGACTCCGGCGGACAACAGCTATCTGCAGCGCATTCTGAATGCCAAGGTGTACGACGTCGCGATCGAGAGCTCACTGGATCCGGCCAAGAACCTCTCCAAGCGCCTGGGCAACAAGGTGCTGCTGAAGCGCGAGGACCAGCAGCCCGTGTTCTCCTTCAAGCTGCGCGGCGCTTACAACAAGATGGCGCACCTGAGCCGTGAGCAGCTCGACAAGGGCGTGATCTGCGCCTCCGCGGGCAACCACGCCCAAGGCGTGGCGCTGTCGGCCAAGAAGCTGGGGTGCCGCGCCGTCATCGTGATGCCGGTGACCACGCCCAAGGTCAAGATCGACGCGGTGCAAAGCCATGGTGGCGAGGCGGTGCTGTTTGGCGATTCCTATAGCGACGCCTACGGCCACGCGCTTGAGCTCGAAAAGGCCCAGGGCCTCACCTTTGTCCACCCCTTTGACGATCCCGATGTGATCGCCGGCCAGGGCACCGTCGCCATGGAGCTGCTGCGCCAGCACCAGGGGCCGATCGACGCCATCTTCGTCGCCATCGGCGGCGGCGGCCTGATCTCGGGTGTGGCCGCCTACATCAAGGCGGTGCGGCCTGAGATCAAGGTGATCGGCGTGCAGACCAAGGACTCTGACGCGATGGCACGCTCGGTGAAGGCCGGCAAGCGCGTGCAGCTGGCCGATGTGGGCCTGTTCTCGGATGGCACGGCCGTCAAGCTGGTGGGCGAGGAGACCTTCCGCATCACGCGCGCCCTGGTGGACGACTTTGTGCTCGTCGATACCGATGCGGTGTGCGCCGCCATCAAGGATGTGTTCGAAGACACCCGCAGCATCCTGGAGCCGGCCGGCGCGCTGGGCGTGGCCGCGGTGAAGCAGTATGTGAAGGACAAGGGCTGCAAGGGTCAGACCTTCATCGCCATCACCTGCGGCGCCAATATGAACTTCGACCGCCTGCGCTTCGTGGCCGAGCGCGCCGAGGTGGGTGAGCAGCGCGAGGCGCTGTTCGCTGTCACCATCCCGGAAGAGCGCGGCAGCTTCAAGCGTTTCTGCGAGCTGATCGGGCCGCGCAGCGTGACCGAGTTCAACTACCGCATCTCGGACGCCGAACGTGCCCATGTGTTCGTGGGCCTGGCGGTGCACAAGCGCGACGAGGCCGACAAGCTGGCGCGCTCGCTGGAGAAACAGGGTTTCGCCACCGAAAACCTCACCGACAACGAACTCGCCAAGCTGCACATCCGCCATATGGTGGGCGGCCGCACCGAGCTGGCACGCAACGAGCGCCTGTACCGCTTCATCTTCCCCGAGCGCCCGGGCGCTCTGATGCGCTTCCTTTCCAGCATGCATCCGAACTGGAACATCAGCCTGTTCCACTACCGCAACCAGGGCGCCGACTACGGCCGCATCCTGGTGGGCATCCAGGTACCGCGCGGTGACAACGCGGCGCTGCGCGAATTCCTGGAGACGCTCAACTACCCCTTCGTGGACGAGAGCAACAACCCGGTGTACCGCCTCTTCCTGCGCTGAGGCGCTGCACGAGAAGGGCATTTGCCGATACGTTTGCGTGCGAGATCGCACAGAATAGGCAGCCTGGCGAGCGCCAGCCGCCGCACCGGCCTTCCATGTCCATCCACCAATCGCTGATTTCACCCACCGCCAATCCCGACCTCGAGCGTTCGCTGCGCGAGCGCATCGAGCGCTCGGCCGCGTTGAGCGGCGGGCTGGGCGAGCTGGAGCCCCTGGCCGTGCGCCTGGGTCTGATCCAGAGCACCCTGACGCCGCGCTTCCGCGACCCGACGCTGGCGCTGTTCGCCGCCGACCATGGCCTGGCCGTGGACGGCATCGGCAAGCTGCAGGGCCGCACCACGCGCGAGCAGGCCTTGCTGGCGCTGCAGAACCGCCTGCCCTGCGCGGTGTTCGCGCGCCTGCAGGGCATGCAGCTGAGTGTGGTGGACTGCGGCATTGCCGAATCGCTGCCGCCGCACCCGCGCCTGCTGGCACGCAAGATCGCACATGGCACGCGCAACTCGCGCGTGGGCCAGGCGATGAGCATGGAACAGGCACATGCAGGCGTACGCGTGGGCATGGAGATCTCCGACAACCTCAGCGGCAATGTACTGGCCTGCGCCGCCCTCGGCCAGGGCGCCGACGAGGCCGGCGCCCTGATCCTCTCCCGCCTGGTGGACATGCCGGTGCGTGAGCTGGTGGTGTCCGGGCCCGACATGCGCCAAGACGATCTGGCCCATCTGCTGGTGGTGCTGCACAGCGCCCAGGGCCGGCATCGCGACATCAGCGATCCGATGGAAGTGCTGGCCGCCTTCGGTGGTTTCGAGACCGCCGTGATGGTGGGTGCCATGCTGGTGGGTGCCAGCAAGCGCCATCTGATCCTGGTGGACGGCATCGCCGCCTGTGCCGCGCTCAAGGTCGCGGCCATGATCGCGCCGCCGGTGACGGACTACGCGGTGTTCTGCCGCAGCAAGACGCATCGCGGCCTCGACGAGGCCTTCGCCCTCTTCCACGCCTCGGCCCTGCTGGAGCTGGGCATGGAGGCGGCCGACGGCACCGGCTCGGCGCTGGCCTGGCCGCTGATACGCAGCGCTGCGGCCCTGCTCACTGAGGTGCGGGACTTCGGAGAGGGCCCGCCCACCACCCGCCCCAACCAGCTGGCCGTCGCGTCATCGCGTTTCTAGGCCTTGCTGCATGGGTTGACGCAGCGGCACCGCGTTCGGCTCCGGCACATTCGACGGCGGCATGGACTGCATGGGCGGCAGCGGCATATTGCCCACGACCAAGGGTGGCGTGGCATTGCCACCAGGATTTCCTCCCAGGATCACCGGCGATGGCGTCGCCACCGGCAGCGTGCCCGCGGCCGCTTCGGTGGGCGGTGCAAGCTGCAGCGAGAACGCCGATACGCCGGCGCGGCCCAGGGTCACGCTGCGGGCCTCAACTGCAAGCAGGCTGTACTCGCCGTCCAGCATCGCGCCCACCCGCACCGTGCGCGGCGGGCCGCCGTCCACGGTCAGCAGGGCCACGCCCTCGCCGGCATGCCAGGCGCCCGCGCGCTTGGGCGCCACCACGCCCAGCAGCTTGAAGCGGTTTTCGGCCGCCGGCTGGGCCGGCGTTTCGGCGGGCTCACTGGCGCTGACGCCGAACAAGCGACTCAGGTCGGCTTGCACCACGCCGCGGTCGCCGGCACTGAGTGCGCCGACCGGTGTCGGTATGGCGCTTGGGGCCAGTTTGAGCAGCCAGTAGCCGCCGCTGCAGGCCAGCAGCCCCCACATGAGTAAAGCCATCGTTCGCGCAAGCATGAGCCGATTATGATTCAAGCGACATTCGGTACCGGCCACTGCTCTCATGCCGGACAACACCTGACCCCACCCCAAGGCTTACGGCCTATCACCATGCATAGACCACAACCTCTCGGCCTGCGCCAGCACGGCTTCACCTTGATTGAACTGCTGGTGGTGCTGGTCATCATCGGCGTGCTGGCCGCGCTGATCGTGCCCAATGTGCTGAGCCGCGCTGACGACGCCCGCGTAACAGCCGCACGCACCGACGTCAACAACCTGATGCAGGCGCTCAAGCTCTACAAGCTCGACAACCAGCGCTACCCCAGCGCCGAGCAGGGCCTGGAATCGCTGGTGCGCAAGCCGACCAGCGGGCCCACGCCGCCGAACTGGAAGCCCTATGTGGAAAAGCTCCCCAATGATCCCTGGGGTCGTCCCTACCAGTACGCCAACCCGGGCGTGAAAGGTGACATCGATGTCTACAGCTTCGGCGCTGACGGACGTGCCGGCGGCGAAGGCAACGACGCGGACATTGGCTCCTGGCAATAAGCCCTGGCCAGGCGGCGCGCGCGGCTTCAGCCTGATCGAGTTGCTGGTGGTGGTCGCGTTGATCGCGATCGCCGCCGCCACCGTCACCATGGCCATGCGCGACCCCGCCGAGGCACAGCTGCAGCGCGAGGCCGAGCGCCTCGCCGCTCTGCTCGAGAGCGCGCGTGCCGAGGCGCGCGCGGCCGGCCTGAGCGTGAGCTGGCGGCCGGTGCGCGATGCCTCGGGCGACGACTTCCGCTTCCAGGGCCTGCCGGCCCGCATCGCCTTGCCCAGCCGCTGGCTGGGCGCGCCGGTCGGGGTGGAGGTCCAACGCGCCACCGCGCTGGTGCTGGGCCCCGAGCCGCTGATCGGCGCGCAAAGCGTGCTGCTGCGCCTGGGGCAGGAACGCATCTGGGTGGCCACCGACGGCCTGGGCCCCTTCGAGGCGCGCCATGACGGCGCCGCTGCGCCATGAGCGCGCGCCATGCCGCGTGCGGCTTTACCCTCATCGAGGTACTGGTCTCGCTCACCATCGTGGCCATCACCCTGGGCGCCGGCATCAAGGCGGCGGGCGCCCTGACCGGCAATGCCGAGCGCCTGGCCAAGATCGTCTCGGCCCAGTGGTGTGCCGAGAACCAGCTCACCGAGATGCGCCTGGGCAGGCAGTTCCCCGGCGTGGGCGACAGCGAATTCGCCTGCGAGCAGCTGGGCCAGCAGTATCTCGGCCGCCTCGTCGTGCGGCCCACGCCCAACCCCAGCTTCCGACGTGTCGAGACTGTGATGCGCGACGCCGAGGGTCAGGTCTTGCTGAGCATCTCCACCATCGTGGGGCGCAACTGATGCGGCACACGCGCGGCTTTACCCTCATCGAAGTGCTGGTGGCCCTGCTCATCATGGCCACCATGGCGGTAATGTCCTGGCGCGGCATCGATGCCATCATGCGCACCCGCGAGCTCAGCCAGGCCAGCCTGGAGCGCAGCGCGCGCCTGCAGACCGTGCTGGCGCAATGGGAGCAGGACCTGCATGCGGTGCAGGACAGCGGCGGCGTCCCGCCCCTGGCTTTCGACGGCTCGACGCTGCGCGTCACCCGCACCCATGCCCAAGGTCTGCAGGTGGTGGCCTGGAGCCTGCGTAACGGCCAGCTCTACCGCTGGGCCGGCACACCCGCCACCACGCTGTCGGGGCTCAACGAGAGCTACCAGCGCAGCCTGCAGGCCTGGGCCCAGGACACGGGCCAGTTGCGCGCGCTGGAGGGCTTGAGCGGCTGGCAGCTCTACTACTACCGCGTCAATGCCTGGAGCAATGCGCAATCCAGCGGCGATGTGCAGGCGCCCGGCCCGGCTGCCTCAGGCGCCGGCGGCAGCCAGCCCCTGCCCAGCGGCGTACGCGTGCTGCTGCAATTCGCGCCCGGCAGCGGCTTTGGCGGACCGTTGACGCGCCAGGTGCTGCTGGAGCCCGGCACATGAGGCCCTTGCACCGAATGCGCCGGATGCACCGGCAAGGCGGGGCGGCCCTGCTCACCGCGATGCTGATCGTGGCGATGGTGAGCAGCCTGGCGGCCGGCATGGTGTGGCGCCAGTACCGTGCGGTGCAGATCGAGGCGGCCGAGCGTGCGCGTGCCCAGGCCAGCTGGATGCTGCGCGGCGCGCTCGACTGGGCGCGCCTGATCCTCGCCGAGGATGCACGCCCCAGCGGCAGCGAGCCCCCGACGGACCATCTTGGCGAGCCCTGGGCCGTGCCCCTGGCAGAGGCCCGCCTGAGCACCTTTCTGGCGGCCGACAAGGGCAATACCGACGACGGCCCGGAGGCATTTCTGTCCGGCAGCATCCAAGACGCCCAGGCCCAGTACAACCTGCGCAACCTGGCCGTCAGCGAGCCAAACTCGCCCGCGGCGACCCAGGAACTGGCCACCCTGGTGCGGCTGTGCGAGAGCGCCGGCCTCAGCAGCGACGTGGCCACGCAGCTGGCGCAGAAGCTGCGGCTGGCCTTTGCCAAGAACGAGGACAAGCGCGACGGCTTGCTGCAACCCAAGAGCCTTGCCCAGCTGAGCTGGCTGGGCCTGCAGCCCGAGAGCATCCAACGCCTGCGCCCCTGGGTCACCCTGCTGCCCACCGCCACCCCGGTGAACCTGAACACGGCGCCGCGTGAGGTGATCGCGGCGCTATTCAACACCAATCTGGCAATCGCCGAAAAGATCGTGCAGGCGCGCCAGGCCGCGCCCTTGCGCAGCCCCGACGAGTTGCGCGTGTTCCTGCCGCCTGATGTGCAGTTGGGCAACGAGCGCGCCGCGGTACGGACCGAATACTTCATCGTGATGGGCCGCCTGCGCCTGGACGAGCGTGTGCTGGAAGAGCGCTCGCTGGTACGGCGCGTCGGCCGCGAGATCCAGGTCGTGAACCGCGAACGTGTCAATCTGGTGCTGGAGACCTCGCCATGAGCCCACCGATAGCCTCCTAGAATGCCGCACCGAGACCATCGTCCATGAGCACCCTCCTCATCTATTTGCCCACGCGCAGCCGCCTGCGCACACAGGCGCGTCCGCCGAGCCCGGGCGAGGGGCAGCCGCGTGGCGAGCAGGGCCCGGAATACGACTACCTCTACAGCGACGACGGCCTTAGTCCGGCCGTAACAGGCCGATGTGCCGCCGGCCAACTACCCAAGGCCGACAACGTGGTGGCCCTGGTCGGCGACGCCGAGCTCAGCTGGCATCAACTGCAACTGCCCAAAGCCAAGGGCAAGCGCCTGCGCGCCGCCCTGGCCGGGCAGATGGAGGACCTGCTGCTGGACGACCCCGAGGGCCTGCATTTCGCCATCGAACCCGAAACCATGGGCGGCGACCATGCCTGGGTGGCGGTGCTGGCGCGCGCCTGGTTGAGCGAGCACCTGGCCGCGCTGGACCAGGCGCATGTCGCGGTGGAACGCGTGCTGCCTCTGTCCTGGCCCAATGCCAGCGCACAGGGCCATTTCTTTAGCGTCGCCGAAGCACCCGACGGCGACGCACTCGCGCTACGCTGGAGCGCCGCCGACGGCGTCAGCACGCTGCGGCTGGAAGGCAGTTTTGCCCGCAAGCTGTTTGCGCCCGGCGTGGTGCAGACGGCGCGCTGGAGCGCCGAACCCGAGTTGGCCGCCGCCGCCGAACGCTGGCTGGGCAGCACCGTGAGCCCGCTGACCGCGGCCCAGCGAGCGCTGGCCGCCCTGCAAGGCCCGTGGAATCTGCGCCAGTTCGAGCTGGCGCCGCGCACGCGCGGTCTGCGCGCGCTACGCCAACTGGTGCGCACCTTTTTGCATCGCCAGTGGCGCCCGGTACGCTGGGCCCTGGCGGGACTGCTGCTGGTGCATTTGCTGGGCCTGAACCTGTGGGCCTGGCAGCAGCGCGGCCTGCTGGAGGCGCGGCGTGCCGAACTCAGCCACATCCTCACGCGCAGCCACCCGCAGGTGCGCGCGGTGCTGGACGCGCCGATCCAGATGCAGCGCGAGACCGATCTGCTGCGCGCCAGCGCCGGTCGCCCCGGCGACCAGGATCTGGAAACCCTGCTGGCCGCCGCCGCCACCGCCTGGCCGGGCGACCGCGGGCCGCTGGAAGCACTCTCCTTCGAAACCGGTCGGTTGATGATTCCGGCCAATGGCTGGAGCGAGGCGCAGATCCAGACCTTCAAGAAGCAACTGCAGAGCGAGGGCTGGCAGCTCGAGCTCAACGACGGCCGCATGAGCCTGAGTCGCGCCAGTCAGGGAGGCCGCCCGTCATGACACCAGGTTTGCAACGCAGCCGTTCCAGCGACGGGCCGCTGGCCCCATTGCGCGCCAATTTGCGCCAACAGCTGGCGCCGCTGGTCAGCGCCTGGCAGGGGCTCGGGCCGCGCGGGCGCCTGGGCGCCCAAGCCGCCGGGCTGACGCTGGCGCTGCTGCTGTTCTGGCTCATCGCGGTGGCACCCGCGCTGCGTACCCTGCGCAGCGCACCGGCCCAGCTCGATGCGGTGGAGGCCCAGTTGCAGGACATGCAACGCCTGGCGCAAGAGACCCGCGAACTGCGCGCGCTGCCGGCCGTGCCGCTGAGCCAGGCCACCGAGGCGCTCAAGGCCGCGAGCGACTATCTGGGCGCGGCCGCTTCGCTGAACATCACCGCAGACCGGGCCGTGCTGACGCTCAAGGGCGTCAGCAGCGAGGCCCTGCAGGCCTGGCTTACCGAGGTGCGCAGCGCCGCGCGCGCCCGCCCGGTGGAGGCGCAGCTGCAGCGCGGCCCGGCCGGCTTCAGCGGCAACATCGTGCTGAGCCTGGGAGCTCCGGCATGATGGCGCTCAGTCAGCCTGCCGAGCCGGGCACGCGTGCACGCCACGGCAGCGTCCTGCGCTGGCCGCTGATAGGCGCCCTCCTCGGCACGCTGGTGGCGCTGATCGCCTTCGCCCCCGCCAGCTGGTTGGCGCATGGGCTGGCCAGCGCCACGCAGCAGCAGTTGCTGCTGACCGACACGCGCGGCACCGTCTGGCGGGGCAGCGGTGTGCTGGTGCTATCGGGCGGCGCGGGCAGCCGCGACTTCAGCGCCCTGCCCGGACGACTCGACTGGTCGGTGGGCTTGCAGCAGCTGGGCCTGCTCCTGAAGCTGCGCCAGACCTGCTGCATCAATGGCGAAATGCAGCTACTGCTGCAGCCTGGCTTCGGGCGCCTGGCCATCAGCGTGCCGGCGCAGGGCGACTGGCAGGCGCGCTGGCCGGCCGCCTGGCTGAGCGGACTGGGCACGCCCTGGAACACCCTGCAGCTGAGCGGCTCGGTGCGCCTCACCACGCGGGAGCTGCGCCTGGATTGGGTGCAGGGACGCTGGCGCCAGAGTGGTGCTATCGAGCTCGACTTCATCAACCTCGCCTCGCGCGTCGCCACGCTCGCGCCGCTGGGCAGCTACCGCCTCAACATCAGCGGCGACCCCACCAGTGGCGCGTCCCAGCTGCAGCTCAGCACCATGGAGGGCGCACTGCTGCTGAACGGCTCGGGCACGCTGGGCGGTACCGCCAAGGCGCGCTTTCTCGGCGAGGCCAGTGCCGCGCCAGGACGCGAGGCGGCACTCAACAACCTACTGAACATCATCGGGCGGCGCAACGGTGCGCGCTCGGTCATCTCGATCGGATGAGCATGAACAAGCAGCATGAGCGCAAACGCACGCACGCAAGACCCATGGCGCTGACGCTGGCCATCGCCGTGCTGCTGGGCACGCCGTCCCTCGGCCTGCATGCCCAGGCCCGCCCGCAAAGCCCGGCGCTCAAGGCCAGCACGCCGGTGACGCTGAACTTCGTCAACGCCGACATCGAGGCGGTGACGCGCGCCATCGCGGTGATGCTGGACAAGCAAATCATCGTCGACCCGCGCGTCAAGGGCACGATCACGCTCTACAGCGAGCAGGCCCTGTCGGTGCACGAGGCCTATCTGAACTACCTGGCCGCGCTGCGCGGCCTGGGCTTCACGGTGGTGGAGAACACCGGCCTGCTGAAGGTGGTGCCCGAGGCCGACGCCAAGCTGCAGACCGGCACCGTCACGGTGGGAGAAGGCAAGCAGCGCGGCGACCAGATCATCACGCAAATTTTCATGCTCCAGCATGAGAACGCCAACAACCTGGTGGCGGTGCTGCGGCCGCTGATCAGCCCCAACAACACGATCAATGCCAATCCGGGCAACAACAGCCTGGTGATCACCGACTACGCGGAAAATCTGCAGCGCCTGGGCAAGATCATCGGCGCCATGGATACCTCGGCCAGCACCGATATCGAGATCGTCACGCTCAAGCATGCGGTGGCCTCGGACATCGCCGCGCTGGTGCAAAAACTCGCCGACGGCGGCGGCGGTGGTGCGGTCGTGGTGCCCGGCCAGGGCGCGGGCGGGCTGACGGTACTGGCCGATCCGCGCAGCAATGCGCTGATCCTGCGCGCGCCCAACCCGGCACGACTGGCCGGCATGCGCGCCATCATCGACAAGCTGGACCAGCCCAGCGCGGCCGGCAACGCGGCGGGCAATATCCGCGTGGTCTATCTGAAGAACGCCGACGCGGCGAAGCTCGCCACCGTGCTGCGCGCCGCCTTCAGCAGTGGTGCCGGCGGCGCCAGCGGCGGTAGCAGCAGCACCCCGGGGCTAGGCAGCAGCCCGCTCAGCGGCACGCAACAGCAGAGCAATACCGCCAGCAACACCGCTGCTGGCACCAACATCGGTGCCAGCACCGCGGCCACCACCCCGGTGGGCGCCTCGCCCGCGCCCTCCACCGGCGGTTTCATCCAGGCCGACCCCTCAACCAACTCGCTCATCATCACAGCGGCCGAGCCGCTGTACCGCCAGATCCGCGCCGTCATCGACCAGCTCGACGGGCGCCGCGCCCAGGTCTATGTGGAATCGATGATCGTCAAGGTCGACGCCAGCAAGGTGGCCGACTTCGGCGTGCAGTGGCAGAACCTGTTCGGCAACAAGGGCGACAGCACGATCTCCGGTCTGGGCACCAATTTTGGCAGCGGCAATTCCAATATCCTGAATCTCAGTGCCGCCACCGCGGGTGGCCACACCAGCGCCGGCACTGCACTCGCCGCTGGCGGCGTGCCCAGCGGCTTGAACGTCGGCGTGTTGAAGAAGATCGGCAGCTTCTATACCCTCGGCGCGATCGCCAACTTCCTGGAACAGCAGACCGGCGCCAACATCCTCTCGACACCGAATCTGGTGGCGCTGGACAACGAGGAAGCCAAGATCGTGATCGGCCAGAACGTACCCTTTGTGACCGGCTCCTTCACCAACACCGGCGCCGGCACCGGCGGCACGGTCAACCCCTTTCAGACCATAGACCGCAAGGACGTCGGCCTGACGCTGCGCATACGCAGCCAGATCGGCGAGGGCGGCGCGGTGCGCATGACGGTCTACCAGGAAAATTCCTCGGTGGTGCCCAGCTCCACCACCTCCTCCGGCCCCACCACCGACAAGAGCTCGATCGAGACCACCGTGGTGGTGGATGACGGCGCCATCATGGTGCTGGGCGGCCTCTTGAAGGACGAGTACACCGACGGCGAGGACAAGGTGCCGGGCCTGGGCAGCATCCCCATCATCGGCAATCTGTTCAAGAGCGAGAACCGCAAACGCGTGAAGACCAACCTGATGGTGTTCCTGCGGCCCATCGTGATGCGCTCGCAGGATGCGGCCGACCGGCTCACGCTGGACCGCTACGAGGCCATACGCGCCAGCCAGCAGCAGGCCCAGCCCAAGGAGAGCATGCTGCTGCCAAACACCGGCGCGCCGGTGCTGCCCGAGTCGCCCAAGACCAGCGTGATCACCACGCCGGTGCGTCGCGGCGCACCCGAACAACCCTGAGTGCGGCCGAGAACCAGCATGGCCAGCCGCCACCCCCTGCCCTACGCCTATGCCAAGGCCGCCAACGTGCTGCTGGAGGACGACGGCAACCAACTCGTGCTGTGGGCCGCGCCCGAGGTGAGCCTGGCCACGCTCTCCGAGGTGCAGCGCGTCTACGCGGTGGACCGCTTCGAAGGCATGGCCGCCGCGGCGCTCACCGAACGCATCAACGCCGCCTATGCCGGCAGCGAGTCCAGCGCCGCCATGGTGGTGGGCGAGGTGGAGAGCGCGGTGGACCTCTCGCGCATGATGCAGGACCTGCCCGCGGTGGAAGACCTGCTGGAGGCCGCCAACGACGCACCCATCATCCGCATGCTCAACGCGCTGCTGACGCAGGCCGCCAAGGATGGTGCGAGCGACATCCACATCGAACCCTACGAGCGCGCCAGCTCGGTGCGCTTTCGCGTCGACGGCACGCTGCGCGAGGTGGTGCAGCCCAATCGCGGCCTGCATGCCGCGCTGATCTCGCGCCTGAAGATCATGGCCGAGCTGGACATCGCCGAGAAGCGCCTGCCGCAGGACGGCCGCATCTCGCTGCGCATCGGCGGCCGCGCCATCGACGTACGCGTCTCCACCCTGCCCTCGGCGCATGGCGAGCGCGCGGTGCTGCGCCTGCTGGACAAAAGCGAATCCAAGTTCACGCTGGAAGGCCTGGGCATGGACGGCGATGTGCTCGCCGCCTTCAAGCGCCAGGTGCAGCAGCCGCATGGCATCGTGCTGGTGACCGGCCCCACGGGATCGGGCAAGACCACCACGCTGTACGCGTCGCTGCAGACCGTCGACACCAGCACCACCAATGTGCTGACGGTGGAAGACCCGATCGAGTACGAGCTGCCCGGCATCGGCCAGACCCAGGTCAACGCCAAGATCGACCTCACTTTTGCCAAGGCCCTGCGCGCCATCCTGCGCCAGGACCCGGACGTCATCATGATCGGTGAGATCCGCGATTTCGAGACCGCGCAGATCGCCATCCAGGCCTCGCTGACCGGCCACCTGGTGCTGGCCACCTTGCACACCAATGACGCGCCCAGCGCCGTCACGCGTCTGATCGACATGGGCGTGGAGCCCTTCCTGCTCAGCTCCAGCCTCTTGGGCGTGCTGGCCCAGCGCCTGGTGCGCAAGCTGTGCCCCGTGTGCAAGCGCCGCGACGACGCCGGGCGCTACCATCCCGTTGGCTGCGAGGTCTGCAGCCACAGCGGCTACAAGGGCCGCACCGGCGTCTACGAGCTGATGGTGGCCAATGACGAGATACGGCATCTGGTGCACAGCCGCGCCGAGGAACGCGAGCTGTTCAAGGCGGCGCAGGCCGCCGGCTTGCGCTCGATGCGTGAGGACGGCGAGCGCCTGGTGGCCGCCGGCATCACCTCGGCCGAAGAAGTACTGCGCGTGACGCGCGAATAGGCCCGGCGCGATGGCAGCCTATAAATACGAGGCCCTGAACGCCGCCGGGCGCAGCACCCAGGGCATCATCGAGGCCGACAGCCCGCGCAGCGCGCGCGCGCAGCTGCGCGGCATGTCGCTCACACCCATGAGCGTGCAGCAGGTGCAGCAGCATGGCGCCGAGGGCGGCAGCCATCGCTTCAGCAGCCGCGTCTTCGGTGCCACCGCGCTGGCGGTCTGGACGCGCCAGCTGGCCGGCCTTGTGGCCGCCGGCCTGCCGCTGGAACGCGCACTCACGGCGCTAGCCGATGAAAGCGAAGACCAGCGCCAACGCGAGTTGCTGGCGCAGCTGAAGTCCGAGGTGAATGCTGGTTCGCCGTTCGCGCGCGCGCTCGCCAGCGCACCGCGCGAGTTCGACGATGTCTACCGAGCCGTGGTCGCGGCGGGCGAGCAGAGCGGCGCCCTGGGTCCGGTGCTGGAGCGGCTGGCCGACGATCTGGAGGAGCGCCAGGCCCTGCGCGGCGAGCTCATCGGCGCGATGGCCTACCCGGCCATCGTCTCGCTGGTGGCCGTCATCATCGTGATCTTCCTGGTCACCTATGTGGTGCCGCAGGTGGCCAGCGTATTCACCAGTTCCAAGCGCAGCCTGCCCTTTCTGACGGTGGCGATGCTGGCGATCTCCGAGTTCGTGCGCAGCTGGGGCTGGGCCATGCTGGCCGGGCTGGTCGGTGCCGGCGTGGCGCTCAAGCTGGCGCTGCGGCGCGAGGCCTTCCGCGAGCGTTTCGACGCCGCCACGCTGGGCCTGCCGGTGATCGGGCGGCTGGCGCGCGGCTACAACGCGGCGCGCTTTGCCGGCACGCTGGCGATGCTGGCGGGCGCCGGCGTGCCCATCCTGAAGGCCTTGCAGGCGGCGGCCGAGACGCTCTCCAACCGCGCCATGCGCGCGGATGCGCTGGACGCGCTGGTGCAGGTGCGCGAGGGTGCGCCGCTGGGTGCGGCGCTGGCGGGCAAGAAGCGCTTTCCCGGCATCCTCGCGATGTTTGCGCGCCTGGGCGAACAGACCGGCCAGTTGCCGGCGATGCTGGATCGCGCCGCCCGCCAGCTGGGCACCGAGGTGAAGCGCCGCGCCATGGCCGCCGCCTCGCTGCTGGAACCCCTCCTGATCGTGGCCATGGGCGGGGTGGTGATGACCATCGTGCTAGCGGTGCTGCAGCCCATCATCCAGCTCAACACCTGGGTGAAATAAGCGTAACTATTCGGCATTTGCGCCCCTGTTCCGCAGGCAGGGTGGCAGCGGGTTTGCTTGAATGGAAGTGGGCACATGCATGCCGCGCTTCAGGAGTTGGGTCATGAGCACAAACGCCATCGCTTGTCTGGGTCCGCGCATCCCGATCGCGCAGATGCGCAGCGTCTACAGCGTGCAGGAGGTCGAGAAGAAGCTCGGCAAGCTCCCCAAGCAGGAGCACGAGCCCTTGCGCTCCACCTACCAGCGCATGCTGGACAAGGGCCCGCAGCGCTTCCAGGTCAAGCCCTCCGGCCTGCCGGCGATGCAGCACCTCTACGAGGAACTGCCCAACTTTCAGAGCGTGCTGGACGATGTGCGGCGCCAGATCGCGCTGTGCGAGGACAGCGGTGACCCGCTGGAGATCACCCCACTGCTGCTGCTGGGCCCACCCGGCATCGGCAAGACCCATTTCGCGCGCCAGCTCGCAGCATTGCTGGGCACCGGCATGGGTTTCATCTCGATGAGTTCGCTGACCGCCGGCTGGGTGCTCTCGGGCGCCTCCAGCCAATGGAAGGGCGCGCGCCCCGGCAAGGTCTTCGAGGCCCTGGTGGACGGCGACTACGCCAACCCGGTGATGGTGGTGGACGAGATCGACAAGGCCGGCGGCGAGGCCGCCTACGATCCGCTGGGTTCGCTCTACAGCCTCTTGGAGCACGACACCGCGGGCAGCTTCATGGACGAATTCGCCGAGGTGGCGGTGGACGCCAGCCAGGTGATCTGGGTGGCCACCGCCAACGATGCGCGCGGCATTCCCGAGCCCATCCTGAACCGCGTCAACATCTACGAGGTGGAGGCACCCGACTTCGAGGCCGCCCGCCATATCGCGCTGACCCTCTACCAAGCCATCCGCCAGCAGCATGACTGGGGCAAGCGCTTTGACGAGCAGCCCGCCGACGCGGTGTTGGACCGCATGGCCGAGCTGGCGCCGCGCGAGATGCGGCGCGCCTGGATGACGGCCTTCGGCAACGCCAAGCTTGCCGCACGCGGCACCCTGCTGTGCGAGGACCTGCCCGACCCGGGCAAGAAGCGCGGCACGATCGGCTTCATGCAATAGCGCCCGCCGGCGCGGCGGCCGCCCCCCTATGATCCCGGCATGCCTAAGAGCCTTGCCGGACAACTCGTCGTCGCCATCTCCTCGCGCGCCCTGTTCGACTTCGAAGAAGAGAACCAGCTCTTCGAGGACGGCGACGACCGCGCCTATATGGCCTTGCAGCAACTGCGCCTGGATCTGCCCGCCAAGCCCGGCGTGGCCTTTTCACTGGTGCACAAGCTGATGGCCTTCAATGAAGGCGAGGCCACACCGCGCGTGGAGGTGGTGGTGCTCTCGCGCAATGACCCGATCTCCGGCATGCGCGTGTTCCGCTCGGCCAAGGCCCATGGCCTGGACATCCAGCGCGGCGTGTTCACGCGCGGGCAGAGCCCCTGGCGCTATCTGCGGCCGCTGAATGCGCAGCTCTTCCTCTCGGCCAACGAAGACGATGTGCGTTCGGCCCTGGCGGCGGGCGTGGCGGCGGCGCGCGTGGTGCCCTATGCGGCCCATGCCTCGGAGGCCCACCCCAAGGAGCTGCGCATCGCCTTCGACGGCGATGCGGTGCTGTTCTCCGACGAGGCCGAGCTGGTGTTCCAGCGCGAGGGGCTGGACGCCTTCCAGCAGCATGAACGCGAGCATGTGCTGCGCCCGCTGCCGGCCGGCCCCTTCAAGCCGGTGCTGGAGGCCCTGCATGGGCTGCAGCGCGATCCCCGCGGCGGCATGAAGGTGCGCACCGCCCTGGTGACGGCGCGCAGCGCACCGGCGCATGAGCGCGCCATCCGCACCCTGATGGACTGGCAGATCGAGGTCGACGAGGCGATGTTCCTGGGCGGTCTGGACAAGGGTGAATTCCTGCGCGAGTTCGAGCCCGACTTCTTCTTCGACGACCAGGCCGGCCACATCCGCAGCGCCAGCGCCCATGTGCCGTCAGGGCACGTGGCCGGTGGGGTGAAAAACCAGCCTAGCTGAGCGTCACGCGCGCAAACTTGCGCTTGCCCACCTGCACCACCACCGTACCGGCCTCAAGCTTCAGCCCCTTGTCGCTGATCACCGTGCCGTCCACGCGCACGCCGCCCTGCTCCACCATGCGCGCGGCCTCGCTGCCCGAGGCCACCAGGCCCGCGGCCTTGAGCACCGCGGCAATGCCCAGCGGCGCGCCGGCCAGCGCCAGCTCGGGGATGTCGTCGGGGATGCCGCCCTTGGCGCGGTTGTTGAAGTCCTGCTCGGCGGCATCGGCCGCCGCGGCGCTGTGGAAGCGCGCAGTGATCTCCTTGGCCAGCAGCACCTTGGCATCCTTGGGGTTGCGCCCCGCCAGCACCTCGGCCTTCAGCGCGGAGATCTCCTCGATCGAGCGGAAGGACAGCAGATCGAACCACTTCCACATCTGCACATCGCTGATCGAGAGCACCTTGGCAAACATGCTGTTGGCCGGCTCGGTGATGCCGATGTAGTTGTTCTTGGACTTGGACATCTTCTCGATGCCGTCCAGGCCCTCCAGCAGCGGCATGGTCAGAATGCACTGCGGCTCCTGGCCGTACTCCTGCTGCAGATGGCGGCCCATCAGCAGGTTGAACTTCTGGTCGGTGCCGCCCAACTCCAGATCGCTCTGCAGCGCCACCGAGTCATAGCCCTGCATCAGCGGGTAGAGGAACTCGTGCACCGAAATCGGGGTCTGGCTGGCGAAGCGCTTGGCGAAGTCATCGCGCTCCATCATGCGCGCCACCGTGTACTTGGCGGCCAGCTGGATCATGCCGCTGGCGCCCAGCGGCTCGCTCCATTCGCTGTTGTAGCGGATCTCGGTGCGGGCCGGGTCCAGCACCAACTTGGCCTGGGCGTAATAGGTCTCGGCATTCGCCTTGATCTGCTCCTTGGTGAGCGGCGGGCGCGTGCTGTTGCGGCCCGAGGGGTCGCCGATCATGGAGGTGAAGTCGCCGATCAGGAAGATCACCTGATGCCCCAGGTCCTGCAGCTGGCGCATCTTGTTGAGCACCACCGTGTGGCCGATATGGATGTCGGGCGCGGTCGGGTCCAGGCCCAGCTTGATACGCAACGGCTGGCCGGTGGCTTCCGAGCGGGCCAGCTTCTGCAGCCAGTCCGCCTGGGGCAGCAACTCCTCGCAACCACGCAGGGAGATGCGCAAGGCCTCCTCGACCTTGTCCGTCACCGGGTAGCGCGGCGCGGCCTTGGCCTCATGGGCGGTGGCGGCGGGGACGGCGGTCGGGGTAGTTCGGGATGCGGACATAGGGCATGCTCTGGCCCCCTCTTGGCAGAGGTAAAGCCTTGATTTGTCGGGTTTTCTAGGCGTTGACGCCGCGATCGCCTGGGTATACTCGCGGCTCCATTTGTAGGCGGACGGACCGGTGAGGGGCGCCGCAGCAGCGATGCGATTCTAGTGGACGCCCCGCGGCGTCCGATCTGCAGGGCCGGTTTGTAGGGGCCCGTACAACAACAAGACCTTGGGTTCTTTGAGCGTGACCGACTGGATATTCGAGATCAAAAAGGCTCTGGCGCGAGCCGAAGCCTTTGCCGCTCGGCATCCGCGCGCGCTCACCGGCACGGTGGTGACGCTGCTGAGCGGCTTTGCCGTCACCGCCTTCGGTATTGCACCGCTGGCGCCCGATGCGCAAGACCTGCCCCAGCGCCAGATCAGCCAGGCCGTGCAGGTGCCGGACCTGGAGGAGCAGCTGACCGCCTTGGCCAGCCACCAGATCGGCCTGACCCGCAACGAATTCACCCGCGCCAGCGACACCGCCGACAGCCTGCTCAAGCGCCTGGGCGCCTACGACCCGGCCTTTGCGCAGTTCCTGCGCAGCGACCCCACCGCCAAGCGCCTGCTGCAGGGCCGCGCCGGCAAGATGGTGCAGCTGACCGCCAACGCCGCTGGTGTGGTCGAAAGCCTGGTGGCGCGCTTCCCGGCCGAGAAGGCCGAGCAGCAATCCACCCATTTCAGCCGCCTGAGCATCGGCCGCGTGGCCGCTGGCGGCTTTGCCGCCAAGCTGGAGAGCGCGGCGCTGGAAACCCAAATCCGGCTGGGCAGCGGCACCATCCGCAGCTCGCTGTTCGCCGCCACCGACGAGGCCAACATCCCCGATGGCGTGGCGTCGCAGATGGCCGACATGTTCTCGGGCGACATCGATTTCCATCGCGAACTGCGCAAGGGCGATCGTTTCTCCATCGTCTACGAGACCCTCACCGCAGATGGCGAGCCGATCAACTGGGACAGCGCGGCCGGACGCGTAGTGGCAGGCGAATTCGTCAACAACGGCAAGACCTACTCGGCCCTGTGGTTCAAGGACCCGGCCAGCGGCAAGGGCAGCTATTACGCCTTCGACGGCCAGAGCAAGCGCCGCGCCTTCCTGGCCAGCCCGATGGAGTTTTCGCGCGTGACCTCCGGGTTTGCGATGCGCTTCCACCCGATTCTGCAGACCTGGCGCCAGCATCTGGGCACCGATTACGGCGCCCCCAGCGGCACCGCGGTGCGCAGCGTCGGCGACGGCACGGTGGACTTCGCCGGCTGGCAGAACGGCTTCGGCAACGTCATCCATCTGCGCCATAGCGGCGACCGCACCACCGTCTACGCACACCTGAGCCGCATCGACGTAAAGAAGGGCCAGCGCGTCGAGCAGGGCCAGAAGATCGGTGCCGTGGGCGCCACCGGCTGGGCCACCGGCCCGCATCTGCATTTCGAGTTCCGTGTGCGTGGCCAGCACCAGGACCCGCGCGCGATTGCGCGCGCCTCCGAGGCCATCACCCTGCCGGCCACCGCACGTGCCAATTTCATGCAGACCGTGGCGGGGGCGAGGACGCAGCTGGCAGTGGCCGAATCCATCGGCGAAGGCGTCAGCGGCGCCGACTGAGCAAGACGAACCGCCGAGGCGCGCCGTGCTCTATATCGGACTGATGTCCGGCACCTCGCTGGACGGGGTGGACGCGGCGCTCGGACGCTTCGGCGCCGATGGAAGCATGCAGGTGCTGGCGCATCGCCACCAGCCCTTTCCCGACACCTTGCGCAGCGAACTGCTGGCGCTCAACAGCCCTGGCAGCAATGAGCTGCATCGTGCCGCGCTGGCGGCCAACGGCGTGGCGCGCAGCTACGCTTCCCTGGTTGGCGAACTGCTGAGCCAGAGTGGCCACCATGCTGCCGACATCAGCGCGCTGGGCGCCCATGGGCAGACGGTGCGCCACCGGCCCGGCGAATTCGATGGCTGCGGCTATACCAGCCAATTGCTCAACGGCGCCCTGCTGGCCGAGCTGAGCGGCATAGCCGTGGTGTGCGATTTCCGCAGCCGCGACCTGGCCGCCGGTGGGCAAGGCGCCCCCTTGGTCCCCGCCTTCCACCAGGCCTTGTTTGGCCGCAGCGATGCCGACGTGGCGGTACTGAACATCGGCGGCATCAGCAATCTCAGCCTCTTGCATGGCGATGGTCGCATCGGCGGCTTCGATTGCGGGCCGGGCAACTGCCTGATGGATTTATGGATCGCGCGCCACCAGGGCCTGGCCTATGACGCCGCGGGCGCCTGGGCCGCCCAGGGCCAGGTCTTGCCTGCGCTGCTGGCCGCGATGCTGGCCGAACCCTATTTTCGCCAGGCGCCTCCGCGTAGCACCGGACGCGATCTGTTCAACGAGCGCTGGCTGGACGCGCTGCTGGCGCAGCATGCGTCCGATGCCGCCGCCGTCGACGTGCAAGCCACCCTGCTGCAACTGAGCGCGCAATGCTGTGCCAGCAGCCTGCTGCAATACGGCGGCGCTGCGGCGGCGGAGTTGTTGGTCTGTGGCGGTGGTGCGCTCAACACGCGCCTGATGGCCGCCCTGCAGGCCCTGCTGCCCGGCCGGGCAGTGCTGGCCACCGATGCGCGCGGCCTGCCGGCGATGCAGGTGGAGGCCGCCGCCTTCGCCTGGCTGGCGCATCGCTTCATGCAGCATCAGCCGGGCAATCTCGCCAGCGTCACCGGCGCGCGCGGCGCGCGCGTGCTGGGTGCGCTCTACCCGGCCTAGAAACGCAAGAGCCGCCCGCAGGCGGCTTGCTGACGCAGGGCCGAGCCTCAGGCCGAGAAACTCGAACCGCAGCCACAGGTGGTGGTCGCGTTCGGATTCTTGATCACGAACTGCGCACCCTGCAGGTCTTCCTTGTAGTCGATCTCGGCACCCATCAGGTACTGCAGGCTCATCGCGTCGATCAAGAGCGTCACGCCGTTCTTGTTCATCGCGGTGTCGTCCTCGTTGACGGCCTCGTCGAAGGTGAAGCCGTACTGGAAGCCCGAACATCCGCCACCCTGCACGAACACGCGCAGCTTCAGCTCCGGATTGCCTTCCTCGGCCACCAGATCGCGCACCTTCTCGGCCGCGCTGTCGGTGAAGATCAGCGGCGCCGGGATATCGCTGGGGCCGGCCATCGTGGATTCGAGAACTGCGCTCATGCTGTGCTTCCTGCGAAATGAATTGATCGGATTATCGCGCACCAAGGGCTTGCCCTTGGCTCGCCACGGTTATTGGCGGCGGAAATGAAACAAGGCCGCTTGCGCGGCCTTGTTGCGTGCTTGGCCACCAGAGGCCAAGCAGAAGTGTCGATCAGCGCTTGCTGAACTGCTTCCGGCGACGTGCACCGTGCAGACCGACCTTCTTACGCTCGACTTCACGCGCATCACGCGTGACGAAGCCGGCGCGGCTCAGTTCGGGCTTCAGGGCTGCGTCGTAGTCGATCAGCGCGCGGGTGATGCCGTGGCGCACGGCACCGGCCTGACCCGACTCGCCACCACCGTGAACGTTCACCTTGATGTCGAAGGCTTCGCCATTGTTCGTCAGCAGCAGGGGCTGCTTGGCGATCATGATGGACGTTTGACGGCCGAAATAATCAACGATGGCCTTGCCATTGATGGTGATTTGGCCCGTGCCCTTCTTGATGAAGACACGTGCGACCGACGACTTGCGGCGGCCGGTACCATAGTTCCAGTTTCCGATCATCACCGCTCCTTAGATTTCCAGAGCCTTGGGCTGCTGGGCGGCGTGCGGGTGCGAACCACCTGCGTACACCTTCAGCTTCTTCACCATGGCATAGCCCAACGGACCCTTGGGCAGCATGCCCTTGACAGCCTTCTCCAGGGCACGGCCCGGATGCTTGGCTTGCATGTCCTTGAACTTGGTGGCGTAGATGCCACCAGGGAAGCCGCTGTGACGGTAGTACACCTTGTCGGTGGCCTTGTTGCCGGTCACGCGCAGCTTGTCTGCGTTGATGATGACGATGAAATCGCCGGTATCCACGTGAGGCGTGTAAATGGCCTTGTGCTTGCCGCGCAAACGGAGTGCCACTTCGCTGGCAACACGTCCGAGCACCTTGTCGGTGGCGTCAATCACAAACCACTCGTGCGTCACCTCGGCCGGCTTGGCGCTGAAGGTCTTCATGAGTTTCTTTCGATTTGCCGGCCACAAACTGAAGCCGGCGGTCTATTGGCTGATTCAGCCCCTGCGCCTGGTTCGGTGCTGCTTGTTCGTGCGGTTTGACCCGCGCATGCAGCCTCTCACTCCAGCAACAAGGACTTCTTCCCCGCAGCCAAATACGGGAAAGCCCGCAAGTGTACCAGCGAATCCGGGCATGGCCAAGCCCGCCCTAGAGTTCGCGCTCGAGGCCAGTTCCGCGGTCTCCGGTACCATGCGGGTTTCTACGTAGCCCCTGGAGCAAGTCCATGAGTTCGCGCGAACCCTCGGCTCTTGCCGATCCCGCCATCAGCGAGCCCGCGCCCGCCGCCTGGGGGCCAGTTGCCGCCCTGCAGCGCTTTGCCTCCTGGGTGCCGATACGCTCGCTGGCGCGCCGGCATCGTCATCGCATCAACGACCACCTGCTGGCACTCACCGAGCGCGATCGCTATCTGCGCTTCGGCTACCCGGCCTCCGACGAGCAGATCTCGCGCTATGCCAACTCGCTGGATTTCGAGCGCGACGAGGTGTTCGGCATCTTCAATCGGCGGCTCCAACTGGTGGCCATGGCCCACCTGGCCTACGAGCCGGCGCCCCAGCGTCAGGGCAAGCCGGCGATGGCCGAGTTCGGCGTATCGGTGCTGCCAAGCGCGCGCGGCCGCGGCTTCGGCGCTCGCCTGTTCGAGCATGCCGCCCTGCACGCCCGCAACCGCGGCATCGAGACCATGTTCATCCACGCACTGAGCGAGAACGCGCCCATGCTCAAGATCGCGCGCAATGCCGGCGCCACGGTGGAGCGCGACGGCGGCGAGTCGGAGGCCTGGCTGCGCCTGCCGCCCGATTCGGTCTCCTCGCATGTGGGCGAGGCGATCGAGCGCCACCTGGCCGAACTGGACTTCCAGTTCAAGCGCCATGCGCGCGTGCTCGGGGAGCTGATCGACGGCGTTGCCGAGGTCAAGTCCAATTACGACAGCGCCGGCAAGGCCGCCAAGCAATAGCGGCCGCCGGGCGCAATACGCCCATTGCAAGCACAAATCCGGGTTCAACCTCCCCCTCCTTACGGGGGTAGCACCGGAGGCCGGTGTCACGTGGATCCGTTACATTCGGTCAACACGGCGGGCGCTTGACCCCGGGCGCCTGCTTCACCCAACGAGTTCACGAGGGACATGCAAGCCACCGTTCCGTGGATCATCGCGCTGGTTTCAGGCCTGGGCATGCTGGCGATGGCATTGCTCTGGGTGCTGCGCCGCCCGAAGGCATCTGCCAAGCCACTGCCCACGGAATGGTCCCTCACGGCCCGGCCGGTCTTCAGCGCCGATGAACGCCGCGTGTTCCGCCTGCTCAAGGAAGCCCTGCCGCACCATGTGGTGCTGTCCAAGCTGCCGCTGGTGCGCTTCTGCCAGCCCACCGAGGCCAAGGAAGTGCGCTACTGGTACGACCTGCTGGGCGCCACCCATGTCAGTTTCGCGATCTGCAGCCCGAACGGCCGCGTACTCGCCGCGGTGGACCTGGACAACGAACGCAACGGCTCGGGCCGCAGCCTGCAGATCAAGCAATCGGTGCTGGCCGCCTGCCGGGTGCGCTATCTGCGCTGCCCGATCGACAACCTGCCCAGCGCCGCCGAACTGCAACTGCTGGTGCCCTTCAGCAACAACAGCTCGCGCGGCCCGCAGCCTGCGCCGGCCACGCCCTCGCAGTCGCCGCATGGTGGCCGTAGCGTGGGCCGCAGTACCGGCATCAGCAGCAGCACACCGCGCCGCTCCAGCCGCAATGGACTGTGGCAGGACTCTGCCGTGTTCAACGATTCCTTCTTCGCGCCCGACAGCCGCTACGACTCGCTGACCGGCCAGGACGGCCTGCAGCGCAGCCGCCGCGAACTCGCCGCACTGCAGGAGGTCCGCTCACAGCGCTCCACCCTGCCCGACACCATGGCCGGCGATTCGCAATATCCCGACGAAGCGCCCAACGACATCGTCGGCGTTGTCATAGACTCGCCCCGATACGGCAGACGCTAGGCTACGCACCGGCTTCACAGAGCGGCGCCAGACCCCAGGTCGGCGCCGTTTTTGTTTTCTCGCTCATGACACCAGACACCAGCTTTGCCACCCTGACCCCGGAGTTCATGCTCGACGCGCTGGACTCGGTGGGCCTGCGCGCCGACGGCCGCATGCTGCAGCTCAACTCCTATGAGAACCGGGTGCTGCAAGTGCATCTGGAGGATGGCCGCATTGCGGTGGCCAAGTTCTACCGGCCGGGCCGCTGGAGCGATGCGCAAATCCTTGAGGAGCATGGCTTTGCGCACGAACTGGAGTACGCCGAGGTGCCGGTGGCGGCACCCTGGCTGCTGGCCGGGCAGTCCACGCTGGCGCATTACCAGGGCCAGCGCTTTGCCGTCACGCCGCGCCAGGGCGGGCGGGCGCCCGAACTCGAAGACCCCGAGGTGCTGACCTGGATAGGCCGGCTGCTGGCGCGTTTGCATGGCGTGGGGCGTCGCCAACCCTTCGCGCACCGGCTGCGCTGGGCGGGTGCCGAGCCGGGCGTGCTGGCGCGCGACTGGCTGCTGCAGCACCAGAGCGTGCCGCTGGAAATCGCGCCGGCCTGGCAGGCCGTGGTCGATGCCTGCCTGGAGCGTATCCAGCAGGCCTTCGACGCCATCCCCGACCTGCGCCTGCTACGCCTGCATGGCGACTGCCATCCCGGCAACATCCTCTGGACACCGGACAAGGGCCCGCATTTCGTCGACCTGGACGATGCCGCCACCGGCCCGGCGGTACAGGATCTGTGGATGCTGCTCTCGGGCGACGAGATGGCCGCGCGCCAGCAGCTTGCCTGCGTGCTGGAAGGCTATGAATCGGTGGCCGAGTTCGACCACCGCGAGCTCGGCCTGGTCGAGGCGCTACGCACCCTGCGCATGATTCACCACAGCGCCTGGCTGGCCAAGCGCTGGGGCGACCCGGCCTTCCCGATCGCCTTCCCCTGGTTCGGCACACCCAACTACTGGCACGACCAGGTGGCCAAGCTGCGCGAGCAGCTGGAGGCGATGCGGCCGGCGGACGAACCGCCGCCGGACGCTGCCGGCGACGACGATGACTTCGAGTTCGACGCCGGTTTCCGCTGAAACGCCTGCTTAGGCCAGCAAGAGCGCGTTGACACGCCGCACATAGGCGGCCGGGTCTTCCAGCTGTCCACCCTCGGCCAGCAAGGCCTGGTCGAACAGCACCTGGGCCAGCGCGTCGAAATGCGCGCTGCCATCGAGCTTCTTCACCAGCGCATGCTCGGCATTCACCTCCAGCGTGGGCTTGCTTGCCGGCGCGTTCTGGCCGGCCTGCTTGAGCATGCGCGCCAGGTGGGCGCTCATATCGCCCTCTTCCACCACGATGCAGGCGGGTGAGTCGACCAGGCGGGTGGTCACGCGCACATCCTTGGCGCGGTCCTTCAGCGCTTCCTTCAGGCGCTCCAGCACCGGTTTGAAATGCTCGGCGGCTTCCTCGGCGGCCTTCTTCTCGGCCTCGTCCTGCAGCTTGCCCAGATCCACCGCGCCCTTGGCCACCGACTGCAGACTCTTGCCCTCGAACTCGTAGAGGTGCGAGAGCATCCACTCGTCGACACGGTCCACCAGCAGCAGCACCTCGATGCCCTTCTTGCGGAAGATCTCCAGCTGCGGGCTGTTCTTGGCGGCCGCCAGGCTGTCGGCGGTGATGTAGTAGATGACGTCCTGGCCTTCCTTCATGCGCGAGACATAGTCGGCAAAGCTCACGCCCTCGTCGGCCTGGGTGGAGGCAAAGCGGAACAGCTTGGCCAGGCGCTCCTGGTTCTGATGGTCCTCGCCGATGCCTTCCTTGAGCACGGCACCGAAGTCCTTCCAGAAGGCCGCGTACTTGGTGCGTTCGGCGGCGTCCTCGCTGTCGGCCAGCGATTCCAGCATCGAGAGCACGCGCTTGGTCGAGCCCTCGCGGATCGCCTTCACATCGCGGCTTTCCTGCAGCAGCTCGCGCGAGACATTGAGCGGCAGGTCGGCCGAATCGATCACGCCCTTCACAAAGCGCAGATACACGGGCATCAGCGCCTCGGCATCGTCCATGATGAAGACGCGCTTCACATAGAGCTTGACGCCGCCGCGCTTGTCGCGGTTCCACAGATCGAAGGGTGCCTTGGCCGGGATGTAGAGCAGCTGGGTGTATTCGCTGCGGCCCTCCACGCGGTTGTGCGTATAGGCCAGCGGCGCCTCGCTGTCGTAGCTGAGCTGCTTGTAGAACTCCTCGTACTGCTCGGGCGTCACCTCGCTCTTGCTGCGGGCCCACAGGGCCGAGGCCTTGTTGACGCTCTCCCACTCATCGGTCAGCTGCTGCTCGCTCTTCTCCGCATCCCATGTTTCCTTGCGCATCAGGATGGGCAGCGAGATATGGTCGGAGTACTTGCTGATGATGGATTTGAGGCGCCAGGTCTTGAGGAATTCCTCCTCGCCCTCGCGCAGATGCAGGATCACATCGGTGCCGCGGCCGGGCTTGGCGATGCTCTCGACCTCGTAGTCGCCGGTGCCCTCGGAGCTCCAACGCACGCCGTCCTCGGCCTTCAGGCCGGCGCGGCGGGTTTCCACCGTGATGCGGTCGGCCACGATGAAGCCCGAGTAAAAGCCCACGCCAAACTGACCGATCAGGTTGGCGTCCTTCTTCTGGTCGCCCTCCAGCTTGGCCATGAATTCGCGCGTGCCGCTCTTGGCGATGGTACCCAGATGGGCAATCGCTTCCTCGGCGCTCATGCCGATGCCGTTGTCGCTGATGGTGACGGTGCGTTTCTCGGTGTCGAAGGAGACCCGCACTTCCAGATTCGGTTGGTCCTCGAACAACTGGGCGTGGTCCAGGGCCTCGAAGCGCAGCTTGTCGCAGGCGTCCGACGCGTTGGAGACCAGCTCGCGCAGGAAGATTTCCTTGTTGGAATAGAGCGAATGGGTGACCAGGTGCAGGATCTGCTTGACCTCGGCCTGGAAGGAGTGAGTTTGCTTTTCCATAGCTTGTGCTTGTCGATGGTTCTAGAGATTTGAAAGCGCGAAGCGCCGCCAGCGCCCCGCATCTGGGGACGCCCGCGGCGCTTTCAAGAGCGGGATGTCAGTAGGAAACGCTGAGCTTGGGGATGTCCACCTTCAGCAAGGCCTTGCTCAAGGCACCGCTGGCGGCGCGCGCATAGTCCAGGCCGAAGGCCGGATCGCGCAGGGCCTGCGGCCCCACGGCATTGGCCACCGCCAGGATCTTGTCGGCGATCAAGACCTTGCCCGAGCCGCGCATCGGCTCGCAAGCATGCTTGACGAACTGCTCGTCCAGCCACTGGCGCGCGGCATCGTATGAGAGCACCTCGCTGGCGTCGACCACCAGATCGACCTGCTCGTTGGCATCGAACACGACCTTGACCTCACTGCGCATGAACAACTCCTTGCTACGGTTCGGGCCATTGTGGCTCAGCCGCGCGCCGCCTTTACCGCTTCGCTCAAGACTTCGAGAACTTCCAGCGAATCATCCCAGCCCAGGCAGGCGTCGGTGATGCTCTTGCCATACTCCAGCTTGGACGGATCGTCCTTGCCCGGGGTGAACTTCTGTGCGCCATCGTGCAGATGGCTCTCCACCATCACGCCGAAAATGTTCTTGCTGCCGGCCTTGAGCTGGGCCGCGATATCGCGCGCCACCTCCAGTTGGCGCTGGTGCTGCTTGCTGCTGTTGGCATGCGAGCAGTCGATCATCAGCGCGGCGTCGAGCTTGGCGGCGGCCAGGTCCTTGGCCGCGGCGGCCACGCTCTCGGCGTCGTAGTTGGGCGCCTTGCCGCCGCGCAGGATCACATGGCAGTCCCTGTTGCCCTTGGTCTCGACGATGGCCACCTGGCCGTTCTTGTGCACCGAGAGGAAGTGATGCGGGCGCGCCGCGGCCTGGATCGCGTCGGTGGCGATCTTGATATTGCCGTCGGTGCCGTTCTTGAAGCCGATCGGCGCCGAGAGTCCCGAGGCCAGCTCGCGATGCACCTGGCTCTCGGTGGTGCGCGCGCCGATCGCGCCCCAGGAGATCAGGTCGCCGATGTACTGCGGCGAAATCACGTCCAGGAACTCCGAGCCCGCCGGCATGCCGGCGCGGTTGATCTCCAGGAGCAGCTGGCGCGCGATGCGCAGGCCCTCGTCAATGCGGTAGCTCTCGTCCAGATAGGGGTCGTTGATCAGGCCCTTCCAGCCTACCGTGGTGCGCGGCTTCTCGAAGTAGACGCGCATCACGATCTCCAGGGTGTCGGCGTATTTCTCGCGCTGCCCCAGCAGGCGGCGCGCGTACTCCAGCGCCGCGGCCGGGTCGTGGATCGAGCAGGGGCCGATGATGACCAGCAAGCGGTCATCCTTGCGCTGCATGATTCTGCGGATGTTCTGGCGCGTGCCCACCACCAGCTGCTCCATCGGCGTGCCGCGGATCGGGAAGAAGCGGATCAGATGTTCCGGCGGCGGCAGCGGCGTGATGTCGCGGATGCGCTCATCGTCGGTCTGGCTGGTCTTGTCCTGCGGCGAGTACCAGCGTTCGGCCTGGTTCGTCGGCGTGGCGGTCTTGGCGTTCATGGGCTGACCCTGTGGTGAGATGAAGAAGAGACGAAAAAAAACCGCCGGGTGGGGACCCGGCGGTTTTGTAGGATTCGGTCAAGGCGCTTACGCGTTTGCCTCTCCTCCGCCGGTGCGGTGCGAGAACCAAAAAAAGCCAAAAAAATAGGACTTCTGCGAAAGCATGGCTCGAATGTAGAAGCTGGCTCGGCGCGCGGTCAAGCAGGCGTTTGGGCGATGTTGCAACGCGACATCAGCGCCGCGCGCGTACTCAGGCGGTGCCGCCGACGGTCAGGCCGTCGATGCGCAGCGTCGGCTGACCCACGCCCACCGGCACGCTCTGGCCCTCCTTGCCGCACACGCCCACGCCCGTATCCAGGGCCATGTCATTGCCAATCATGCTGACGCGGGTGAGCGCGTCGGGGCCGTTGCCAATGATGGTGGCGCCCTTCACCGGGTACTGGATCTTGCCGTTCTCCACCCAGTAGGCTTCGCTGGCCGAGAAGACGAACTTGCCGGATGTGATATCCACCTGGCCACCACCGAAGTTGGTGGCGTACAGGCCCTTGGCCATGCTGGCGATGATCTCCTGCGGGTCCTTGTCGCCGCCCAGCATATAGGTGTTGGTCATGCGCGGCATCGGCACATGGGCATAGCTCTCGCGCCGGCCGTTGCCGGTGGGCGCCACACGCATCAGGCGGGCATTCATCGCATCCTGGATATAGCCCTTCAGGATGCCGTCCTCGATCAGCACATTGCGCTGCGAGGCGCAGCCCTCGTCGTCCACATTGAGCGAGCCGCGGCGATCCGGCAGCGTGCCGTCGTCCAGCACCGTGACGCCCTTGGCCGCGACGCGCTGGCCGATGCGGCCGGCAAAGGCGCTGGAACCCTTGCGGTTGAAGTCGCCCTCCAGGCCATGGCCCACCGCCTCGTGCAGCAGCACGCCGGGCCAGCCCGGGCCCAGCACCACGGTCATCTCGCCGGCCGGGGCCGGGCGTGATTCCAGATTGGTGAGCGCGGCGCTGACCGCCTGCTCCACATAGCTGGCGATCATGGCGTCGGTGAAATAGGCCAGGCCGAAGCGGCCACCACCGCCGCCGCTGCCCACCTCGCGGCGGCCGTTCTGCTCGGCGATCACGGTGATCGAGAGGCGCACCAGCGGCCGCACATCGGCGGCCAGCGTGCCATCGGCTCGCGCGATCAGCACCACCTCATGTTCGGCCGCCAGGCCGGCCATCACCTGGGCGATGCGCGGGTCCTTGGCGCGCGCCATGCGCTCGGCGCGCTCCAGCAGGGCCACCTTCTCGGTGCTGTCCAGGCTGGCGATCGGGTCGGCCTCGCCGTACAGCGAGCGGCTGCCGGCCACGGTCGAGGTGCTGGGCACCTTGACGCGCTTGCTCTGCCCGGCCGCAGCGATGGTGCGCACGGTGCGTGCCGCATCCAGCAGCGCCGCCTCGGAGATGTCGTCGGAATAGGCAAAGGCGGTCTTCTCGCCCGCCACCGCGCGCACGCCCACGCCCTGGTCGATGCTGAAGCTGCCGCTCTTGACGATGCCCTCCTCCAGGCTCCAGCCCTCGGCGCGGGTGGTCTGGAAATAGAGGTCGGCATCGTCGACACGGTGCTCGGTGATCAGCCGCAGCGCCTGGCTCAGGCTGGCCTCGGTAAGACCGAAGGGCTCCAGCAGTTGGGTGCGTGCCGTGATCAGACGGGCCAGGGTGGGTTCGCGCGAAATCATGGGGCGATTGTAGGAGTCAAGCCCTACCCCAGGCATTCGCAATGGCATCGAAGACCAGGCGCAGGCGCGGCGTGTCGCGCAACTCGCGGTGCGCCGTCAGCCACAGCGGCAGGGGCGGCACCTCCACCTCGGGCAGCACCCGCAGCAGATCGGGGTCGCGCGCCGCCAGCGCCTGCATGCCCACGCCTATGCCCAGACCGGCACGCAGCGCCTCCCACAGCACGAGCTGCTGGTCACAGCGCAGGCAGAAGAACTCGCGCCCCACCTGGAAGCCGGCGGCGGTGAAGCCGCGCAAAAGCTGATCGGATTGATCGAAACCGAGCCAGTCGTGCTCGGCCATGGTCGCGCGCGTGGGCAGTCCCATACGCTCGATGTAGCGGCGGTGCGCATACAGGCCCAGCGGCCAGTCGGCCAGCTTGCGTGCCACCAGGGTGCTCTGCGCCGGCCGCAACATGCGCAGCGCAATATCGGCGCTGCGCTCCAGCAGGTTCTCCACCTCGTTGCTGGCCACCAGCTCGATCTGGATCTCAGGGTGCTGCCGGCGCAGCTGCAGCAGCAGTTCGGGCAGAAAGTGGGCGCTGACGATCTCGCTGGCGGTCAGGCGCACCGTGCCGGCCAGTTGCTGCTCCTGCGCGGCCAGCGCGAGGGCCAGGTCTTGCGCGCCCTCGCGCATGCGTCTTGCGGCTGGCAGCAGGGCCCGCCCAGCGCGGGTCAGGCTCAGGCCGCGGCTGTGGCGCTCGAACAGGCTCTGGCCGAGCTGCAGCTCCAAGGCCGCGAGCTGGCGGCTCAGGCTGGGCTGGCTCAAGCCCAGCAGCGGCGCAGCGCGGCTCAACGAGCCCACCTCGGCGAGCACCAGGAAGGACTGCAGCAGCGACCAATCGATCGGGACGGGCATGGCTTGGCTATTCATTGACGCATGACGGCCATGCAATTACAGCACTTCCGGATAGCCTAGCGCCGCCGCAGACTTCGGCTCATCAACATCCATCGCAGCGAGGCCCGATGCAGCAGACCGTTCTGATCCTTGGCGCCGCCGGCCGGCTCGGCCAGCAGCTCACCCATGCCTTTGCCAACGCCGGCTGGCGCACCCTGGCGCTAAGCCGCAAACCGCTGCCGGCCGCCCTGGCGGCCACCAGCGGCGTGGCGTGGCTCAAGGGCGACGCGCTGGCATCGGCACAGCTGCTGCACGCGGCGCAAGGCGCCAGCGTGGTGATCAATGCACTGAACCCGCCCTACACCGAATGGGAGCGCCTGGCCCTGCCATTGGCCCAGGCCGCGCAAGACCTGGCCCTGCGTCTGGGCGCGCTGCTGATGCTGCCGGGCAATGTCTACAACTTTGGCAACGAGCTGCCCGCCCTGCTGCGGCCCGACACGCCCGAGGTCGGCAACACCGGCAAGGCGCGCATCCGCATCGCCATCGAGGCCAGCATGGCGACGTCCCAGGGGCTGGACTCGGTGGTGCTGCGCGCCGGCGATTTCTTCGGCGGCGCGCAGGGCGGCTCCTGGTTCGACCTGGCCATTGCCAGCCGGCTCAGACGCGGCAAGCTCATCTACCCTGGGCCGCTGGATGTGCAACACGCCTGGGCCTATCTGCCCGATCTGGCGCGCTGCTTCGTACGCCTGGCCGCGCAGCGCGAGCAATTCAGAGGCCATCGCCGCCTGCACTTCGCCGGCCATGCGATCGAGGGTCAGGTCTTGCTGGAGGCAATGCAAAGCATCTGCGCCCGCCCCATCAAGGCTGGCAGCCTACCCTGGGGCCTGATCCGCCTGGCCGCGCCGCTGCTGCCGAGTTGGCGCGCGCTGCTGGAAATGCGCTACCTCTGGCAGCGCCCGCACGCGCTGGATGACGGCGAGCTGCGCCGGCTCATCGGCACGCCGCCGCGCACCGAGCTCGCTCTGGCGTTGCGCCAGAGCCTGCGCGAGCTGGGCCTGGGCGAACTGCTGCGCGATGCCGACCTGGCGCCGGCCTGAGTTTCACGCTTCTTTACAGAGCGCAGGTCGGCGCAGCACTGGCGCCTGGCGTTGTCTGTGCACCCTTCAACAGGAGCACTCAGATGAACACCAACATCCGCATCGCCACCCTGCTTGCGCTGTCCGCACTGGCCGGCCTCAGCCAGGCCCAGAACACGCCGCGCGTGGACCAGCGTGAGGCCCAGCAGCAGGCCCGCATTGCCCAGGGCGCCGCCTCGGGTTCGCTCACCGGCCGGGAAACCCTGCGCCTGGAACGCGAGCAGGCCGCCATCAACAAGACCGAGGCCAATGCCAAGGCAGACGGCGTGGTGACCAAGCATGAGCGCCGCAAGCTGCATCGCATGCAGGACCGTGCCGGCCACGACATCCACCATGCCAAGCACAACGCCAAGGCCGCCAGCGCGCCGAACTAAGGCTCAATCATCACGGGCTTTCTTCATGTCGAGAGCCCGCTCGTAGAGCCGGTTGCGCGAGGCGCCGCTGAGTTCCGCCGCCAGGCCCACGGCCTGCTTGAGCGGCAACTCGGCGTTCAGCAGCAGCTCCAGCGCGCGCAAGGCCGGCTCGGGCAGCTCGGTATCGCCGGCCACCACCGCCGCCGCCGCATGCAGCACCAACACGAATTCGCCGCGCTCGCGCTGCGCATCCGCCGCCAGCCAGGCGGGCATGGCAGCGGCCTTGGCCGTGTAGACCGTCTCGAACTGCTTGGTGAGCTCGCGGCACAGGGTCAGGTCTTGCCCGGGGCAGAGTTCGGCCAGCAAATCGACCAGCGCCGCGATGCGGTGCGGCGCCTCGAACAGCACCTGGCTGTAGGGCTGCCCCACCAGGGCCTGGGCCGCGTTGCGGCGCTCCTGCGCCTTGGTGGGCAGGAAGCCGACAAAGCGGAATCCGGCGCTGGCGGTGTCGCCGCTGGCGCTCAAGGCCGTCACCACGCTGCTGGCGCCCGGAATGGGCAGCACGCGCAGGCCGGCGGCGGCCACCGCCGCCACCAGCACCGCGCCGGGGTCCGAAACCGCCGGCGTGCCAGCATCGCTGATATAGGCCAGCCGCTCGCCGCGCTGCAGGCGCGCCACCACCTGGGCCGCGCCCTCATGCTCGTTGTGCTGGTGCAGCGCGATCAAGGGCTTGTGCAGGCCCAGATGCCGCATCAGGCCGGCGCTGACGCGCGTGTCCTCGCAGGCCACCGCATCCACCAGCCCCAGCACATGGGCGGCACGGAAGGACATATCCGCCAGATTGCCGATGGGCGTGGCCACCACATACAGCGTGGCGGCGGGATACTGCTGCATGCCAGCCGCCGCAGCGGCGGCCTGCATCAGCAGGGAGGCGTCTATGTTCAAGTGGAGCTCCACGAAAGCGCAGGGCGATGCGGCCGAAGACCGCGCCCTGCATTACCTCCAGCAACAGGGCTTGAGGCTGGTGAGGCGCAATTATCGGGTGGCGCGCGGGCCGCATGCACGCGGCGGCGAGGTCGACCTGATCATGCTGGATCGCGACGGCACGCTGGTGTTCGTCGAGGTGCGGGCACGCGCCAGCGCCAGCCATGGCGGTGCGGCGGCCAGCGTCAGCGGCGCCAAGCAGCGTCGCATCGTGTACGCGGCCCGTCATTACCTGCTGCGCCAGGCCACGCCGCCACCCTGCCGTTTCGATGTGCTGGCGCTGGACGGCGAGACCATCACCTGGTTGCCCGCCGCCTTCGACGCCGACCAAGGGTAGACCCTGCGCTCGCTTATGATGCCGCCACATGCTTGAACAACGCATACAGCAACAATTCTTCGAAAGCGCCGACCTGCTCTACCAAGTGGCCGAGGCGCTGTCCCGCCCCGTCGCCACCGCGGCGCAAATGCTGGTGGACGGCATCACCGGCGGGGGTCGCGTGCTGTGCTGCGGCCTCGGCGCCTCGGCGCTGGATGCCAGCTATATGGCGGCCCTGCTGGTGGGCCGCTTCGAACAGGACCGGCCCGGCCTGGCCGCCTGGAACCTCGATGCCCAGGCCCAGCTGGGCACCAGCACCCCCGACAGCGCCGCCGCGCTGACGCGCCAGATCCAGACCCTTGGTCATCCCGGCGACCTGCTGCTGCTGTTCGAGGCCCAGGCCGCCAACGCCCATGCGCTCAAGCCCTTGCTGGACGCGGCGCATGCACAGGACATGAGCGTGATCGCCCTCACCGGCAGCCAGGACGAGGAAATCCGCGGCCTGCTGCTCGACACCGATGTGCAGCTGAAGGTGCCGCACAGCCGCCAGGCCCGCGTGGCCGAGGCGCACCGACTGCTGGCGCACTGCCTTTGCGACGCCGTCGATCTGCAACTGCTGGGCGCTGGCGAATAGCGCCCCCTCAAGCCAACCAAACTCCAATCATGATCGCTTCGATGCACCAGAACCCTCGCCGCATGGCCTTGTTGGGCGCCCTCGCCGCTGCCGTGCTGAGCAGTGCCTGCGCGCCCCTGGTGGTGGGCGGTGCGATGGTGGGCGGCGCGCTGATGGCCACCGACCGCCGCACCTCGGGTACGCAGGTGGAAGACGAGGGCATCGAGTTCAAGGTCGGCGCCCGCCTGCGCGAGCAGCTGGGCGATCGCGTGCACATCAATGTCAACAGCTACAACCGCATGGTGCTGTTGACGGGTGAGACCCGCAACGACGAAGACCGCACGCGCGCCGAGCAGATCGCCGCCCAGGTGGAGAACGTCAACCGCGTGCTCAATGAGGTGGGCGTGGGCATGCTGAGTTCGATCTCCAGCCGCTCCAACGATGTCTTCATCGCCGGCAAGGTCAAGGCCAGCTTGGTCGATGCACGCGACCTGATGTCCAACGCCTTCTACACGGTGGTAGAGCGCGGCAACGTCTACCTGTTGGGGCGCGTCACCGAACGCGAGGCGCATCGCGCCACCGAAGTGGCGCGCGGCGTCAGCGGCGTGCTGAAGGTAGTGCGCGCCTTCGAGATCATCAGCGAGGAAGAGCTGGCTCGTATTACACCGAAACCCGCACCGACGAAGTAGGCGAAGGTCTACCCAGCGGAGCCCGAGGATCCGGCTCCGCCGGTCCTGCGGGCTCGCCCCCTTGAGGGGGCGAGCGCAGCGCGCAGGGGGTGGGCCCTATGTCAGCCGTTTGATGAGGCTGGAGGTATCCCAGCGCCCGCCACCCAGGGCCTGCACATCGGCGTAGAACTGGTCCACCACCGCGGTGACCGGCAGGCGCGCACCGTTGCGGCGCGCCTCGTCCAGCACCAGGCCCAGGTCCTTGCGCATCCAGTCCACCGCGAAGCCGAAGTTGAACTGATCGTCCACCATGGTCTTGCCGCGGTTGTCCATCTGCCAGCTCTGCGCCGCGCCCTTGCCGATCACGTCCAGCACCAGCTTCATGTCCAGGCCCGCCTGCTGACCGAAGGCGATCGCTTCCGCGAGACCTTGCACCAGGCCGGCAATACAGATCTGGTTCACCATCTTGGCGAGCTGGCCGGCGCCGGGCGCACCCACCAGGGTGACCGCGCGGGCAAAGGCCAGCGCCACCGGCTGGGCCGCCGCGAAGGCTTCGGCGTCGCCGCCGCACATCACCGTGAGGGCGCCGTTCACCGCCCCCGCCTGGCCACCCGACACGGGCGCATCGATGAATTGCAGGCCGCGTTCGCGCGCGGCTGCGTGCAGCTCACGCGCCACCTCGGCCGAGGCGGTAGTGTGATCGACAAACACCGCGCCGGCCGCCATGCCGGCGAAGGCGCCCTGCTCGCCCAGCACCACCGAGCGCAGATCGTCGTCGTTGCCGACGCAGGCAAACACGAACTCGGCGCCGGCCGCCGCCGCCGCGGGCGTGGGCGCGCTCGCGCCACCGTACTCGCTCACCCAGGCCTGGGCCTTGGCCGGCGTGCGGTTGTAGACCGTGACGCGATGGCCGGCGCGCGCCAGATGGCCGGCCATGGGATAACCCATCACGCCGAGGCCGAGAAACGCCAGCTGGCGTGGCGCGATGGGGTCGTAATTGCGAGCGGGTGCGTTCATGCACCCAACTCTAAACGATGCTCAGATGCTCGGTCCCGGAGGAGAGGTCGCCGCTGCGCGCGCGTTCGCTGTTCAGCTTGATCTGCAGGCGCAGATCGTTCACCGAGTCGGCGTTGCGCAGCGCGTCTTCGTAGTTGACGCGGCCGAACTCGTAGAGGTCGAACAGGGCCTGATCGAAGGTCTGCATGCCCTGCTCGCGCGAGCGCTTCATGATCTCCTTGATCTCGCCCACCTCGCCCTTGAAGATCAGGTCGGAGATCAGCGGCGTGTTGAGCAGGATCTCGACCGCGGCGACGCGGCCCTTGCCCTCGCGGCGCGGCAGCAGGCGCTGCGAGATGATGGAGCGCAGGTTCAGCGACAGGTCCATCAGCAGCTGGGCGCGCCGCTCCTCGGGGAAAAAGTTGATGATGCGGTCGAGCGCCTGGTTGGCGCTGTTGGCGTGCAGGGTGGCCATGCAGAGGTGGCCGGTCTCGGCAAAGGCCACCGCATGCTCCATGGTCTCGCGGTCGCGGATCTCGCCCATCAGGATCACGTCGGGCGCCTGGCGCAGCGTGTTCTTCAGCGCCATCTCCCAGTTGTCGGTGTCGATGCCGACCTCGCGCTGGGTGACGATGCAGTTCTTGTGCGGATGCACGAACTCGACCGGGTCCTCGATCGTGATGATGTGGCCGTAGGTGCTCTCGTTGCGATGGTCGATCATCGCCGCCAGCGTGGTGCTCTTGCCCGAGCCGGTGGCACCCACCACGATCACCAGGCCGCGCTTGGTCTGCACCACCTCGTTGAGGATGGGCGGCAGCTCCAGCGAGGCAATCGTCGGCAGCGAGGCCGGGATGGTGCGCAGCACCAGGCCCACATGGCCCTGCTGCATGAAAGCATTGCAGCGGAAGCGCCCTATGCCCTGCGGCGAGATGGCGAAATTGCATTCCTTGGTGCGCTCGAACTCGGCCGCCTGCTTGTCGTTCATGATGGAACGCGCCAGCTGCAGGGTGTGCTGGCCGGTGAGCGGCTGCGGCGAAACCTTGGTGACCTTGCCGTCGACCTTGATGGCGGGCGGGAAGTCGGCAGTGAGGAAGAGATCCGAGCCCTTACGCGACACCATCAGGCGCAGCAGATCATTGATGAACTTTGACGCCTGGTCGCGTTCCATACGAACTCCTTAAAATTCCGAAACGCGTGCTCAGCCAGGGAAATTCTCTGGAAACTTTGCCTTCGCCCTCGCCTCGGCAGGCGCGATCACATTGCGCCGTACCAGATCGGTGAGGTTCTGGTCCAGCGTCTGCATGCCCTGCTGGTTGCCGGTCTGGATGGACGAGTACATCTGCGCCACCTTGTTCTCGCGGATCAGGTTGCGGATCGCCGAGGTGCCCAGCATGATCTCGTGCGCCGCCACGCGGCCGCTGCCGTCCTTGAGCTTGCACAGGCTTTGCGAGATCACCGCCACCAGCGACTCCGACACCATCGCGCGCACCATTTCCTTTTCGGCCGCGGGGAACACGTCGACGATACGGTCCACCGTCTTGGCGGCCGAGCTGGTGTGCAGGGTGCCGAACACCAGGTGGCCGGTCTCGGCCGCGGTGAGCGCCAGGCGGATGGTTTCCAGGTCGCGCATTTCGCCCACCAGAACCGCGTCAGGATCCTCGCGTAGCGCCGAACGCAGCGCGTTCGCGAAGCTCAATGTGTGCGGGCCGACCTCGCGCTGGTTGATCAGGCATTTCTTGGACTCGTGCACGAACTCGATCGGATCCTCGATCGTCAGCACATGGCCGTACTCGCTCTCGTTCAAGTGGTTCACCATCGCCGCCAGCGTGGTGGACTTGCCAGAGCCGGTGGGCCCGGTCACCAGCACCAGGCCGCGCGGCTTGAGCGCCAGCTCGGCAAACACCTTGGGGCAGTTGAGCTGCTCCAGCGTGAGGATCTTCGACGGGATGGTGCGGAACACCGCGCCGGCGCCGCGGTTCTGGTTGAAGGCATTGACGCGAAAACGCGCCAGGCCCTGAATCTCGAAGGAGAAATCGACCTCCAGCGTTTCCTCATAGGCCTTGCGCTGCGAGTCATTCATGATGTCGTAGACCATGTCGTGCACCTGGCGGTGCTCGAGCGGCTCGACATTGATGCGGCGCACATCACCGTGCACGCGGATCATCGGCGGCAGGCCGGCCGAGAGGTGCAGGTCGGAGGCCTTGTTCTTGACCGAGAATGCCAGCAGTTGGGTAATGTCCATGATTGGGGCAGAAAGCGTGGGCCATTATGGCGACGATCTCCGGGAACATACAAGAACTGCGCCAGCGCATTGCCAGGGCCTGCGAGACCGCCCATCGGCCCGTGCAAAGCGTCACATTGCTCACGGTCAGCAAGACGTTTTCGGGCGACGCCGTGCGCACCGCCTACGCGGCCGGCGCGCGCTGCTTCGGTGAGAACTATGTGCAGGAGGGGCTGGACAAGATCGCCGAACTCGCCGACCTGCGCGCGGCGCTGGAGTGGCATCTGATCGGCCCGCTGCAGAGCAACAAGACGCGCGTGGTGGCCGAGGCCTTCGACTGGGTGCACAGCGTCGATCGGCTCAAGATCGCACAGCGCCTGTCCGAGCAGCGCCCGGCCGGGCTGGCGCCGCTGCAGGTCTGCCTGCAGGTGAACATCAGCGGTGAAGCGAGCAAGAGTGGCGTCAGCCTGGCCGAGCTGCCGGCGCTGGCCGCGCAGGTGGCGGCACTGCCGCGCCTGCGGCTGCGCGGCCTGATGGCCATTCCCGAACCCGCAGGCGACTCCGAGACCCAGCGCCGGCCGCATCGCGCGCTGGCTCAGGCCTTGGCCGAGTTGAATCGGCAAGGCCTGAGCCTCGACACGCTGAGTATGGGCATGAGCGCCGACCTCGAAGCCGCCATCGCCGAGGGCGCCACCATCGTGCGCGTGGGCTCGGCCATCTTCGGCAGCCGCGCCGCGCTGGCCGCAACACAGGGCCACGCGTAAACCCTAGGTCGGCGCAAACAAGCCCCCGAACGGGGGATCAAGCCCGGCGCGAACGCGGAAAACGTCACGGCATCGAATTGTTGCAATGTGTCACGGCGCCGCGTGCGCCGGCACACTTCCGCCTGCTGTTGAGGCGACCGCAAGGGCGCTCACAACAGGCCCCATGCAACCCGTTTCACACGCGGACGAAGATTTCGCGACCGATGTCACAGCGCCAGATTCCCTCCCGTGTTTACCCGTATCAAGCGGCCGCAAGACGGCTCCGACAACCGGCTGCAGGCTGACCGCCTGGACCGCATCACTCCGACCTGAGGGAACTTCTGATGAAGCTTCTGTCCCAACTGCGCATCGGGCAACGCCTGGCGCTGAGCTACACCCTGCTGATCCTGCTGCTGATCGTGATCGGCAGCTACGGCGCCTACAGTGCCAATCGCCTGTCCAAGGACCTCGACCGCACCGCCAATTCCAGCCTGGTGAAGATCGCCAACGCCAACGCCTTGGAAGGCAATGTCAACGTGGTGGCGCGCGCCGCCCGCGACCTGCTGCTGCTGGATGAAGCACGCCAGATCAAGAAGCAGAAGGCGGCCATCGAGGCCGCGCTGCAAGACAGCGAGAAGCAGCTTGCCAGCCTCGAGGCCACGCTCGACGGCGCCAAGGAAAAGGAACTGATGGGCCAGGTGCGCGAGCGCCAGTCCAAGTTCTTCGCCTCGGTGGCCAAGTTCCAGAAGGTGCAGCAGGATGGTAGCCCCGACGAGGCGCGCGAAAGCCTGATCACCGATGTGCGCCCGGCCCAGCAGGCCTATCAGGACGGCCTCAAGGGCCTGGTGGACCTGCAGTTCGAAAGCGCCAGCGATCTGGCCAAGTCGGGCGCCGAAATTGCCAGCAACTCCGTCATCGTGACCGCCGTGCTGGTGGTGCTGGCGGTGCTGATCGGCGGCGGCGGCGGCATCACCATCGCACGCTCCATCGTCGTGCCGGCGCGCCAGGCCAAGGACGTGGCCCAGGCCATCAGCGCGGGCGATCTATCGCAGCACATCGAGGCCGAAGGCTCGGACGAGCTCAGCCAGATGCTGCACGCCATGCGCGATATGCAGTTGGCGCTCTCGGGCGTGGTCAGCAGCGTCAGCTCAGCCGCCGGTGAGGTGGCACAGAACTCCAGCGAGATTGCCGGCAGCAATATCGACCTCTCCGACCGCACCTCGCGCTCGGCCGCCAGCCTGCAGAACACTGCCGCGTCGGTGGAGCAGATTGCCGCGAATCTGCATGGCGCCAGCGAGCTCACCCGCAAGGCCGCCGGCATCGCCACCAAGGCACGCCAGTCGGCCTCGGCGGGTGGCCAGGTGGTCTCGCAGGTGGTCGCAACGATGGAAGAGATCAGCAGCAGCTCGCGCAAGATCGGCGACATCATCGGCGTGATCGACGGCATTGCCTTCCAGACCAATATCCTGGCGCTGAACGCCGCGGTGGAAGCCGCGCGTGCCGGCGAGCATGGCCGCGGCTTCGCCGTGGTGGCCTCCGAGGTGCGCGCGCTGGCTTCGCGCTCGGCCGCCGCCGCCAAGGAGATCAAGGTGCTGATCCAGGAATCCTCGGTGAAGGTGGAGAACGGCACGGCGCTGGTCAACAACGCCGGCATCACCATCCGCAGCGTGGTCGACGAGGTCAACAACATGGGCCAGCTGATCGAGGAAATCTCGCATTCGGCCCAGGAGCAGGCCAGCGGCGTGGGCGTGGTGAACCAGGCCATGAACGAGCTGGACCGCACCACGCAACAGAACACCACCCTGGTGGACGACCTCTCGCGCTCCACCGACGCGCTCAAGAACAGCTCCTCGCGCCTGCTTGAGGCGGTGGGTTTCTTCCGCGCCACCACCGCCTGAAGACAGGCCCAACCCTTTCCCTGCCGTAACGAAGAGAAGAACCGATATGAAAGCCTTCCACAACCTGACCCGTTCCGCCGCCGCCTGCTGCGCCCTGCTGGCCCTGGCCATCAGCGCCCATGCCGCGGTGCCGAAGATCGTCAAGAAGGTGCCGCCCGAATTCCCCGCCGAGGCCTCGCGCAAGTCGATCAACAGCGGCACCGTGAAGGCCAAGATGGCGATCGAGCCGGACGGCAAGGTCTCGGCCGTGGACATCATCGAAGCCGAACCCCGCAAGGTGTTCGACAAGGCCGTCACCGCCGCACTGATGGACTGGCGCTTCGAAGCCTCGGGCGAGAAGCAGAGCCACGAGGTCAAGCTGGTGTTCAAGAACGACGATTGACAGCGTCAGGCCACATCCTCTGCCAGGAAGGCCCTGCACCGCAGGGCCTTCTTCATTTCATCCATCTGCATGACCTAAATCAAGGAATGCGCTGACACTCTGCGCCTCGCTTGCTAGAGTAGGCCTAGCGGACATGGTGCCAGCAGAGCGCCCCGCCATCGCAAGGACAGCCGCCGAGCCCCGCAGGGACGGGTCGGCGCGGCACAAGCGGAGGTGTCATGAGAGTCAACACGCCGGTAAGCCAGCGGGAATACCCGTTCCCCAAGGGCGAGACCCTGGTCTCGACCACGGATCTGCAGGGCCGCATCCTGTACTGCAACGAAGCCTTCATCGAGGTCAGCGGCTACGCGCGCGAGGAACTGCTGGGCCAGCCCCACAACCTGATACGTCACCCGGACATGCCCGCCGAGGCCTTCCGCGACATGTGGGCCACGATACAGGGCGGCCAGCCCTGGTCGGCGGTGGTGAAGAACCGCCGCAAGAATGGCGACCACTACTGGGTGCAGGCCAACGTGACGCCGCTGCTGGATGAACGCGGCCGTCCCAACGGCTATATGTCGGTGCGCACCGAAGCCAGCAGCGCGGCCGCCGCCGCGGCCGAGTTGACCTACGCCCGCATGCGCGAGCAGGCTGCCCAGGGCCGGCTCAAGCAGGGCCTGCACGAAGGCCTGCTGGTGGACATGACGCCGCTGGGGCAGCTGCGCCGCCGCCTGCAACCGGGACTGGCCGGCCGCATGCGCCTGCTGCTGGCGCTGCCGGCCCTGCTGGGCTTCGGCCTGGCCAGCTTGCCGCTGCCCGGCGCGCCACGCTGGCTCTGGGGCCTCGCCATCGCGGCGCTGTGCGCCTGGCTGGGCGGCAGCTATCTGGCTGGTCTGGCGATCGCACCGCTGCGCAAGCTGGTGAGCTTTGCCAACCGCATGGCCGCGGGCGACCTGACCCAGAACCTCAGCGAGCAGCGCCGCGACGAGGTGGGCCAGATCGCGCGCGCGCTGGCCCAACTGAACGTCAACCTGATGTCCATCGTGCGCGACGCGCGCATCGGCGTGAGCGAGCTGCACCAAGGCACGCAGGCGATCTCCGAGGGCAATGCCGATTTGTCGGCGCGTACCGAGACACAGGCCAGCAACCTGCAGCAGACCGCCTCGTCGATGGAGCAAATCACCAGCACCATACGCGCCGCCACCGAGATGGCGCAGAGCGCGGCCAAGCATGCCGCCGCCGCGCTGGCGGTCAGCAGCAACAGCAACCAAGCGGTGGCCGCGGTCGCGCACAGCATGCAGAGCATCAGCGCGGCCGCAGCGCGCATCGCCGACATCATCCAGGTGGTGGACAGCATTGCTTTCCAGACCAATATCCTGGCGCTCAACGCCGCAGTGGAGGCAGCGCGCGCGGGCGAGCAGGGGCGCGGCTTTGCGGTGGTGGCGGCTGAAGTGCGTGCGCTGGCCCAACGCACCAGCAGCGCCGCCCGCGAGGTACGCGGCCTGATCGCCGAGTCCAGCGAGCGCGTCGCGGAAGGTGGCCAGCAGGTCCAGCAGGCCCAGCAGGCGATGGGCGAGATGCAGCATGCGGTGGACGATATGCACCAGCTGATCAGCCGCATCAGCCATGGCATGGGCGAACAGATGCAGGGCGTGGAGCAGATCAACAGCGCAGTGGCCCAGCTCGATACGCTGACGCAGCAGAACGCCGCGCTGGTGGAGCAGGTGTCGGCCTCGGCCATGGGGCTGAACGAACAGGCCCAGGCGGTGGAGGACTCGGTCAGCGTGTTCAGGCTGCGCGGCCATGAGCAGCGCGTCGCACCTGACGCGGTGGCTCTGCGGCGTGCCGCCAAGGCGGGGTTGCAGCGCGCTGCCTGAGTGACTCCCAGTCGACGCCGCGCGCAATCATGAAATAAGCCACAAACGCGCCCGCCGCCAGCGGCGGCCGGGCGAGCCGATCGACGCAGCGCAGTGCTTTGGCCGCATCATGCGTGCTCCACTCCTGCGTATTCGCCATGGACCCCAGCCGCGTGCGTCTGTTCGAGCCGGACGAAGAAGTCGCCCGCCTCCAGGCCATGCTGGACCAGGCGCCCAAGGGCGCGGCCTTGCGCACCGAGTTGGCCCTGGCCTGGCAACTGCGCGAGCGCGACACCATGCGCGCATGGCAGTTGGCCGACAACATCGGCCCTCGGCTCGCAGCCTCGGCCGAGCATGCCGGCCTGCAGCCCCGGCTGCGCCTGCTGCGGGCGGAATGCCTGCGCCTGCGGGCCGAGCTGCCGGCCGCCTTGCACGAGGCGCAAACCGCGACGCGCGAATTCGGTCAACTGAGCAATCGCTGCGGCATGGTGGACGGCTGCTGGGTGCAGGCCCTGGTGCTGGCCAACCAGGGCCAGACGCAGGCGCGCGATGCCGCGCTCGAGCAGGGCATCGTGCTGGCCCGGGCCGACGGCGACAAGGAACGACAACTCATCCTGGAAGCCACGCTGGCGCGCTACCAGTCCTTTCGCGAGCTGCGCGCCGCCGAGCAGCGCTGGGCCCAGCGCTTTGGCGCCCTGCTGCCCGCGCTGCGCGCACCGGCCGCCGCCGGCGTGCACCTGTTCTTCGGCAGCTGCGCCTACCGCGCCAGCGACTATGCCGGCGCGATCCAGCATTTCAACCGCGGTTTCGAGGCCAGCCTCAAGAGTGGCCAGCTGCACAACGCCATCACCGCGGCCGGCAATATCGGCAATGCCTTCACCAGCCTGAACGATCACGACACCGCGCTCGAATGGGTGCAGCGCGCCCTCGAGCTGGCGCGCCCCACCGGTTGGCCCGCCAGCGTCGGCGCCTGCTTGAGCCAGATGGGCGAAACGCTGCGCCGCCTGCGGCGCCTGGATCTGGCCGAGGCCATGCTGGAAGAAGCGTTGCAGACACTCAGGCCGCTGCAGGCCTCGCGCAACTACGCCGTGGCACTGAAGTACCGCGCCGATCTGGCGCTGGACCGCGGCGCCTACCGGCAGGCGCTGGACTGCTACCTGATGCTTGAGCAGCGCTCCAGCGGACCGCAGGGTAGCGACCTGCAGCTCGAAATGCAGTGCGGCAAGGCCAAGGCCCTGCTGCACCTGGGCCAGCTCGACGCCGCGGTGCAGGTCGCGCAGGCGGCCTTGCAGCAGGCGGTGGACGCCGGCCTGGACGACCAGCAGGTGGAGGCCCGCCAGGTGCTGGCGGCGATCAGCGGCCAGCAAACCCGGCAGGGCCGGCGGCCCGAGACCAGCGCGCTCGAACATCTGGAACAGGCCCTGCAGGTGGCTGGCCGCATCGCCGGCTACCAGGCATCCGCGGATCTGCTCAGCGACCTGGGCCAGGCCTATGCGCAGGCCGGCCGCCATGCCGAAGCCTACGCGGCCTCCGAGCAATCGGTGGCCACGCGCGAGCGCCTGCATGGCCAGATGGCTCACCAGCGTCTGATGGCCCTGCAACTGCGCCACATGACCGAAAGCGCGCGCGCCGAGGCCGCCCACCACAAGCAGATGGCCGAGGCCGAGGCCAAGCGCGCAGCCCTGCTGCAGCACACCAGCGCCACGCTGGAGCGGCTCGGCGCCATCGGCCAGGAGATCACCGCCCACCTGGATGCCGAATCGGTGTTCCTGACCCTGCACCGCCATGTGCACGCCCTGCTCGACGCAGCGGGCTTCGGCATCTACCTGATGGATGCCGACGGCCAGGCCCTGAACTCCGTGTTCGACATTGAGAACGGACAGCGCCTGCCCAGCGAGCGCATCGACCTGAACGACCCGCACTCCAACTCGGCACGTTGCGTGCGCGAGCGACGCGAGCTTTCGGTGCAGCTGGCCGCCGACGGCAGCGACCCCAGCCAGGTGCCCGGCACCATGCACACCCTCAGCGCCCTGTTCGCGCCGCTGACGGTGGGTGAGCGCGTGCTGGGCGTGATGACGCTGCAGTCCCCGCATGCCAATGCTTACGCCGAACATGAGTGGCTGATTTTCCGCAGCTTGTGCGCCTATACCGCGATCGCGCTGGACAATGCCAGCGCCTACCGGCACCTGAAGGATGCCCAGGCCCAGCTGGTGGCGCAGGAGAAGCTGGCGGCGCTGGGCGCACTGGTGGCCGGCGTGGCGCATGAGCTCAACACGCCGATCGGCAACGGCCTGCTGATGGCGTCCACCTTGCAGCAGCGCAGCGAAGAGATCACCCAGGCCGCGCAGGACAACAGCCTGCGGCGCTCGGCCCTGATGAGCTATCTGGCCGACGCCACCTCGGCCGCGCAGCTGATCGCACGCGGCCTTGGCACCGCCGCGGCCCTGGTCGCCAGCTTCAAGCAGGTGGCAGCCGACCGCACCACCGAGCAGCGCCGCGTGTTCGACCTCGCCCACACCAGTCAAGATGTCGTCGCCACCATGATGGGCGCGATTCGCAAGAGCGGCCATGCGATCGCATTAGAGATCCCCGAGGGCATACGCCTGGACGCCTACCCCGGCCCCTTCGGCCAGGTGCTCACCAACCTAATCAACAACGCCCTGCTGCACGCCTTCGAGGGCCGCAGCCGCGGCCGCATGCTGCTGACGGCCGAGCCGATGAGCAAGCCCGGCTGGGTGGAGCTGCGCTTCAGCGACAACGGCCGCGGCATCAGCGCCGAGCATCTGCACCGCATCTTTGAACCCTTCTTCACCACCAAGCTGGGTCAGGGCGGCAGCGGCCTGGGGCTGTCGATCAGCTACAACATCATCAAGAACCTGTTTGGCGGCGAGATCCGGGTTGGCAGCGAGTTAGGCCAAGGCACCCTGGTCACCATCTGCGTGCCTTTGTGTGCGCCAGCGGGCGCTGGCTCCGGCAGCCCCGAGCGCTTCGCCTAGCTGGCCGGCATTTACACAAATCAACAAGGCCTGCAATACAGATGAAGCCTGTTGTATTTGTGCAGCAAGACGCCGTCGCAAGCTGCGCCGTTCACTAGCATTCGCAACCCATGCAGGCTGCCGATCTTGGCGCAACCCATACCCGGGTGGCGCCGCCGCAGGGCGGGCCACACAGGCCCTTGCCAGACAGCATCTGCTGAAGACCAATGGAGATTCACAAAATGATGAAGAAAGTAGCGCTCCCCCGCCATCGCGCGGCGACCCTCACCGCTGCAGCACTGGCATGCGCAGCCTTCTGCGCGCAAGCTCAGGCGCAAGCCTCTGAAGTGCTGCAGCGCGTGGAAGTTACGGGCAGCCACATCAAACGCGCCACCGACGAAGGCTCTGCCCCTGTGCAGGTGTTGCGCCGCGAAGACCTGCAGCGCCTGGGCGTGACCACGGTGCGCGAAATGCTTGACAGCCTGTCCGGCAGCAACAGCAGCTCGCTCTCCGATATCGGGGGTAGCAACTCCTTTGCCTCTGGCGCCAGCTCGGCCTCGCTGCGCAATATGGGCAAGCAAAGCACCCTGGTGCTGTTGAACTTCCGCCGCGTCGCGCCCTATCCCCTGGCCGACTTCAACGAAGTCTTCACCAATCTTGACGCCCTGCCCGCCGAGGCCGTGGAACGCATCGAGGTGCTCAAGAGCGGCGGCTCCTCCGTCTATGGCTCCGACGCCGTGGCCGGCGTGATCAACATCATCACGCGCAGCAACTACGAAGGTCTGCAGGCCTCGGCCTCGCACCAGCAAGGTGTGAATCTGGGCAAGTTCGCCAACTCGCGCGCCAGCCTGACGGGCGGCTTTGGCGACATCAACAAGCACGGCTTCAATGTGCTGGCGAATCTGGAGATGTACCACCGCGAGGCCATGCCCTCCTGGCGTGAGGTGCTTGCCGACTCGAACCCGATCTACTTCGAGAAGTTCGCCACCTTCGGCTCGCTGTCCACCTACTCCTATCCCGGCAACATCATCGGCGTCGGCCCGGTCAAGGGCTGCGCGGTTGTGACCAGCAATCTGTGCCGCTACGACCGCTACAGCGCCTTCGAAGTGCAGCCGGGTGCAGATCGCACCAATATGCTGGTGTCGGCCCGCTACAAAGTCGCTGGCGATACCCAGGGCTATTCGGAGCTGCTGTTCAGCCGCACCAAGAACGATTACTCCAGCACGCACGCGCTGTACGGCATCGGCCAGGACTCGACCTGGGGCAACCCCGTCACGGGCCAGGGCATCACCTTTGTGCACCGTGGCCTGCCCGCTGAGCATCCCTTCAACCCCACCGGGGAGGAAGTGGAGTTCCGCTACCGCTTCGTGGACGATGGCGCCGGCCAGAAGCTCAAGACCGACCAATACCGCGTCCTGACGGGCCTGCAGGGCACCTGGAAGAACATGGACTGGGACTTGGCCACCGGCGTGATGGGCGGCAAGACCAACATGGACATGCGTGGCCGACTCAGCAACAGCGCCTTCAAGGAACTGGTGGGCGACTACAACGCCGAGGTGCTGGCCGCTGACTTCTTCAACAAGGCCAATGGCTACAAGATCGGCCAGCCCAACAGCGCCGAGGTGCTGTCCAAGCTCTTCCCCACCTACGGCTGGGATGCCAAGACCACCCAGACCTTTGTCGATGGCAAGCTGACCGGCGAGATCGCCAGCTGGGACGCTGGCCCGGTCGGCCTGGCCACCGGCTTCGACCTGCGGCATGAAAAGATGACCATCACCCCGACGCAGAACCTGCAAGTGGGTGACATCGTCGGCCTGGGCACCTCCAAGTCGGACGGCAAGCGCTCGCAAGGCGCGGTGTTCGCGGAATTGAGCATGCCGCTGACCAAGGCCCTGACATTGGAAACGGCCGGCCGGGTGGACAAGTACAAGGGCTTCAACGCCCACTTCTCGCCCAAGCTGGCCTTGCGTTACGAAGCCAGCAAGGAATTGCTGCTGCGTGCCACGGCAGAGGGCGGCTTCCGCGCCCCCAACCTGACCGAGAGCGCCGAATCGCTGAAGTTCTCGTTCAACAACGGCACGGTGGACCCGAAGCGCTGCGACCCGGCACAGGCACTGGCCGGCGACCTGCGCACGCAGGCCGATTCGCTGAACGACAACGACCCGAACAAGGCCCTGCTGCTGGCCCGCGCGGACAGCGTTGAAACCAATGAATGCGCCGCCGGTGTTGCCAATCTGACCCGCAACAACCCCAATCTGAAACCAGAGACTTCGAAGTCGTTCAGCCTGGGTGTGGTGTTTGCGCCGGCCAAGGGCTGGAACCTGTCGGCCGACTACTTCAACATCTCGCGCAAGAACGAGATCGGCCTGCGTTCGCTGGATGACCTGCTGGCCAGCGAGGCCTCGCTGCCGGCCGGCACCATCGTGCGCGACAAGGACGCCTCCAAGGACCCCAGCTTCCGCACCGCTGCCGAACGCGCGAAATACGGCATCGGCGCCGACGCTGGCCCGCTGCTGAGCAGCCAGGGCAAGTTCGAGAACCTGCTCAAAACGCGCACCTCGGGCATCGACTTCGGCCTGAATTCGCAGGTCAGCACCGAACTGGGCCGCATTGGCTGGGCCTTTGACGCCACCTACCTGCTCAACTACCAGGAGTTCCGCACCGAGATCAATGCCTGGGGCAACAACCTGGCCGGCCGCTATGGCTACTCGCGGGTCATCGTCGGCAACACCTTCAGCCTGAAGTCCGGCGACTTCGGTCACGCCCTGCGCCTTACCTACAACAGCCCGCAGGACTACCGGCGCGACGTGAACGACAGCGGCTGGACCGCCGCAGATTGCGCCAAGAAGAGGCCAGCGATCACGGAGTGCCGCCTGGCTGCCTACCAGCGCCTGGACTACAACATCAGCTACACCGGTTTCAAGAACCTGACCTTGTCGCTGAATATCCGCAACTTGCTGGATGAGCGCCCGGCTATCGACTACCGTGACTTCAACGTCAGCGGCGGCAACATCATTCCGCAGAACCGCGAAGACGTGCAGGGCCGCATGTACCGCGTCGCCGCGGAGTACAAGTTCTGGTAATGAATCCCTTCGGCACATGCTGCTGACTCAGGGCCGGGAGGGAACTCCCGGCCCTTTTTTTGTGCGCGGCCGCAAGCAGCTGGGACAATGGCGGCTTTGACAGCGGCGGCATAGCGAGCACAAGAGATGGCGATTCAATGGTTCCCCGGGCATATGAACACGACCCGGAATGCGATCAAGGAGCGCATGAAGGGCGGCATCGACGTGGTGATCGAGCTGCTCGACGCGCGCTGCCCGGGTGCAAGCGCCAACCCGCTGCTGGCCGAGCTGACCGACAGCAAGCCCACCCTCAAGCTGCTCAACAAGCAGGACCTGGCCGACCCGGCGCGCACCGCCTTGTGGCTGGCCCATTACAACGCCCTGCCTGCCACCCGCGCGATCGCGCTGGACACCGCCATGGTGGCGCCCGCCAAGGCCTTGGTGGCGGCCTGCCGCGAGCTGGCACCGAACCGCGGCGGCATGGCCAAGCCGCTACGCGTGCTGATCTGCGGCATCCCCAACGTCGGCAAGTCCACCCTCATCAACACCCTGGTGGGCAAGCGCTCGGCCAAGACCGGCGATGAGCCCGGCATCACCAAGGTGGAGCAGAAGATCGTGCTGGACCAGGATGTCTACCTGTTCGACACCCCCGGCATGCTGTGGCCTCGCATCAGCATTGAACAGGCCGGCTACAACCTTGCCGCCAGCGGCGCGGTGGGCCGCAATGCCTTCGACGAGGCCGAGGTGGCGCTGGAGCTGCTGCACTATCTGCGCGCCGAATACGCCGGCCGCGTAGAGGAGCGCTACAAGCTCGCCGACTCTGCCGAGCTCGACGACGAGGGTCTGCTCACCGCCATCGGCCGCAAGCGCGGCGCCATGCTGGGCGGCGGGCGCGTCAGCCTGCAAAAGGCCGCCGAGGTGCTGATCTACGAATTCCGCCAGGGGCTCCTGGGCCGCATCACGCTGGAAACGCCGGAGCAGTTCGCCACCTGGGCGGCCGCCGCGGCGCTGGCCGATCAGCAGCGCCTGGAAAAGATCGCCGCGCGCAAGCGCAAGACCAAGACACCGCAGCGCGGCGGGCCGGTGGCGGAAGAAGACGCGCAATAAGTCACATCCCCGGCTTGCACCTCGGGTTTGTCATGAGGCTCACACAGTGGCGCGGCATGGTGGCGGCATGTTCACCCACTTTGCCGACCTCAGCACCATGCCCAGCCTCAGCATCCGCAAGCGCCTCATCCTGGCCGCCGCCTTCGTGGGCCTGTGCATGGCCGGCCTGGCGCTCTATGCGCAGCTGAGCCTGCGCGCCAGCGAACAGGCCACCGAGGCCTTCTTCACCCGCCCCCAGGTGCAGGCGCGCCAGGCCGGTGAACTCAAGGCCGCGCTGGGCATGCTCTTCATGCACGAGAAGAACATGCTGATCAGCTACGAGCTGCTCAGCGAGGCGCAGCGCCATGAGCAGCTGTGGCAGGCCAGCTGGCGCGATGCCGAGGGCCTGCTCGCCAGCCTGCGCGCGCTGCGGCCCGATGCGCAAAGCAGCGCCGCGCTGAGCGAGCTGGAGGCCGGCCTGAGCGGCTACCGCAGCGGCTTCGAACCGGTGATGAAGGAGGTGCTGGAAGAGCGCCTGCTCACCCCGGCCGAGGGCAACCGCGCGATGCAGCCGGTGCTGCCCGCGGTGCAGCGCGCCCAGGCGGCGCTGCAGACCCTGGTGAGCGTCAGTGCGGCCCAGGCCGACGAGGCGCGCGCCGCGCTGGAGGCGCGCGCCCGTCACACGCGCTGGGTGCTGACGCTGGGATTGAGCGTCTGCCTGGCGCTGTGCCTGGCGGTGCTGCTGCTCACCACCCGCTCGGTGGTGCGCGCCATCGGCGCCGCGCGCGCCGCCGCCGAACGCATTGCCGCCGGCGACCTCAGCGTCGCCATCGTGCCGCAGGGCGACGACGAGGCCGCGCAGATGCTGCAGGCGCTGGCGCGCATGCAGCAAAGCCTGGCCGGCCTGGTGGGTGAGGTGCGCGACACCACCGCCGGCCTGCATGCCGCATCGGCCGACATTGCCAGCGGCAACCAGGACCTGAGCGAGCGCAGCGAGCACAGCGCCTCCAGCCTGCAGCAGACCAGCGCCAGCATGTCGCTGCTGAGCGACAAGGTGCAGCGCAGCGCCGCCGACGCCCAGGCGGCGCGCGCGCTGGCCAGCAATGCCAGCCTGGTGGCCACGCGCGGCGGCGAGGTGGTGGCCCAGGTGGTGCAGACCATGGACGAGATCCAGGCCAGCTCACGCCGCATCGGCGACATCGTCGGCGTGATCGACGGCCTGGCCTTTCAAACCAATATCCTCGCCCTGAACGCCGCCGTGGAGGCGGCGCGCGCCGGCGCGCAGGGCCGCGGCTTTGCGGTGGTGGCGGCCGAGGTGCGCAGCCTGGCGACGCGTTCGGCCGAGGCCGCCAAGGAGATCAAGCAGCTGATCGGCGCCTCGGTGCACAAGGTGGGCAGCGGCACCGCCCTGGTGATGGACGCGGGCCGCACCATGCAGGACATCGTGCAATCGGTGCGCAGCGTCAGCGCCACCATCGCCGGCATCAGCGCCTCGGCCCAGCAGCAAAGCCAGGAGCTCGGCGAGGTCAGCAGCGCGGTGGCGCAGCTGGACGAGTTGACCCAGCGCAATGCCGCGCTGGTGGAGCAGTCGGCGGCGGCGGCCGAGGGGCTGAAGGAGCGCGCCGAGCGCCTGCAGGGGCTGGTGGCGGGGTTCCGCTGCTAGCGGCTTAGTTGACCGTCAGCACCACCTTGACGCTGCCATCGACCGCTGACTTTTCGATATAGCCAACCGCGTCCTGATTGCCCGCCACGAACTTGCGGACCTCAGCGGAATTGGCCATGGGCCGCGGCGGCGTGCCCTTGCCGGAGAAGGTCAGGCGTGACCAGGCCGCCTTTACCTGCGAGCCCGACTTGCCGGCCACCTTGGCGTAGAACTCCTCGTAGAGCGGCGCCGTCTCGAGCTGATCGGCCAAGGCCGCGGCAGCGCCGGATGGCAGGGTGCTGGTCTTGCCCAGGAACAGGGCGCTCACCTGCTCAGGGGTGAGCGAAGCCACCGGATTCTTCGGGTTCACGATGATCACCACATCGGCCCAGGCCGCGCCGGCGCTGAGCAGCCCCGCAAGCAACAGGCCAAGGGTCTTGACGCGTTTGGACATGGTCGGCTCCTGAAAGCTTAGAAGACGGTGTCGAGCGAGATCGACAGGAGCTTGGAATTGCCCACGAAGTCGAGGTCGGGGCCCGACTTGTCGGTGAAGCGGTCCCACTGCAACTTGAGCGCCGTGGACTTGCCCAGCTCGTAGCGCAGCGACAGGCTCAGGATGTCATCGCGCTGCACGGTGCTGGGCGCGTATTGGTTGGTTTCACGGTAGCGGCTGACGGTCAGCATGGGCGTGAACTTGCCGAAGCGCCGGCCGGCTGACACCATCATGCTCTTGGCCTTGTAGGAGTAATCACTGCGGTCGAACACGCTGAATTCCGAGCGCAGCAGCCAGTCTTCCCAATCGACGTTGGCCGCCAGGCCATAGATCAGCTGCGACTGCTTGAACACGGTCTGGGTGCGCACGCCTCCATCGTGATCCCATTGGTCCACGTTGTTGCGGATCAGATTGAGCCGCAGCGTCAGCCAGTCGTTCGCCAGCTCGACGTCGGCGCCCAGGATGCGCTTCCAGGTGATGTCCTGGCGGGCCTGGTAGTAGATCTTGGCGAGCGCGTTGTCCTTGGTGGACTCCGTGCCCGTGAACGCGCTGCTGCGCACCGACCAATCGCCCAGCTGGCTGCTGTAGGCCACGGTGGCGCCGTTGAAGTTCACCACCTCCCAGCCATACACGTCCTGCGGCGGGCGTATCCAGTTGTAGGCATAGCCCACGTCCTGGAAGTCGGAGTAGTAGAACAGTGGCAGGCGTTTGCGGCCCACTTGCAGTGTCCACTGACTGCTGGGCGCGAAGCTCACATAGGCCCATTCGAGCGCGGCCTTGAGCTTGTCCACATCCCGTACCACCACCTGGGCCGTGCCGGACCACTGTGGATTCAGTTTGAGCGTCCCCTGCAGGCCCAGCTTGGATTCGGGCTGAGCGCTCCAGCTCTTGCTGTAGAGGCCGGCATGGCTGTAGTCCGCAATCGTGCAAGGGCAGTCATAGCGGTCCAGCAGCGGCGTATTGCGGCTGCCACTCTGCACCGCGCCCAGGGCCAGGGTGCCGAAGCCCTTGAAGTCGAAGTCCTGGGCCTGCGCAACAGGCAGGCCCGCCAGCAGGCCCAGACCGAACAGCCAGGCCATGGCGGCCGGCATGCGCTTGAACAGTTTGTCTTCTTGCATCATCGCCCTTTCGGTTCCGATGCACAGCCGGCTGGGTGCGTGGCTGACCATCAACCACAGATCAACACAACCGATGCTGCGCGCCGTCCCGCCACCGGGCCCTCTGGCTGAGCAGCCCTGGACGGCCTCTCACTGTCCGACAAAAGAGCGGCCGAAGCGACAAGAGATTGACTGGCGAGCACAGGTTTGCGCTCCATGCCACAGCTGCGGGGGGCGAAATCGCAGATCGTGCGATAAGTCCTTGCCGGCGCGTGCGGCCGCGGCTATGTGCGCCGTCAAACCAGGCCGAGCAAGGCACGCGCCTGTGCCGGCGAGGCCGGCTCGCGGCCCGCGCGGCGTGCGCAGTCGGCCAGCGCCTCGATCAGCACGCCATTGCCGCTGGCGCGCTCGCCGTTCGGCAGGTAGAACGTGTCTTCCAGTCCGCTGCGCAGCATGCCGCCCAGCTCGGCGGTCTTCTGATGCAGCGGCCAGATCTCGCTGCGGCCGATCAGGGTGGTCTGCCAGAGCGCGCCGGGCGGCAGCCAGCGTGGCAGCAGGGATAAGAGATCGGCATCGCAGGGCATGCCCGAGGCCACGCCCATGACGAAGTTGAGGTCGGGCTTACCACCGTACATGCCGGCCTTCAGGTACATGCCCACCGCGCGCACGATGCCGACATCGAAGCATTCGAACTCGGGATGCGCACCGCATCCGGCCATCACGTCCAGAAAGGCCTGCACCTTGGCCACCGGGTTGTCGAACACCATCGGCGGCCAGGCCCAAGTGCCATCGTCCTTGAGCTTGAGGTAGTTGAGGCTGCCGGCATTGCAGGCGGCGATCTCGGGCCGCACGCGGCGCAGGCAGGCGGCCGGGCCGGCGATGTCAGGGCCGATCACGCCGGTGCTGAGGTTGATGATGACGCCGGGGCAGGCGGCGCGGATGGCCGAGACGACGCTGTCGGCCAGCTCCGGGTCCCAGCTGGGCAGATGGCTCAAGCCCTCCTCCTGCCGGCGCAGATGCACATGCATCACCGAGGCGCCGGCATTGAAGGCGTCGCGTGCCTCCTGCGCCATCTGCGCCGGCGTCACCGGCACCGGATGCTGCTTCGGGTTGGTGAGCACGCCGGTGAGCGCGCAGCTCAGGATGGCCTTGTTGTCGCTGTTCATGCTGGGTCCTCGAGTTCAACAAGCAGGGCGCCCGCCGCAACCGATTCGCGCAGGCCCACATGCAGCACCTTCACGCGCCCGGCGCGCCCGGCGGTGAGCCACATCTCCATCTTCATGGCCTCGACGCTGAGCAAGGCCTGACCCTCGGCGACGCTGTCGCCTTCGGCCACCAGCAGCTGCGCCACCAGGCCGGCCACCGGGGCACGGGCATGGGCGGGGTTGGCCAACAAGTCCTTGGGCACGGGGACGGCCGAGGGCTCGTGAAAGGTGAAGCTGGCGGCGCCTCTGGCCAGCTCGATGCGGCCCGCCGGCGCGTCGCGTACCGCGATGACGCTGCGCTGCACACCGTCCAGCGCCACGCGCCAGCGCCCTGCGCCGTCCTGGCCCAGCAGGCTGAGTTCATGCACTTGTTCACCGGCTTGCAGGCGCAGCTGGCGGCCGCCAACCTTGGCGCGCCAGTGCCGGCGCTGCTCGCCATGCTGCAGGCTGACATCGAAACTTGCCACACTGGCGGGCCGCGCGGCGGCTGGCCCCTCGCCCAGCAACAGCAGCAGGGCCGCGGCGATCAGCCAGTCGGCCTCGCTGGGCTGGGGCCGCGGCAGCGCCCACTCGTCCAGCGACGCGGTGTGCAGACGCGCGGCGCGAAAGTCGGCATGGTCCAGCAGCTCGGCCAGGAAGCGGCCGTTGTTGGCGATGCCCAGCAGCGGCGCATCGGCCAGCGCCGCGCGCAGGCGGCGTATCGCGTCGTCGCGGTCGCGCCCATGGGCGATGAACTTGGCCACCATGGCGTCGTAATGCGGGCCCAGCTCGCCGCCCTCGGCCACGCCGGCATCGATGCGAACCCCAGGCCGCAGCGCCAGCTCGGGCCGCCACCAGGCGATGCGCCCGGTCTGCGGCCGAAAGCCTTCATAGGGGTCCTCCACATAGAGCCGCGCCTCGATCGCATGCCCCCGAAACTGCACGTCCTGCTGCACCAGCGGCAAGGGCTCGCCAGCGGCGATGCGCAGCTGCCATTCCACCAGGTCCAGGCCGGTCACGCACTCGGTCACCGGATGCTCGACCTGCAGCCGCGTGTTCATCTCCAGGAAGTAATGTTGTTTCAGCTCCGCGTCGACGATGAACTCCACCGTGCCCGCGCCCACATAGCCCACCGCCTGCGCGGCCGCCACCGCATCGGCCCCCATGGCGGCGCGCAGCGCCGGGCTCACCAGCGGCGAGGGCGATTCCTCGACGACCTTCTGGCGGCGGCGCTGCGCCGTGCAATCGCGCTCGCCCAGGTGGATGCAATGCCCATGCGCGTCGGCAAACACCTGGATCTCGATGTGCCGCCCCTGGGCGATGAGGCGCTCCAGCATCAGCGTGCCGTCGCCGAAGGCGCTCTCGGCCTCGCGGCGCGCGCTCGCGATGGCGCCCGCCAGTTCGGCAGCCCGCTGCACCACCCGCATGCCGCGCCCGCCGCCGCCGGCCACCGCCTTCACCAGCAGCGGATAGCCCAGCTGCATGGCCTCGAACGTGAGCGTCACATCGTCCTGCTGCTCGCCCAGGTAACCGGGCACGCAGGGCACCCCAGCCGCCAGCATGCGGCGCTTGGCCGCCGCCTTGCTGCCCATGGCCGCGATGCTGGCCGCCGGCGGGCCGATGAAGCGCAGGCCCGCGTCCGCGCAGGCCTGGGCAAAGTCGGCGCGCTCGGAGAGAAATCCGTAGCCCGGATGCAACGCATCTGCGCCGGTGCGGGCTGCGGCGTCCAGGATGGCCGCGATGTCCAGGTAGGAGCCGATCTGCAGCGCCTCGTCGGCCTGCGCCACATGCGGCGACTGCGCATCGGGCTCGGTATAGACGGCCACGCTGCGATAACCCAGGCTGCGTGCCGTGCGCATCACGCGGCAGGCGATTTCACCGCGGTTGGCCACCAGGATCTTGCTGAAGTTGCCGCCGCTCATGTCGGAACCCACGCCGGCTTGCGTTTTTCAAGAAAGGCGCTCACGCCCTCCATGCCCTCGGGCCCCAGCGCCGCGCTCGTAAACGCTTCGGCCGCCTCGTCGACCAGGCTGGCCGGCGCATGCAGACGCGCGCGCGCCATCAAGTGCTTGGTGGCGGCCAGCGCGCCTGGTGCGCATTGCAGGATCTCGCCCAGCACGCGCTGCAGCGCGGCGTCGAGTTCGGCGCCAGCGCCGTGCAGCTCGTGCACCAGGCCCAGGGCCAAGGCCTGGCGAGCATCGAGCCTGCCGCCGGTGACGGCGAGGCGCCGGGCCTGCGAATAGCCCAGCCGCTCCACCAGAAAGGGCGCGATCTGTGCCGGCACCACGCCCAGCGAGGTTTCGGGCAGGCGCAGGCTCGCCGTCTCGCCCGCGAGGACCACATCGGCCACGCAGGCCAGGCCCAGGCCGCCGCCCATCACCACGCCCTCCAGCAGCGCCACGATGGCCAGCTTGCTGGCAGCGAAGGCAGCGCACAGATGACCGAAGGCGGCGTTCATCTCGGCCAGCACCGACGGGCCCTCCTCGGCCAGGCGCATGCGCGCGGCGGCCATGTCCTTGAGGTCGCCGCCGGCACAGAAATGGCCGCCGGCGCCACGCAGCACGATCACGCGCGCCAAAGCATCGGCCTCGGCTGCCGCCAGCGCGGCGCGCAGCTCGGCCACCATGGCCATCGAGAGCGCATTGCGCAGCTCCGGGCGATTCAGCGTGAGGTGCAGCACGCCATTCTTCTCTTGGCGCAGCAGCAGGGTTTGGTAATTGCTCATGATGCTTGCTCAACCCTTGGGAAGGGTTCCCTCCAGCTTGCAGATGATGGACAGCATCACCTCGTCGGCGCCGCCGCCGATCGAGACCAGGCGGCCATCGCGGTAGGACTGGCTGATCGGGTTGTCCCAGGTGAAGCCCATGCCGCCCCAGTACTGCAGGCAGGAGTCGGACACCTCGCGGATCAGGCGGCCGCATTTGAGCTTGGCCATCGAGGCCAGCTTGGTGACGTCCTTGCCCGCCACATATTGGTCCACCGCCGCGTAGGTGAGCGCACGCAGCGCCTCCACCTCGGTGCGCAGCTCGGCCAGGCGGAAATGCACCACCTGGTTGTCGAGGATGGACTTGCCGAAGGCCTTGCGCTCGCGCGTGTAGGCTATGGTCAGGTCGATCAGCCGGTCCAGGTTCTTCAGCGAGCTGGCCGCGCCCCAGAGCCGTTCCTCCTGGAACTGCATCATCTGGAACACGAAGCCCATGCCCTCCTGGCCGATCAAGTGGCGCTGCGGCACGCGCACCTCGTCGAAGAAGAGCTGGGCGGTGTCGGAGGCGTCCATGCCGATCTTGTGGATCTTCTGCCGCGTGATGCCGGGCGTATCCATGGGCACGACGATCAGGCTCTTGTTCTTGTGCACCGGGCCGTCGCTGGTATTGGCCAAGAGGCAGCACCAGTCGGCCTGCATGCCGTTGGTGATCCACATCTTGCTGCCGTTGATCACATAGTCGTCGCCGTCCTTGCGGGCGCTGGTCTTGATGGCGGCCACGTCCGAGCCGCCACCGGCCTCTGAGACGCCCAGGCAACCGACCAGATCGCCGGCGATCGAGGGCGCCAGGAATTCGCGCCGCAACGCGTCCGAACCAAAGCGCGCCAGCGCCGGCGTGCACATATCGGTATGCACGCCTATGCCCATGGGCACGCCGGCGCAGGCGCAGGTACCCAGGGCCTCGGCCATCACCATGGAGTAACTGAAGTCCAGGCCCGCGCCGCCGTATTCCTCGGGGTACTTCAGGCCCAGGAGGCCCAGCTTGCCGAGCTTCTTGAAGACCTCGTGGGCCGGAAACTGTTCGGCCTTCTCCCACTCGGGCACATGGGGGTTGAGCTCCTTCTCGACGAAGCGGCTGACCGTGTCGGAGAGGGCGCGGTGTTCTGCACTGAATTGCATGTCTGCCTCCTTTTCAGAATCGGGCCACGCCAAAAGCATTCGGGCGCAGCGCATGGGCCTCAGCCTCGCGCGCCAGCGCCAGGCCCAGGGCCAGCACGCGGCGCGTGTCGCGCGGGTCGATCACGCCGTCGTCCCACAGGCGGGCGGTACCGAACAGCACGCTGGATTCGCGCTCGATGCGCAGGCGCAGCTGATCGCTCATCGCGGCCAGGGCCTCGTCGTTGACCGGCGCGCCCATGCGCTCGAGCTTGGCGCGGTTGATGATGTCCATCACCTTGGCCGCCTGGGCACCGCCCATCACCGCGGTGCGCGCACTGGGCCAGCTGAAGATGAAGCGCGGGTCGAAGCCGCGCCCGCACATGCCGTAGTTGCCGGCGCCGAAAGAGCCGCCCAACAGAATGGTGAACTTCGGGCAGCGCGCATTCGCCACCGCCTGGATCATCTTGGAACCATGCTTGATGGCGCCCTGGCTCTCGGCCTCGCGGCCCACCATATAGCCGGTGGTGTTCTGCAAAAACACCAGCGGCGTGCCGCTCTGGTCGCAGAGCTGGATGAACTGCGCCGCCTTGCTCGAGCCCTGCGGCTGGATGGCCCCGTTGTTGGCCAGCATGCCCACCAGCTGGCCTTCGATGCGGGCATGGCCGCACAGGGTCTCGCTGCCGTACCCGGCCTTGAATTCGAGGAAGTCAGAGCCGTCAACGATGCGCGCGATCACCTCGCGTGCGTCGTAGGGCTCGCGCTCGTCAACCGGCACCACGCCCAGCAGCTCCTCGGCGTCATACAGGGGCGCGGGGCCGGGCGCCTCCACCGGCACGCTGGGCCAGTTCAACTTGTCCAATAGCTCGCGCGTGAGCGCCAGCGCATGGGCGTCGTTCTCGCTCAGGTACTCGCCCAGACCGGTGACACTGGCATGCAGTTCGCTGCCGCCCAGCTCCTCTTCGCTGGCGTCTTCGCCGATGGCGGCCTTCACCAGCGGCGGGCCGGCCAGATAGATGCTGGAGCGCCCGCGCACCAGCACCACATAGTCCGAGAGGCCCGGCAAATAGGCGCCACCCGCGGTGGACGCGCCATGCACCACCGCGATCTGCGGAATGCCGGCGGCCGAGAGGCGCGCCTGGTTGGCAAAACTGCGCCCGCCTTCCACGAACATCTCGCTCTGGTACATCAGGTTGGCGCCGCCGCTTTCCACCAGGTAGATCAGCGGCAGCTTGTTCTCGCGTGCAATCTCCTGCGCGCGCAAGGCCTTCTTCAGGCCCATGGGCGGCACGGTGCCGCCCTTGATGGCGCTGTCGCTGGCCGAGATCAGCACGCGCTTGCCGGCCACCACGCCGATGCCGACGATGGATCCGCCGCCCAGCACGCTCTTCTTGCCGTCGTCGTCGTGCATGCCCAGACCCGCCAGCGACGAGAGCTCCAGAAAGCCCGAGTCCCGGTCCAGCAGCCGCGCCACGCGCTCGCGCGGCAAGAGCTGACCCCGCGCTTCGAACTTGTCGCGCTTGGACTCCGACTCGGCCATCACCTTGGCCTCCAGCGCACGCACCTCGGCCAGCTTGGCCTGCATCGCCTCGGCGTTGGCGGCGAAGGCCTTGGACTTGGGGTTGAGGCGGCTGAGGATCACGCTCACTTCAGCACCTCGGGCACGGCAGCGCGGTGGAAGCCGTTGAAGGGTTGTGTGCCCGCGTGATCGAGATTTGGGAACATCGGATTGCCCAGCGAGGCCGCGCCATCGATCTGCAGCGTCACGCCGGTGATGAAGGCGGCGGCGGGAGAGAGCAGGAAGACGATGGCCGCCGAGATTTCGGCCTCGCTGGCCAGGCGGCGCAACGGCACATGGTTCCTGAGTTGCCGGATCAGCGGCTGGATGGCGGGCCCATAGCTGTCCATGCCGCTGGAGGCCACCCAGCCGGGTGCCACCGCGTTCACGCGCACGCCCGCATGGGCCCACTCGAAGGCCGCGCTCATGGTGAGGTTGCTCATGCCCGCCCGCGCCGCGCCGCTGTGCGCCATGCCGGGCATGCCGTTGCGGAAGTCCGCCGTCATATTGACGACCGCGCCGCCATGCTGCTGAAGGCTCTGCGTGAAAAGTTCGCGCATCATCAGAAAGCCGCCGGTGAGGTTGTTTGCCACCACCGCCTCGAAGCCACGCTTGGAGATCGCCATCAAGGGCGATGGGAACTGACCGCCGGCGTTGTTCACCAGGCCGGTGACGGGGCCATGCTGCGCCAGCACCGCGGCGATGTTCGCCTTGACGGCTTCTTCCTCGCGGATATCGAAGGCGCGCCAGTCGCAGGTGCCACCATCCTCGCGGATCTCGGCGGCGACGCGCTCGAGCTTGTCGGCGCCGCGGCCTGACAGGATCACCATGGCGCCCAGCGCCGCCAGCTCGTGTGCGGTGCAACGGCCGATGCCGGAGCCCGCCCCGGTCACCCAGATGCGCTGCCCCTTGAACAAACCCGGACGGAACACGCTGTCGTAGTGCCCCGCCCCCGCTTCAGCCTGAGTCATGCCAGTTCCTCGCATCCAGTCATCACGCGAATGACCGACAGCTTCCGTTAACGTCACCATGCTTTCATATTGGTGATTACCATCAGACATACGGCAGGCAATGGCTCTAGCATGCAAGTCATCTCAATCTGACATGGAGTCCCGAGTCATGGATCTGCAAGCGATTACCGAAGCCCTGCGCGGCAAAGTCGGCACCGAGAGCGGCCTCAACGCCATCCTCAAGTTCGACATGGGCGCCGACGGCGTGGCCGTGATCGACGGCAAGAGCATCCCCAACAGCGTCAGCAACGATAAAGACCGCGAGGCCGACTGCACCGTGGCCATCACGCGCGAGAACCTGATCGCGCTGCTGAGTGGCGAACTCAACCCCATGAACGCCTTCATGATGGGCAAGATCAAGGTCAGCGGCGACATGGGCGTGGCGATGAAGCTGCAGCGCGTGGTGGGATGAATGCCCGGGTGAAGGCCGCCGCGCTGGAGATGCTGGAGAGCAGCAACAGCGCGCCGCAGGAGCAGCTCTACGGCATCACCCAGCTCTGCGAGGAGTTCGAGCTGACGCCGCGGGCGATCCGCTTCTACGAAGACAAGGGGCTGCTCGCGCCACGTCGCGTCAACGGCGCGCGGGTCTACACCCAGCGCGACCGTGCGCGGCTGAAGATCATCCTGCGCGCCAAGGCCATCGGCTCCTCGCTGGAGGAGATCAAGCATTACCTGGATCTCTACGGCTCGCACGGCGAGGGCCGCGCCAAGCAATTGCAGTGGACGCTGGACCGCACCAATGCGGCGATTGCCGAGCTGGAGCAAAAGCGCGCGCACATCGATGCCACCCTGGCCGAGCTGCGCCTGATCAACGAGACGGTGCGTGCGCAATTGAGCACGGAGAAATAGCCATGTCACTTCCCCTCTTCCCATCCAACTGGATGAACGACGAGCACCGCATGCTGCAGGACAGCGTGGCGCGTTTCTTCAAGGAGCGCTGGGTGCCGCGCGCCGGCGAATGGCGCGAGGGCGGCATGATGGGTCGCGACACCTGGCTGGAAGCCGGCGCCAACGGCCTGCTGTGCGCCGGCATCCCCGAGGCCTATGGCGGCGGCGGTGGCGACTTCGGCCATGAGGCCGTGATCCTGCTGGAACAGGCCAAGGCCAACCTGAGCGGCTTCGGCGGCGGCCTGCACTCGGCCATCGTCGGCCCCTACATCCTGCACTACGGCACCGAGGCGCAAAAGCAGCGCTGGCTGCCGCGCATGGCCCGTGGCGAGCTGATCGGCGCGATCGCGATGACCGAGCCCGGCACCGGGTCCGACCTGCAGAACGTGCGCACCCACGCCCGCCGAGAGGGCGACGAGTACGTACTCTCGGGCCAGAAGGTCTTCATCACCAACGGCCAGAACGCCAACCTGGTGGTGGTGGTCTGCAAGACCGACAAGACCGCCGCCGCCAAAGGCATCTCGCTGCTGGTGGTGGAGGTGGAAAACGAAGACGGCAGCCTGGTGAGTGGCTACCGGCGCGGCCGCAACCTCGACAAGATCGGCATGAAGGCGCAGGACACCTCGGAGCTGTTCTTCGACGAGGTGCGCGTGCCGGTGGCCAATCTACTGGGTGGCGCGAACGCGGCGCCCGGCGAGGGCGAAGGCCAGGGCTTCATCCAGCTGATGCAGGAACTGCCGCAGGAGCGCCTCATCATCGCGGTGACGGCGGTGGGCGCGATGGAGCGTGCGCTCAGCGAGACCCTGGCCTACACCAAGGAGCGCAAGGCCTTCGGCAAGGCGATCTGGGAGTTCCAGAACACCCGCTTCAAGCTGGCCGAGGTGCAGAGCCAGGTGCTGGCGGCGCGTGCCTTTGTGGACGCCTGCATGGAGGCGCATCTGAAGGGCGAGCTCGACGCCGCCCGCGCCGCATTGGCCAAGGCCTGGAGCACCGACCTCGCCTGCAAGGTGATGGACGAATGCCTGCAGCTCTTCGGCGGCTATGGCTACATGATGGAGTACCCGATCGCCGAGCTGTATGCCGATGCGCGCGTGGCGCGCATCTATGGCGGCACCAACGAGATCATGAAAGAGCTGGCCGCTCGTTTCATGTAGGAGACCACGATGTTCGATGCCTATCTCTACGACCACGTCCGCACCCCGCGCGGCAAGGGAAAAAAGGACGGCCGCCTGCACCAGGTGAGCCCGGTGTGGCTGCTGCGCGGCCTGCTGCAGGCCCTGCAGCAGCGCCAGGGCCTCGACACCGCGCTGGTAGACGATGTGGTGCTGGGCTGCGTGACCCCGGTGGGCGAGCAAGGCGCCGACATCGCGCGCACCGCGGCGCTGGACGCCGGCTGGGCCGAGAGCGTGGGCGGCGTGACGCAGTCGCGCTTTTGCGCCTCCGGCCTGGAAAGCATCAACCTGGCCGCCGCCAAGGTGGCGAGCGGCTTCGAGCAACTGGTGGTGGCGGGCGGCGTGGAATCCATGAGCCGCTGGACCATGGGCAGCGACGGCGGTGCCTGGTTCATGGACCCGCGCGTCAACCAGGCCCTGGGCTTCATCCCGCAAGGCATCAGCGCCGACCTGATCGCGGCGCTGGAGGGCTTTGGCCGCGGCGACGTGGACGCCTTCGCGGTGCAATCGCACCAGCGCGCCGCCGCCGCACGCGCGGCCGGTCACTTCGCCCGCTCGATCGTGCCGGTGCAGGACATCGCCGGCCTCACCGTGCTGGACCAGGACGAGACCATCCGCCCCACCACCACGCTGGAGACCCTGGCCAAGCTCGATCCATCGTTTGCCATGATGGGATCGATGGGTTTTGACGCCACCGCGCTGCGCAAATACACCACGGTGGAGCGCATCCCGCACATCCACCATGCCGGCAATTCCTCGGGCATCGTCGATGGCGCGGCCCTGATGTTGGTAGGCAGCCAGGCCGGTGGTGCGGCCGCCGGGCTGAGGCCGCGTGCACGCATACGTGCCGCTGCGGTGATCGGCTCCGAGCCCACCATCATGCTCACCGGCCCCACGCCGGCCTGCCGCAAGGCGCTCAAGCAGGCCGGCATGCAGGCCTCGGACATCGACCTCTGGGAAATCAACGAAGCCTTTGCGGTGGTGCCGTTGAAGACGGCGCGCGACCTGGGCGTTTCGCTGGACCGCGTGAACGTGAACGGCGGCTCGATTGCCATGGGCCATCCCCTGGGGGCTACCGGTTGCATCATCCTCGGCACCCTGCTGGACGAGTTGGAGCGCCGCAACCTCAGCACCGGCTGCGCCACGCTCTGCGTCGGCGGCGGCATGGGCATCGCCACCATCATCGAACGGGTGTGAACATGACCACTGCATTGACGATTGAGCGCGGCGACGACGGCGTGGTGCTGGCCACCATGGACCTGCCCGGCCATTCGATGAACGTGCTGAACGAGACCCTGGCCCAGCCGCTGGCGGGCCTGGCCGATCTGCTGGAAACCGACGCGAGTGTCACCGGCCTGATCCTGGCCTCGGGCAAGCGCGACTTCCTGGCCGGCGCCGATGTGGACCGGCTGCGCGCGTTGACGAGCGCGCAGGAGGCCTTTGATGAATCCATGAAGCTCAAGGGCTTCATCCGCCGGCTGGAGCGCTGCGGCAAGCCGGTGGTGGCCGTCATCAACGGCATGTGCCTGGGCGGCGGGCTGGAGATCGCGATGGGCTGCCACTGGCGCGTCGTCATCGATGACGGCCGTGCCAAGCTGGGCCTGCCCGAGGTGAAGCTGGGCCTCTTGCCCGGCGGCGGCGGCACGCAGCGCCTGCCGCGCCTGGTGGGCATGCAGCAAGCCCTGCAGTGGATGGGCGAAGGCACCGAGGTGCGCGCGGCGCAGGCCCTCTCCAGCGGCTTGGTGAACGAGCTGGCCGCCAGCCGCGACGAGGCCCTGGCCAAGGCGCGCGCCTGGATCGCGGCCAACAAGAAGCCGGTCCAACCCTGGGACGCGCCCAAGTTCCGTTATCCCGGCGGCGACTCGCGTTCGCCCGCCACCGCCCAGCTGTTCTCCATTGCCCCCTCCATGGCCTCGGCCAAGAGCTTTGGCAACTACCCGGCGCTGACCCACATCATGTCCAGCGTGTTCGAGGGCGGGCTCACTGACATCGACCGCGCGCTGGAAATCGAGTCGCGCTACTTTGCCGCTTGCGCGATGAGCCCGGCGTCGAAGAACATGATCGGCACGCTCTGGTACCAGCTCAACGCCATCAAGAAAGGCGCCTCCCGGCCTGCCAGCGTGCCACCTGCCAAGGTGCAGAAACTGGGCATCCTGGGCGCGGGCATGATGGGCTCGGGCATTGCCTATGTGTCGGCCAAGGCCGGCATGCAGGTGGTGCTCCTGGACAGCACGCAGGAAGCCGCCGACAAGGGCAAGCGCTACTCGCAGGATCTGCTGGACAAGGCCGTGAAGAAGGGCCGCAGCACGGCAGACAAGCGCGACGCCCTGCTGGCGCTCATCCAGCCGACCACCGCGTATGAAGACCTGGCGGGCTGCGATCTGGTGATCGAGGCGGTGTTCGAGGACCGCGCCATCAAGGCCGATGTCACGCGCAAGGCCGAGGCCGTGATCAGCACCGGCGCCGTGTTCGCGTCCAACACCTCCACCCTGCCCATCACCGGTCTGGCGCAGGCCAGCGTGCGACCGGCGCAGTTCCTGGGCCTGCATTTCTTCTCGCCGGTGGACAAGATGCCGCTGGTGGAAATCATCGTCGGCCAAGAGACCTCGCCGGAGACGCTGGCGCGCGGCTTCGACTATGTGCAGCAGATCGGCAAGACGCCCATCGTGGTGAACGACTCGCGCGGCTTCTACACCAGCCGCGTGTTCGCCACCTATGTGATGGAAGGCATCGCCCTGCTCAAGGAGGGCGTGCATCCGCGCTCCATCGAGGTGGCGGGTCTGCAGGCGGGCATGCCGATGCCGCCGCTGGCGCTGCAGGACGAGGTCAGCCTGAGCCTGGGCGTGCATGTGGCCGACCAGACCCGCAAGGACCTGGCGGCCGAGGGCAAGCCTTACCACGAGCACCCGGGCGAGTCGGTGCTGCGCCAGCTCTGCGAGCTGGGGCGCGTGGGCAAGAAGGCGGGCAAGGGCTTCTATGACTGGTCAGGCGGCGACAAGCAACTCTGGCCCGAACTGGCCCAGCTCTACCCGGTGGCCGCTGAGCAACCCACCCAGCGCGAGTTGATCGACCGGATGATGTTCGCCCAGGCCAACGAGGCCGCACGCTGCCTGCAGGAAGGCGTGCTGCGCTCGGTAGCCGATGCCAATATCGGCTCCATTTTCGGCTGGGGCTTTGCGCCCTTCCAGGGCGGCGCGCTGCAGTTCATCAACGCCTATGGGCTGCCCGCCTTCGTGGCGCGGGCGCGCGAACTGGCCGCAGCCCATGGCGAGCGCTTTGCACCGGCGCGGATCCTGGTCGAGATGGCCGAGCGCGGGGAGCGCTTCGCTGAGCAGTGAAGAAGACCGAAAGGCTCAGTCGCGCAACAAGGCCCCCAGCAGCGCCATGCCCAGCAGCAGCACCGCGGCCGTTAGGAGCAGGGGCGTCTTGAAGCTGCCCGTGGCCTGCACCATCAGGCCGCTGAGCGCCGGCGCGCTGATCTGCGCCACCCCGTAGCTGAGCGTCAAGCGCGCCATCGCCTTGCCGGGGTTGGCAGGGGCCCGGCGCCCCACCACCGCGAGCGTCAGGCTGACGATGCCGATGAAGGTGGCGCCATAGAGCAAGGCGCCGGCCAGGGCGGCGGGCAGGCTGTCGGAGAGTGCGGGCAACAGCACCGAGAGCACCTGCAGGCCCAGCGCCAGCAGCAGGGCTGGCAGCTCGGAGATGCGCCGCGCGATGCGGTCCCACAGAAACACCGCGGGCACCGCCGCCAGGCCCACCAGCAGCCAAGCCAAAGGCCCGCGCCCGGCCAGGAGCGGCTGGCGCTCGACGATGGCGACGGTGAAGGTGGCGCTGATCACAAAGCCCCAGCCGGCACAGAAGTACATGGCCATCATCAGCAGGGCCCAACGCCTTGGTGGCGCGTCCGACTTGGCTTGGCTCACGGACATGACGGGCGGCACCGGCGGCCGCCAGCGCCAGGCCGGCCATAGAAAAGGCAGGCACAGCAGGCTCATGCCCCACCATTGCTGCGCCCAATCGAGCCGCAGGGCCGCCAGCAGCATGGCGCCCAGGGCCGACACCACGATGCCCAGGCCCAGGCCAATGAAATGCACGCCCAGCTCGGGCCGGCGGCCGGCACGCATCAGCCAGTTCAGCACCAGGCCGGTGCCCAGCAACATGCCGGCCGCGCCGCTCAGGCCGCCCAGAAAGCGCAACAGGGCCCAGGCCCACCATTGCTGCGTCCAGGCCATCGCCACGGCGCTGAGCATGGCCAGCGGCAGGCCGGCGCTGAAGAGGCGGTGGCGCCAGCGCGCATCGTCCATCCAGGAGGCCAGCAGCGCGCCGGCCATATAGCCCATGTAGTTGCAGGCGGCCAGGCCGCCGGCGGCGGCGTCGCTGAGGCCGGCCTGGGCCTGCATCAGGGGCAGCAAGGGGGTATAGGCAAAGCGCGCCAGGCCGATGCAGAGCACCAGTGAGCAAATGCCGGCGACGGAAACCTGCCAGGGCTGGAGTGGGCGCATGACCTCCAGCCTAAGCGTGCCGGCTTACGCCTGGGCTACGGGCTGGAAGCGCTCGTGAATGGCCAGCACCTCGTCCCAGGCACCCAGGAAGGCATCCACGCAGTCCGGATCGAAATGCGAGCCGGAGGATTCTTCGAGATAGCCGCGCGCCTTCTCCAGGCTCCAGGGGCGCTTGTAGGGTCGCTCGGTGGTGAGCGCGTCGAACACATCCGCCACCGCGACGATGCGGCCCTGCAGCGGGATCTTCTTGCCTACCAGGCCATGGGGGTAGCCGCTGCCGTCGAATTTCTCGTGATGGCTCAGTGCCACCACCGCGGCCTGCTGCAGCACCGGCGAGGGACTGCCCTGCAGGATTTCGTGGCCGATGCGGGCATGGTCGCGCATCACCTCGAGCTCGGGCTGGTCGAGCCGGCCCGGCTTGAGCAGCACCTGGTCGGGGATGCCCACCTTGCCGATGTCGTGCATGGGCGCGGCGCGGAACAGGATGTCCTGGTCGTCGCTGGTGAGGCCCAGGCGGCGCGCGATCAGCTTGGAGTAATGCGCCATGCGCATCACATGGCTGCCGGTGTCGGGGTCGCGGTATTCGGCGGCGCGCGAGAGGCGGAAGATGGTGTCGCGCTCGCGCTCGACGATCTCCTGCGTGGCACGCCGCACCTCCTCGGCCAACCAGCTCGCGCGCATCGCCAAGGCGAGCTGGCCGCGCCGCAGCGCCAACATATTGCGCGAGCGGGCCAGGAACTCGACCGGGTCCAGCGGCTTGGTGAGGAAGTCGTTGGCGCCCGACTGCAGGGCGTCGTAGCGCACCTGCACCTCGGCATTGGCGGTCACCATCAGCAGCGGCACGTCGGCACGCGCGGGTTCGGCGCGCAGCCGCTTGATGAATTCCAGGCCATTCAGGCCGGGCATCATGTAGTCGACGATGACGAGATCAGGGTCCTGCTGCAGGCACCACTGCAGGGCGGCGTTGGCATCGCTGAAGGCATGCGCCTGGCCCGCATCGAGCTGCTTGACCAACTCGCCCAGCAGGGCCAGATTGACCGGATTGTCATCAACGAGAACGATATTCAAACGAATGATTCCGACGCAAGTCTTGAGCCGCTGACGCACCACGTTCCGGCATCGGGTGCGTGTCGGCGCTGACGCCGACGCGGTCTGTATGGCCCGTGCGAGGATTGTGCGTTTGCCGGCCGCACAAAGGCATCCCTTGTGCGAGGGGGCTGGGCTTGAATTACGGCGCTGTGCGCACATCTGCCCAGCCTGAGTTCAACGAAAGGCAAGTGCATGGCCCTGTTCCTGGTATTCGTGCTGGCCATGCTGCTGATCGCCGGCATCGTGCTGGCGCCGCGCTGGCAGGCCCGCCGCCGCGCCCGCCTGGCACGGCAGAGCTTTCCGGCGGCGTGGCGGCGCATGCTGCGCCGACGCGTGCCCTATGTGCAGCGCCTGCCCGCCGATCTCCAACTCAGGCTCAAGGGGCTGATGCAGGTCTTCCTGGCCGAGAAGCAGTTCATCGGCTGCGCCGGCTTCATCATCAGCGACGAGGTGCGCGTCACCATCGCGGCCCAGGCCTGCCTGCCGCTGCTGGGGGCCGAGCGCGGCTTCTATCCGCGCCTCTCGCAGATCCTGGTCTATCCGGGCGCCTTTGCTGTGCAGCGTGTACACACCGGCGCGGCGGGCGTGCAGATGGAGCAGCGCCAGGTCTTGTCGGGGGAGTCATGGAGCCAGGGGCAGGTGGTGCTGTCCTGGCAGGATGTGGTGGCCGGCGCGGCCGAGCCGGGCGACGGGCAGAACGTGGTGATCCACGAATTCGCCCACCAGCTGGACCAGGAAAAGGGTTACGCCAATGGCGCTCCCCTGCTGGGCAGCGGCGCCGCCTATGCGCGCTGGTCGGCGGTGATGCAGGGGGAGTTTGATGCCTTGCGCGCTCGCGCCGAGGCCGGCATCCCCAGCCTGATGAGCGACTATGGCGCCACCGATCCGGCCGAGTTCTTCGCGGTAGCCAGCGAGGTTTTCTTCGAGCGGCCGGTCGAGCTGGCCAGCATCCATCCCGCGCTGTATGCGGAGCTGAGCCGTTACTACCGGCTCAATCCACTCACTTGGGAATGATCAGTCAGCGACGCTGCGGACGCGGCGCACCGCCGCCACCCGAACGCTCGATGTGGCGGAAGGTGATGCGGCCCTTGCTGAGGTCGTAGGGCGAGAGTTCCAGCGACACCTTGTCACCGGCGAGGATGCGGATGTGGTGCTTCTTCATCTTGCCGGCGGTGTAGGCAACCAGTTGGTGGCCGTTGTCCAGGGTGACGCGGAAACGCGTGTCCGGCAGGACCTCGTCCACCATGCCTTGCATTTCGATCAGTTCTTCCTTGGCCATGGTGTAACTCCGGTGTTGCCCTGTACCCGCAATCGCGCAGGCTGGGCTGGGTGATAGTGACGCTGTCCATCCGGGCACAACCAGAGTGAAGCGCGCAAAACAAAACCGCTGCAACACAGAATGTCCGCAGCGGCAGCGCCCTAATGTAAGGGAAATCGCGCTTGAAAGCAAGGTTTGTGCCTCGCGTAGCGCTGCCAGGTCGAACCAACAGCGCGGCGAAGCGGGGCCTGATTGGGGCCTGCGCGAGCACGCTTTCCTGCACACTCGGAGCTGCTACTTCCGGCGTACTGAAGGACGCTCCATCGATGCCGTCATCGCAAGTTCCTGATCCGGCGTCCGCCGCTGCGGCTCAACTGGCAACCCGGGTGCTGCAGCAGTTGCAATGCCTGAGCATGCTGGTGTTCGACCAGCGCGGCATGCTTTGCCAGCTCAACGACAGCGCACAGCGCTGGCTGGCCGGCTCGGGCGACGCCCTGCTGGGGCAGCCCGCGGCGCAGCTGACGCAATTGCCCGAGGAACTGCGCGCGCAGATCGCATTGAGCCTCGCTGCCCCTGATCAATACCCGTGCTGGAGCGCGGAACTCGAGCAGCCGGAGCCGCATGGCCACCAGCTGCTGCGCTGGCACCTGCAGGTGATCGCCGGCGCGCAGCGCGGCGAGCCCTGGCATCTGGCCGCCAGCGCCATGGACATCACCGCCGAGAGCGAGGCGCGCGCGCGCGACGCCTTGCAGCGCGAGGCCCTGCACACCATGGTCTATGAAGACGAGCTGACGGGCCTGGCAAGCCGCTACAGCGAGCGCGAATGCATCCTCGGGCTGATCGAGCAGCAGCAGCCCTTTGGCCTGATGGCGGTGAAGCTGCGCGATTTCAGCCTGCTGCTCGACAACTTCGGCCCCGAAGGTGCCGACGAGGTGATCTGCGCAGCCGCACGGGCACTCAAAGAGCTGGCGCCGCCGCCGCTGCTGCTGACGCGTGCCAGCGGCGTGGAGTTTCATCTGCTCGTACCGGGCCGGGCCCAGCCCACCGAGCTGCAACGCCTGGGCCGCAGCATCCTGCATCGTTTCAGGCAGCCGCTGCAGCTGGCCAGGACCGATCTGACGGTCAGCATCGCCATCGGCATCGCCTGCTACCCCCAACATGGCCAGGACCTGGAAGAGCTGCAACGCAATGTCGGTACCGCCTTGCACAGCGCGGCCGAGGAGGGTGGCCGGGTGCAGCGGGTGTTCGAGCCCAAGATGCAGCAGCGCGCGCGCGAGCGGCTCTGGCTCGACCACCATCTGCGCAAGGCGCTGGAGCTGCAGCAGCTCGAACTGCATTACCAGCCCAAGGTCAGTCTGCAGGGGCCGGCCGCGCCGTCGGTGGAGGCGCTGCTGCGCTGGCGCCACCCCAAGCGCGGCCTGATACGCCCCGATCTCTTTGTTGCGCGTGCCGAGGGCAACGGCCAGATCATCGCGATGGGCCGCTGGGTGATCGTCACCGCGGCAGCGCAGGCGGCGCAGTGGCGGGCCTTGGGCCACGCGGTGCGCATTGCCGTCAACATCAGTGCGCGCCAGCTCGGCGACCCCGACCTGCTGCGCTGGCTGTCCGAATGCCAGCGTGTCGCCCATGGGCTGCTGGACGTGGAGCTGACCGAGAGCTGCGTGATCGGCGACGAAGCCGCCACCCACGCCTTCATGCAGGAATGCCGCGAGCTGGGCTTTCAGATCTATCTGGACGATTTCGGCACCGGCTTTTCCTCGCTGGCCCAGCTGGCGCGCCTGCCCATCGACGTGGTCAAGCTGGACCGCAGCTTTGTGGTGGCCAGCGCGCAGGAGCGCAGCCAGGCCCTGATGCGTTCGATGGTGGGCGTGGCGCGCGAGCTGCACCTGCAGGTGATTGCCGAGGGCGTGGAAACGCGCGAACAGGAGGCGCTGCTGCGCGAGATGGGTGCGCATGCCGCGCAGGGCTGGCTCTACGCAGCAGCCATGCCCGCCGACGAGTATCTGCGCTGGCTCAGCTCCACAGATCCAGCGGCGGCTGGCGGGTGATGGCGCGCAGCAGATCGCTGCGCGATAGAAAGCCCTCCACCGCCCCACCCTCGCCCACCACCGGCAGGCCCGGCAGGCGCAGGTCCAGCAGCAGCTGCGCCACCTCGCGCAAGGGCGTGTCCAGATGCGCGCTGGGGATGGGCGTCCACATCAGCGCCGCCACCGGCAGCGCGAGGCGATCCTTCCACAGCTGCGGATCGAACACCTCGGGGGTATCGAAGGCACGCAGCGGCAACAGATCGGCGCGTGAAATCAGCCCCACCAGGCGCTGGCGCGCGTCCAGCACCGGCGCCTGCCCATGGCCGCGCTGCGCCAGCAGGCGCCAGGCCTCGGCCACGCTCGCCCCCACCGGCACCGACAGCACCTCGCGGCTCATCAGTTGCTGCACCAGGCTCAGCGCCTGACGCTCGGCCTGCCCCTGCTGGGTCTGGGCATAGGCTGCCAGGGCCTGGCGTGGTGCGCGCTCGCCGCCACGGCCGAGCCGGCCGTAGTCACCGCCGGGCACCGGAAGGCCGCGCACGATGGAAGGCAGCAAGGCCTGCTCGTTGCGCCCGATCGCCGCCGCGGCGCGCACCCGCGCCACCGCCTGCACCGGCGCCAGTTCGCGCACGCCGTCCAGGCTGCCGCTGTAGACGCGTCCGTTAAGGCCGTAGACCGTGAACATCAGCCCGGCTCGCTTTCTTCTTCGCCTACCAACTCCACGCGGTTGCGGCCCAGCCGTTTGGCCTGGTACATGGCGCGGTCGGCCGCCGCAATGAGCGACTCGGGGCTGTCCGCCTCGCCCAACCGATGGCCGCACACGCCAATGCTGATGGTGACGGCGATCTGCTGGCCGCCCCAGGGGGTGGAAGTCTGCTGCACCGCCAGACGCAGCGCATCGGCCAGCACGCGGGCGCCCTCGGCCTGCGTGTCGGGCAGCAGCACGAGGAATTCCTCGCCTCCGAAGCGACCGATCTGATCCTGCGCGCGCAGCCGGCTGGCCAGTGTCTGCGCCACCTGGCGCAGCACGGCGTCACCGGCCTGGTGGCCATGGTTGTCATTGACGGACTTGAAGTGATCTATGTCCAACATCAGCACCGACAGCCATTGCTCCTGGCGCCTTGCCCGCGCCACGCTGCTGTGCAGCAGATCCAGGATGGCACGCCGGTTCGCCAGCCCGGTGAGCACATCGCGCATCGCGAGCTCGAAGCTGCGCCGCTCGGCGCGCTCAAGATTCATGTAGACAAAGCCCAGGCCGAAGCTCAGCACCGCCACCATCGCGACCAGCGCCAGCGCGGTCTGCCAGCGCTGATTGGCGAGCGCATCGCCGGCATCCAGCAAGCCCAGCAGCATGGCCAGGAGGCGCAACAGCAGCATGCTGCCCAACACCGCCGCACCCGTCACCAGCATCCAGCGCCCGCGCCCCAGCACCGGCCGGCGCCGACTCAGCAGCACCTGCAGCACCAGCGCCAGCTGCGCCGGGAACAGCGTGCCGCCAACGATCACGCGGGCTCGGTAGGCGTCGATGAACAAGGCATACAGGCCCAGGGACAACAGCACCGGCAGCACCATCAGCAAGGGCCTGGGCCGGATGCCCTGGAAGCGCCACAGCGACAACAGCATGAGTGCAAAGGCCAGCGCGAGTACCCCGTTGCCCAGCACCACCGACCAATATTCGCCGATCGCGCCACGAAAGCCATACAGCACATTGCTGAGCGCCAAGGCACACATGGTGGCGGCCCAGGACCACAGCGCCTCGCTGCGGCGCTGCCCCCAGGCCATCACGCCCACCCAACCCGCCATCACGAAGGCCACGACGGTCACCACCAGGAAGAGGGTCGGCATGTCCAAGGGCATGGCCCATTCTATGCACCCGGCAGTGGCGGCCCATGCCGGCGCATGGGCGCGCCAGCGTCTACACGCCCCTCAGGCGCTGCGGCCCGAACGTGCCACTTCCTCGTAGGCCTTGAGTCCGACGTTGAGGCCATTCGCGGCGGCGGCCTTTTCCTCGGCGATCAACTCGGCCAGGGATTTCGGATGCTTGAAGTCGTAGGCCTGCTGCTCGAACTCGGTGACGCTGCCGTCCTTGTTGCCATCGGCGGGCTCAAAGGCCGCCTCGGGCTTGCTGTTGCTGCTGGCCTGCGCGCTTGCGCCGGCTTCGGCGCTGGGCTGGGCCGGCGCGGTCTTGGCCGGCTGGCTGGCCACGGCCTGCTCGGCCAGCTTGGCGCCCTGCTGGGAAATCTGCACCACCGTGGTGTCTTCGTCGGTGGCGGGCTTGTTGGTGATCGCGGCTTCCTGACGCTTCAGGGCCTCGTCGGTATGTGGGCGCTGGGTCAGGGCGCTGCTTGCCGTGCTGACCGTGGCGACGCTGGTACTCGGTATTGAAGTGACCATGATGAGCTCCTCAAACAGGAGGCTGCGGGGCGGGAAGTCCGGGGTGCGATACAGGCACCAGGGGCACTGAGGCCCCGCCCATACGCAGGTTTTCGGCAAGGCCGGGCCAGACTTTAACCCGGCACGGGCAGCGCGGTCTCGTACTTGACCTCGCGCAGCACCACATTGCTGCGCACGCTGGCCACACCCGGCACCTTGAAGACGCGGCTCTGCAGGAACTGGTCGTAGGCCTTCATGTCGGGCACCACCACCTTGATCACATAGTCGGCCTCGCCGGTGATGCCATGGCATTCGATGATCTCGCGGCTGGCCTGCACCAACTGCTCGAACTGCTCCACCGCACCCTCGCTGTGTCGCACCAGGCTCACATTGGCCAGCACGCAGATCGACAGGCCCAGCTTCTCGCGGTCCACCAGGGCCACATGGCGGCGTATCACGCCGCTCTCTTCCAGCTCCTTGATGCGCCGCCACACCGGCGTGGCCGAGAGCCCCACCTTGTCGGCCAGCTGCTGGGTGCTCTGGCGCCCGTCGGCCTGCAGGGCCTCAAGAATCTGGCGCGTGGCGCGATCAAAACGTTCATTTCCCATATCAACCACCTTTGAGAGGAATTCTCTCATTGACCCGGTTGACACAAGCGATGCAAGTAACAAACTCTCGGCTGCCTGGCCAAGAATCTGCTCCCTGCATAGAACACCTCAGGAGACCGGCCCATGTCCACCCCCGCACTGCGCGACTACAAGCTTTCGGACAACCTGGGCGCACGCTCGGGCCAGGTCTTTCTCACCGGCACGCAGGCCCTGGTGCGCCTGCTGCTGGCACAGAAGGCGCTGGACGAGCGCGCCGGGCTGAAGACGGCCGGTTTCGTCTCGGGTTACCGCGGCTCTCCGCTGGGCATGGTGGACCAGCAGCTCTGGAAGGCCAAGAAGTTCCTGGACGCGGCGCAGATCAACTTCCTGCCCGCCATCAACGAAGACCTGGCCGCCACCGCCTGCCTGGGCGTGCAGCGGGTGGCGCTGGACCCCAAGCGTACGGTGGATGGCGTGTTCGCCATGTGGTACGGCAAGGGCCCCGGCGTGGACCGCTCGGGCGACGCGCTCAAGCATGGCAATGTCTATGGCACATCCACCCAGGGTGGTGTGCTGGTGGTGTGCGGCGACGACCATGGCTGCGTCTCCAGCAGCACGCCGCACCAGAGCGACCAGGCGCTGCAGGCCTGGAGCATGCCCATCGTGCATCCGGCCAACGTGGCCGAGTACCTGGAGTTCGGGCTCTACGGCTGGGCACTGAGCCGCTTCTCGGGCGCCTGGGTGGGCTTCAAGGCGATCTCCGAAGTGGTGGAGTCGGGCATGACGGTGGACCTGGACAGCGTGCCGCTGGACTTCGAGCTGCCGGTGGACCATGTTCCTCCGACCAATCTGCACATCCGCGCCGTGGACCTGCCCTCGCTGGAGCTGGAAACCCGACTGGCGCACAAGCTCGACGCGGTGCGCGCCTTTGCCAAGCTCAACAGCATCGACAAACACATCGTCGTGAGCCCGCGCGCCACGCTGGGCATCGTCACCGTCGGCAAGGCGCATTACGACTTCATGGAGGTGTTGCGCCGCCTCGACCTGGACCCCAACGCCCTGGCCGCGGCCGGCGTGCGTGTCTACAAGGTGGGCCTGGTCTATCCGCTCGAAGCCACCCGCATGGCCGAATTCGCCCAGGGCCTGACCGACATGCTGGTGATCGAGGAAAAAGGCCCGGTGGTGGAGCGCCAGATCAAGGAGCTGCTCTACCACCTGCCCGACGCCCAGCGCCCGCGTGTGGTCGGCAAGACCGATGAACATGGCGCGCCGGTGCTCTCGGCCTTGGGCGAGCTGCGCCCCTCGCGCATCATGGGCACGGTGGCCGACTGGCTGGCCCGCCTGAACCCGGCGCTGGATCTCCGCCATCTGGTGGTGGACTTCCTCACCCCCTGCCTGCTGTCCAACGAGGCCGACGGCGTGCGCCGCCAGCCCTACTTCTGCTCGGGCTGCCCGCACAACACCTCCACCAAGCTGCCCGAGGGCTCGCGGGCGCTCGCCGGCATCGGCTGCCACTTCATGGCCAGCTGGATGGAGCGCGGCACCTCGGGCCTGATCCAGATGGGCGCCGAGGGCGTGGACTGGGCCGCGCACAGCCGCTTCACCACCGAGAAGCATGTGTTCCAGAACCTCGGCGACGGCACCTACTACCACAGCGGTTATCTGGCGATACGCCAGGCCATCGCCGCCAAGACCAATATCACCTACAAAATCCTCTACAACGACGCCGTGGCGATGACTGGCGGCCAGCCGGTGGACGGATCGACCAGCGTGCCGCAGATCGCGCGCCAGGTCGAGGCCGAGGGCGTCAAGCGCCTGGTGGTGCTCTCCGACGAGATCGGCAAGTACGACGGACACCACGGCCTCTTCCCCGCCGGCACCACGTTTCACGACCGCAGCGAGCTCGACAAGGTGCAGCGCGAGTTGCGTGAGATCGAGGGCGTCACCGTCCTCATCTACGACCAGACCTGCGCCGCCGAAAAGCGCCGCCGTCGCAAGAAAAAAGAGTTCTACGACCCACCCAAGCGCATCTTCATCAACGAGGCGGTGTGCGAGGGCTGCGGCGATTGCGGCCAGGCCAGCAACTGCCTCTCGGTGGTGCCGGTGGAAACCGATTGGGGCCGCAAGCGCGCCATCGAGCAAAGCTCCTGCAACAAGGATTTCTCCTGCGTCAACGGCTTCTGCCCCAGCTTTGTCTCGGTGCATGGCGCCCAGCTGAAGAAGCGCGCTGGCGCCAGCTACAGCCCGCAAGACCTGGCACGCGAACTCGCCGCCATCAGCGCGCCCGCTCCCTGGGACTGGACCGGCCCCTTCGACCTGCTGGTGACCGGCGTGGGCGGCACCGGTGTGGTGACGGTGGGTGCACTCGTCTCGATGGCCGCGCATCTGGAAGGCAAGCAGGCCTCGGTGCTGGACTTCATGGGCTTTGCGCAAAAGGGCGGCTCGGTGCTGTCCTTTGTGCGCGTGGCGCCGACCCAGGACCTGCTGAACCAGGTGCGCATCGACACCCAGCAGGCCGATGTGCTCTTGGCCTGCGATATGGTGGTGGGCGCCAGCCCCGATGCGCTGGGCACCGTCAAGCCCGGCCGCACCGTGATCCTGGCCAACACCCATGAGCTGCCCACCGCCGGTTTCGTTCGCAACCCCGATGCCAGCCTGCATGCGCCGGGCCTCTTGGCCAAGATGCAGCATGCGGTGGGCGGGCAGGCCGACTTGCTGAGCACGGTGGATGCACAGGCCATCGCCCAGCAGCTGATGGGCGACACCATGCCCAGCAACATCATCATGCTGGGCGCTTGCTGGCAGCGCGGCCTGATCCCCTTGAGCGAGGCGGCGCTGATGCGCGCCATCGAACTCAACGGCGTGGCGGTGGAGGGCAACAAGACTGCCTTTGCGCTGGGCCGCCTGGCCATCGCAGCGCCCGACGCGCTGCGCCGCCTGGCCGGCACGCCGCAAGGCTTGGTGCAGGTGCTGAACTTCGACAAGCTCGATGGCGAGGATGGCCTGATCGCACGCCGCGTGGCCTTCCTGACCGACTACCAGGACAGCGCCTATGCCAGCCGCTATCTGGCCCTGGTGGAACGCGTGCGCAAGGCCGAGGCGCAGCTGGGCGAACCAGGCAAGGCCGAGCGCCTGACCAAGGCGGTGGCACGCTACTACGCCAAGTTGCTGGCGATCAAGGACGAGTACGAGGTGGCGCGCCTCTACACCGATGGCAAGTTTGAAAAGGCCATGAAGGAACAGTTCGAGAACTGGGACTCTTTATCCTTCCACATGGCCCCGCCCCTGCTGTCAAAACCTGGCCCCGACGGCCGCGCCAAGAAGCTGGAACTGGGCGGCTGGACCTTCAAGGCCTTCCAGGCCCTGGCCAAGCTGAAGGGTCTGCGCGGTGGCGCGCTGGACCTCTTCGGCAAGACCGAGGAGCGCCGCATGGAGCGTCAGCTGATCGCCGACTACGAAGCCCTGGTCGACGAACTGCTGAAGCAACTCAGCGCCGACAAGCTCGATCTGGCCGTCAAGCTCGCCCGCCTGCCCGAAACCATACGCGGCTACGGCCATGTCAAGCTGGCCAATGTGGCAACGGTGCGCGCCCAGTGGAAGGACCTGCTGGATCGCTTCCATGGCCGTGCAGTGGAGCCGGTGGCGCAGGTGGTGATGACGATGCCGCAGCGGGTGAAGGGGGTGGCGGAGTTGTGAGCGGCCAGCATCAGCCCGGGCTGATGCGCATCAATGCAGCACCCCGCCGCGCGCATTACCCTGCGCACTCATGGCCAAGAAGTTCCCAATCAACCCAAGCAACCCACACCGCCTGTGCTGGGGCTGTGACCGCTATTGCCCCAGCGACAGCATGGCCTGCGGCAATGGCTCGGACCGCACTCAGCATCCGGTGGAACTGTTTGGCGAGGACTGGGCCGAATGGCAGGCGCCGCAGGCGCAGCCCGGGCCATTGGGCAAGACCGACGCCGATTAAGGCCTGCTTGTCGCCGTTTCCTGCCACGGCAGCTGCCGCACCGCCAGCCCGCGCCTAACTGTCTATCATGCGCGCTGCACAAGCCCTTCCTGCCTCGGCTGCCTCGCCCCGCCATGTCCCCAATCCCGCCATCCTGCATTTCGAGATGGACTGCAGCGCTGCTGTTAGGCGTCTCGTCCTGCGCATGGGCTGCTCCCGCGGTGCCGCTGTGCGCCAGTGAGTTCCCGCCCTACAGCGGCGCACAGCTGCCAGGCCAGGGCGTGATGATCGAGCTCGCGGCGCAGGCCTTCAAGCGCCAGGGCCTGCAAGCCAGCGCGAGCTTCATGCCCTGGGCGCGTGTCATCAAGCTTGGCGAGCAGGGGGCATGCATCATCGTGGGCATTTGGCGCAACGAGCAGCGCGATCAGCTCTACAGCTATTCGCGCCCCATGCTGCGGCAGGAGCTGGGCTTTTTTGCGCGTATGGGCTCGGCGCCCGACCTGCGCCGCCTGCAAGACCTGCGGTTGGGTGTCGAGCGTGGCAGCTATGTCTCAGCCGAGCTGCAGGAACCCGGCCTGCAGATTGATTTGGCCAGCGATCAGAAAGGCAACTTCCGGAAACTGGCGCTGGGCCGTGTTGACCTGGTCTTTTCAGAACGCGCAACCGGCCAGTTCCTGCTGGCCGCCGAGCCCGAGCTGGGGCGCCAGATCGAATGGAGGGCGCCACGGCTGGAGTTCAAGAACGCCCACCTGGCGATGTCCAAGAACCATCCCCAGGCACGCGCATGGCTGGATGCTTTCGATCTAGGCCTGGCCGCGATGAAGGCCGACGGCAGCTATGCCCGGCTGCTCGCCAGAGCCAGCATCAGCCAGGCCGACTGACTGACTAATTGGTTGCTTGCCCGATCGATTGGCGCACCCTGGCTAGCGCCTCTACCTGGAAAACCGTTGCCGATACTGCTGCGGCGTGATGCCCGCATGCCGGCGCAGGCTGCGCTGCAGGCTGTCCACCGAGCCGAAGCCGGACTTCTGCGCCACGCGCTCGAGCGGCCAGGCGCTGCGTTCCAGATGGGTCTTGGCGCGCTCCAGCCGCAGGGCCTCGACAAAGCGCGCCGGGGTCTGGCCGGTCTCGGCCAGGAACAGGCGGGCGAAATGGCGCTCGCTCATGCTGGCGCGTTCGGCCAGGGCCGCGACGCTGAGGTCGCGCTCGGGGTGCTCCACCATCCACAGCAGCAAGTCGGCCAGGCGGTCGCCGCCGGCCTGCGCCTGCGCCTGCAGACCGGCCGAGTACTGGGACTGGCCGCCCGGGCGGCGCAGATAAAGCACCAGATGGCGCGCCACCGCGAGCGCAATCGGCTGGCCCAGATCGTCCTCCACCAGGGCCAGAGCCAGGTCGATGCCGGCCGAGATGCCGGCCGAGCTGTAGAAGGGCGGGTCGGCCACGAAGATGGCGTCGGGCTCCAGGCGCAGACGCGGGTACATGCGCGCCAGCTGCTCGCAGAAGCGCCAATGGGTGGTGACGCGGCGCTCGTCGAAAAGCCCCGCCGCCGCGAGCGCAAACGCCCCCGTGCAGACGCTGCCCATGCGCCGTACCTGCGGCGCCTTTTTGCGCAGCCAGGGCAGCAGGCTGCCGGCCCATGCGCGGCCCTCCAGATCGCCATCGTTGCCGCCCACCACCAACACCGTGTCGAGCGGGCCGCGCAGCGCGGCCAGCGCGGTGCTGGGGCCAAGTTGCAGGGCCGAATTGCAGCGCACCATGCCGCCCTCGGGCGAGGCCAGCACGACACGATAGGGCGGCAGCGCCTGCCCGGCCGCCTGGGCGAACTGATTGGCCTTGCTGAAGACCTCCCAGGGTCCGGTCACGTCTAGCGACTGGCAACCCTCGTAGGCCACCAGCAGCACCGTCTTGGTTTTCTCTGGCATGGCAGTTTTTGCGGTCATTGCGTCAGTACTGCCAGCATAGCCCCAACTAAGCTGGGCGCATGAAAACCTTCAGTTCCTCCCGCTTCGCCCTGTTGCACGCCAGCGAACGCCGTGTCGCCCTGCTGGTGCTGTGCCAGGCCCTGTTCGTGTGCGCCTCGGCCATCGGCCTCACGCTCACCGGCCTGGTGGGCAGCATGCTGGCACCGAGCCGCGCGCTGGCCACCCTGCCCTATGCGCTGGTGACGGTGGCCACGGCGCTGAGCACCGTGCCGGTCTCGCTGCTGGCACGGCGCTGGGGCCGGCCGCGCGTGTTCCAGCTGGGGGCCATGGCCGGCGCCTGCGGCGGTGCCCTGGCCAGTTGGGCCATCGTGCGCAACGATTTCCTGCTGTTCTGCGCCGCGAATCTGGCACTCGGCGCTTTTGCGGCCAGCGCGCAGTTCTACCGCTTCGCGGCCACCGAGGCGGCAAGCGCCACTTTCAAGGCCCAGGCCATCGGCTGGGTGACCGGCGGCGGCGTGCTGGCGGCCGTGCTGGGCCCTACCCTGGCGGCGCTGGCACGCGAGGCGGTGCCGGGCCATAGCTTTGCCGGCTCGTATCTCGCGGTGTTGGCGCTGGCCCTGCTCTCCATGCTGGTGCTGAACCGGCTGCGCGGCGGCACGGCGGCCCCCATGGCCGCAGCTGGCGCGCGCACGCCACTGCTGCAACTGCTGCGCCGCCCGGCCTTTGTAGTGGCGGCCGGCAGCTGCGCCGTCGGCGCCGCCAGCATGATGTTCGTGATGACGGCCACGCCGCTGGCGGTGGTGGGCTGTGGGCTGCCGGTGACGGTGGCCGCTGGCGTGATCCAGTGGCATTTGATGAGCATGTACGCGCCCGGCTTCTTCAGCGGCCGATTGATCGCCCGCTGGGGTGTGACGCGGGTGCTGTGGCTGGGCAGCGCGGCCATGGCCAGCGGCAGCCTGGCGGCGTTGAGCGGCCAGAGCGCCTGGCAGTTCGGCCTGGCCCTGATGCTCAACGGCGCCGGCTGGAACTTCATGTTCGTGGGTGGCAGCGCGCTGCTGGCCGAGGCCTTTGCGCACGACAGCACCGCCGACCGCGCGCGCGCCCAGGCCGCCAACGAGTTCCTGGTCGCCGCCATCGTCGCCATCGCCGCGATGGCCTCGGGCTGGGTCTTCGACGGCTGGGGCTGGGGCCATGTCAACGGCCTGATCGGGCCCCTGCTGGCCCTGGCCGCGGGCAGCGCGCTGTGGCTGCAGCGGCGGCAAGACCTGAGCCTGAATCAGACGAGGACGCGTCTCAGGCGCGCGTGAACGGCCCGCTCGCCAGCCAGCGCTCAATCTGCGCCTGGCGGTCCTGGCCCCAGAAGGGCTCACCGTCGATGATGAAGAAGGGTGCGCCAAACACCCCGGCCGCCAGCGCGGCCTCGTTCTCGGCCTTGAGCCGCTGCTTCCAGCGCTCATCGCCCCAGGCCGCCTCGGCGGCGGCGGCATCCAGCCCGCTCTCGCCTGCCAGGGCCTTGAGCGCGCCAGCGTCGTTGAGCGCCACGCCGCGGGTGAAATAGGCGCGCAGCCCGGCATGGGCCCAGGCCACCGCGGCATCGTGGCCCTGGGTTTCGTGCAGCCACCAGAACACCCGCGCCGCGTTCTGCGTGGGGATGGGAAAGGCGCCGGGCTGGCGATAGGGCAGGCCGGCGAAATGCGCCGAGCGCTCGAAATCGCGCAGCGCGTACTCGCGCTTGAGTGGATGCGCCACCGGCGGCTTCAGCTCGGCCGCCTGGAACAGCACGCCCAGCAGCACGGCATGCCATTGCACGCGCCGGCCATGGCGCGCCGCCACCGCATCGATCCACTCCGAAGCGATATAGGAATAGGGTGAGGAGAAATCGAAGTAGAACTGGATTGCGGCGCTGCTCATGGCGGCCTCCTGCACAGGGTCAGCCGAGGGCGCGGCCGATGAGGATCTTCTGCACCTCGGACGAGCCCTCGTAGATCTGCGTCACGCGCACATCGCGGTAGATGCGCTCGACCGGGAAGTCGCTCACATAGCCATAGCCGCCATGCACCTGGATGGCGGCCGAGCAGACGCGCTCGGCCATCTCGGAGGCGAACAGCTTGGCCATCGCCGCCTCCTTGACGCAGGGCAGGCCCGCATCCTTCATGCTCGCGGCATGCCAGATCAGCTGGCGTGCGGCCTCGATCTGGGTGGCCATTTCGGCCAGCTTGAACTGGATCGCCTGGTGGTTGAAGATGGGCTGGCCGAAGGAGCTGCGTTCCTTGCTGTACTTGAGCGCCGCCTCGAAGGCCGCGCGCGCCATGCCCACCGATTGCGAGGCGATGCCGATGCGGCCGCCCTCCAGGCCAGCGAGCGCGATCTTCAGGCCCTGGCCCTTGGCACCGATGCGGTTCGCCACCGGGATGCGGCAGTTGTCGAACAGGATCTGGGCGGTGTCGCTGGCATGCTGGCCCAGCTTGTCCTCGATGCGCGCCACCACATAACCGGGCGTGTTGGTGGGCACCAGGAAGGCGCTGATGCCCTTCTTGCCGGCGGCCTTGTCGGTGACCGCCATCACGATGGCGACGTCGCCGTTCTTGCCGCTGGTGATGAATTGCTTGACGCCGTTGAGCACATATTCGTCGCCATCGCGCACCGCCGTCGTGCGCAGTCCGCCGGCCTCCGAGCCCACATGCGGCTCGGTCAGGCAGAAGGCGCCCAGCATGTCGCCGCGCGCCAATGGGCGCAGGAACTGCTGCTTCTGCTCCTCATTGCCAAAGGCCATCAGGATCGAGCAGACCGGGCAGTTGTTGACGCTCACCACCGTGGAGGTGGCGCCGTCGCCCGCGCCGATCTCCTCCAGGATGATGGCCAGTGCCAGATAGTCCAGGCCCGCGCCGTCGTACTCATGCGGCACGGCCACGCCATAACAGCCCAGCTCGGCCAGGCCGCGCAGCTCGGCGGCGGGGAAATGGTGGCTCTTGTCCCATTCGGCCGCCTTGGGGGCGATCTGGTCTTGTACAAAGGCGCGCACGGCGTCCTGCACGGCACGATGGTCGTCGGAGAGAAGCATGGTCAGCTGTCCTGCAGAGAAGGGATGGGAAAAAGCATAGCTTGTGGGGCCGAGGCCATGGCCTTGATACCGGGTTTGGTGCCGATCATCGGCATCGTTTTCTTGCATTCCTCCCCTGCACCTCCCGGCGCTACGGGAAGGAAGCATAGCGGCGCTACCAGGCCAGCGGGCTGCCGTCGTAGTTGAAGAAGCCGCCGTTGTGGGCGGGCTTGAGGGTGGCCAGCACGGTGCGCATGCCGGCCACGCTGGTGGCCACATCGATGTCGGCGTCGGCGCCGCCCATGTCGGTGCGCACCCAGCCCGGGTGCAGGCTGACGCAGATCGCGCGGCCCTGCAGGATCAGCGAGGCATCCTTGAGCACCGAGTTCACCGCCGCCTTGGAGGCCCGGTACAACCAGCCGCTGGAGTTCTGGCGCAGGCCCATGGAGCCCATGCGCGAGGAGATGATGGCCAGGCGTGCATCGGGCGCGAGCGCGTCCACCAGCTGCGGCAGCACACGCATGGGGCCCAGCACATTGGTGTGCATCACCGCATCGAAATCGCTCACCGTGGGCGTCTGCAGGCCGGCACTGCTGGGCCCGAAGATGCCGGCGCAGATCAGCACCTGATCAAAGGCCTGGCCGTCGATCTGCCAGGCCAGGCCGGAGGCGCTGGCGGTGTCGGCCACGTCCAGGCGCAAGGCCTGGGCGCCCAGCGCCGTGATGGCCGCCAGGCCTTCGTCGCTGCGCGCCGTGGCCACCACCTGCGCACCGGCGGCGCGCGCCTGGCGCACCCATTCAAGGCCTATGCCGCGCGAGGCGCCGATGATCAGGAGGGATGAGGACATTTGAGGTTTGCGAATGTTAGGGATGAACGGCCTGCAACGGCGGAACGCCGAAGGGCCAGGATGACATGAATCTTGCGGCCGACATGTCCCCGCAAATCCGCTTAGGCAACTGGCTGGAAGTCACTTTCGCCTCCAAGCCATCACGCCGCAGAGCATGAACATGCTGCCAACAAGCATGAACAAGATTGCAGGTCCTTTGACTCCAAGGCTTGTGTGCAAGCCCTCCATCAGCCACCCCCACTTGCCGGTAAATGGCGGCTCTGCGGGCTTTGTCCACTTGAACCAGGCCGAGATCAAGGAAGCGACGCCAATTGCCAGCCACACCGAGCCGCGCTCTCGTGCCATGAACGGCTTCCGCCAATGATCATGATCGGGTTGTCCGCGCCAAAGTTTCATGTGAGTTCCGTTGCCTGAGTTGCGTCGCGGGCAATGGCCACAGGCTGGCACATAGGTGAAGCCACAAGTCGACTATTCGTGTCATGTCACAGGGGCCTTGCTTCTAGGGCCAGAACCAGATGAACAACACCGCGGCAACCACAAGCAGGATTGTGCCTACTAAGCCCGCAAGCAACACGACCGCGGCGTTTCGGGCCAGCGTCAACCCTGACTCTCGATCTCCATGCCCACCAAGGTTTTTCATTTTCTCCGGGACATAACGCTTATGTGAAACGCGCCGCGCCCAGGGCCTGCAGAGGCAGCTGGCTGCCCGGTGTGCCGGGCAGGTTGAAGAGCGCGTAGACCAGCAAGATGCCGGCCAGCAGCGCGCCCAGCACGCGCGGCCCGGCGGCCCAGGCCGCCAGGCGCTGCGGCAAGGGCAGCAGGCTCAGATCAGTTCCACGCCCACGGCCGTCGCCTCGCCGCCGCCTATGCACAGTGCTGCCACGCCGCGCTTGAGGCCGCGGTGTTTGAGTGCGCCCAGCAGGGTGACGATGATGCGCGCGCCCGAGGCGCCGATCGGGTGGCCCAGGGCGCATGCGCCGCCGTTGACGTTGACGATCTCGTGCGGCAGCTTGAACTCGGCCATCGCCGCCATGGTGACGGCGGCAAAGGCCTCGTTGACTTCCCACAGATCCACGCTCTTGGCGTCCCAACCGTTCTTGGCCAGCAGCTTCTGGATCGCGCCCACCGGGGCGGTGGTGAACCATTCCGGCGCATTCGCATGCACGGCCGTGCCGACGATGCGTGCCACCGGCGCCAGGCCCAGCTTGGCGGCGGTGCTCGCGCGCATCAGCACCATGGCGGCGGCGCCGTCGGAGATGCTGGAGGATGTGGCGGCGGTGATGGTGCCGTCCTTCTTGAACGCGGGCTTGAGGCCGGCGATCTTGTCGAGCTTGGCCTTGAAGGGCTGCTCGTCCTTGTCGAACACGGTGTCACCGGCACGGCCAGCCACCGTCACCGGGGCGATTTCCCAAGTGAAGCTGCCGTCGGTGTTGGCGCGCTTGGCACGCTCGGTGGAGGCGATCGCGAAGGCGTCCTGCGCTTCACGGGTGAAGGAATACTTGGCCACGCATTGCTCGGCGAACACGCCCATGGCCTTGCCGCGCTCGTAAGCGTCTTCCAGGCCGTCCAGCGCCATATGGTCGTACATCTGAGCGGCACCGTACTTGATGCCCTTGCGCGCGAACATCAGGTGCGGCGCATTGGTCATGGATTCCATGCCGCCGGCGATCAAGATGTCGGCGCTCTCGGCCTTCAGCGTGTCGTGGGCAAACATGGTGGCGCGCATGCCGGCGCCGCACATCTTCGAGAGCGTCACCGCGCCCACCGATTGCGGCAGGCCGGCCTTGAGCACGGCCTGGCGTGCCGGGGCCTGGCCCTGGCCGGCCATCAGGCAGTTGCCGATGAAGGCCTCCTGGATGGCGTCGCCGGGCACGCCGGCGCGTTCGACCGCGGCCTTGATGGCCACGGCGGCGAGCTCCCAGGCCTGCAGGCCGGAGAAATCACCCAGCAGGCCACCGATGGGCGTGCGGGCGGCGGAGACGATGACGATGGAGTCTGACATGGAAGTTCTCCTACAAAAAAGACTTGCTACTTACTGGATCGGCAGTTCGCGATGCTCGGGCTCGGCCAGCACCGGTGCTGCTGCCTTGCCATGCCTGGCATAGAAGCGCTTGTGCGCCTCATAGGGGAAGACGTCGTGCACATGGCCGGCCAGGATGCGCTGCTTGTGGCCCTGCCAGAACTCGGCGTCGAGAAGATCGGCGTGATGGCGCAGAAACACCTCGCGCACGCCCGGATGGCCCAAGAGAAAGGGGCCGAAGGTTTCAGGGAAGACGTCGCGCGGCCCGACCGCGTACCAGACCTCGCCCGACATCTCGTCCTCCTCGTTGCGCGCGGCGGGCACCTTGCGGAAGTTGCAGTCGGTGAGGTATTCGATCTCGTCGTAGTCGTAGAACACGACCTTGCCGTGGCGCGTCACGCCGAAGTTCTTCCACAGCATGTCGCCGGGGAAGATGTTGGCCGCCACCAGGTCCTTGATCGCATTGCCGTATTCGATCACCGCGTGCTCGAGCTGCTGCGGTGTGGCTTCCTGGATGTAGATATTGAGCGGCACCATGCGGCGCTCGATGTAGACATGCTTGATGATCAGATCGTCGCCCTGCTCCTCCAGCAGGCTGGGGCAGAAGGTCTTCAACTCCTTGATCAGCTCTTCCTCGAAGCGGTAGCGCGGGAAGGCGACGTTGCTGTACTCCAGCGTGTCGGCCATGCGGCCCACGCGGTCGTGCTGCTTCACCAAGAGGTACTTGCTCTGGATCAGCTCCCGCGTGGTGTTGTCCTTTTGCGCCGGGAAGAAGTCCTTGATGAGCTTGAAGACGAAGGGGTAGCTGGGCAGGTCGAACACCAGCATCACCATGCCCTTGATGCCGGGCGCGATGCGGAACTTGTCGGATGAATGGCGCAGGTGGTAGAGGAAGTCCCGGTAGAACAGGTTCTTGCCGTGCTTTTGCAGGCCAATGGCGCTGTAGAGCTCGGCGCGCGGCTTCCTGGGCATCATCGAGCGCAGGAACTGCACGTAGGCACTGGGCACCTCCATGTCCACCATAAAGTAGGCACGCGCAAAGCTGAACACCATCAGCAACTCGTCCTCGCCGAACAGCGCCGCGTCAATACCGAGATAGCCACGCTCGTTGTGCAGGATGGGCAAGGCAAACGGCGTCTCGCTGAAGCCGTTGATGATCTTGCCCACGAGGTAGGCACCCTTGTTGCGATAGAACAGGGACGAAAGCACCTGGATCTGGAAATTGGTGCGCCAGCGGAACAGGCCCAGTTCGCGCTGCATCGCGCTCAGCACATGCTCGACATCGCGGTCCAGGTCCTCGAACTCGCGTTCGAGCTGGAAGTTGTTGACGATGCGCACCATGGTCTCGTGCAGGGTCTCGCGCGTCGGGTAGTAGCAGCGGTAGGTGGGCTTGGCGGCGGGCTCGTCGTTCTCGATGTATTCGGTCGAGACGGCCGGCCGCACAAAGATGAAATCGTTGTGGAAGTAGCTGTGGTGCAGGATGCGCGTGCACACCGAGTTGAAAAAGGTCTCGGCCAGCTCGGGCTGGTGGTGGTTGGTCAAGAGGCCGATGTAGTGCAGCTTGACCTGCTGCCAGACCTCCATCGGCAACTCGCTGGCCTGGAAGCGCTGCTCCAGCAGCGCGATGCCCTCGTCCACGCGCTTGTCGTAGAACTCGATACGCAAGGCCTGCGCGCGTTGCTGGCCTTGCCAGTCGCCGCGCTCGAAGCGCTGTTTGGCCTCGGCCGTGGTGGCGCGGAACAGGCGGTAATGGCGATTGAAACCACCGAGCATGGCCTCGGCGATCTCGAAGGCGCGCGCGTCGGTGAGCTTCTGGGGGAACATCGCGCAGGGCTCCGTAGCGGCTGGATCAGGCTGCCGAGCTTAGCCTGGCGCCTTCGTAGCGGGCCTTGACGGCGCTCAAGGCTTTCTGGAAGGCCGCGGCCAACTGGTCGGCGGCGCCCACCGTGAGCGCCAAGTCCTCCAGCAGGCCGTTGTGCAGGCCATAGACCCAGCCATGGACGACGACCTCCTGGCCGCGCGCCCAGGCGTCCTGCACCACCGTGGTCTGGCAGGCGTTGCGCGCCTGCTCCAGCACATTGAGCTCGCACAAGGCGTTGACGCGCTGATCGGCGTCTAGGCTGTCCAGCCACTCGTGATGGTGATTGCGCACGTCCTGCACATGGCGCAGCCAGTTGTCCACCAGGCCGGTGCGCATGTCCAGCAGCGCCGCCTTTACGCCGCCGCAATTGGAATGGCCGACGACAATGATGTGCTTGACCTTGAGCGCGTCCACCGCGAACTGCATCACCGAGAGGCAGTTGAGGTCCGAATGAACCACCACGTTGGCGACATTGCGATGCACGAACAGCTCGCCCGGCAGCAGGTTCACCAGCTCATTCGCCGGCACGCGGCTGTCGGCGCAGCCTATCCACAGGTATTGCGGCGTCTGCTGCTTGAGCAGGCGCGAGAAGAACCCGGGCTCGCGCGCCTCGGTCTCGGCGGCCCATTGCTTGTTGCTGTCCAGCAGTTCTTGAAGTTCGGTGCTCATGGCTTGATTGTCATGGGATCGAATGACGCCGTGCTTGCGCCATCGCGATAGGCCGCCCACACCACCCGGTCAATCAGCCGGCCGGCCTTGAAGGCGCTCTGCGGCCAGTGCGCCTCGAGCGCATAGCCGGCGCTGCGCGCTACCGCCTGCGAAGTCTCGTTCCAGGCAAAGATGGGTGCGTAGATGCGGCTCAGCTCGGTCCGCTCGGCCCAGGCCCAGCTCGTGGCCATGCGCAAGGCCTCGCCCGTGATGCCGCGGCGCCAGAACGCCTGCCCGATCCAGTAGCCGATCTCGGCATTGCAGCGTAGCCAGCCTGCCTCTGGCCTGATACCCACGCAGCCAATCACGGCGCCCTCATGCTCTATGCCCCAGACCCAGCCGCCGGCGCGCCAGCCTTCCGAGCACCAGGCCTGGGCATCGGCAAGTGTGTAGGGATACGGGAAGCCGTCAAAGAGATTGCGCCAGACGGCCAGATCGTCGGCATGGCGCTGCAGTGCGGGCGCGTCACTCGCCTGCAGTGCGCGCAGCACACAGCGCTCACCCTCCAGTCTTGGCGGCTGCAGCAAGGCATCCGTCATGCAGCGCTCCAGGCCTGCAACTGCGGCAGCGAAACAGCGATGCCACCGCAGACCTCGACCAAGGGTCTCTTGAAGCCTGCCAGCGCCGCCTCATGCACGCTCAGCGCCGCCAGGGCCGCACCGCAGGCGGGCTCCACCATCACGCGCATCGCATCGGCAAAGCGCGCGCAGGCTTGCGTGGCCTGGGCATCGCTGACGGTGAGGCTTAGGGTGGGGTGGCTTTGCGCCAGATACAGGGCCTGGTCGGCCACGCGGCGCGCCCCCAGCGAGGTAGCGATCGAAGTGATGGCCGGCAAGGTGACGGCATGGCCGGCCTGCAGGCTTTGACTGAGGCTGTCGGCCCCCAGGGTCTCCACCGCGATGACCGGCACGCCATGCAGGCCGTGGCGCTGCAGGCCCTGCACGATGCCGCAGAACAGGCCGCCGCCGCCCACCGCGGTGATGACGGCGTCGAACTCCAGCCCCTCGGCCAGCACCTCGTCGATCAGGCTGGCATGTCCCTCCCACAACAAGGGGTGGTCGAAGGGGTGCACATAACGCGCACCGCGCTCGGCCGCCAGCGCCTGGGCAAAGGCATTGGCCTCGTCAAACACCGCACCATGGCGCAGCACCGTGGCGCCGCGCGCGGCAATCTTCTCGGCCACTGCGGCGCTGCTGGTTTCCGGCAGCACGATGGTGACGTCCAGACCTAATGCCACAGCCGCATGGGCGGCGGCAAAACCGGCATTGCCGCCTGAGGCGCAGACGATTTCGCGCGCGCCGTCCGCCGCCGCCTGTTGCACCAGCCGCCCCACGCCGCGTAGCTTGAAACTGCCGCTGGGTTGCAGGGCGTCCATCTTCAGCCACACCTCGGCCTGCGGAAACAGGCCTGGCGCGGCGCGCAGCAAGGGCGTGTTGAGGTGCAGCGCTTTCACGACTTACATCGTCTCGGCAAAGAGTTCACGGCCAATCAGCATGCGGCGAATTTCGCTGGTGCCCGCCCCGATTTCATACAGCTTGGCGTCGCGCCAGAGGCGGCCCAGCGGGTACTCGTTGATATAGCCGTTGCCGCCAAAAATCTGCACGCCCTCGCCGGCCATCCAGGTGGCTTTTTCGGCGGTCCAGAGAATCACCGAGGCGCAGTCCTTGCGCACCTGGCGCACATGCTCGCTGCCCAGCAGGTCGAGGTTCTTGGCCACCGTGTAGGCAAAGCTGCGGCCGGCCTGCAGCACGGTGTACATATCCGCCACCTTGCCCTGGATGAGCTGGAACTCGCCGATGCTCTGGCCAAACTGCTTGCGGTCGTGGATATAGGGAACGACGTTGTCCATCACGCTTTGCATGATGCCCAGCGGGCCGCCGGTGAGCACGGCACGCTCATAGTCCAGGCCCGACATCAGCACCTTGGCGCCGCCGTTCAGCGTGCCCAGCACGTTCTCGGCCGGCACCTCGACGTTCTGGAACACCAGCTCGCCGGTGTGCGAGCCGCGCATGCCCAGCTTGTCGAGCTTCTGTGCGATCGAGAACCCCTTCATACCCTTCTCGATCAGGAAGGCCGTGACACCGCGCGCGCCCAGCTCAGGCTCGGTCTTGGCATAGACCACCAGGGTGTCGGCGTCGGGGCCGTTGGTGATCCACATCTTGTTGCCGTTGAGCAGGTAGTAGCCGCCCTTGTCTTCGGCCTTGAGCTTCATGCTGATGACGTCGGAGCCGGCGCCCGGCTCGCTCATCGCCAGCGCGCCCACATGCTCGCCGCTGATCAGCTTGGGCAGGTACTTGGCCTTCTGCGCCGCATTGCCGTTGCGATTGATCTGGTTGACGCAGAGGTTGCTGTGCGCGCCATAGCTCAGGCCCACCGAGGCCGAGGCGCGGCTGATCTCCTCCATCGCCACCATATGCGCCAGATAGCCCATGTTCGCGCCGCCATACTCCTCGGGCACGGTCACGCCCAGAATGCCCAGCTCGCCCATCTTGCGCCACAGGTCCATGGGGAATTGGTCGCTGTGGTCGATCTCGGCGGCGCGCGGTGCGATCTCGGCTTGCGCGAAGGCATACACGGCATCGCGCAGGGCGTCGATGTCTTCACCGAGTTGGAAGTTCAGGCCGGGCAGGTTCATTGCTTGTCTCCTAGGATCTTGCAGAAATCAATGGTAGGGGCCATCGCGGCCCAGCACCGTCGTCGCGGGATGGCGCGGCCCGCCTTGCGTTGACTTACGTTTACGTAAACGTCAATTGTAATCACGCCCCCGCAGCCGCAGGCAAGAGGCGTTTTACCAGGGGGTGGGCCACTTTTTTCTCGGTATCTATGGCGTAGAACTGCTCCTGCACTCCCTCGCAAGGTCCCACCCGCTCCAGCGCGTAGCGCGCGGTGAGCTTGTCATGCACCAGCTCGGCGGCCGGAAACACCCCCATGCCGCCGGCGCCGAAGGTGGCCAACAGGGCGCTGTCCTCGAATTCGCCCGCGACCTGGGGCTGCAGCCCCAGGCGATCAAACCAGGCGTCCAGCCGCGCGCGCAGCGCCGCGTGGGCGGTGGGCAACAGCACCGGCAGGCGCGCCAGCGAGGCCGGAAAGTCCAGCCTGGCGGCCTCGGCCAGCTCCCGCGGCGCATACCAGGCCACCGGCGAATGGCCCATGGCATGGCTGTAGACCTTCAGGCTCTTGTGCGGCGGCGCCGGTCTGTCCGCCAGCACAACATCCAGGCGGTGCAGGGCCAGTTCGGCCAGCAGGTTCTCGAAACGGTCTTCCAGGCACAGCAGGCGCAGCTGCGGCTCGCTGCTCACGGGCAAGAGCAGGCGACGCACCGCCAGCTTGGGCAGGCCGTTGGAAATGCCCACCGCCAGCCGCATGCGCGGCACGCTCACCGCATCGCGCACCACCATGGGCAGTTGCTCGCCGAGCTGGAAGATCAGCTCGGCCTGCTGCAAGGCGGCCTGGCCGGCTTCGGTGAGCGCGAGCCCGCGCCCGGCGGGCTTGAGCAGGCTGGCGCCCAGGGCTTTTTCGAGTTCACGCACCTGGGTGCTGACGGTTTGCACCGCCATGCCCAGCCGTTCGGCGGCCTTGCTCACCCCGCCCTCCTTGGCCACCACCCAGAAGTAGTAGAGGTGGCGGTAGCTGAAATGCAGGCTCATTTCTGTTTTGCAGAAGTAACGTTAATCAATTCTCTGCTTTTTCAAGCGAATCAGCGCACCTACGCTTCGCCCTGTCCCTTCATTCCTCCCCCCTCACCGGAGCCACACCATGCGCAGCTACCCGACCAACAGCCCCCAAGCCGCCGCCCGCCTGGTGGCCCTGACCATGCTGGCCGATGGCCATGTCAGCCGGGTGGAGGCCCAGACGCTGGAGCGCCTGGGCCTGCCGCAGGCCCTGGGCCTGAGCGTCGGCGCGCTCAGCGAGGTACTGCAGGGCCTGTGCGAAGACCTGCTCAGCTGCGCCCAGGGCCATTGGGACCGCCCCGCGGTGGATGCCGCGCTGGTCAGCGCCCTGCTGGCCGAGATCACCGACCCCGGCCTGCGCGCCCAGGTGCTACAGGCCTGCGTGGCGGTGGCCCAGGCCGACGAACTGCTGGCCGATGGCGAATGCCTGGTGCTGGCACAAGCCCTCGCACAATGGCGCGTCGGCGTGCCCAATCAGCGTGCCCGCGAGTTGAGCCGCCATGTCTGAGTTCATGCCCGCTCTTGCCGACCTCATGGCCAGCCCGCTGCTGGGCCAGGCCCTCTGGCTCTGGCTGGTGTTTGCCGGCACCGTGGCGACCCTGCTGGCGCTGGACCTGGGCGTGCTGCACCGGTCCGACCGCGAAATCGGCATCCGCGAAAGCCTCTGGCTGTCCGGCGGCTATATCAGCGTGGCCCTGCTGTTCGGCGCCTGGCTGTGGTGGCAGCTGGGCCCACAAAGCGGCGTCGAGTACTTCACCGGCTTCGTGATCGAGAAGTCGCTGTCCATCGACAATGTGTTCGTGATCGCGCTGATCTTCGGCTACTTTGCCGTGCCCAGGCAGTACCAGCACCGCGTGCTGTTCTGGGGCATCCTGGGCGTGATCGTGCTGCGCGCCATCATGATTGGGCTGGGCTCGGCCCTGGTGTCCGAGTTCAGCTGGCTGCTCTACCTGTTTGGCGCCTTCCTGGTGCTCACCGGCCTGAAGATGCTCTGGATGAGCGCCGACGGCAGCCACACCGACCTCGCCAACAACCCCCTGCTGCGCCTGCTGCGGCGGGTCATGCGCGTCACGCCCGAGCTGCACGGCCATGCCTTCTTCGTGCGCCGCCCGGCCACCCCGGGCGGGCCCAAGCTGCTCTGGGCGACCCCGCTGTTCCTGGCCCTGTGCATGGTGGAGTTTGCCGACCTGGTGTTTGCGGTGGACTCGGTGCCGGCGATCTTCGCCATCACCACCGACCCCTTCATCGTCTACACCAGCAATATCTTCGCCATCCTGGGCCTGCGCGCCCTGTACTTCGCGCTTTCGGCCATGATCCACCGCTTCAAGTACCTCAAATATGCGCTCGCACTGGTGCTGGTCTTCATAGGCTCCAAGATCTTCCTGGTGGGCATCGTGGGCAAGTTCCCCCCGCTGCTGAGCCTTTGCATCACGGCCCTCCTGATCGCGGGGGGCGTGCTGGTCTCGCTCTGGAAGACCCGGCAGCCCCCGCTGGCAGGCTTGGAGCGGGGCTGAGCGGCAGCGAAACCCTCGTATTGATTTTTCTCAAATGAGAACGCTTCGCATTTAGGTAGACTCCGGGCATTCCTGTTCACAGCCCGGAGCTCCCCATGTCCCGTTTCATCCGCGCCAGCGCCGCCCTTGGCCTGGCCGCCGCCCTCACCTTCGGCGCCCTGCCCGCCAGCGCCCTTGAATTCCCCATCGGCGCACCACAGAACCGGCACGGCATGGAGATCGGCGCGGTCTACCTGCAGGCGGTGGACATGGAGCCCGAGGGCCATATGCGTCGCGCGGCCGACTCGGACATCCATCTCGAAGCCGACATCCATGCCCTGTCCGGCAATGTGAACGGTTTCCCGGAGGGCAGCTGGATTCCCTTTCTGCACATCACCTTCGAGCTGGTGAAGGTGGGCGGCAAGGACGAACCGATACGCGGCCACATGATGCCCATGGTGGCCAGCGACGGCCCGCACTATGGCGACAACGTCAAGCTGCAGGGCCCCGGCCGCTACCGGGTCAAGTACACGGTCTACCCGCCGGCCGCCAAGGAAAATCCCATGGGCCAGCATTTCGGTCGCCACACCGACCGCGCCACCGGCGTGCGCCCCTGGTTCAAGCCCTTCGAGCTGGAGTGGGAGTTCACCTACGCCGGCATCGGCAAGAAAGGCGGCTACTGATGCGTGTGCGCAGCTCTGTGCTGGCCGCCGCGGCGGCCCTGGCGGCCGCACTGCCGGCCCATGCCGCGCTCGATGAGCGCCAGCTGCTGGACGCGCTGGCGCGGCTGACGGCGCGCGTCGAGGCGCTGGAAAAGCGCAATACCGAACTGGAGCAGGCGCTGGACAGCGAGCGCCTGAGCGAGCGCGAACCCGAGATGGCCACCCGGGTCAAGGCCCTGGAAGCCCAGGCGCAGGCCTTGCAAAAGCCGGCCGCCCGCATGGAGGCGCTGGCGGGCGTCAGCGTCAGCGCCAGCCTGAGCGCGGTGATGCAGACGCTGCCGGCGCGCTTTAGCGCCAGCGAGGCGCACGAGACCCGCCTCAACTACCGCGGCGACGTGCAAGTGAGCGTGCCCGCGGGCGAATGGGCCGACATCAGCGGCAAGGCCTTCGCCCATCTGCGCTTCGGCCAGGGCAGCGGTGTCGGCCTGCGCCCCAGCTACACGAGCACGCCCAACACGCTGGCCTTCCAGACCGGTGAGGACGCCGACGCCTCCTTTGCCATCCTGGCCCAGGCCGGCTTCCAGCTTGAGCTGCCTTTGCCGCGCGAGCGCGCCACCCAGACGGCAACGAGCCGCCTGCGCCTGACGCTGGGCAAGCTCGACCCCTTCGTCTATTTCGATGCCAACGGCCTGGCCGACGACGAGTCCGCCAAATTCCTCAACAACGCCTTCGTGCACAACCCGCTGCTGGATTCGGGCGGCGATGTGCGCGCCGACCGCTTCGGCTTTGCGCCGGGCGCGGTGCTGCAATGGCTGGACGACAGCGACAAGGCCGCCGGCTGGACCGCCTCGCTGGGCCTGTTCGCCAGCGGCAGCGGCGCCAACTTCAGCGCCAAGCCAAGCAAGCCGCTGGCGATCGCCCAGCTCGAGACCCGCCGACGCTTCAACTACCTGCCGGGCAGCTACCGGGTCTACGCCTGGACGCAAGGCCAGGGCCAGGGCTTTGACGGCCAGATGCAGCGCCATCGCGGCCTGGGCCTGTCCCTGGACCAGCAGGTGGGCGACGACCTCAGCCTGTTTGCGCGCTGGGGCCACCAGAGCGCCGGGCAGCAGCGTTTCGACCGCGCGCTGGTGGCCGGCCTGGAGTGGCGCGGCAACGCCTGGCGCCGCGGCGCCGACGCGGTCGGGCTGGCACTGGGCCGCCTGCGCACCGCCCCCGGCTTTGCCGCTGCCTCGGCCACGCTGGACGCCGACGGCGATGGCCGACCCGACTGGGGCTACGCCGCCAGCGGCAGCGAGCAGCTCGCCGAGCTCTACTACCGCTGGCAGATCGGCCCGAAGCTGGAGCTGACGCCCGACCTGCAATGGCTGCGCCGCCTGGGCGGCGATGCCGCGGTACGCGGCGGCTGGGTGCTGGGCCTGCGCGCCAGGTTGTCGCTGTGATTGCCCGCCGTGCCCTGCTGCTCGGCCTGCTGGCCGGCACCGCCACTGCCGCCCTGGCCGCCGCCGAGCCCCTGCCCAGCTTCAGCGTCGAGGTGCGCGACGGCGTGTTCAGCCCCAAGCGCCTGGAGATCCCGGCCGGGCGGCGCGTCAAGATCGAGCTCATCAACCACGGCCCTGGCCCGCTCGAGTTCGAGAACGACGAGATGCACATCGAGAAGGTGCTGGCCGCGGGCGCGCGCTCCTTCCTGGTGCTGCCGGCGCTGGCGCCGGGGCGCTATGAATTCGTCGACGAGTTCAACCCGGTGAGCGGGGTACTAGAAGTGCTGGTGCGCTGATGCACATCGCCCCCATCATCTTGCACCGCCCGGCGCAAGGCTGGCGTGCCCGCCTGGCGCGCCTGGGAGATGCCCTGGCGCGCCACCGCGGCCGGCTGCAGGCCCTGCAATGGGGCGTGGTGGCCGTCTATGCGCTGCTGTTGGTGCTGCCGGCCTGTCTGCCGCTGCCGCAGACCGGCCAGACCCTGTTCAACAACCTCACGCTGGCCGCGCAATTCGTGTTCTGGGGTATGTGGTGGCCGGGGGTGATCCTCGCCACCCTGCTGTTCGGCCGCGTCTGGTGCGGCCTGCTCTGCCCCGAGGGCATGCTGTCGGAGCTGGCCAGCCGCCATGGCCGCGGCGCTGCGATCCCGCGCTGGCTGCGCTGGCGCGGTTGGCCGGTGCTGGCCTTCGTCGCCACCACCGTCTACGGGCAGCTGATCAGCGTCTACGAGTATCCGAAGGCGGCCCTGCTGGTGCTGGGTGGCTCCACCGTCGCCGCCGTGGCGGTGGGCCTGCTATGGGGGCGCGGCAAGCGGGTCTGGTGCCGCTACCTCTGCCCCGTGTCTGGCGTGTTTGCGCTGCTGGCGCGCCTGAGCCCGCTGCATTACCGTGTGGACCGCCAGGCCTGGGACGCCTATCCGCAGCGCGCCAGCGCGGTGGACTGCGCGCCGCTGCTGAGCGTCAAGCAGCTCAATAGCGCCTCGCAATGCCATGCCTGCGGGCGCTGCAGCGGGCATCGCGACGCCGTGACCCTCAGCGCGCGCTCGCCCGAGGCCGAGATCGTGCACAGCACGCCGCGCGAGGCCGGCCGCTCCGAGGCCCTGCTGCTGGTATGGGGCCTGCTGGGCGTGGCGGTGGCGGCCTTCCAATGGTCGGCCAGCCCCTGGTTCGTGGCATGGCGTCAGGCCCTGGCCGGCTGGGCCGCCGAGCGCGAGCTCTGGGCCCTGCTGGACAACAACGCCCCCTGGTGGCTGCTGACCCATTACCCCGAGGCGGGCGACAGCTTCATCTGGCTGGACGGGCTGCTGATCCCGGCCTATATCGCGGCCGTCACGCTGCTGCTGGGTGGCTGCCTGCAGGCCGCACTGTGGGCGGCGGCACGTCTGACGCGCCAGGCCTGGCCGGTGCTGGCGCTGGCCCTGGTGCCGCTGGGCGCCGCCTGCCTGCTGGCCGGCCTGAGCATGCTGACGCAGACCCAGCTGCGCGCGGAAGGCCTGCTGTTCCCGCTCGCCGACTCGCTGCGCCTGCTGGCGCTGGGCGCGGCGGCGCTGTGGTCGCTACGCCTGCTGGGCCGGCAGCTTACGTTGGCCGGCCAGCGCGGCTGGCGCCTTGCCGGCGCCCTCGCCCTGGTGGCGCTGGGGCTGGCGCCGGTGCTGGCGGCCTGGACGCTGCAGCTGCGCCACTGGTGAGCGTCAGAGAAAGCGTTCGAGCAGCTTCTTGGAGTGGCGGTCCAGCGCAAAGCGGTCCTGCACCATGAATTGCAGGCCGTGGCTGGTGGTGATCAGGAGCCGGCCCTCGCCGAGGCGGCGGATGTCTTCCTCGGTCTTGAGGATGAAGCTGGCCTCGCCGCGGTCGGTTTCCACCGTCCAGAGGCTGGGGGTGGAGAAGGTCGAGACCTTTTTCAGCCGCGTCACCATGGGGGTGAATTCGCGCGCGGCGAATTCGCTCTCCAGCAGTTCGCGCTCGGCCGCGGGCAGGGCCGAGAGGCGGTCTATCCAGGCCAGCTCATGGCCGTCCGGCCCGACCAGGGAGACGCCCTCGTCGGGTGCCGAGATCGGGTGCGCACGCACCGGGTTCACGCCCACGTGCTCGATGCCCTCGGCGTCGGTGAGCACCAGGCGCCCAAAGCTGTTGCGGGCAAGCTGTCGGTAAGGGGTCGTCATGCTCATGCGGCCTCCGCGGTATGGGCGCTCGGGTTGGGCAGCTTGATGGCCTCGGGCTCGCCCTCGTCCATGCGGCGCGCCTGGGCCTCGTAGAGGCGCCAATAGGCACCCTTTTTCTCCATCAGCTCGTCGTGCGGGCCCACTTCCACCACCTGGCCGCGGTCCATCACCACCAGGCGATCGGCCTTGCGCAGCGTCGAGAGGCGGTGCGCGATGGCGATGGTGGTGCGGCCCTGCACCAGATTGTCCAGCGCCTTCTGGATCTCCTTCTCGGTCTCGGTGTCCACCGAGGAGGTGGCCTCGTCGAGGATCAGCAGGCGCGGGTTGATCAGCAGCGCGCGCGCGATCGAGATGCGCTGGCGCTCACCGCCCGAGAGGCCCTGGCCGCGCTCGCCCACCAGCGAGTCGTAACCCTGCGGCAGGCGCAGGATGAACTCATGCGCATGGGCGGCGCGCGCCGCGGCCACGATCTCCTCGCGCGTGGCCTCGGGCTTGCCGTAGGCGATGTTCTCGGCAATCGTGCCGAAGAACAGGAAGGGCTCCTGCAGCACCAGACCGATGTGCTGGCGGTAGTCGGCCACGCCGATGCGGCGCAGGTCCACGCCGTCGACCTTGATGGAACCCTCGGTGACGTCGTAGAAGCGGCAGATCAGGTTCACCAGCGTGCTCTTGCCCGAGCCGCTGTGGCCCACCAGGCCAATCATCTCGCCGGGCTGGATGTCCAGGCTGAGGCCGCGGATGACGGCGCGGTTGCCGTAGCGGAAGCCGATGTCCTGCATCTGGATGCCGCCCTTCACCTTGTCCAGCTTGGTGGGGTTGACCGGCTCGGGCACATTCGATTGATGGTCCAGGATGTCGAAGATGCGCTTGGCACCGGCGGCGGCCTTTTGCGTCACCGAGACGATGCGGCTCATCGAATCCATGCGGCCGTAGAAGCGGCCGATATAGGCCAGGAAGGAGGTCAGCACGCCGACCGTGATGTCCTGCTTGGAGACCAGATAGATGCCGAAGGCCCAGACCACCAGCAGGCCCATTTCGGTGAGCAGCGAGACGGTGGGACCGAACAGGCTCCAGGTCTTGTTGAGCCGGTCGTTGACCTGCAGATTGTTCTGGTTGGCGTCCTTGAAGCGCTTGGCCTCGCGCCGTTCCTGGGCAAAGGCCTTGACCACGCGGATGCCGGGAATGGTGTCGGCCAGCACGCTGGTGACCTCGCCCCAGACCCGGTCGATCTTCTCGAAACCGGTGCGCAGGCGGTCGCGCACCAGGTGGATCATCCAGGCGATGAAGGGCAGCGGCACCAGGGTGGCGAGCGCCAGCCAGTGGTTGATCGAGAACAGAATGATGGCCGTCATCGCCAGCATCAGCACATCGGTGATGAAGTCCAACGCATGCAGCGAGAGGAACACGCTGATGCGGTCGGTCTCGGAGCCGATGCGCGACATCAGGTCGCCGGTGCGCTTGTTGCTGAAGTACTCCAGCGAGAGGCTCAGCAGATGCTCGAAGGTGTTGGTGCGCAGGTCGGCGGCGATGCGCTCGGACACCAGGGCCAGGATATAGGTCTTGGCCCAGCCCAGCAGCCAGGACACCAGGCCCGCGCCCAGCAGGCCGCTGAGGTAGAAGGCCACCAGCCAGGGCTCGATCTTGTGGCCCTGCTGGAAGGGGATCAGCACCTCGTCCATCAGCGGCCGGTACAGATAGGGGCCGACCAGGGTGGCGCCGGTGGCGCCCAGCATCAGTAAAAAGCCCAGCAAGAGCTGACCCTGGTAGGGCCGGGCGAAGCGCCACAGGCGCAGCAGCACCCAGGTCGAGGGCGGCGTGTGCAGCTCGCGCGCGCAGGTGGGGCATTCCTCGTTGTCGGGCGGCGGCGGCAAGGGGGCATGGCAGCTGGGGCAGAGCTCCGGCTCCTCGGTCTGGGCGCGCTGCGGCTCATCTCGCCGCTCGAAAGCCTCCTGCCAGCGCTGCGCCTGCAAATTGATCTGCAAGGTGAAGCGCCACTGGGCCAGGCGTTGCGTTTGATCCACAAGTTCCAGGCAACCGACCCCGGCATGGTCCGAAATCTTCATCGCCAGGCCGGCGTGCAGCGCCCATTCGGACCATCGCCGCGTGCCAGCATCCCAGGCCAGCAGGCGTTTGTTGGTGAGTACCAACAAGCTGCGCGCAAAGCGCAGCTGCGCGTCCAGGTCAACCTCCAGCGGGGCTACAACGTTCTCGTCTCTCGTGAGACGCGCCTGCAAGGTAGCCAATTCCGGATGCTGGTCCGGCGCGCCGTCGGGATGGTGATGCTGCATTTTGTGTTGTGCCAAATCGCCCCAAGAGGGCCGGTTCGCTGCGTGAGATCGGCGATTTTCGCCCAGAAGCGGGTCTTGCCACCGCAGCAGGCACCCATGCGGGAACTCACCCCCGGTTGAGCGCACAATTGCGCCTTGAATTTTTCCCCCAGCCCACGCTTGTACCAGGCCCCTCCCCCATGAGCAGACACGACGACATCAAGCTTTTGCGCGTCAACTATTTGCGCGGTCCCAATATGTGGACCTACCGCCCGGTCCTCGAAGTCTGGCTGGATCTGGGCCGGCTGGAGGACTTCCCGTCCAATCTGCTGCCGGGTTTCAACGATCGCCTCACGCACCAGCTGCCGGCCCTGATCGAACACCATTGCGGCGTGGGCGAGCGCGGCGGCTTCATGCAGCGCCTCAGCGAGGGCACCTGGATGGGCCATGTGCTGGAGCATGTGGTGATCGAGTTGCTCAACCTCTCGGGCATGCCCACCGGCTTCGGCCAGACCCGCAGCACCTCCACCACCGGCGTCTACCGCATGGTGTTCCGCGCCCGCGACGAGCAGGTGGCGCGCGCCGCCCTGGCCGAGGGCCATGCGCTGCTGATGGCCGCCATCAACGCCGAGGCCTTTGACGTCAGCGCCGCCGTCGCCCGGGTGCGCGACAAGGTCGACGACTGCTACCTCGGCCCCAGCACCGCGGCCATCGTCGCCGCGGCCACCGATCGCCGCATCCCGCATATCCGCCTGAACGACGGCAATCTGGTGCAGCTGGGCCATGGCGCGCGCCAGCGCCGCATCTGGACGGCCGAGACCGACATGACCAGCGCGATCGCCGAAGGCATTGCGCGTGACAAGGACCTCACCAAGAGCCTGCTCAAGTCGGTGGGCGTGCCGGTGCCCGAGGGCCAGGCGGTGAAGAATGCCGACGAGGCCTGGGAAGTGGCGCAGGACCTGGGCCTGCCGGTGGTGGTGAAGCCCTCCGACGGCAACCATGGCCGCGGCGTCACGCTGGACCTGAAGCGCGAGGCCGATGTGCGCGCCGCCTTCGAGCTGGCCGAGCGCAACGGCTCCGAGGTGCTGGTGGAGCGCAACATCCCCGGCAACGAGCACCGCCTGCTGGTGGTGGGCGGCCAAGTGGTGGCCGCCGCACGCGGCGACGAGGCCTGGATCACCGGCGACGGCAAGCACAATGTTGTGCAACTGGTGGATCAGCAGATCAACACCGACCCGCGCCGTGGCCTCACCGAAGACTTCCCGCTGAACCGCATCGACGTGCCCGAGGATGCCGTCATCCTGCTCGACCTGCAGCGGCAAGACCTGACCCCCGAGGCCGTGCCCGCGGCCGGCCAGCGCGTGCTGATCCAGCGCAACGGCAACGTGGCGATCGACTGCACGCACCAGGTTCATCCCGAGGTGGCGCATGTGGTCTCGCTGGCGGCGCGCACCATAGGCCTGGACATCGCCGGCATCGACCTGGTGAGCGAAGACATTGCCAAGCCGCTGTCGGAAACCGGCGGCGCCATCGTCGAGGTGAACGCCGGCCCCGGCCTCTTGATGCACCTGAAGCCCGCCGAGGGCATGCCCCAGCCGGTCGGCCAGGCCATCATCGACCATCTCTTCGCCGAGGACGAGAACGGCCGCATCCCCATCGTCGGCGTGACCGCCTCCGCGGGCGGCCAGCACATCAGCCGTCTGGTGGCCTGGCTCTTGCACCTGAATGGCCGCCATGTGGGCCTGGCCTGCAACGACGGCCTCTTCCTCGGCACGCGCCGGGTCGAGAAAAAGCCCAGCGCGCGCTGGGATGCCGCACACCGCCTGCTGATGAACCGCGGCGTCGATGCCGTGGTGGTGCAGAACAGCGCCGCCACCATCCTCACCGACGGCCTGGCCTATGACCGCTGCCAGGTCGGCGTGGTGACCGACACCGCCGCGCTGGGCCAGCTGGACGAGCATGACATCCGCACCCACGACCAGCTCTTCAAGGTGCTGCGCACCCAGGTCGACGTGGTGCTGTCCGACGGCGCCGCGGTGCTGAATGCCGCCGACCCGCAGCTGGTCGAGATGGCCGAGCTGTGCGACGGCGAGGTGCTGTTCTACGCGCTCGACAGCGCAGCCCTGGCCGCGCACCGCGACAAGGGCGGCCGTGCGGTATTCCTGCAGGGCGGCGCCGCGGTGCTGGCGCAGGGTGCCTCCGAAACCTCGGGCGCCAATATCGAGGCCCTGATGAAGCGCTTCGCCGCCGCCGGCCAGACCACCGATGCGGCCACCCTGCTGGCCGCGGTGGCCACCGCCTGGGCCCTCAACATTTCCCCCGAACTGATCTCGGCCGGCCTGGACACCTTCGTGCCCGAACTCGCCCAATAAGCAACCCACATCCAAGACCGAGCACCATGGAAGTCACTCGCACCCGAGCCCTGCGTGGCCCCAATATGTGGAGCCGTCACACCGCCATCGAGGCGGTGGTGATGTGCACGCCCGCCGAACGCTCCATCGCCGACATGGCGGGCTTCGAAGCCCGTCTGCGCGCCCTCTTCCCCAGCATCGGTGCCTTGCGCCCCGCCAGCGCGCAAAAGACAGCCATCTCCCTGGCCCATGTGCTGGAGCAGGCCACCCTGGCCCTGCAGGCCCAGGCCGGCTGCCCGGTGACCTTCAGCCACACCCATGTGACCTCCGAAGAGGGCAGCTACCAGGTGGTGGTCGAGTACAGCGAAGAGGACGTGGGCCGCCTGGCCTTTGAAGAGGCGGTGCGCCTGGTCAGCGCCGCCATGGATGGCGGCACGTTTGACAGCGAGGCCGTGCTGACCAAGCTGCGCGAGCTGGACGAGGACGTGCGCCTGGGCCCCTCCACCGGCTCCATCGTCGATGCCGCGGTGAAGCGCGGCGTGCCCTTCCGCCGCCTCACCCAGGGCAGCCTGGTGCAGTTCGGCTGGGGCGCCAAGCAGCGCCGCATCTGGGCCGCCGAGGTCGACGCCACCAGCGCGGTGAGCGAATCGATTGCGCAAGACAAGGACCTCTCCAAGCGCCTGCTGCAATCGGCCGGCGTGCCGGTGCCCATCGGTGCGCCGGTGGATTCGCCCGACGAGGCCTGGGCGGTGGCCCAGGACATCGGCCTGCCGGTGGTGGTGAAGCCGGTGGACGGCAACCAGGGCAAGGGCGTGACCGTCAACGTGACGACGCGCCAGCAACTGGACGAGGCCTACAAGGCCGCCGACGAGATCGGCCAGGTGATGGTGGAGAAATTCCTGCCCGGCAGCGACTACCGCCTCTTGGTGATCGGCGACAAGCTCATCGCCGCCGCGCGCCGCGACCCCCCGCATGTGATCGGCGATGGTGTGCACACCGTCAAGCAGCTGGTCGACAAGGTCAATGCCGACCCCAAGCGCGGCGACGGCCATGCCACCTCGCTCACCAAGATCCGCTTCGACGACATCGCCGTGGCGCGCCTCACCCAGCAAGACCTGAGCCCCGAGTCGGTGCCCGAGAAGGGCCGGCGCGTGGTGCTGCGCAACAACGCCAACCTCTCCACCGGCGGCACCGCCACCGATGTGACGGACGATGTGCACCCGGATGTGGCGGCGCGCGCCGTGGCCGCCGCCCAGGTGGTGGGCCTGCATGTCTGCGGCGTGGACGTGGTGGCCGAGAGCGTGCTGCGCCCGCTCGAAGAACAGAGCGGCGGCATCGTCGAGGTGAACGCCGCGCCGGGCCTGCGCATGCATCTCTCGCCCAGCTATGGCAAGGGCCGCAATGTCGGCGAGGCCATCATCAGCCACCTCTACGGCCATGGCCAGAAGAGCGAGGACGGCCGCATCCCAGTGGTGGCCGTCACCGGCACGAATGGCAAGACCACCACCTCGCGCCTGATCGCCCATCTGTTCGCCACCATGGGCCTGCGCGTGGGCATGACGAATACCGACGGCGTCTATGTGGACGGCCGCCAGATCGACAGCGGCGATTGCTCGGGCCCCAAGAGCGCGCGCAATGTGCTGATGCACCCGGACGTGGAAGCGGCCGTGTTCGAGACCGCGCGCGGCGGTGTGCTGCGTGAGGGCCTGGGTTTTGATCGCTGCCAGGTGGCGGTGGTCACCAACCTCGGCGAGGGCGACCACCTGGGCATGAACTTCCTCAACACCGTGGAAGAGCTGGCCCTGGTGAAGCGCGTGATCGTGCAGAACGTGGCGCCCAGCGGCTATGCGGTGCTGAATGCCGCTGACCCGGTGGTGGCCAATATGGCCAGCGTCTGCCCGGGCCAGATCATCTATTTCGCCGCCGACCGCCACCACCCGCTGATGGCCACGCACCGCGCCCAGGGCAAGCGCTGCGTCTATGTGGACGGCGACCAGTTGGTGGCCGCGCAGGGCTCCTGGCGCGAAAGCATCCCGCTGCGCGACATTCCCATCACCCGCCACGGCACCATAGGCTTCCAGGTCGAGAACGCGATGGCCTCGGTGGCGGCGGCCTGGGGCGTGGGCCTGGACTGGGACACCATACGCCGCGGCGTCGGCAGCTTTGCCAACGATGCCGACAACGCGCCCGGCCGCTTCAATGTGATGGACTACCGCGGCGCCACCGTGATCGCCGACTACGGTCACAACGGCGACGCCATGCGCGCCCTGGTGGCCGCGGTGCAGGCCATGCCGGCCAGCAAGCGCTCGGTGGTGATCTCGGGCGCCGGCGATCGCCGCGACGAGGACATCCGCATCCAGACCCAGATCCTCGGCGAGGCCTTCGACGAGGTGCTGCTGTTCCAGGACGCCTGCCAGCGCGGCCGCGAGGACGGCGAGGTGCTGGCGCTCTTGCGCCAGGGCCTGGAGGGCGCCAAGCGCACCAGCCGCATCGACGAGATCCGCGGCGAGTTCCTCGCCATCGACACCGCGCTGGAGCGCCTGCAGCCCGGCGACCTCTGTCTGGTGCTGGTGGATCAGGTGGAAGAGGCGCTGGCGCATCTGGCGCAGCGCATCAGCGCGGGCTAGGCTCGCGGCGGCGCAAACGCCTCCGGGTAGCGCCGCCCGTACCAGCCCTGCGCGTCCGCATGGTCCATGCGCAGGAAGGGCGCCAGGCCCGGCACCAGCAGCAGCAACAAGCCGCTGAAGCCAAAGCCCAGGGCCAGCAGCAGATAGACGCTGGCCACCGCCCAATGCTGCAGCAGCAGGCCGGCCAGCAGCGGTGCCAGGGCCGCGGCCACCTGGGCCAGGGCCAGCTGCCCGGCCGCCATGCGCGCGCGAAACGCCTCGGGTATGGCCAGCGTGCGGTGCGTCTGGCCCACCAGCTGGGTGACCGACATGCCCAGGCCGATCGCCGCAAACAAGAGCAGCAGGCCCGGCGCCCAGTCGACCAGGCCTATGCCCGCCACGGCCAAGCCGCACAGGGCCAGCGCGGCGGCCATCGCACGCACCCGATCGAGCCGCGCCATCAGCAGGTCAGCCAGGCCCGCCACGCCCAGCAACAGCCCAAGCGACAGCGCCGCCGTGCAGGCGCCGAACCAGAGCGCCGAGAGACCCAATGCCTGCACCCGCAGCGGCAGCAGCATGCCAATGGCGGGCAGCAGAAACACCATCATCAGCGCCCCGGTGAGCGTCCACCAGCGGTCCAGCGGCACGCCCCATTTGGCACGCAGGCCGGCGCGCAGATCAGCCAGCCAGGCAGCATGCGGCGCGGGCGCCGACGCATGGCTGGGCTCTGCCAGGCACCAGCCGGCCAGGGCCGCGATGGCGAACATCGCCAGGTTCAGGCCCAGGGCCAGGCGCATATCCCCCAAGGCCAGGGCGGCGCCGGCCAGGCTTGGGCCCAGCAGGCCACCCAGGGCCTGCGCGCCACGGCGCAGGCGTATCGCCGCGGGCAGCTCGGCGGCCGGCACCAGCTCCGCCAGGATGCTGGCCTGGGCCGGCAGCAGCGCGGCATTGGCCACGATGGAGAGCAGGCTGCAGGCGCACAGCAGGGCCAGGCTGTAGACAGCGCTGCAGGCCAGCAGCCACAGCGCCAGCGCATCCAGCAGCAGCAAGAGCTTGCCCAGGCGTATCAGCCGGCGCTTGGGCCAGCGGTCGCCCAGGGGCGAAAGCAGGGGCATGGCCAGCAGGCTGCAAGCCGCCATCAAGGCGCCATAACGGCTCAGATCCGCCGCACCGCCGCGCTGCGCAATCCACCAGCTCAGCGCCAGCTGCCCCACCGCGTTGGCCAGCAGGTGAAACATCTCGCTCAACATCAACAAGCGCACCGGCATGGCGCAGGCCTGCACACGCCCCCAGAACTGCAGCATCGGTGTTCACTCCTTCGTGTAGTTGGAAGCGGCGCAGTCTAGGAAGCGCGGGCGGCGCGGAACAGAGTCAGGCACCACATGCCGTGATCGATACAGACGCCGAAGCGACCGAAGCCGGCACGGAGCAGCCATTGGGTCTGCTCTGCTTGCCAAGGCCACCGCCTTGCACTGCATGGAGGTGGCACGGCCTGATCACCGCCCAACACAGCAATGGCTGTTCATTGCCGAAAGGCGCTATCGTGTCGCTCCCCCAGCAAGCCCCATCCCGTGAGCACCCGTCCCCATCGCTACCGCAGCTTGGCTCAAGCGCTCGCCCAGGATCTGCGCTCAGGCCGCTACCCTCCGGGCAGCCAACTGCCCTCGGTGCGGCAGCTTTGCAGCGCGCATGCGGCCAGCCTGGCCACCGTCACCCATGCCCTGCATGAGCTGGAAGACGCCGGCCTGATCGAAGCGCGGCCGCGGCGCGGCTTTTTCGCCTGTGCGGCAATGCCTGTGCCCGGCTGTGCGCCGGCGGCCGAGGTCATCGCGCTGGCGGGCCGCCGCAAACGCCTGATGGAGCTCGCCGCCTCGCAGCCCGGGCTGCTCTCGCTGGGCCACCTGGGCCTGCCCGCATCACTGCTGCCACTGCCGGCTCTGGCACGCCTGGCTGGCCAGCAATTGCGCAGTCAGCGCGGCCTGCTGGCCACCGGCTCGGTCTATGGCAGCGCGGCCTTGCGCGAGCAACTGGCGCTGCGCGCGCCGCGCATGGGCTGCCGGTTCGGCGCCGAGGACATTGTGCTCACCCAGGGCGAGGGCGAATCGCTGCAGCTCTGCCTGCGCCTGCTCACCCAGCCTGGCGATCTGGTGGCCCTGAGCACGCCGGCGCCCTTGCGCGCCCTGGAGCTGATCGCCAGCCTGGGCCTGCACGTGCTGGAGCTGTCCGCCGACAGCCAGGGCGGCCTGGACCTGCCGGCGCTGGACGCGGCCCTGGCCAGGGAGCGCATCGCCGTGCTGGTGGCCGAGCCCAGCTTTCACCGCGCCAACGCCGGCCTGCTCGGCGACGCCGCCAAGCAGGGCCTGGCGGCGCTGCTGAGCCGGCATGAATTGCCGCTGATCGAGTGCGACATGATGGGCGAGCTCTACCGCGGCACACAGCGGCCCGCGCCGGTGAAGGCCTTCGACAGCGACGAGCGCGTGCTCTATTGCGGCAGCCTCGCCTGCATCACCGGCCCCGGCTACAGCCTGGGCTATATCGCCAGCGCACGCCACCATCTGCAGCTGCGCGCGGCACGTGCGGTGCACGGCGAGCTGCTGCCTAGCAGCATGGACGAGGTGCTGGCCGCCTTCATGGCCAGCGGTGGTTTCGACACCCATCTGCGCCGCCTGCGCCGCTGCCTGACGGCGCAGGTGCAGGCCTACGAGCGGGCCGCGCTGGCGCATTTCCCGGCGGGCACGCGCGTCAGCACCGGTGCGGGCGGCTATGTGCTGTGGGTCGAGCTGCCGGCCCCGCTGGACACCTGCGTCCTGCTGGAGCTGGCGCGCGCGCAGGGCATCAACTTCATGCCCGGCGCCGTGTTCAGCATGGGCACCCAGTTCGACCATTGCCTGCGCCTGAGTGCCGCACACCCGCTGGACGCACAGCGCGCGCAAGCGTTGCGCTTGCTGGGCGAGCTGGCGCAGCAGCTGCTGGGCGGCTGGCAAGCATCCAGCCCCGCATGACCCGGGCACCCGGGCTTCAGTCGAGCATGAAGCGAACCATCGACTCGACCGCCTCGCTCTCCAGCTCGGCAAAACCATGTGGCGAGTTGGGGCCGCAGGGATCGCCAAAGGTCCGGGACGGCGTCTCCAGCACCAGCGCCCGGTGCCGCACGCTGCGCACAAACCGGGCGTCCAGCAGCGCGGCATCGGCCGGCGGCGTGTACCGGCATTGGTCATCCCGATGCGCCAGCACCAGCACCGGCCGCTCGAAGCGGTCCAGCCTCATGCTGGCAATACCCTGCGGGTTCGCACTGTTCCACTGTCCGCCCTCGCCCGCACCCTGCGTGATCGACGAACTCAGCACCACCCCGGCCAGGTAATCGGGCGCCTGCTCGATCAGCCCGGCCACGCTGATGGTGCCGGCACTGGTGCCCAGCGCCCAGACCGGCAGGTCCTGCAGCAGCGGCGCCAGCTTGCGCGCCTGGGCCAGCAGCCCTGGCAGCTGGCCCAGCGCGCCCAGGCGCTGCTGCGCCGACATCGCGCGCCCGCCGGGCGCATCGATGATCAGCACGGCAAGGTCGCGCTCGAAGAACAAGCCGCGCGCCGCGACCAGGAAGTTCATATACAGCTGGCTGCCAAAGTTGACCATGCCGCGGCCGCCACTCAGGCCCAGATCACCGCCGCCGCCTGGAAACAGCAGGGCCAGGGCGCGCGGCCGATCGGGCACCATCAGCAAGGCCCGGTTGCTGGTGAGCCAGCCCGTCTCCACCAGTTGCTCGTCCTGCAGCGTCGGTGGGCGGGCCTGCGCCGCCAGGCAACACAGCGCCAGCAAGCATGCGCAGCAAACGCGTGGCATGGCGAGGCCTTCTTGCTAACGCGCCAGGAATTGCACGATCTCGCCGCTGTCGCGTTTCAGCAGCAGCACCTCGCCTGCCATGCGCACCTCGTTGCAGGAACTGCCTATCTTCATGCCCTTGCTGCACAGCCGGCCATCCTCGGCGCGCCAGTCCCCGGAATCGTTCATGCCCTGGCTGGTGTTCAGGTAGAAATAGCCGTTCGCCTTGTACTGCACACGCCAGCTTCCGCCATCGGCCAGCTTGACCTCGAAGGTCTTGCCCGCCATGTGCCGCTGCAACTCCGCGGCGCTGGGCGCTTGCGCCTGCTCAGGGAACTCCTGGGCCGAAGCATCAAAACCGGCCAGGCAGGCGCCGCAAAACAGCACATGGAAAATAGCACGCATGGCAATGTTCCTCATCGAGCATGGGAGGGAGCCCTTTATAGCCGGCTTGTGCCGCGCGCTCATCCTCCATGCTGCGGACGCCAGCCCGGCCAGCGCTCAAACGCCCAGCAACTGCAGGTCCAGGCTGCGCTCCGCCAACCAGGCCAGCGCCAGCAGCGCGATCATGGCCGAGCCGCTGCCCAGCACCCAGCGCGGGTAGAACACACGGCGATGCCGCAGGCCCCAGGCGAGCGCGAAGAAGGCCGCCACCACGGCCAGCTGGCCAAGCTCCACGCCCAGGTTGAACATCACGAGCGGCGCGGCCAGCGCCTCGCGCCGCAGGCCCAGCTCCTTGAGCGCGCTGGCAAAGCCGAAGCCATGCACCAGGCCGAACACCAGGGTGAGGCGCCAGCGGCCGTGCAGCAGCACCGGCCAGAGATTGTTCAGCGCCGCCACCAGCACCGAGGCGGCAATCAGCGACTCGACCCAGCGCGCGGGCGGGTTCACGATCTCGAAGGCCGCCAGCGCCAGCGTGATGCTGTGCGCCAGCGTGAAGGCGCTCACCAGGCCCAGCACGTCCAGCAGCACCGGCTTCAAATGCGTGGCGGGCCGCCAGCTGCCGTTCTTTTCCCGCACCAGCACCGCCGGCAGCAGCAGCGCGAGCAGGAAGAGGATGTGGTCCAGGCCGATCCAGATATGGTGCACGCCATCGCGCAGCAGGCTCAGCAAGCCCAGTGGCGCGCCCAGACGCAGCTGCGTGGCCTGGCCGTCGGGGGCGAGCACCAGGGTCTGCGCGGCGCCGGCCGGCCCACGCAGGCTGAGCACGCCACGATGTGTGGGGTCGCTGTCGGCAAACAGCCGGTAGCTGAGGGTCAGGTCTTGCGCGGGGGCGCGGCATTGCCAGCGCCGCTGCAGCACGGCGTAGCGGCCGTCGCTGCGGGTTTCGATCTGCAGCGGGGCCAGGGCCTCGGGCGTGCAGCGGCCGCCATCGGCATCGGTCAGCGTCAGCCCCAGGCCTTGCCGGGCCAGCTGGTCGATCTCGGCGGCGCGCGCCCTCAGCTCGCCCCAGCTGAGCTGGCCGTTTTCATCCGCGTCCAGCTGCAACTCGCGGTCCAGATCGCGCAGCGCGATGTCGACGCGCTGGCTGAGCCCCATGGCATCGGCCTCAAGAATCAGATAGGCATCGCTGGCCTTGTGGGCCTGGGCGGCCCCGGCGCAAAGCAGCTGCAGCAACAACGACAGCATCAAGGCCCGCTTCATGAGGCAGCGCTCCAGCGCGCATCCTGCAGCCCGGTCTCGCGCCGGAACTGCTCGAAGGCCTGGCGTGCCTGCGCCGCCAGTGGCTTGGGCGCCGCCGGCAGCTGCGCCGCGCGCCACAGCAGCCAGGCGTCGGCCGGCTCGCGTTGCAGGCTCCAGTTCGCCAGCGCCTGCCGCAGGGCCTCGGCAGCGTCGGGGCGCACATCGAGGGCGTAGCGGGCATGTTCGCGCGCATGCGCGATGCCGTCGCCGCGCAGGGCGGCGGCATCGAAGCGCTCTTGCAGCTGCGCGGCAGCCACGGCGGCGCGGGCATCGCCGCCGGCACGCCAGGCAATCGCCAGGCGCAGCAGCAGCGCGTCTGGCAGATCTGGCAGGCGCGTCGGCTCGGCGCCATGGGCCAGCACCAGCGCGGCGGCGTCGGCCCAGCGGCGCTGGCCCAGCAGCCAGTCGGCCAAGGCCGCCCGCGTGTAGATGGACGGCTCGGCCTGCAGCGCCTGGGCGTACAGCGCCGCGGCCTCGGCCAGGCCGCGGCGCTCGGCCAGCTCGGCGCGCAGCAAGAGGATCCAGGCCGCGGGCGCCTGCGGATAGCGGGCCAGCTGCGCCAGCGCGGCGGCCGCATCGTCCATATCGGCCTCGCCGCGGCCTTGCAGACTGTCCAGCTCGGCCAGGCAGACACGGCCATGCAGCTGTACCCCGGCACCCAGGCTGGCGTAGCCGAGACCGGCCAGGCGGCCGCAGGCGGCGCGCGCCTCGGGCCAACGGCCGCGCAGCTGCAGCACGGCGGCCCGCGTCAGCTCGGCCTGGGCGCGCAGGGCCAGGGGGGTGGCGGCACTTGCCAGCAGCGCGTCCAGATCCTGCAGGGCGGCATCGAACTGATGCTGGGTCTGCAGCATGCTGGCGCGCAGCAGGCGCACCGCGGGAGGCGGCGCGGCCAGCCGCCACCAGGGCGCCAGCAGCGCCTGGGCCCGGCCGAGCTCGCGCGGGTCGCCCTCCTGACGCGCACGCTGCAGGGCCACCTGCGCCAGGCCCAGCGCCTGCGGCAGCTCCAGGCCCTGGCGTGGCACGGCCGCCAGGCGCCGCGGCAGCTGCTCCAGCACCTCCTCGTCCGCCTGCGGCGTGTAGGGGCTGGCCAGCCCGCGCAGGCTGAGCAGCAGCATGATGACGATGAGGCTCAACCGTCTGCGCATCGAAGCCTCAGCCCAGCGCCACGGGTTCGTCGCTTTCGCTGGCCGGCGGCATCGCGACCTTGTCGGCACCCAGGGGCTCGTCGCTCTCGCCGGCCGCCTGGCTGCGCTCCAGCGTGAACTGGGTATAGGCGCCGGAGGAGGCCAGTGCCGAGTCCGGCACCTCGGTGATCATCACCACCGGCGGCGGCGGCGGTGGTGGTGGCGGTGGCGGCGGGGCCTCGTAGTCGCTGCCGCCGCAGGCGGCCAGCAGGCCGCTGGCGAGCAGGGCAAGGATGTGCGTGCTTAGCTTCATGGCGCCCTCCTCAGTTGGTGCCGGCGATGGGCGTGTAGAGATAGGGGAAGCTGCTCAGCAGCGGCACCGTGGCCTGGTCCACCGCGTCGTGCAGCTTCAGCGAGGTGGCGCCCAGCGGCACATTGGCGGGCTTGCAGTTGGCACCGAAGCCGAGCGCATTGTTGTCGCCATTGGCCATGCACAGCCCGCCCATCACCGCCACCAGGGCCACGTCCACCACATCGTCCTTGGGGCGGCGGCCGTTCGGGAAACCGGCGTTGTCATTGCCACCGGCCAGGATGTTGCCGACGATGCCCAGCCGGTTCTGCTGCGCGAAGGGCACCGGCGCGATATTGGTGTTGAGGCGCAGCATCTCCGAGGCCACCACATTGGCGGGCTGGTTGACGCCCTTGATGCCGGTGAGGAAGGCCGTCACCAGATCGGTACGCGGCAGGTTCTTGGGCGCCGTGCCGGGAATGGACAGCACCGTCTCGATCAGGGCCGGCAGGGTCGGGTTGGTGACGTAATTTGCGAATTGCGCGTCATCCTTGGGCTTGGAGCTGTTGAAGCGATCCTTGTCGGGCAGGCCTATCACCACCTCGTTGACGAGCGGCATGCCCAGGCGCGAGACCTGCACCCAGGCGCCGCCGGCCTTGTCGGTGTTCTGCAGGCCGGGCTTGGGTGACGGGTCGAGCACGCGCGCCTGGCGCAGGCTGGCGGTGGTCCAGCCGCCGATCACCGGCTCGCTGGCGCTGGCCAGGCAGCTCTTGTGCACCTCCAGGGCCAGGGTGCTGACGTTCTTGTCGTCCAACTGGTTGGGCACGGCACCGATCAGGGTCGGGTCGGTGATCACCGACACCGGGGCGTTCACCAGATCGAAGATGGTGCCCAGATTGACGGCGAAGGGGTCCTTGCGCTGGCCCACGAAGACCCGGCCGGGCATGACGCAGCCGGGGATGTTGACGGTGTAAATGTGCTTGGCCGCATAGGCCTCGTAGTTGGCGATGGTCTTCTTGCCGATGTTGTCCACCGGCTTGTCGAAGCTGGCCGCGCCATTGCTGGCATTGGTGACTGCCTGGCGCTGGCCGCTGCGGCGGTCGCCGCGCACGATGTCCAGGGTGTAGCTCTCGTTCACGTTCAGCGCCGCGGCACGCGGCTCGCTGATGGTGCCCGCCTGTATCAGCGGGATGGGCACGCTCTTGTCGCCGATGGTGAGGGCGACGCTGTTGAGCTTGTTCTTGAAGCGGAACTGGAAGCTGATGTCTTCCTTGGCATCGCCATTGGTGTCGAGATGGATCTCGTAGAGCGCATTCGGGTCCAGCGCGAAAAAGTTGGGGCCGCCATAGGCATCCTGCAGCGGCAGGTAGTTGGCGATCAGGGTGACGTAGTCGCCACGGCCCTGTTCGTAGCTCATGAACATATAGAAGTCGCTGGCATCGACCTTGGGCGCGGTGGTGATGAAGGGCGCCTCGCGGTGGCTGGAGGCCAGGGCCACGGTGGCGGCCAGCATGGCGGCTGCGCTGAAGCTCAGCAATCGCAGGGTGGGAAGTGCAGTTCGCATCTGGGTCTCCTTGATGGGGTGGGCAACTCCTGCGCCCACTGCAGTCCTGTACGCCGGCATGGCGCAAGCGGACGCAGCCCACCCTGCGCCTTGGTCGGACTTGCATCCAAGCCGCGCCGGCCTGCGTAGCCCGTGCCATCAGCAGGACACCGCCGCCTTTGCCCTGAACCCGGAACCCGGCGATGGCTCGCCCAGCGGGCCCATCGTCTCGGCCGGTCAGGTTTAGTCGAGCCTGACGGGCAACGCCCGTGCCAGCGCGCGCACCCGCGCGACTTCGCTGCGGTAGAAGGCCGCGGCCTCGGCCAGGCTGGCCGGGGCCGGCAGCGGCGCGCCCATGCTGATGGCGGCCTGCTGCATCGCCGGCAGCTGCAGGATGCGGTTCAGGCTCTGGTTGAGTGTCTGCGCCAGCGCGGCCGGCGTTGCGGCCGCAACGGCGAATGAGGTCCAGGCCGCATGGGCAAAGCCGCGCAACTGCGGGTGGTCGGCCAGCCGCGCATACGCGGCCTGCTGCGCCGCGCTGCTCGGGCCGCTCAGGCCCAGCACCTTGATCCGGCCCTGCTCGGCCAGCCTGGCGCTGCCCGCGGCAAACGGCATGAAGCAGATGTCCAGTTGCTCGCCGGCCAGGGCCATGCTCAAGGGCGCACCGCCACGGTAGGGCACATGCACCATCTCGAGACCGGTCAGGCGTTCGAAGTCGAGTGCCGCCAGGTGCGACACCGAGCCGTGACCCAGGCTGCCATAACGCAAGGAGGGCTGGCCCGGCTGGCGCGCATGGGCCAGCAAGGCGTCGACATGCTGGGCCGGCAGGCCCGGCCGCGCCAGCAAGGCCAGGGGCACCGAGAGCGGCCCCACCAGCAGGGTGAAGTCCTCGGCGCGGTACTTCACGCCGGGCATCAGCAGCGGCGGCAGGATGGTCTCGCTGGACGACAGCAACATCAGGGTGCTGCCATCGGCCGGCGCCGCCAGCAGCTTCTGCGCCGCCAGCGCGCCACTCGCACCGCTCACATTCACCACCTGCACCGGCCGGCCCAATGCGGCCGCCAGCTCGGGTGCCAGCTGCCGTGCCAGCGCATCCGAGGCACCGCCGGCGGGATAGGGCACCAGCAGCGTGATGCCTCGTGCCGCGTCCGCGCCCGCGGGCCATGCCGCGCCCAGCCCGAGGGCATGGCCAAGGCCGAGGGCCAGTGCGCCGCGCCGGGTCGGATCTACTGGCTTGGGCATGCAATCGCGGCGCCTATTTCTCGATCAGCAGCAGCGGGGCCGTGAGCTTGGGGTCGGCGGCAATCTCGCTCTCGCGGTATGGCAGTTTCACCAGCGCCGCGTTGCTGAATTGCTGCGTCTGGTCGGCATAGTAGGGCGAGGCCGGATTGGTGGACTGGCTGTAGGTGAGCAGGCCACGGGCCTGCGGCCCGTCGGCATCGAAGCCGACGATCTGGATATAGCTGGAGCCGCTCAGCATGCTGGTATAGCCACCGGCACCCAGCCCCGGCGGCGTCATCTTGTTGAACACGCCCTCGAACTCGTCCCCGCCCTCGATCGGGATGCGCTGGCCGCCACGCGTCACATACTGCACCGAGCCCAGCGGCTCGCTCAGCGGCACGCCGGCGGCATTCAAGGCGAGCACGCCATCGGCCAGGGCCTTCAGCATCGCGGTGGCCACCGCCGGCTTGCTGATGGCCGGATTGCTTGGCGTGGTGATGGGCTTGGCAGCGTCGAAGGGCGTCTCGTAGAGATTCGGTATCGCCTGCGCACGGCGCCAGAACTCGCGGAACAAGGGCGTGCCCACGCTGCTGCGTTTGGCGCGTCTATCCCAGCCGGCCAGCACCGCGCAGGCCGGGCCCAGGTTGATGGTGCTGCCATTGCTGGCCACCGCGGCGGCGGCCGCGGGCGTGTTGCACAGCGTCAGCAGGCCTGGCATCAGCAACTCCGCGCTCATCATGCGGTTCTGGAAGAAGCTGAACTCCAGCTTGTCGGGCGAGACCTTGTTGCCCGCCTGCCCGTCGCTGCCGGCAAGCCGCTCCAGGATCTGGGTGAAGGCCATGCGGGTGCGCAGCGACTGCGTGCGCGCCTGATCGCCTACCAGGGGCGAGAAGCCGGTGCTGAGCTGGGCCGGATTGGCGAGCCAGGCACTCTCGTTGCTATTGCTCACATAGTCCGTGCGCAGCAGGGTCGGCAGTGCGGCCGCGGCCATGATGCCGGGCGAGGCCGCAGCGGCATCGACCGGCCAATCGCATTCGGCGCGGCTGCCGTCGAGCAGATAGGTGCGCGCGGCGGCCAGCGCCTGCGCCTGGGGCGAGTTGGCGCATTTGGCCGACAGCGCCGCATTCACATTCGGCACCACCGAAAGATCCCCGTAAAAGGCCTTGCCGGCGCGGTCGGCCGCGATGGTATTGACCCAGGGCGCCCCCATGCGCCTGGCGCTGATGTCGCGCAGCTGCTCGACCGTGCTGGCCCGGCCCAAGTCCCAGACCTGATCGACGACGCGCCCGTTGTCCAGATTGGCATCGCGCAGGGCGTAGGCCTTGGTGGGCGTCCAGCTGGCGCCCAGGGCGCTGGAGACCAGCAGCGGGCCATGGTGGCTGGCGTAGAAGCTGCGCGTCTGCGGCGTGAGCACGCCGTTCTCCAGCACCTCCACCGTGACCTCCTTCTTGCTCAAGGGTCTGGCCACGCCATCGACAAGGTAGGCGCCATCCTTGAGCGTGAGCTCGAACAGGGTGAAGCGGCGCCCCGTGGAGACGGTGTGGGTCCAGGCCAGATCCGCGTTGAAACCGATCTGGGGCAGCGGCACCAGGCCCAGGCCGGCGCCCATCACGTCGTACTGGCCCGGCACTTTCACATGGCTTTGGTAGAAGCGCAGCGTGCCGCTCCAGGGGAAGTGCGGATTGCCGAACAGAACGCCGCGCCCGCCCTCGCTGGCCTCGCTGCCAAAGGCCTGGCCGTTGCTACCCAGCGGGTTCGCGTCCATCAGGCGCGCCAGCTGCTGCGCCGAGCGGCCGATACGGGCCAGCTGCGGCGGTCGCAGCGTGCCGGCACTGGCCAGGGCGGGTGCCGGCGGCTGGGCATCGGCGATCGCCGCGATGAAGGCGCCCGCACCCGAGTTGGTGGCCAGCGCCAGCAGATGCCGCTTCAGATCCATCTCGCTGACTGGACGCTTGGCCCAGGCGGCGCCGGCGCAGTCGCCGAAGTCGGTCGGCTTGGCGTCGAGCAGAAAGCGGTTGTAGCCGGCCACATAACCCGCTATCGCGTCCTTGGCGGGCTGGCCCGCAGCCGCAAACGCCTTGTCCACGGCCGCCTGATCGAGGATGTTGCGGTAGTAGAAGTCGGATCGCAGATTGCTCAGGCTGGAGCCCGCGGCCACCATGGCGCTGCCGCCCAGGTATTTGGAGCGCTCGCCCGCCACCGTGAGCAGCCGGTCCGCGGCGATGCAGATATTGTCCTGCGCATAGGCATAGGCCAGGCCGTAGGCGGCGCTGCGCAGGTCCTTGCCAACGATATGCGGCACGCCGAAACCGGTGCGGCGGATTTCCACCTTGATGGTCTCGGTTTCGGCTGGCGGCGCGCCCCCGGTGTCGCCACCGCCGCAGCCGGCCAGCACCAGCGTGGCGGCCAGGCCCAGCGTCAGCGGCAGGCCAGCGGGGCAGTTCTTGAGCATGTGGTTTTGCATCGGGCGGTTCATGGCGGATGGATGGAAGGCACGAGCGATGCTAGGGCGCCCCCGGCACTCCGCCAATTGCGAATATGGCCAAGCTATGAGCCAATATCGCCATGCCCGATCGCCCCATTCATCTGGATGTGTTCGCCTTTCCCGGCGCCATGCTGGGCCTCTCGCTGGCCGCGGTGGACATGCTGCGCATGCTCAACACCGTGGTCCTGCTGCAGCAGGGCAGTGGCGCCATGGTGGCGAGCTGGCAGTTGCTGGACGCCGAGGCGCAACCGGTGTCCAGCACCGATCCGCTGCTGGGCCCCTATTGCCAGGGGCCGGCGCTGGCGGACGCTGTATTGCCGGCGGCGCGGCGCGCCTGCTTCATGCCCGGCTTCTACACCCACAACGTGCCGGCCCTGCGCGCCGCGGCGCGAGCGCTGCCGCGGGTGCGCGCGCATGCCCGACAATGCCTGGAGCGCGGCGAGACCCTGCTGACCCTGGGCAACGGCGCCTGGCTGCTGCCCGACGGCGCGGCGCTGCAGGGGCGCCAGGTGGCCGTTCCCTGGTACCTGATCTCAGGCTTTGTGAGCGACTTCCCGCAACTCGCGCTGAGCTCGGAGCACGGGCATTGCGAGGATGGGCCGCTCATCACGGGAGGCCTGAACGAGGCGCTCACGCCCGTGATGCTGGCCTGGTTCGGGCGCTGCCTGCCGCCGGCGCTGACGCAGGTGTGTGCCAATCTGTTCCAGCACGACGCGACCCGCCATGCCGCGGCGCTGCTGACGCGCCAGCAAGGCCATTTCTCGACCACCCGCGACAGCGTGATGGCACGCGCGCTGGCCTGGCTGGACGCCCATCTGGAGCGGCCCTACCGCCTGGACGAGGTGGCACAGGCGGCGGCCGTGAGCGCGCGCACGCTGCTGCGGCATTTCCAGCAGGTGCTGGGCATGACGCCGCTGGACTATGTGCAGCAGCAGCGCTGCAAACGCGCGCGCATCCTGCTGGAGACCACGCTGGACAGCATCCCCACCATCGCGCGCGCCTGCGGCTATGCCGACCAGGCGGCGTTCCGCCGCATCTTTGCCCGCCACGAGGCGCTGCCGCCGGCGCAGTACCGCGCCCAGCACGCACTGCGCGCGCGGCGCGAGCGCTGGAAGGTGGAGGGGCAGCGCACGCGCACCGACCGGCCTGGCAAGACCTGACCCTCAGCGGCGCCCGACCCGCCCGGGCAGGCTCAGATTGCCCGACGCCAGCTTGAACACATCCACCACGCACAGCAGCGGGCTGTGCACGCTGGCGTTGACGCGCAAGGCCGCCGTCACGCCGTCGAAGCCGGCGGACTCCAGCACGCCGATATCGTCGAAGGGCACGCGCACCGTCAGGCTGCGGCCCTTGAACACCGGGCTCCAGCCCGGGCTGTCGATCAGCATGGGCAGGCCCGGCCAGGTCTTTGGCAGGCGCGGCTTGGCGCCCTCCGGGATGTCCACCACCTTGAGTGCGCCCTCCTTGCCGCAGGCTGCGTCGGGCTGCAGCACCACCCAGTGCGAGTGCCAGAGCCGGCCGTCATTGCCGGTATTGCCGTCGCCATCCTCATCGAACAGCGGCGTGTCGTCGAAATCGGGGTGCGCGGTCACCGCCAACGCCAGGATGCCGGCCTTGGACTCGAAGCCCACCGTCGCCGGGTCCAGGCTGGTGGGCCAGACATAGGAGAACACCGTGCTGCCGGCCAGCTTGCCGCTGGCGCTGGGCTTGCTCGCGCCGGCCCGGCCGGACACCGCCATCTCGAACACGGCCAGCTGACCCTCGGTGCGGATGCGGGTATGCACGATGTCGAAGCTGGGCCTGACGCCGGGCTTGCGCGGGCTGCTGATCAGCTCGGGCTGAGCCTGCTCATGCGCCAGCGCCGGGGCCAGCGTGCTGCCAAGGCAGAGGGCCATGGCGAGGGTGGGAAGAAAGGCGCGTGTCATGTAAGCACTCCTTGCGATAGTGGTTTGGGTCCACCCAGTGTCCAGCGCCGACCAATACGATACGCGCCCTAACGTCCACAAAACAAACCAAATCGTCCAGGTTCACCCAGCATTAGGCCACCTCTCTGCGCTGCGGCCGGCGCCGCTCAGCGGCGACAATGCGCCGATGGCACAAGGCAAGCGAATTTCGGCGGAGATCGACGGCGACGCGCTCCAGACCATCAAGAACATCGGGGCGGCCGCCAAGCAGGCGCGCCTGCGCGCCGGCGAGGGCCAGGCCGTGGCGGCGGCGCGGCTGGGCGTGCATGTGCAGACCATCGCGCGCATCGAGTCCGGCGAACCCGGAGTCGCGATCGGCCATGTGATGGGAATGCTGGCGCTCTACGGCCTCTCCGCTGCGCTGATAATCGCCGCCCCCTCAGGGGAATTTCTTCCCTGATGTAGCCAATGGAACTCTGATGAACAAAAGTGAACTGATCGAAAGCATCGCCACCAAGAGTGGCGTCACCCGCGCGGCCGCCGCCAGCATGCTGGACGCCGCCCTGGGCACGATCACCGAAGCGCTGGCCGCTGGCGATACCGTCGCCATCCTCGGTTTCGGCAATTTCAAGGTCAGCGCGCGCGCCGCCCGCACCGGCAAGAACCCCGCCACCGGCGAGGCGCTGGAGATCCCGGCCTCGAATGTCCCCAAGTTCACGCCCGGCAAGGCGCTCAAGGACGCGGTGAACGGCAGCAGCAACAAGTAAGCAAAAGCGCCTTCGCCGCCTCGATGCGCAGCGCCAGGGCCACGCTCTCGTCCTTCATGACCGCGAGCAGAAAGCCACTGGCCTGCTGCATCGGCGTGTCGGTGGCCGAGTCGGCCGCGCCGGCAGCGCCTTCAACCGGCAGCGCCGCGGCCGGCACGCCGCCCAGGCCTTGCAGCGCCGCGCCGAGCTCGGCACCGGTGATGCTTTGCAGGCGCGCCAGCAGATCCGCCTGGCCGTCCATGCCGGGCGCGGTGTCCAGCCAGGGTTCCTCGGCAAACACCGGCGCCAGGTCCGGGGCCACAAAGGCCGACCAGCGCTCGGGCGTCAGCTGTTGCGGTGGCAGGCTCAGCGCCGCCGCGTCGGCACCGGCACGCGCCGGCAGGCAGGTCAGCCGCGCTGCGGGCAGATCCCCCAGATAGCGCCGGCGCAAGCCCTCGAGAAACGCCGCCGCCCGGGAGGCCGGCAGCGGATGCGCAAACGAGAACCAGAGCTGGTAGCCATTGCGCCCATTCACCGCGATGGCGGGCGCCGGCAGCCCCAGATCGGCCTGCACGCCGCGCCACAGCTGGCCCATGGCCTGCCAGTCGGCCGGGTCCGAGAGTTCCAGTACCGCAGCGCGCAGGCCCTTGTTCCCATTCGCGTCGGCATCGCTGGGCGGGGCCGGCAGCGAACCATAAAGACGCTGCAGTTCGGCCTGAAGTCTTGTCATGGGCATAGCAAGTCGGGATGGGGGGGGGGGCAGACAAGCCGCCCAAGAAACGGCAATGCCCGGCCGTCTGAAGCCGGGCATGCCGTGATGCTATTCGTTTTGCATCATCACATCACATGGGGGTGATGTCGGTCGGCAACTGCGTGCCGATGGTGGGGGAGGTCTTTAGGAACGGCTTCTCGATCGGTCTACCCTCCTTCCAGCGTGCTTGAAACGACGCGTCTGTCGCAGTGGCGAGCCACCATACGGCCCCCCGCTGCAGCGCTAGTAAGCGCCTTTCCGGGCGCTGCGTCAAGGCCCATGGCGCGGCTCGGGCGCAGGTATTTGCGCTGGATCAGCCTTGCTAGCCACGCCTGCCGCCCAGCAGCAGCAAGCTGGCGCCGGCCGCGATGGCCACCACGCCCAGCCACACCGGCACGTTGACGCTCTGCTTTTCCTTCACGGACAACTCAATCGGCCCCAGCTTCAGATCATGGGTCTCTTTGGTGTAGCTGAAGCCGCCATACAGCAGCCCCAGCACGCCCGCAATCAACAGGGCAATACCAGCGATCTTCCAGGTGTTCATGACAGCTCCCACAAAGGTTTCAGATGCGTCGGCCCTGCAGCACGCGCACGAGCAGCACCACCACCGCCACCACCAGCAACACATGGATCAACCCCCCCATCGTGTAGGAGGTCACCAGACCCAGCAGCCACAGCAGCACCAGAATGACGATCAGTGATTCGAGCATCTCGTTCTCCTCAAATTTGGACCCAGCCCCACCACCCGGGTGTGGCAGGTAAGCAAGCCGAATCTACGCGTGCGGTGCGCGCTTTTCCGTGCGCTATCGAACACAGCGGCCGGGCCCGTGACGATGCCCCCTGCGACGGCGTGCGCTGACGCACAGACCCGCCGCCTGCCCGTGACTATGGTGGCCACCTGACTCACACAAGGAAACATCATGGAAACCAACTACGTCACACGCGACAACTTCGGCATGTATGCCAACAGCAGCGACGGCCCCGGTCCGCAGCTGATGGGCGCCAACACCTTGCTGGGCAACGACGTCTACAACAAGGACGACGAGGACCTGGGCGACATCAAGGAGTTCATGATCGACATGCGCAGCGGCAAGGTGGCCTACGCAGTACTGTCCTTCGGCGGCCTGCTTGGCATGGGCGACAAGCTGTTCGCGGTGCCCTGGGCAGCGCTGGCTCTGGACACCATCAACAAGCGTTTCACGCTCAACGTGCCCAAGGCGGTACTGCAGGATGCGCCCGGCTTCGACAAGAACCGCTGGCCGACCATGTCCGACCACACCTGGGCCAGCGGCATCCACAAGTTCTACGGCACACCGTACAGGACCGACTGACGCGCAGCCATGCTGGCCATCAGCTCGACGGCAAGCGTGGCTGTCCCGCGCGCAGCCGCAGCAGTTCGGCCGTCACGGCCCCAAAGCACTCGCAGGCCCGGGACTCAAGGCCGATGCGGTCGAGCACGCAGAGGTGCCCGCGCCGGTAGCGGATATAGCCCAGCTCCTGCAACCGGCAGGCCGCTTCGCTGATGCTCTCGCGGCGCACGCCCAGCAGGCCGGCTACCAGTGACTGGGTCATCACCATATCGCCCGCGGGCACGCGGTCGAAGGTGGCCAGCAGCCAGCGGCTGAGCTGTTGCTCCACCGTGTGGTGGCGGTAGCAGACGGCGGTCTGACAGGTCTGCGTGATGAGGGCCTGCGTGTATCGAAGCAGCAGCTGCCGCAGGTGGCGGTCGCGTTCGAAGGCCTGCAACAGCAGCCGCGGCTCCAGGCGGTAGCCGTGGCCGGCGGACTGCACGATGGCCGAGCTGGGCATGCTGTTCCCGCCCATGAACGCGGACACGCCGACCATGCCCTCGTTGCCCACACCGCAGGTCTCGGCGCAGTCGCCCGAGGCGAGCGCGCCATAGAGCGACACCACCGCGGTGGTCGGAAAGTAGACGTGGCGCAGCGGCTGGCCCGCCTCGTAGATGGGCTCGCCGACCTGCATGGGTACCAGCCGCAGCTGCACACCCAGCGCTTGACGCTCGGGCTCGGGCAGTGCGGCCAGCAACTGGTTCTGCAGGAGGCTGTGGGTGGCGATCATGGGCAGCTACCGGGATGCCTTGCCCGCGCCTACTTGCCGGCCGTCACTTCGACGCCGACGCCGCGGTAGCCGATCAGCCGGCAGCCCTGGTCGAACATCGGCTCGCCACTGACGCGGAACTGGCGCCGCGTGCCGGTCGCCACGTCGACATGGTGAAACAGCATGTCGATGAAGGGCCGGCGTGCCGCGATATTGGCCTGCAGGGCCTGGCGCTCGCCCTCGTCCCAGCCCTCCGCGAGCGTCTGCCCGCCCTGGCCGTCCAGTCCGGCGACACGCAGCCCCAGCATCTCCAGCACCGGGCCGCAGACCTTGGTGAACTCGCCCATCTCGTCCTGTTCCCAGTACCAGTCCGAGGCCAGCTCGGTGAGGCTGCGGTAGCGCGCCTCGCTCTCGCGCAGCTCGGCCGTGCGCTCGCGCACCGCCTGCTCCAGGGCCTGGTTGTAGCCCTCCAGCTTGCGGTAAAGCAGGCGCACCTCCAGCATGTTGTGGATGCGCGTCTTCACCTCCACCAGGTCGAAGGGTTTGCTGATGAAGTCCTTGGCGCCGGCCTGCAGGGCGCGCAGCTTGTGCCCCGGCTGAGCGGTCAGCACGATGACGGGCAGGTAGCCGTCCTTGTCATTGGTCTTGAGCCCCTCCATCACCGCAAAGCCGTCCATCAGCGGCATCTGCAGGTCCAGCAGGATCAGGTCGAAGGCCTGTTCGCGATGGAGGGCGCACACCTCGGCCGGGTTCATGGTGGACGCAACCCGGGTGTAGCCCGCATCAGCGAGCAGGCGGCCGAGCAGGCGCACATTGGCGAGCTGGTCGTCCACGATCAGGATGCTGGCTTGAAGAATGCCGCGCTTGTCGAGCATCACACGATCTCCTGCAGCAGGGCTTCGCCGGCCCCGTCGCGCGCGCACGCCAGCGCCAGGTCCAGCGTATCCATGAATTCCTTCACCTTGATCGGCTTGGTGAGGTAGCGGAAGAAGCCGGCCTCCAGGCCCTTGGCAATATCGCGCGGCATGGCATTGGCGCTCATCGCAATGACCGGGATATGCGCAGTGGCGGGGTTGTCCAGCAGGATCTTCAGCGCGGTAAGCCCGCTGATGCCGGGCAGGTTGATGTCCATCAGAATGACGGCGGGCTGCGCCGAATGCGCCAGTTCGACCCCGCGCCGGCCGTCATTGGCACTGAGCAGGCGCAGGTCCGCTCGGCGCGCCAGCAGGCGTGCCACCAGCGTCAGATTGGCCGGGTTGTCCTCCACGCACAGCACGCTGCGCAGCGGCACGGCCGGTGGCGCCTCGGCGCTGGCATGGGGCGCCGGCATCGGCAGGACCTCGATCAACTGCGGCGCAGCGGAGGCCTGCAGCTCCACCCAGAACAGGCTTCCCGCGCCCTCGGTGCTTTCGACGCCGATGACCCCGCCCATCAATTCAACCAGCTGCTTGCTCACCGCCAGGCCGATGCCGGTGCCCTGCTCGACCCCGCCCTCCTGGCCGAGCCGGTTGAAGGGCTGGAACAGCTGCGCAAGCTTGTCGGCGGAAAGTCCGCCGCCGGTGTCCTGGAACGCGATGCGCACCTGGCCGCCGGCGCGGGCGCCGCAACGCACCTCCACGCTGCCGCCGACGCGGTTGTACTTGATGGCATTGGACAGCAGGTTCACGAACACCTGCTTGACGCGGGTGCGGTCGGCCCTGACGAAAATCGGCGCATCGGGGGCGATGAAGCTCAGGCGGATGCCGCTCTGGCGCGCCTGCGGCTCGATCATGGCCTGGCAGTCGGCAAGCACCTCGTCCAGCAACATCGGCTCCGGCGACAGCGAGAGCTTGCCGGACTCGATCAGCGCGAGATCCAGGATCTCGTTGATCAGCTCCAGCAGGTACCAGCCGGCCTGGAGAATCTGTTCCAGGCTGTCCTGCTGCGCGGGCGTGGGCGCAGGGCTGCCGGAATCGATCAGCTGCGCGAAACCCAGGATGGCATTGAGGGGCGAGCGCAGCTCATGGCTCATATTGGAGAGGAACTCCGACTTGGCCTGGTTGGCGCGGTCCGCCGCGATCTTGGCCTCCTGCAGCGCCAGGTTGGTGTCGCGCAGCGACTGATCCAGGCGTTCCTGCTCGGCCTCGACGCGCTTGCGCGCGCGGTTGTCCGTGCCGATCAGCAGGTAGCCGATGATGTCGTGCTGCAGGTTGCGCAGCGCCGTGACCGACACCACCGCCGGCAGGCGGCTGCCGTCCTTGCACAGATAGGTGAGCTCGTAGATGTCCTCGATGCCGCGCCGGGCCTTGAACACCAGGGCCTCGAAGCCCGGGGCGATGGCGGTGGCGAACTCCGCGCTCAGGGCGCGGGCGCGCTCGACGATTTCCTGGGGATCGGAAATGTCGGCCGGCGTAACACGGTTCAGCACATCAGCCGGCGCATAACCCAGCATATGCTGGGCGCCGACATTGAAGACCTGGATCACCCCCTGCTCGTCGGTGGCGATGCTGGAGAACTTGGCGCTGCTCAGGATCGCATCCTGCAAGGCGCCGGTCTTCAGCAAGGCCTTGCGGCGGCGCGCTTCGCGCGTGCTGCGAGCGCGCCCCGCGTTCAAGAGCTGAGGCTGGAGCTTGTGCATGTGCGGACCTTCGCATGGGCCGGTCGGATCCGAACCGCGGACTGCGGGTTTCGGCTGCGCGGCGCCCGGCATGACCGAGCCGCGACACGAGCCGAGGCAAGCTATGTTCGCTGGCTCACACAGCCGCGGTCTGTGCGGCAGCGCACGGAGCAGCGCTTGGGCTAGCGCCCGCCAGGGCCGCTTACTGCACTCACTCGATCTGCACCCCGCCCTGCGCACGGGCGTCGCAAAAGGCGTCCATCGCCGCCTGCCTGGGCTGGCGCATGGAGGGCGGCAACCAGCGTAGATAGGCTTCACGGAAGCTTGCAGCCGCGCAGGCCTGACGGATCGCCTTGTCGATGGCCGTGACCGCGGCCAGCCCCCAGGGGGTGCGCGGGCACACCATATAGCCGGTTTCCCACTCATCCGCCTCCTTGAGTGGCAAGCTGCTCAACTCGACCTTGGTCCGCCCGGTCCGCTGCAGGTACTCCACCACATGGGCGTACTCCAGGGTGAAGTCGTAGCGCCCGATCGCCACCAGCTCGGTCAATTGCCCCACCCGAGAGGTGGTGTCCCGCGGCAATGCCTGCGGCCCTGCCAGCAGGGCGTCCAGGGCCGCGCCATAGCTGCGTGCGGCCTCAAGGCCGCCACGCAAGCCCGACTTGCTGTTCAGCTCGGCCATCGATGCGCGACCGTCTGCCCCCAGATAGGCGCCGGCCTCGCTCGTCCGCACCACCAGGCTGACAGGCGCCAGCAACACCGCGGGTGTGAAGTACGCCGACTCCAAGCGTTCAGCGCTCTTGCGCAACGCGCCTGCGCAAATCGCATGCCCACTGCCCAGCTTCCGCCAAAGACGGGCGGAGTTCACCAGTTCAGGTCGGTGCAGATAGCCCGGCATACGCTTGGCCAGTTCCTTGAACAAGGCATCGAACTGGCCCTCGCCCAGTTCTGCGACGCTCGCCGGCACCTGGCCCTTGGGCAGCAGGAAGGCGGGCGGCCAATCCACCACTGCCCAGGTCAGCTCCGCATCTGCGCGGACTGTCGTTGAGCAAATCGCCGCAAGCGCCAGTGCCACCATGCGCCAAGGATGCGCAAGGCACTCTCGAGGGTAGGTAACAAGACGGAACAATCGCAAGGCTGACCTCCGCAGGGCCGGATCATGCCAGACACGCCCGAGGTTTAACAGCAGCCGGCGGTCCGGGACATCGACCGCTGAGCTTGCGAGATAGCATGTGCGCCATGGCAGATACCAACACCACCGACCGCCTCATCCTCGGCTGCATGGGCCTGGGCGGGGGCTGGAACACCGAGCCCTTGCGCGAAGCCGATATCGGCCGCGCCCAGGCCGCCGTGGAAGCGGCGCTGGACGCCGGCATCCGCCGCTTCGACCATGCCGACATCTACACCCTGGGCAAGGCCGAGCAATGCTTTGGCGAGCTGCTGCGCCGCCAGCCCTCGCTGCGCGGGCGCATGCTGTTGCAGAGCAAATGCGGCATCCGGCTTGCCGATGCCGGCGCGCCCAAGCGCTACGACCTGAGCGCGACCCATATCCTGGCCAGCGTGGACGCCAGCCTGGCGCGCCTGCACACCGATCACCTCGATCTGCTGATACTGCACCGCCCCGATCCCTTGTTGGAAGCGGATGAGGTGGCCGAGGCCTGGCGTCGGCTCAAGGCCAGCGGCAAGGTGGGGCGGCTCGGCGTCTCGAACATGCACGCCGCACAGATGCGCGCGATCGAGCGCGCCATCGGAGCGCCGCTGGCGGCCAACCAGCTGGAGATGAGCCTGCTCAAGCGCGACTGGCTGGAGAGCAGCACCTGCTTCAACGACGCCCAGGCGCCGTTGCTGGCTCCGGCGGCCGCGGCCTGGGGCGACACGCTGGCGCATTGCCAGCAGCAGGGCGTGGAGCTGCAGGCCTGGGGCTCGCTGGCGCGCGGCTGCTACAGCGGCGCCGCGCCGGCAGATGCGCCGGCCGCCGTGCATGCCACGGCCGGCCTGGTGCGCGAGCTGGCCGCCGAGCTGGCCACCAGCCCCGAGGCGGTGGTGCTGGCCTGGCTGCTGCGCCACCCGGCGCGCATCAGCGCCGTGATAGGCACGAGCGAGCCGGCGCGCATCCGCGCCTGCGCCCAGGCGCAAGACCTGACCCTGAGCCGCGAACATTGGTACCGGCTCTACGAAAGCGCCCGTGGGCGCGAGCTCCCCTGAACCGCATGGAACCCATGAAAGCTCTCAACATCCTGCCGGCCCGCATCACCGCAGTGCTGGCCGCCGCGCTGCTTGCCGTACTGGCCGGCTGTGCCCAGACCCCGCTGCAAGGCATCGACGACCAGGCCTGGGTGCAGGCCGTGGCCGGTGGCTGGATGGTGCGCGCCAACACCGCCGCCGCCAACTGCCCCACCCTCAGCTGGGAAGGCGGCGCGCTGCCGATGCGCCTGCGCGCCGCGCCGGCCACGCTGCCGGCGCGCAAGCAAAGGGACGGCAAGCCTGCCGTCTTCAGCCGGCGCAGCTGCGAGCTCGAAGTGCCGGCGGGCGCGCGAGCCCTGCGGGTGGGCAGCCAGGCCTTGCGCGCCCCGCTGGCCGAGCCCCGCCGCATCGTGCTGCTGGGCGACACCGGCTGCCGGCTCAAGGCCGCCGACCAGGCCTTCCAGGACTGCCATGACCCGCAGGCCTGGCCCTATGCGGCGGTGATCAGGCAGGCGGTGGCAAGCCAGCCCGATCTGGTGATCCATGTGGGCGATATGCATTACCGCGAAAGTCCCTGCCCGGCCGGCAAGCAGGGCTGTGCCGGCAGCCCCTGGGGCTACGGCGAGGACAGCTGGCAGGCCGATTTCTTTGCACCCTCGGCGCCGCTGCTGGCCGCCGCACCCTGGGTGATGGTGCGCGGCAACCATGAGGGCTGCGCGCGTGCCGGCCTGGGTTGGTTCCGCTATCTGGACGCCCGCGCCTGGAACCCGGCCATCAATTGCGAGGACCCGGGGCAGGACGCTGAGTCCGACTTCACACCGCCCTTTGCCCTGCCCCTGGACGCCAGGACGCAGCTGATTGTGTTCGACTCCTCGGCGGTACTGAACCGCGCCTATCAGGCCGGTGACGCGGCTTTGCAGCGTTACACCGCGCAGCTGCGCGAGGTGGAGCAGCTGGCCAAGGCGCGCGCCCAGAGCTTCTTCCTCAACCACCACCCGGTGCTGGCCTTCAGCGTCGGCAACGATGGCACTCCCAAGCCCGGTTCGGCCGGCATGCGCTCGGCGCTGGCAGCATTGCAGCCGCAGCGCTACTACCCGCCCGGCGTGAACCTGGTGATGAACGGGCACGAGCACCTGTTCGAGGCCATCGGATTTGCCAGCGACCATCCCGGCACCCTGGTGCTGGGCAACTCCGGCTCGGCCAATGGCCACGCGCTGGACGAGGCCAAGGCCCGCCAAGCGCAGCCCGCGCCGGGTGCCGTTGTGCAGAGCTTTGCCAGCCATGGCGGCTATGGCTTCGCCACCCTGGACCGTCAGGGCGAGCAAGGCTGGCTGCTGACCGCGTGGAGCGTGGACGGCCAGGCGCTCAAGCGCTGCGATATCGAGGCAAGCAGGGTGAGCTGCCGAGATGTGCAATGAGGGATGGGCCGAAGCCCAACGTCGGCGTTGTTGCTGCGCCTCATAATCCCGCATGAAACTCGTCGTGGCTGTTCATTTTTTTGAAGGCGCGCAGGCAAATGCTGCCGCGGTCGCTTTCGACGCCTGGGATGCTGCGGAAGCGACCAAGACTTACCTCTCGCGCATCAGCCATGTCGAGACGGCGGTCGTGCGCGGTGACCTTGACCTGCGAGCACTGCCCTGCGTGATGCAACTGCTGCGCGAGCACGGCCTGGAGCCCGAGCTCATCCTGATCGACGGTTTTGCCGTCCATCTGGATGCCGACGAAACGCCGGGCCTGGGCCAGCACCTTTATCAGGCACTGGGCGGCCGGGTGCCCATCGTCGGCGTTTCAAAAAAGAAAAGCCTGCCGGGCCTGCCGGCGCAGTTCGAAGTCATGCGCGAAGAGGAAGCGCCGCCTCTGTATGTCACCTGCGCGGGCATCGACATCGGCGCGGCCAAGGCAAGACTGCGTGCGATGCACGGCAGAAAGCGTGTGCCCACGCTCATGAAGCTCGTGGCTCGGCTGGCGAAGAACGGGGATTGACGACGGACGCCATGAGGCACAGATGAACCGGGGCGGTTGGCTAAGCAGCGGAAGACGGGAAAAAACGCCCGCCGCCAGCAGAGCCTTCTTTTCGGTTGTTTGCGAAATTGCGGGGAAACCACCAGAGGCGTTTCCAAGAAGGTGCGCTGGCGCCGCGGCCCGTGCCGCTCGAAGCACGCCCGTGGCACAAGGCGCGCGCACGAGCGGCGGTGTTGGCAAAGGCCTGGGCGGGTGGTTGCGGAGGCCCTTTGCGCTGCCGAGCAGCGCAGGGGAGCCCGAGCACCGCGAGGGCCTGCGCAGCCAGGCCGCAGCGGCCACCCGCCCAGGGCTTTGCCGCCCGACCAGCCTCAAGAGAGTTGCGGACCCGCAGTGCTGCGAAGCAGCCTTCTCCTTGTCCCTGCCACACCACTTGACTCACCTCAACGTCCACCGCCCCACCGGCGCTAAGCTTCGCCCATGGCAATCTGCAAAGGCATGCGCCGCTGGCTCAGCGGCGCCCTGACGGTGGCGCTGCTGTTCATGCAGCTGGCCACCGCCGCCTATGCCTGCCCGCAGCTTGAGCCGAGCATGCCGGACTGCCACGCGATGGGCGGCACCAGCGATCCCGAGCAGCCCCAGCTCTGCAAGGCCCATTGCACCCAGGACGCCCAGGCCAGTGCGGCCCAAGCCCTGCCCGTGCTTCAGGTGAACAGCGACAGCCTGTGTCTGGTACAGCCGCTGCCCGCCCCTGTGGATGTGGGCACGCTGTTGCGACCCGTCAGCGCGAGCGCCCCTACTCACCCCGGCGACCCGCCTCTCTACCTTGCTCTCCTGATCCTGCGGAATTGATCGGCGGCAGCTTCGTCTGCCCTTACGCATCAACCGAGGATCACCATGTCTGGACCTATCTTTCCCTTCGCAAGGGCGCGGCGCGCTTGCCTGGCCGCCGCCCTGCTGGCCTGCGCGCAGGCCACCGGCGCGCAGGACCTGCCCGCCCTGCTGGCGCTGGCGCGCGCGCAAAGCCCCGAACTTGCCGCCATGCGGCTGGAGGCCGATGCCGCGGCGCAGCGCGTGCAGCCGGCCGGCGCCCTGCCCGACCCGGTGCTGCGCGTCGAGCTGATGGACGTCAACAACTACGGCACGGATCGCAGCCCCAGCCTCCTGCCCTGGAAGGTGGGCGAGACCAAGTACACCCTGATGCAGACCCTGCCCGGCTGGGGCAAGCGCGAGCTGCGGCGCGAGCAGGCCGATGCCCAGGCGCGCGAGGCCGAGGCGCGCGCCGCGGCCACTTGGGCCGAGCTGGCGATGCGCATCAAGAGCAGCTATGCGGAGCTGGCCCGTGCCGCCGGCAGCGCCGGCCTGACGCGTGAATTGCTGGCCCTGTCAGCGCGGCTGGAGCAGGCCGCGCAGCTGCGCTATGCCAGCGGCCTCGCCGGCCAGCAGGACGCCTTGCGCGCCCAGCTGGAGCAGACTGCGATGCGCGGCGAGCTGCTGATGTTTCAGGCCGAGCAGCGCCAACTGCTGGCGCGCCTGAACAGCCTGCTGGCCCGCCCCGCCGATACACCGCTGACCGACACACCCACGCTGCCGCCGCTGCCGGCGCTGGGCCCCAGCGATGCCGCCGCGCTGGCCGAGCGCGCCCGCGCCGGCAACCCGCTGCTGCGCGCCGAGCAGGCCCGCCTGGCCGCCGCGCGCAAGGGCGAGGCGCTGGTGCACAACAGCAACCGCTATCCCGATGTCAGCGTGGGCATCTCGCCCTCGCAAATGGGCTCGCGGCTGAGCACCTGGGGTCTGATGGTGGAGTTGAACCTGCCGCTGCAACAGGGCGCGCGGCGCAGCCAAGAGCGCGAGGCCGCGGCGATGGCCGAGGCGGCGCGCGCGCGCAGCGAGGCGCTCGCCAACCAGCTGCTGGGCGAGCTGGCCGGCCGGCTGGCGGCGCTGGAGGCGGCGCGCCAGAGCGAACAGCTGATCGCCCGGCAGATGCTGCCGCAGGCAGACCTGGCCCTGCAGTCGGCGCTCGCCGGCTACGAGAGCGGCAAGGCCGAATTCGCCATGCTGCTGGAGGCCCTGGGCCAGATCCGGCGCGGCCGGCTGGCGCTGCTGAAAACCCAGGTCGAGGCCCGCATGGCCCTGGCCGAGATCGAACGCCTGCTGGGAGAAGAGCTGTGAACATGAACAACAAGACTGTCCATTTCCTGCTGCTGGCGCTGGCCGCCGCGGCCATAGGCGCCGGCGGCTACTGGCTCGGCAGCCAGTCGCAGCCGGGCAGCAGCAACACCGCCGCCCCAGCCGCGCCCGAGCGCAAGCCGCTCTACTACCGCAACCCCATGGGCCTGGCCGATACCTCGCCGCTGCCCAAGAAGGACGCGATGGGCATGGACTACATCCCCGTCTACGCGGGCGAGGACGAGCCCGGCGCCGCCGGCACGCTGCGCATCAGCACCGAAAAAATCCAGAAGCTGGGCGTGCGCACCGAGCCGGCCAGCATGCGCCTGCTTGGCAAGACGCTGCGCGCGGCGGGCCGCATCGAGGCCGACGAACGCCGCAGTTATGCGGTGAGCGCCAGGTTCGAGGCCTATGTCGAGCGCCTGCATGTCAACACCACCGGCCAGGCCGTCGCCAAGGGCCAGCCGCTGTTCGAGGCTTACAGCCCCGAACTGCTGGCCGCGCAGCGCGAGTACCTGCTGGCCAGGCAGGGCGTCGAGGCGATGCGCGAGGCCGGCGTGGAGGCGCAGGCCAGCATGCGCCAGCTGGCCGATGCCAGCCTTGCGCGCCTGCGCAATTGGGATGTTCCGTCGGCGCAGCTGGCGGCCCTGGTGCAGTCGGGCCAGGCGCAGCGCAGCATGAGCTTCGCGTCGCCGGTGGCGGGCATCGTCACCGAGAAGAAGGCGCTGCAGGGCATGCGCTTCATGCCGGGCGAGCTGCTGTTTCAAATCACCGACCTGTCCAGCGTCTGGGTGATCGCCGATGTGGCCGAGCAGGACATCGCAATGGTCAAAGTCGGCGCCAGGGCGCGCGTCAGCACCAGCGCCTATCCGGGCGAAGTCTTCGAGGGGCGCATCGCCTACATCTATCCCACGCTGAAGGCCGAGACGCGCAGCGTGCCGGTGCGGGTGGAACTGGCCAACCCCGGCCTGCGCCTCAAGCCGGCCATGTTTGCCCAGCTTGAGCTGGCGGTCGGCGGCAGCACGCCGGTGCTGGCGGTGCCGGAATCCGCCGTGATCGATTCCGGCACGCGGCGCATTGCCCTGGTGCAGTTGGGCGAGGGGCGCTTCGAGCCGCGCGAGCTTGAGCTCGGCGCACGCACCGAGCATTACGTGGAGGTGCGCAAGGGCTTGCGCGAGGGCGAGCGGGTGGTGGTGGCGGCGAACTTCCTGATCGATGCCGAGAGCCAGCTCAAGGCCGCCGTGGGTCCGGTCGGTCCGGTCGGTCCGCTGGGCCAGGTGGGCCAGGTGGGCCAGGGGGGCCAGGGGGGCCAGGGGGGTCCGGTGAGTCATCGCGCCGAAGGCACGCTGGACGGCATCGACGCCGGCCAGGGCACGCTGAGCATCACGCATGGGCCGGTGGCGAGCCTGAAGTGGCCGGCCATGACGATGGAGTTCAAGGCCGCCAACGCGGCCCTGCTGGCCGGCCTCAAGCCGGGTCAGGCGTTGCGCTTCGAATTCGTCGAACGCCAGCCGGGCGACTACGTGGTGACGGCCATCGCCGCACAGGCCGCCAGCGCCCCGCCGGCCAGCCACGCCGGCCATTGAGAGCAGGAGCACGCCATGCTGTCCAAGCTCATCCAATGGTCCGGAAACAATCGCTTCCTGGTCCTGCTCGCCAGCCTCTTCATCGTCATCGGCGGCGTGGTGGCGCTGCTGAAGACGCCGCTGGACGCCCTGCCGGATCTGTCCGACGTGCAGGTCATCGTCTACACCGAGTTTCCCGGCCAGGCGCCGCAGGTGGTGGAGGACCAAGTGAGCTACCCGCTCACCACCGCGATGCTGGCGGTGCCGAGGTCCAAGGTGGTGCGCGGCTTCTCCTTCTTCGGTGCCTCCTTCGTCTATGTGATCTTCGAGGACGGCACCGACATCTACTGGGCGCGCAGCCGCGTGCTGGAGTATCTGAACTTCGCCGCGAGCCGGCTGCCCAAGGGCGTCTCGCCCGCGCTCGGGCCCGATGCCACCGGCGTCGGCTGGGTCTACCAATACGTGCTGTTGGCCAAGGACCGCACGCTCGCCGAGCTGCGCACCATCCAGGACTGGTATCTGCGCTACCAGCTCACCAAGGCGCCCGGCGTGGCCGAGGTGGCCTCGCTGGGCGGCTTTGTGCAGACCTACCAGGTCACGGTCGATCCGATGAAGCTGCGCAGCTACGGCATCCCGCTGATGAAGGTCGCGCAAATCATCCGCGACTCCAACCGCGACGTGGGCGGCCGCGTGCTGGAGATGGCCGAGACCGAATTCATGGTGCGCGGCCGCGGCTATCTGCGCGGCAAGGGCGACATCGAGGCCCTGGTGCTGAAGAGCGAGGGCGGCACGCCGGTGCTGATACGCGATGTGGCGCACGTCGAGCTGGCGCCCGATGAGCGGCGCGGCCTGTCCGAGCTGAACGGCGAGGGCGAGGTGGTCTCGGGCATCGCGATGTCGCGCTTCGGCCAGAACGCGCTGGAGGTGATACACAACATCAAGGCCAAGGTGGCCGAGGTCTCGGCGGGCCTGCCGGAGGGCGTGTCCATACAGGCCGTCTACGACCGCTCGGAGCTGATCCATCGGGCCATCGCCACGCTCACGCGCACCCTGGCAGAGGAGAGCCTGATCGTCGCCGCGGTCTGCATCGTGTTCCTGATGCATCTGCGCTCGGCGCTGGTCGCCATCCTGATGCTGCCGGTGGGGGTGCTGATCGCCTTCATCGCGATGCAGCTGCTGGGCATGAACTCCAACCTCATGAGCCTGGGCGGCATCGCCATCGCCATCGGCGCGATGGTGGACGCCGCCATCGTGATGATCGAAAACGCGCACAAGCACCTGGAGCGGCTGCCGGCCGCGCACACCGCCCGGCAGCGTGCCGACGCGATGCTGGCGGCCTGCCAGGAGGTCGGGCCGGCGCTGTTCTTCTCGCTGCTGATCATCACCGTGTCCTTCCTGCCGGTGTTCACGCTCGAATCGCAGGAGGGGCGGCTGTTTGCGCCGCTGGCCTATACCAAGACCTTCGCGATGGCCGGCGCGGCCCTGCTGTCGGTGACCCTGGTGCCGGTGCTGATGCTGCTGTTCATCCGCGGCAGCGTCATGCCGGAAGCAAAGAACCCGCTGAACCGCCTGCTGATCTGGATCTACCGCCCAATCATCGCCGGCGTTATGCGCTGGAAGAAGCTGACGATTGCGCTGGCGCTGCTCGCGCTGGCCGCCAGCTATTTCCCCGCCGCGCGGCTGGGCAGCGAGTTCATGCCCACGCTCGACGAGGGCACGCTGCTCTATATGCCGGCCTCGCTGCCGGGCATGTCCATCACCAAGGCGGCCGAGCTGATGCAGACCCAGGACAAGATCATCAAGAGCTTCCCCGAGGTGGCCTCGGTCTATGGCAAGGCGGGGCGTGCCAACACCGCCACCGACCCCGCGCCGATCGAGATGTTCGAGACCGTCATCAACCTCAAGCCGCAGCAGGATTGGCGGCCCGGCATGACGACCGACAAGCTGATCGCCGAGCTGGACCAGGCGCTGCAATTCCCGGGCGTGTCGAATGCCTGGACCATGCCGATCAAGGCGCGCATCGACATGCTCTCCACCGGCATACGCACGCCCATAGGCATCAAGGTGTTCGGCAAGGACCTGGGCGAGATGGAAAAGCTCGCGCAGCAGATCGAGGCCGTGGTCAAGCGCGTGCCCGGCACGACCTCCGCCTTCGCGGAGCGGCTCACCGGCGGCAGCTATCTGGACATCGAGCCGGATCGCGAGGCCCTGGCACGCTACGGCCTGTCGGTAGGTGAACTGCTGGACGTGATCGGCAGCGCGCTCGGCGGCGAGCTGGTCACCACCACGGTCGAGGGGCGCGAACGCTTCGGCGTGACGGTGCGTTATCCGCGCGAGCTGCGCAGCCACCCCGAACAGATCGCGCGCGAGGTGCTGGTGCCCGTCATGGGCGGCGCCATGCTGCCGCTGGGTCAACTGGCCCGGGTGAGCGTGGCGCGCGGCGCGCCGGGCATACGCACCGAGAACGCCCTGCTGTCGGCCTATGTCTTCGTCGACATCCGCGGGCGCGACATCGGCTCCTACGTGGCCGACGCCCGCAAGGCGGTGGCCGAGCAAGTGAAGTTCCCGCCCGGCTATTACATCTCCTGGAGCGGCCAGTTCGAGTACATGGAGCGCGCCATCCAGAAGATGAAGCTCGTCATCCCGGTGACGCTGCTGACCATCTTCCTGCTGCTCCACCTGAACTTCCGGCGCCTCACCGAGACCCTGATCGTGATGCTCTCGGTGCCCTTCGCCCTGGTGGGCGGGGTCTGGCTGATGTGGTGGCTGGGTTACAACCTCTCGGTGGCGGTGGCGGTGGGCTTCATCGCCCTGGCCGGCGTGGCCGCCGAGACCGGGGTGGTGATGCTGATCTACCTGGACCATGCCTGGCGCGATGCCCAGGCGCGCTGCGCGGCCGCGGGGCGCGCAGCCGGTGCGGCCGAGCTTTATGCCGCGGTGATGGAGGGCGCGGTGGAGCGGGTGCGGCCCAAGATGATGACGGTGGTGGCCATCATGGCCGGCCTGCTGCCCATCATGTGGGGCAGCGGCGCCGGCTCCGAGGTGATGAGCCGCATCGCCGCGCCCATGGTGGGCGGCATGATCTCCTCCACCGTGCTGACGCTGGCGGTGATACCGGCGCTGTATGCGCTGGTGAAGCAATGGGGATTGACGCGAGCAAGGCCCAACGGCCAAGCTTGATCAAGCAAGCAAGCTCGCCGGGAGTCGCCATGTCACATCCGCACATCGTCATCATCGCCCTGCTGGGCGCCCTGCCCCTTGCCGCCGCGGCGCAGGGCCAAAGCGCGCAAGTCGTCAAGCCGCCGCAGGTCCAGGCCTGGATAGACCTGGCCACCTTCAGCGGCATGGGCATGGGCGCGGGCGGCGGCCATCCGATGGCGGTGCTGGGTGGGATGTTCGGCGGCGGCGGCAGCGCCAAGAAGGACGAGGCCAACCGCTTCGGCCAGACCCAGGCCATGGCCGCAGGCCGCTGGATGGACGTGACGCTCTACAGCCGCGCCAACCCCAGGCTGGCCGAGGCCCAGCTCAGCGTGCCGGCCGGCATGCTGATGAGCCCGGCGCTCAGGCTGCAAAGCCCGCCTGAGGTACGCGCCGCGCCGCCCGATCCGGGTGACGAGCGCGTCGTCGAGCCCGAGCAGGAACAGCAGCGGCCCAAGGGCAGGATGCTGCTCTACTGGGGCTGCGGCGAGACGGTGCGCGCGGGCCAGCCGCGCGTGATCGATTTCGCCACGGCCAGCCCGGCCGAGCTGGCCAGGCTGTTTCAGTCGCGCCGCGCCACCCAGCGCGGCAGCCATGCCGCCAGCGGCCGCCCGCTCTGGCCCAGCCGCGACGACACCCGCATGATCCCCGCCGCGGCCTCGCTGGTGGGCGAGCATGGCTTCAGCGCCGCCGGCTTTTTGCCCGAGGGCATGTTCCGCTTCCAGATCCCGGCCACGCAGGACCTGATGCCCGCCATCGCGCTCAAGCAGCAGGAACGGCAGGGTGCCACGCATCTGGAGTGGCAGGCCCTGCCGACGGCGCGCGCCTACTTCATCTCGGCGATGGGCGCGCGCGACCAGGACGAGATGGTGATCTGGACCAGCAGCGAGCAGCCCGATATGGGCTTCGGCCTGCAGGATTACCAGACCAATGCCGCGGTGGACCGCTGGCTCAAGGAGCAGGTGCTGCTGGCCCCGCAGACCACGCGCTGCAGCGTGCCCAAGGGCGTGTTTGGTGGCGGCGGTGGCGCGATGCTGCGCATGATTGCCTATGGCAGCGAGCTGAACCTTGCGCATCCGCCGCGCCCCAGCGATGTGAAGCTGCCCTGGGAACCGCAATGGGCGCTGAAGCTGCGCCTCAAGTCGGTGGCCTCGGCCATGCTGGGCATGGACATGGGCGAGATGATGATGATGGAGCAGGAGCAGCGCGGGCAGCCGGCCAAGGGCGAGGATGCCGATGAAGCGGCCAAGCAGCCGCCGGCCAAAAAACCGGGTGTCGCCGATGTGCTGAAGGGTTTGTTCGGTCGCTGAGGCGGGACCGAGCTTGAGCCCTGCGGCTCAAGCGACGCCCGCCGAAGGACTCGGCGCCTGCCCGCGCCGGGGCTGAGGCGGGACCGAGCTTGAGCCCTGCGGCTCAAGCGACGCCCGCCGAAGGACTCGGCGCCTGCCCGCGCCGGGGCTGAGGCGGGACCGAGCTTGAGCCCTGCGGCTCAGGCGACGCCGGCCGAAGGACCCGGCGCCTGCCAGCGCCGAGTCTGAGCCCCGCGCCTCAGTCGCGCAGGGCCGGCAGCAAGGCTTCGATGTCCTCGACGCCACGCCGCTCGCTGGCGGGCGCCAGCGGAGCCAGGGCGTTCAGTGCCTCGCTGCTGAGCCGGCCCACCAACTGGCCCAGCTCGCTGAAGCGCAGGCCCTGGCGCACCAGGAAGGCGATATAGCTGTGGCGCAGCGCCTCGGGCGTGAGGGCGCCCGCGCCATCCAGCTGGGCATCGTGCGCGGTGGCGGCGACGATCATGCGCAGCTCGTCGGCCTGCAGGGCCCGGCCCGCCGCGTTCTGTAGCAGCGGAAGCTCGGGCGCGCCAGCGGCATTCAGCGCCCAGGCCGCGCGCAGGGGCGCCGCCAGCGGCAGGCGGCGCGCGTCGGCGCCCGGCACCTGCAGCTGGCCGCGCTTGGCATCCACATGCTGCAGCTGCAGGGCCAGCGACTCCTCCACCGTCAGGCCGCACAAGAGCGCCGCCAGCACCGGCCGGTGCTCGGGCGTGGCGGCTGCCAGCAGTTGGGCGATCTCCTCGGCGCGCAGCTCGCGCGGCAGCGCCTGCGCCAGCAGCGCGCGCTCGGGCGCGGCCGCCAGCGGCGCCGGCGCATGCACCACCGGCAGGCCCATCATGGGCTGGGGGATCACCACCGTGGTGGCCAGCGGCGCGGGCGCCTCGCTGCGGTTGAAGAACTCGAAGAACCAAACCGCCAGAAATCCCAGCAGCAGCGCGCCCGCCAGCACCAGGCCGGCATCGCGCCAATAGGCCGGGCTGCTGGGCGCCGCGGGCGTGACCGCCGGCTCCAGCACCAAGAGTTGCGGGCGCCGCGCGCGCTCGCTGGACTCCAGCGCCAGCAGTTTCTGGCGCGCTGCCTGCAGCAATTGCTCCAGGCCATGGACCTCGGCCTGCATGACCTGGTAGGCGCCCAGCTGCTGGCTGGCGGACTGCAGCTCCTGGCGATCGCCGCCCAGCTGCTGCTGCAGGCGCTGCACCGTGGCCCGGGTGGAGGCCAGCTCCTCGCGCGCCTCGGCCAGCGCCATCTGCTGCGACCTGCCGCGCTCGCTCTCGAGCTGCTGCTCGAGATTGGCGATGCGCGCCTTCAGCGCGCGCGCGCTGGGGTCCATGTCCAGGTATTGCGGCGTGTACTGGCGCTCCATGCCGCGCCAATCCTCGCGCGCCTGCGAGAGCCGCGCCTCCAGGCCGGCCACCGTGGGATTGTCGCGCGCCTGGGGCAGGCGCTTGCCCTGGGCCACGGCCTGCTCCAGCGCCGCCACCTTGCCCTCGCTCACCGCCTGGCGGTCGTTGGCCTGCTGCAGCGAGAGGTTCAGGCCCTTGAGGCGTGCGAGTGCCTGGTTTTCGTCGCGCTCGCTGGAGACGATGCGATTGCGCTGCCGGTAGCCCTCGGCGGCCTGGCGCTGCTGGGCCAGCCTGGCCTCGATCACGCGGATCTCCTCGCGCGCCGCATCCAGCTTCTCGTTCGAGGCCAGGCTGCCGCTCTCGCTCTGAGCGCGCCGGTACACCTCCACCAGGGTGTTGACCAGGGGCGCCACCAGCGCGGCATCCGGGCTCTGCGCCTGCAGCTGCAGCAGCTGGCTGTCGGCCACCGGCCGCACCGAGAGCAGCTGCTGCACCGCCAGCACCGGGTCATCCGCCCCCGGCTTGATCAGCCCCTGGGCGCTGAGCTGCTCCACCGCCTGCTGCACCAGGGCGCGGCTGCGCAGGATCTCGCCCTCCAGCTGCAGCGCCGGCGCCACCGGCGTCAGCGTCGCCGCGGCCGAGGCCGCGCCCGCCACCAGGCCCGGCGCCGGGATGATCTGCAGCTTGGCACTGGCCGTGTAGACGGCGCTGCGCATGAAATCCAGCCCCAGGCCCAGCAGCAGGCCGAGGCCGAACACCAGCGCAAAGACCTGGAGACGGCGGCGCATCGCCAGGCTGCGCGGCGCCGGCCCGCCAAGGCCGGTGTGATGGTGAAGATGGTGCAGGCTGGCCGCGTGAAGGGTGCGATGAGGCATGGAAGAAGGCGCTTTCTGCGGGCGGCCCGGAGCGGGCGCGTAGGCGCGACTATAGACAAGCGTCGACATTGATGTTCGTCATGTCACAAGGTCTGGCGCGGGCGAAGAATCGGCAGCACCCATTCAGGGGGAGTGCAGCCCATCATGTTGCAGATCCGTATTCACGGCCGTGGTGGCCAGGGCGTGGTGACGGCGGCCGAGCTGCTGTCGCTCGCCGCCTTCGAGCAGGGCCGCCATGCCCAGGCCTTTCCCAGCTTCGGCTCGGAGCGCACCGGCGCGCCGGTGGTGGCCTTTTGCCGCATCGCCGAGCGCGAGATCCGCCTGCGTGAGCCCATCCTGGCGCCCGACGTGCTGATCGTGCAGGACCCGACGCTCTTGCACCAGGTGGACGTGTTCCAGGGTCTCAAGCCCGATGGCTATGTGTTGATCAACAGCCGGCGCAGCTTCGACGAACTGGGCCTGGCCGAGGTGGCGGCGCGCTTCCTTTTCCACGAGCGCCTCACCACCGTGCCGGCCACCGAGATCGCGCTCAAGCACCTGGGCCGGCCCCTGCCCAACGCGGTGCTGCTGGGCGGCTTTGCGGCGCTCTCGGGCCTGGTGTCGCTGGCGGCGGTGTCGCATGCCATCCGTGACAAGTTCAGCGGCAAGCTGGCCGACGCAAACATCGCCGCGGCCGCCGAGGCCTTCGAGTTCGTCCGCCAGGAAATGCAGGAGCTTGCGCGCCATGTTGAAGCAATGTGAAGGCTCGCAGGCCGTGGCGGAAGCGGTGGCGCTGTGCCGCCCCGAGGTGATCTGCGCCTACCCGATCTCGCCGCAGACGCATATCGTCGAGGGCCTCGGCGAGCTGGTGAAGGACGGCAGGCTCAGCCCTTGTGAATTCATCAATGTGGAGAGCGAGTTCGCGGCCATGAGCGTGGCCATCGGCGCCTCGGCGGCGGGCGCGCGCAGCTACACCGCCACCGCCAGCCAGGGCCTGCTCTTCATGGCCGAGGCGGTCTACAACGCCTCGGGCCTGGGCCTGCCGATCGTGATGACGGTGGCCAACCGCGCCATCGGCGCGCCCATCAATATCTGGAACGACCACAGCGACGCCATGAGCCAGCGCGACTGCGGCTGGATCCAGCTCTTCGCCGAAACCAACCAGGAGGCGCTGGACCTGCATATCCAGGCCTTCAAGCTGGCCGAGGAACTCTCGATGCCGGTGATGGTGTGCATGGACGGCTTCATCCTCACCCATGCCTACGAGCGCGTGGACATGCCGGCGCAGCAGGAGGTCGACGCCTTCCTGCCTCCCTACGAGCCGCGCCAGCTGCTGGACCCGGCCGAACCGGTGTCGATCGGCGCGATGGTCGGGCCCGAGGCCTTCATGGAGGTGCGCTATCTGGCGCATGCCAAGCAGCTGATGGCGCTGGAGCTGATCCCGCGCATCGCCGAGGAATTCGCGGCGCGCTTCGGCCGCGCCTCGGGCGGCCTGCTGCGCGGCTACCGCTGCGAGGACGCGGACACCATCGTGGTGGCGCTGGGCTCGGTGCTGGGCACGCTCAAGGACACGGTGGACGAGCTGCGCGAACGCGATGGCCAGCGCATCGGCGTGCTGGGCATCCATTCCTTCCGCCCCTTCCCGCTCGCCGCGGTGCGCGCCGCGCTGCAGGGCGCGCAGCGCGTGGTGGTGCTGGAGAAGAGCTTCTCGGTGGGCCTGGGCGGCGTGGTCTCCACCGACGTGCGCCTGGCGCTCTCGGGCCTGCAACTGCACGGTTATACCGTGGTGGCCGGCCTGGGCGGGCGCGCCATCACCCAGGCCTCGCTGCAGCGCATGCTGCTGCAGGCGGTGGCCGATTCGCTGCCGCCGCTGAGCTTCCTGGACCTGGACGAAGGCATCGTGCAGCGCCAGCTGCAGCGCGAGGCGCAGATGCGGCGCAGCGGCCCGATTGCCGAGAACCTGCTGCGCGATCTCGGCACAGTTGCTTCCAAGGTGGCCTGAATGAGTACTCAGCCTATTAGGTTCTATCAAACAGGCACCTTCACGGTGGGCAACCGCCTGCTGGCGCCCGAGCAGCGCAGCGTGCAGGCGTCCAGCGAGCGCAGCAACTCGATCAACTCGGGCCACCGCGCCTGCCAGGGCTGCGGCGAGGCGCTGGGCGCGCGCTATGCGGTGGACGCCGCGATGCGCGCCACCCAGGGCCAGCTGATCGCCGCCAACGCCACCGGCTGCCTGGAGGTGTTCTCCACGCCCTACCCCGAGAGCTCCTGGCAGCTGCCCTGGATCCATTCGCTGTTCGGCAATGCCGCGGCGGTGGGCACCGGCATCGCCGCGGCGCTCAAGGTCAAGGCCCTGAAGGCCGGCATGAGTGAAAGCGCCACGCGCGTGATCGCTCAGGGCGGCGATGGCGGCACGACCGACATCGGCTTCGGCTGCCTCTCGGGCATGTTCGAGCGCAACGACGATGTGCTCTACATCTGCTACGACAACGAGGCCTATATGAACACCGGCGTGCAGCGCAGCTCGGCCACGCCGCCGGCCGCGCGCACCGCCACCACCATGGCGGTGGGCGCCGAGCCCGGCGCGTCCTTCGGCCAGGGCAAGAACCTGCCGCTGATCGCGATGGCGCACGAGATCCCCTATGTGGCCACCGCCACCGTGGCCGATCTGCGCGACCTGGAGGCCAAGGTCGAGCGCGCCATGAGCATGCGCGGCGCGCGCTACCTGCACATCCTCGTGCCCTGCCCGCTCGGCTGGGGCGCCGCCAGCTCGGAGACCATCAGGCTCGCCCGGCTGGCGCGCGAGACCGGCATCTTCCCGGTCTTCGAGGCCGAGCATGGCGAGATCACCCGCGTCACCAAGATCCGCCACCGCGTGCCGGTGGACGAATACCTGAAGCCGCAGAAGCGCTTTGCGCATCTGTTCGGCACCCCGGGTCAGCCCGAGATGCTCGCGCGCATCCAGGCCGATGCCGACAAGAACATCCGCCGCTTTCAATTGCTGGATTCCGAGGTGCCGGCATGAGCATGCAAAAACCGTTCGCGATCACGCTCGATCCCGGCTCCTCGCTGGCCAACAAGACCGGCTCCTGGCGCACCGAGCGCCCGGTCTATGTGGACCGCCTGCCGCCCTGCAATGCCGAATGCCCGGCCGGCGAGGACATCCAGGGCTGGCTCTTCCATGCCGAGAGCGGCGCCTACGAGGCGGCCTGGCGCCATCTGACGCGCGACAACCCCTTCCCCGCCATCATGGGCCGGGTCTGCTATCACCGCTGCGAGGCGGTATGCAACCGCGGCCGACTGGACGAGGCGGTGGGCATCAACTCGGTGGAGCGCTTTCTGGGCGACGAGGCCATCAAGCAGGGCTGGCAGTTCACGCCACCGGCGCACGAGTCGGGCAAGCATGTGCTGGTCGTGGGTGCCGGGCCCTCGGGCATGTCGGCCGCCTACCAGCTGCGCCGCCTGGGCCACCGCGTCACCGTGCTGGAGGCCGGCCCCATGCTGGGCGGCATGATGCGCTTCGGCATCCCCAAGTACCGCCTGCCGCGCGCGGTGCTGGAGGCCGAGCTGCAGCGCATCGTCGCGCTGGGGGTGGAGGTCAAGCTCAACTGCAAGGTCAGCGACCTGGACGAGGCCATGCGCGTGGGAGGCTATGACGCGGCCTTCCTGGCGGTGGGCGCGCATATCGCCAAGCGCGCCTTCATCCCGGCCAAGGATGGCGCCCACATCCTCGACGCCGTCGCCGTGCTGCGCTCGATGGAAGGCGCCGAGAGGCCCATGCTGGGCCGCCGCGTGGTGGTCTATGGCGGCGGCAACACCGCCATCGATATGGCGCGCACCGCCCGCCGGCTGGGCGCCACCGAGGCCATCATCGTCTACCGCCGCACGCGCGCGCAGATGCCAGCGCACGACTCCGAGCTCGAGGAGGCGCTGGAGGAGGGTGTGATGGTGAAGTGGCTCTCGACCATCAAGCATGCCGATATGGATGCCAATGGTGGCGCGCTGATGATCGAGAAGATGACGCTGGACGCCGAGGGCCGCCCCCAGCCCACCGGCGAGTTCGAGCTGCTGGAGGCCGACTCGCTGGTGCTGGCGCTGGGGCAAGACGTGGACCTCTCGCTGCTGGACCGGGTGCCAGGTCTTGCCATGAAGGACGGCGTGGTGCAGGTGGACCCGGCCACCCTGATGACCGGACACCCCGGCATCTTCGCCGGCGGCGACATGGTGCCGGCCGAGCGCAACGTCACGGTGGCGGTGGGCCATGGCAAGAAGGCCGCGCGCAGCATCGATGCCTGGCTGCGCGGCCAGGTGCTGGACCGCCCACTTCCCAAGCACGCGCCCGCCAGCTTCGAGCGCCTCAACCCCTGGTACTACAGCGACGCGCCCAAGACCCTGCGTCCGCAGCTGGACCTGGCGCGCCGCAGCAGCAGCTTCGATGAGGTGCAGGGCGGGCTCAGCGCCGAGAACGCCTTGTTCGAGGCACGCCGCTGCCTGAGCTGCGGCAACTGCTTTGAATGCGACAACTGCTACGGCGTCTGCCCCGACAACGCCGTCATCAAGCTCGGCCCCGGCCAGCGCTTCGAGTTCAACTACGACTACTGCAAGGGCTGCGGCATCTGCGCGGCCGAATGCCCCTGCGGCGCGATCGAGATGCGGCCGGAGCAGGTTTAGCCAGGATGGCGGCATGAACAAGCCCTCCGAGACCGCCCTCATCACCGGCGCCTCCTCGGGCATAGGCGCGGCGTTGGCTCGGCGCTTTGCGCGTGCCGGTTTCAATGTGGTGCTGGTGGCGCGCAGCGCCGACAAGCTCGCGGCCCTGGCCAAGGCGTTGACGGCCGAGCATGGCGTGAAGGCCTGGGCGGTGGTGGCCGATCTGGCCCGACCCGATGCTGCCGCCGACCTGGCCAGCGCGATGAAGCGAGCGCGCCGGCCCATCGACCTGCTGGTGAACAACGCCGGCGTGCTGGCCCATGGCAGTTTTGTGGAGATGCCGGCGCAGCGCCACCAGCAGCTCATAGACCTGAACATCAGCGGCCTCACTGCCATGCTGGCCGCCTTTGTGCCGCCCATGGTGGCGCGCGGCCGCGGCCGGGTGCTCAACGTGGCCTCGATCGCGGCCTTCCAGCCGGTGCCCAGCCTGGCCAGCTATGCCGCCAGCAAGGCCTATGTGCTCTCGCTCACCGAGTCGCTGTCGGAAGAGTTGAAGGGCACCGGCGTGAGCATCACGGCGCTATGCCCCGGCATCACCGCGACCGGCATGCTGGAGCAGGCACGCGCCGAGCATGCCGAACTTGCCAGGCTGCCCGGCCTTGTGATCGGCAGCGCCGAGGCGGTGGCCGACGCGGGCTTCGAGGCCTGCATGCAGGGCGAGGTGATCTGCGTGCCGGGCGTGCTCAACCTCGCCACCATGCTGGCCGGCCGCGCCACGCCCAAGTGGCTGCTGCGGCGCGTCAGCGGCGCGCTCTCCCGGAGCTTGAAGTAGCGCGCTAAGGCTTGGCGACGCGCCAGTCGCGGAACAGATCCAGGTCCACGCCGTCGGGGTAGTTCAGGTAACCGGGCAGGTGGCCCTTCACCCCCTTCACCCCGTACTGCCAGATGATGGCCTTGGTCTGGCGGTCCAGCACGATGACGCGGTCGTGCAGATCGTCCACCACCAGCACGTCGCCAGTGTCGGGCAGTTCGCGGGCGATGGAGGGATGGTCCAGCATGCCCTCGCCCTCGCGCACGAAGTATTCCCAGCTCGGCTTGCCGCTGGCGGGGTCGAAGATCACCACGCGGCCGGGTTTGCTGAAGTCGGCCACGATCAGCTGCTTGCCGTCCACGGTGGGAAAGGTGTCGGAGGGGTAGCGCACATGCGGGGCGCGCACGCTCCACAGCACCTTGCCAGCGCGCGTGATGCGCGAGACCCAGGAATCGCTGATCTCGGTCACCAGGATGTCGCCGTTGTCCATCGGCGTGGCGCCGTTCGGATGGCCCAGGTATTGCGGCGGCTGGTGCTTGCAATGGCCGGGCTGGCCCCATTGGGTCTGGATGCTGCTGTCCTTGGGATCAATGATCAGCACGCGGCAGTTGCGGATGTCGGCGGTGAGAAACATGCCATCGGCCAGCAGATGCGCATCGTCCGGGTAGTTGAGCAGATTGCCCTTGCTGCCGCGCGTGTCGGGCACGCCATAGGTCCAGGTGATGGCGCGCTGCTCGTAGTCCACCAGGTGCACGTCGAAGTTGTCTTCCTCACTGACCGCGAGCAGGCGGCCATCGGCCGAGAAGTTCACATCCTCGTTGCCGCGGTAGAGCTTGAGATTGGGCGAGGGGAACTCCCAGACGATGCGCTTGTCGGGCGCCACCTCGATGAGCCGGTTGTTGCGACGGTCGGCGATCACGATCGGATAGGGCAGCGGCTTGCCCCAGGAGGCCACCGGCTTGCTGCGGCTGCCGGTGACGGGCGGAATCGGCGGCAGCACCGCGCCGCTGGACACCATGCCGGCACCCAGCATCTCGCGCGTGACCTCGACCGCGGTGCCCGGCGCGTCGGCTCGCTGAGCTGGCTTGGGCGCCTTGGCAGCGGCCGGCTCGCACAGCAGCATCAGCGCCGCGAGGGTGAGAAAAGAAAGGCCATGGCGGGTGTTGGGCAGCTTCATGGCGTCACCATGCCGCAAGCGCGCGAGCCAGAGTTTGACCCGGGGCAACAGGCCTACAGACTCTCGCGTACCACCCGGCCGTTCAGCGGCTGCACCTCGCGCGCATTGGGCGCGATCAAGCCGGCCAGCCGCTGCAGTTGCGCGGCCGAGAGCGTCTGCGGCTGTTTCGCAATCAGCCATTGCACGCCCTCGGTACAGGGCGGCGCGGTGAGCGAGCCCTGGTAGGCAAAGTAGCCGCGTTCGGCGGGCAGCAGCGCCGCCGGGTCCAGCGCCAGCCGGCGCTCGGCCTCGCCCTGCGCCGGCAGATCGGGCAGCAGGCCGGCCAGGGCCGGGTGCTCGGCACCCAGGCGGAACCACAGCACCAGGGCCAGCAGCTGGCCGCTGCGGCTCTTGTGCAGCAGGTGCATGGCCATGGGGAAGTCTTCGCCGCGCAGGCGGTCGCCACCGGGCAGGTGGAAATGCAGCTGCTGCAGAGTAAAGGGCTGGCCGCCGATCAGCAGCCGGCTGCCCGCGGCCACGCGCAGCCGCACCGTATGGCCGTCATGCTGCACGCGGGCCGTGCCGGCGCGGTAATCAAAGCGCAGGGCCGGCAGGGCCTGGCGCTGGCTTGCGGCGATGTCCACCGGCGATTGCTGCCGGCCGCTCTCGCATAAGCTGGTCTGGGCGCCGGCATGGGCCGGCAGGGCCAGCGCCAGCAGCGCCGCGACAAACAGGCGGTTCAGAAGCCGACCCGCAGCAGATTCACCGCCGCCACCATGCTGATCGCAAAAGCGCTGCCGTAGCAGCACAGCTTGGCCACCAGGCCCTTGTGGATGCCCACGTCGTGCAGGCTGCACAGGATGCGGTGCGCCGCATGCCAGGCGAACAGCGCGATCACCGCCAGCAGGAACAGCTTGCCCAGGCCGCTCTGCGCCAGCGCCAGCACGCGGGGGTAGCTCAGCAGCTCGGGCGAGTAGAACCAGCCCAGCGGCACCGCCAACCCGGTGATGAAGACCAGGGCCGTGCCCAGCAGCGCCGACAGCATGCCGCCGGCGCCGAACATCAGCCAGAAGATGGGGGCGTTGGAGCGCGGCTTGCTCATGACTGCCACCATGCGGCCAGAAGAAGCACCACCACGGTAGCCAGCGCGGCCGCCGTCCAGCCGGTGCGCTGGATCGCGCCGGCACTCACTTGCTCACCACCCACTTTGATCATGGGCAGGGTCTTGGGCATGATCTGGAACCAGCTGTAGGCATGGATCACAAAGGCCGCCAGCAGCACCAGATGCAACAACAGCGAGAGCGGCGAGCGCAAACCTTGCAGCCAGCCGTTCCAGGCCGCCTCGCCCTGCGCCAGCCGCAGCACGCCCACGCACAGCACGATCGCATAGGCGGCCACCGCGAAGGCGGTGGTCTCGCGCAGCATGTAGCGCATGAAGAAGGGATCGCGCTTCCACCAGCCCGTCATGGGGCGGCGGTAGGGCGGGTGGCGCTTGACCTTGGTGGATGTGGACGGGGTCATGTCTTGCCTCCACGCTTGGAGCCTGGCAGCAGAAAGCGTTTGAAAAAGTAGTCGGTGGCGCTGGTCATCTTGTTTTGATTCACCGCACGCGCCGGGTCCACGCCCTTGGGGCAGACCTCGGAGCAATAGCCCACCGCGGTACAGCTCCACACGCCGTCCTGCGCGTTCAGCACCTCCATGCGCTGGGCTTGGCCGCCGTCGCGCGAGTCGGCGTTGTAGCGGTGCAAGAGGGCCAGCGCGCCGGGGCCGGTGAACTCGGGGTCCAGGCCGAACTGCGGGCAGGCCGCGTAGCAAAGCATGCAGTTGATGCAGGAGCTGTACTGCTCGATGCGTTCCAGCTCCTCGGGCGTCTGCAGATACTCGCCCTGCGCCAGCGTGCGCGGCTGCTTGGGAATGATGTAGGGTTTGACGCTCTCGAGCTTTTGCACGAAGGGCGCCACGCTCACCACCAGATCGCGCTCGATCGGCAGATGCGCCAGCGCCTCCACCCGGATCGGCCCGGGGGCGAAGTCGCGCATAAAGCTCTGGCAGCTCAGCATGGGCTTGCCGTTGATCATCATGCCGCAGCTGCCGCAGATCGCCATGCGGCAGGACCAGCGGAAGCTCAAGGAGCCGTCCTGCTCATCCTTGATCTGCTGCAGGCACTGCAGCACCGACATATCGTCGCTATAGGGCACAGTGAAGCGTTGCCAGACCGGCTCGCTTTCCTGCTCGGGCCGGTAGCGCAGCACTTCGATGACGATGGTTTTGCTGTCAGACATGGCGCGCCTCCGCCTCGGCCTGTGCATCCGCTTTTTCGCCCGCCGCACCATAGGCGCGCGTGCCCGGCGGCGAGCTGGTGATCTTCACGTCGCCGTAGGCAATGCGCGGTGCCTCGGCGCCGGCGTAGTAAGCCAGGCTGTGCTTGAGGAAGCGCACATCGTCGCGCTCGCCAAGCCCCTCATCCAGGCGCTGGTGCGAACCGCGCGATTCCTCGCGCTGCAGGGCCGAGTGGGCGATCGCCTGGGCCACGTCGAGCAGATAGCCCAGCTCGATGGCCAGCAGCCACTCGGTGTTCCAGGCGCGCGAATGATCGTCCAGATGCAGATGCTGGTAGCGAGCCTTCAGCTCGGCCAGCTTGGCGCAGGCGGCGCGCATGGTGTCTGCGCTGCGGTAGATGCCGCAGCCGTCTTCCATGCATTGCGCCATCTCCTTGCGCAGGGTGGCGATGCGCTCGCCGCCGCTGGGCTTGGTGACGAGCGAGAGCGCATGGCCGCGCACCTCCTCGGCCAGGGCGGCAATCGCCGCGCCGTCGCCATGGCCATGCTGGCGTGCGAATGCCGCGGCCTCGGTGCCGGCCAGCTTGCCGAACACCAGCAGCTCGGTGAGCGAGTTGGAACCCAGGCGGTTGGCGCCATGGATGCCCACGCTGGAGCATTCGCCGGCCGAGTACAGGCCCGGCAGCGGCGCCGCGGTCCTGGCGTCGGCCAGGATGCCGCCCATGGTGTAGTGCACCGCCGGCAGCACGGGGATCGGCTGCTTGGCCGGATCGACGCCCAGGTATTGGACGGCGAGTTCGTAGATCTGCGGCAGGCGCTCGCGCAGCTTCTTCTCGCCCAGATGGCGCAGGTCCAGATGCACCACATGGCCATGCGGGCCCTGCACGGTGCGGCCCTTGCGCTTCTCATGCCAAAAGGCCTGGCTGAGGCGGTCGCGCGGGCCCAGCTCCATGGCCTTGTTGCGCGGCTCGGGCGTGGCGGGGCCGAGGCCGTAGTCCTGCAGATAGCGGTAGCCGTCCTTGTTGAGCAGGAAGCCGCCCTCGCCGCGGCAGGCCTCGGTGAACAGCAGGCCGGTGCCGGGCATGCAGGTGGGGTGGTATTGCACGAACTCCATGTCGCGCAGCGGCACGCCATGGCGGTAGGCCAGGGCCATGCCATCGCCGGTGACGATGCCGCCGTTGGTGTTCTCGCGGAACACCCGGCCGGCACCGCCGGTGGCGATGACCACCGCCTTGGCCTGGATCAGCTTGAACTCGCCACTGGCGATCGCTATCGCCACCGCGCCCTGCACGCGGCCCTCATGCACGATCAGGTCGACGCAGAAATACTCGTCCAGGCGCTGGATCTGCGGGAACTGGATCGAGGTCTGGAACAGCGTGTGCAGCATGTGGAAGCCGGTCTTGTCGGCGGCAAACCAGGTGCGCTCGATCTTCATGCCGCCAAAGGCGCGCACGTTCACATGGCCGTCGGGCTTGCGGCTCCAGGGGCAGCCCCAATGCTCCATCTGCACCAGCTCCTCACGCGCCTGGCCGACGAAGTACTCCACCACGTCCTGCTCGCACAGCCAGTCGCCGCCGGCCACGGTGTCGTGGAAATGGGCGTCCAGGCTGTCATGCGCCTGCGTCACCGCGGCGGCGCCGCCCTCGGCCGCCACCGTGTGGCTGCGCATCGGGTAGACCTTGGAGAGCAGCGCCACCCGCGCGCCCGGGTCGGCCTGCGCCACCGCGATCGCCGCCCTCAGCCCGGCGCCACCGGCACCGATGATGAGCACATCCGTCTTGTAGCTGTCCATGTCAGCGCCTCAACACCAGCTTCTGGTACAGGCCGCCAAAATAGCTTTGATGATCGACCGACGCGAGCTGCACGTCGGCCGGCAGGAATTCCTGCAGCGGGTGCTGCCACAGGTCCATCGCGAAGGGCTCGAGCCTGCGGAACACCTGGCGCATCAGCGGGCGCAGCGGATGCCAGCGCATCGGGCGGTGGTAGTCCACGATCACCAGCTTGCCGCCCGGCTTGAGCACGCGCAGCGCCTCGGCCAGGGTGGCGCGGCGCACGGCCTCGGGCTGCTCGTGCAGCAGAAAGAACATCAGCACCTGCTCGTAGCTGGCGTCGGCCGCGGCCAGTGCGCTGGAGTCGCCCTGGATCAGCCTGACGCGCTCGTCGGCCGGCAGTTTCTGCGCCAGGTTGGCCAGTTGCACAGGCAGGATGTCCAGCACGTCCAGGCTGGCATCGGGGGCCAGGTTTTGCCTCAGGCGCGGGGTCAGGTTGCCGTAGACACAGGCCACCTGCAGATTGCGGCCATGGATCGCGGGACTGCCCAGCTCGGCCAGGGCCAGCTCGCGCAGGCGGGCGTAATTGCCAAACAGGATGGCATTCACCAGCCACTCGCGCTCGAAGGTTTGCACCGCCTTGGGATGCACATAGGCCCACCAGTACACCTGTTCCAGATAGCGCGGCACCATCGGCGCTGGCGGCGGACTGAAGGCATCGAGGGTCAGGTCGGCAGCGCGGGGGGTGGGCGGCGTCATGCGGCGATTCCTTGTTCTCTTGTTTCCGATGTCGGCGCCACCAGCCTAGGTCGCTGACTGGAGGGCAAGCTTGATGCAGATCAGTCCGGCCGCCAGCGCACCAAATCTGACGTCCAATACGGCCATGGACATTCAGCAGCAGCAGCAGATCGAAGCCCGGCTTACCGAGCTGGAAATCAAGGCCAGCTACACCGAAGACGCGGTGGAGCAACTCAATGCGGTGATCGTGCGCCAGCAGCAACAGATCGACCTGCTGCTGCGCGAGTTGCTACACCTGCGTCAACAGGCGCCCGAACCCGGCTCGACCCCGTTTCGCAGCCTACGCGACGAATTGCCGCCGCACTACTGAGGGTTCACCCCAGTTCGACGCGGTCGCGCCCCGCCTGCTTGGCGCGATAGAGAGCCCGGTCGGCGCGGCCAAACAGGCTGTCCGCGCTGTCGCCGGCCTGCCACAGCGCGATGCCGAAGCTGGCCGTGATGGCCGGCTCGCTGGCCGAGCCGGGTCGTGCCACCAGGGTGCGCAGGCGCTCCGCCAGGCGCAGCACGCCGGCCGCATCGCTATCGGGCAGCAGCACCGAGAACTCTTCGCCGCCATAGCGAAAGGCCCGGTCCTGCGCGCGCAGCCCGGTTTTCAAGCGCGCGGCAAAGGCGGCCAGCGCCAGGTCGCCCTCACGATGGCCGAAGCGATCGTTGATGGACTTGAAGTGGTCGAGGTCGGCCATCATCACCGCGAAGCTCGGCTGCTGCTGGTCCTGCACGCGCGCCGCCAGCATGCGCACCATCGCCTCGTCCAGCGCGCGCCGGTTGCCCAGGCCGGTGAGGCCGTCGGTCAAGGCCTGCTCGCGCACCTCGGCCTCCGCGCGCATCTTGCAGAGCTGCAGAAAACCCAGATTGGTGACGATGATGTAGACGAAGCCGAACACATAGATCGGCTCCTGCCAGCTCAGCGGCATGTCCAGGTAGCGCAGCTGCGCACCGGCCAGCAGCAGCGCGGCGGCGCGCAAGGGCAGCACCAGCCCCATCAGCAGGTAGAACAGCGCCACCACGCGTTGGATGCGCGCCAGGCTCGGTCGGGCGCTGCGCCACAGCACGCGTGCATTCAGCAGCTCCAGCAGGCCATAGACAAAGCCGTTGAAGATGGTGGCGCCGACATAGTTGGCGCCGGCGATGAAGCCGATCAGCGTGACAGCCAAGCACATGGCTGCCAGCCAGGCGCGGCCATAGCGCAGGCCCAGGAACTGGCGGATCGCCACATAGAAGCCGGCCACGCTGAGCGCGCCCAGCGCATTGCCCAGACCGCCCGAGACCAGGGCCGGCAGTCTGCCGGCATTGGCCAGCAGCAGATAGGCCAGGCCCTGGCAGCTGAGCGCCAGCGTCCAGGTGTGCAGGCCGTTGCTGCGATCCGCCTGTGCGCGTGCCGCCCACAGCATCGCAGCACTCGTGACGAGCGCCAGGGTCTGAGCCATGAACAGGGTTCGAACGTCCACGATGCGATGAAGGAACAAATTGCGCCCTGCGGGCAGGCGCGCATCGTAGCCGCTGCGCGAACAAGGCAAGATAGGCGCCAAGATGAACGGCATTGAGCAACCCGGCTTCAACACCCGGCTATGGCGCCGCTTTCTCGCCATGGCGGCGCCCTATTGGCGCTCGGAGGAACGCTGGCGCGCGCGCGGCATGCTGACCCTGCTGATCCTGCTGCTGCTGGGTCAGACCGGCTTCAATGTGCTGTTCAACCACGAGACCGGCGAGTTCACCTCGGCGCTGGCAGCACGCGACGCCGAACGCTTCTGGGCCTCGATCTGGCGCTGCCTGGCCCTGCTCTCGGCGGCCGTGCCCATCTACGGCCTCTACTACTTCGTGCGCGATACCCTGGGCCTGCGCTGGCGGCGCTGGCTCACCGAGGATTTTCTGCGGCGCTACTTCGGCCAGCATGCCTATTACCGCCTCAACACCATCACCGGCATCGACAACCCCGACCAGCGCATTGCCGAGGACATCAATGCCTTCACCCAGCAGTCGCTCTATTTCTCGATGATCCTGCTCGGCGCGCTGCTGCAGCTGAGCGCCTTTGCCGGCGTGCTGTGGTCGATCTCGAGCACCCTGGTCTACTTTCTGCTGGGCTATGCGGTATTCAGCACCCTGTTCACCGCCGGCGTGTTCGGCCGCCAGCTGATAGGCCTGAACTTCCGCCAGCTGCAGCGCGAGGCCGACTTCCGCTTCAACCTGGTGCGGGTGCGCGAGCATGCCGAGCCGATTGCCTTCCACGGCGGCGAGGCGCGCGAGATGTCGACGCTGCAGCGCGTCTTTGCCGCCCTCTATGGCAACTACCAGCGGGTGCTGCGCTGGCAGTTCAAGCTCAATCTGTTCCAGTATGCGCACAGCTTTCTCACCACCGTGCTGCCCAGCGTGATCGTGGCGCAGCAGGTGCTCGATGGCGAACTGGAGGTGGGCCGCGCGATCCAGGCCGCCGGTGCCTTTGCCGCCATCCTCAGCGCGCTCACCGTGGTGGTCGAGCATTTCGAAAGCCTGAGCCGCTTCTCTGCCGGCATCGACCGCCTGCACGGCTTTGCCAAGGCGCTCGTGCCGCCGGCGCCCGCGCCCGGCGAGGCGCGCATACGCAGCCAGGACGGCTTCACGCTAGAGCTGCAGCGGCTCGACCTCTACACGCCGGGGCGCGAGCATCAGCTGCTGCGCGAGCTCAGCCTCGGCGTGGCGCCGGGCGCGGGCCTCCTGATCGTGGGCGCCAGCGGCGCAGGCAAGAGCTCGCTGCTGCGCGCCATTGCCGGGCTCTGGACCAGCGGCTCGGGCCTGGTGCTGCGCCCCTCCGGCCACGACATGCTGTTCCTGCCCCAGCATCCCTATCTGCCGCTGGGCGATCTGCGCGCGCAGCTGCTCTACCCGCAGCTCGCGCAGGACAGTTCGGACGCCGAGCTGCAGCAATGGCTGGAGCGCGTCAATCTGGGCGACCTGGCGCAGCGCTTCGGTGGCCTGGACGCGGTGCAGGACTGGGCCAAGCTGCTCTCGGTGGGCGAGCTACAGCGCCTGGCCTTTGCGCGCGCCCTGCTCGCCAAGCCGCGCTATCTGCTGCTGGACGAAGCCACCAGCGCGCTCGATGCCGACAACGAGGAGCGCCTCTACGCCCAGCTGCAAGGTCTGGCCATCACCCCCATCAGCGTCAGCCACCATGCGGCGCTGCTCAAATACCACAGCCAAGTGCTGGAGCTGCAGGGCCAGGGCGCCTGGCAGCTGCGGCCGGCCGCCGGCTACCAATGGCACAACCCATGAACCAAGCAGGGCAACACCCGATCCGCGTTGGCACCGCCTCCTGGACCGACAAGAGCCTGCTCGCTTGCGGGCGCTTCTACCCCGCACAATGCAAGAGCGCCGAGGCGCGGCTGCGCTATTACGCCAGCCAGTTCCCGCTGGTGGAGCTGGACTCCAGCTACTACGCCATGCCCGCGCCCAGCACCAGCCAGCTCTGGGCCGAACGCACGCCGCCGGGCTTTGTGATGAACGTGAAGGCCTTCAGGCTCTTCACCGGCCACCAGACCTCGCCCACGGTGCTGCACAAGGACATCCGCGACGCGCTGCCCGCTGCGCTGGCTGCGAAGGCGAACCTCTACTACAAGGACATGCCCGCCGAGCTGCTGGACGAACTCTGGCGCCGCTTCCGAGAGGCCCTGCTGCCGCTGCGCGCGGCCGGCAAGCTGGGCCTGGTGCATTTCCAGTTCTCGCCCTGGACGCTGCACAACACCGCGGGGCTGGCGCAGCTGCGCGAATGCGTGGCCCGCATGGGCGGCGAGCACACACTCAGCGTCGAGTTCCGCCACCGCAGCTGGTTTGCCGAGGCCGCGCAGATCGAGCCCACCCTGGCCCTGCTGCGCGAGCTGGGCGTGGTGCACACCATCGTCGACGAGCCGCAAGGCTCGTTCGCCAACAGCATCCCCGCGGTCTGGGCCATCACCCACCCACGCTACCTGCTGCTGCGCCTGCATGGCCGCAATACCGCTACCTGGAACATCAAGGGCAGCACGGCGGCCTCGGAGCGCTTCAACTACGACTATGGCGCCGACGAGCTGCGCGAGCTGGCCGTCCAGTTGCGCGCACTCATCGAGCATGTGGCCGAGGCCCATGTGATCTTCAACAACAATATGGAAGACCAGGGCCAGCGCAACGCGCGCTCGCTGATGGACATCCTGCAAGCCGAGGGGCTGACGCCCCTCAGGAGCGCGCCAGCGTGCTGACGACGAATCAAGACACTCAGTTGGGTATGCATGCCGTCATCACGCGGCGCGACTTCATCAACGGCATGGCCACGGCTGGCCTGGCGGCCCCGGCCTGCCTGCATGCCCAAGCGGCCGGGGTGGGTGCTGCGGGCGCTGAGGGAGATTTCGGCGGCCAGTCGCTCGCCGCCGCCGCGCCCCTGCATGCGCGCCGCGACGGTGCGCCCCTGCCCGACTGGGCCGAGTTTGCAGACACGCGCGAGCAATACGACCTGGTCGTGGTGGGTGCCGGCATCAGCGGTCTGGCGGCCGCGCAGCTGTACCGCCAGCATGCCGGGCGGCCGGTGTCCATGCTGATCCTGGACGCCGCGCCGGAACTCGGCGGCCATGCGCAGCGCAACGAGTTCACCGCCCGCAACGGCCGGCGCCTGATCGGCTATGGCGGCTCGGAATCGCTCGACTCGCCCGGCCTGTGGTCGCCCGCCGTGCATGCGCTGGTGCGCTCGGTGGGCATCGAGCTGGAACAGTTCAAGGACTATTTCGACAGCGGCTGGCAGGCCCGGCATGGCCTCACGCAAAGCGCCGCCTGGTACGCGCCCGAACTCTGGGGCGAGGGCCGGCTGCTGCGCCGCGCCGCGGGCGAGCCGGCCGCCGACTGGGTGGCACGCACGCCGCTGCTGCCGGCGGCGCAGCGCGACCTGCTGCGCCTGCTGCAGCAGGAGGCAAGACATGACCCCTGGCCGCAACTCACGCGCGCCCAGAAGCGCGCCCGCCTGGCCGGCATCAGCTACGACCGCTTTCTCACCGAGGTGCTGGGCCTGCATCCGCAGCTGACCCTGCTCTACCGCAACCGTACCAGCGGCTATATCGGCGTGGGCAGCGATGCCTGCAGCGCGCTCGATGCCTTTGCCCTGGGCCTGCCCGGTTTTGCCGGCCTGCAGCTGGGCGATGCGGTGGACGCGCTGATGAGCCCCAGCGGCCGCCAGGCCAAGGGCGGGCAGGACGACTACATCTACCATTTCCCCGATGGCAACGCCGGCCTGGTGCGCGCGCTGCTGCGCAGCCTGATCCCGGCCGCCCTGCCCGGCAGCGGCATGGAATCGCTGGTGCTGGCCGAGCGCGACGACACCCAGCTGGACCGCCCGCAAGCGCCGCTGCGCATCCGCCTCGACAGCCCGGTGCTGCGCGTGCAGCACGCGCCCGGCGGCGGCGCGGTGGACATCGGCTACCGCGCTGGCGATGGCAGCCTGCGTCGCTTGCGCGCCGGTCAGCTCGTGCTGGCCTGTTTCCACCGCGTCATCCCCCTGCTCTGCCCCGAGTTGCCGGCCCAGCAGCGAGAGGCGCTGAACGACCAGGTCAGGATACCGCTCATCTACGGCAATGTGCTGCTGAGCCATTGGCGGCCCTTCCAGCGCGCCGGCATCGCCGGCCTCGGCCTGCCTGGCCATCTGTTCGACAGCCTGCGCATCGACTTCCCGGTCAGCATCGGCCGCTACCGCTTTCCCGATTCGCCCGATGAGCCCATCCTGCTGCACTTCGGCGGCGTGGTGCTCGACGGCCCGGCCGGCGCGCCCGAGCGCGAGCAGGCCGCGGCCGGGCGGCGCAAGCTGCTGGGCCTGGGCTTTGCCGAGCTGGAGCGCGAGATCCGCAGCATCCTGCAGGGCGCGCTGGGCCCCTTCGGCTTCGACGCCGCCGCCGACATCGAGGCCATCACCATCAACCGCTGGGCGCATGGCTATGCCTACGAATACATGCGACCCTGGGACACCTTTTGGCCCGCCGGCCCCCTGCCCATGCAGCGCGCGCGGCGCGGCTGGGGCCGCATCGCCATCGCCAACAGCGATGCCGGCGCCTACGCCTATGCCCAGGGCGCCATCGACCAGGCCACACGCGCCGTGGCAGAGCTCTTGCCGCAGGCGCGCCTGCCGCAGTTCTGGCGCCAGCCGGGGCCCCAGCATTTGAAACTACGCCCATGAGCAAGTTCGCCGCCAACCTCAGCATGCTCTATCCCGAGCATGGGTTTCTCGATCGTTTTGCCGCCGCCGCGCGCGACGGCTTCAAGGGCGTCGAGTACCTCTTCCCCTACGACTACCCGGCCGAGGCGCTGGCAGCGCGGCTGGGCGATGCCGGCCTCGCGCAGGTGCTCTTCAACGCGCCGCCGGGCGACTGGGCGGCCGGCGAGCGCGGCCTGGCCTGCCTGCCCGGACGCGAGGCCGAGTTCCGCGCCGGCGTCGAGCGGGCGCTCGCCTACGCCGAGGCGCTGGCCTGCCCGCGCATTCATGTGATGGCAGGTCTTGCGCCCGCTGGCGTCGAGCGCGCGCGCCTGCAGGCCTGCTACGAAGCCAACCTGGCCTGGGCGGCCGCGCAGGCCACGCGGGCCGGCCGCCAGATCCTGATCGAGCCCATCAACCAGCGCGACATGCCCGGCTACTTCCTGAACCGGCAGGACGAGGCGCACCGCATCGTGAACGCGCTGGCCGAGCCGGCGCTGCGCGTGCAGATGGACCTCTACCACTGCCAGATCGTCGAGGGCGACCTGACCACCAAGCTGCGCCGTTATCTTCCGACCGGCCAGGTCGGCCATCTGCAGATCGCCGGCGTGCCCGACCGCCACGAGCCCGACCAGGGCGAGCTGAATTACCCCTGGCTGTTCGAGCTGATCGCCCAGCTGGGCTGGCAGGGCTGGATTGGCTGCGAGTACCGGCCGCGGCGCGGCGCGGTGCCGGGTGGCACGACGGCGGGGCTGGGGTGGATGATGGGCGCCAGATGAAGAAGCCTCGAGCCCCGGCTGCATGGAAGATACGCAAGACCTGCCCCCGGCCAAACACCCGCAATGAAATGATCATCAAGCAAGACCAAGTCCCCCCTCACATCAACGCCCAGCCCGGCTGGGGCCGGGTCGACACCTTTCGCCTCTCGGACGCCGGCGCGCTCACCCAGTTCGGCGCCGCGCTCCAGGTGCTATTGCCCGGCGCGAAGGCCTCGGTCAGGCATTGGCACGAACATGTGGACGAATTCCTGTTCGTGGTCAGCGGGGAAGTGACGGTGACCGAGGACGACGGGCATCACGTCCTGGTCGCCGGCGACGCCGCCTGCTGGCCGGCCGGCGTCGCCAACGGGCACACCGTGTCCAACCGCTCGGATGCTCCCTGCTCCTATCTCATCGTCGGCACGCGTGGTCCCGACCAGTCCGGGCACTATGTCTCCGACCCGGACATACCGGAGACGACGAACCTTGCATAGCGGCAGTGGATTTAGACTTCTCGGCTCCGCCATAGCGCGCACCGCTCCGCCCAAGTCCTCATGACCATTGCCTGGAATCTTTTCACGCCCTGGAGTGCCCTCGGCGGCGGCCTGCTGATCGGCCTGGCCACGGCCCTCTATCTGCTGGGCAATGGCCGCGTGGCGGGCATCACCGGCATCGTTGCCAGCCCCATGCGGGCGCTGCTGCTCCGCAGCGCCCGCATGGCACCCGAAACCCCGCGTCTGGCCTTCATCGCCGGCCTGTTGCTGGCGCCCTGGTTGTGGCGCCTGTTTGCACCGCTGCCGGCGGCCACGGTGGACGTGGGCCCGCTGGCCCTGCTGGGCGCCGGCCTGCTGGTGGGCGTGGGCACGCGCATGGCCAATGGCTGCACCAGCGGCCATGGCGTGTGCGGCCTGAGCCGTTTTTCTCTGCGCTCGCTGGTGAACGTGCTGGCCTTCATGGGCGCGGGCTTTGCCACCGTCTATCTGCTGCGTCACCTGGGCTGAACGGAAGAATATGCTGCGACTCCTCATTGCAGGCCTCAGCGGCCTGGTCTTCGGCCTCGGTCTGATCGCCAGCGGCATGAGCAATCCGGCCAAGGTGAAGGGTTTTCTCGACCTCGCCGGTGCCTGGGACCCCAGCCTGGCCCTGGTGATGGGCGGCGCCATCGCGGTGGGCGTGTTCGCCTTCGCCGCCGGCAAGAAGCGCGAGCGCGCCTGGAGCGGCGAGCGCATGGAGATCCCCAACATCCGCGCGATCGACGCGCGCCTGATAGGCGGCGGCCTGCTGTTCGGCATCGGCTGGGGCATCGCCGGCTTCTGCCCTGGCCCGGCCCTGGTGGCGCTGGGCGCCGGCATGGACGCCGCCATCGTCTTCGTGCCCGCCATGCTGGCCGGCATGCTGCTGCACGACCAGTTCGCCAAACCCCGCTGAGGAGGCCACCATGCTGGTATTTCGCCAACTCTTCGACCCGACGTCGTCCACCTACACCTATCTGCTGGGTGACTCGGCCTCCGGCGAGGCCCTCTTGATCGACCCGGTGTTCGAACATGAGCGCCGCGATCTGGCCCTGCTGCGCGAGCTGGGCCTGCGGCTGGTGGCCACGCTGGACACCCATGTGCATGCCGACCATGTCACCGGGGCCTGGCTGCTCAAGCGGCACTGCGGCAGCCAGATCATGCTCGCCGCCGCCGCCGGTGCCAGCGGCGCCGATCGCGCGCTGCAGCATGGCGACCGCATCGCCTTCGGCGCCCGCTACCTGGAGGTGCGCGCCACCCCGGGCCATACCAATGGCTGCCTCAGCTATGTGCTGGACGACCAGTCCATGGCCTTCACCGGCGACGCTCTGCTGATACGCGGCTGCGGCCGCACCGATTTCCAGCAGGGCAGCCCGAGCCGGCTCTACCACTCGGTGCGCGAGCAGCTCCTCAGCCTGCCCGCGGCCTGCCTGCTCTATCCCGGCCATGACTATCGCGGCCTCACCGTCACCAGCGTGGCCGAGGAGCGGCGCTACAACCCGCGCCTGGGCGGCGATGTCAACGAGGGCGACTTCAGCGGCTATATGAAGAACCTGGGCCTGCCCCATCCCAAGCTGATGGACATCGCCGTGCCCGCCAATCTGCGCTGCGGTGAACCGGCCGACCCGGCTGCCGGCGCCAGCGAGCCCGACTGGGCGCCGCTCACCTGCACCTTCAGCGGCATCTGGGAGATCCAGCCCAACGCCCTGTACGACTGCGTCGCTGGCGGCATGGGCAGCGGCGCGATCCAGATCGTCGATGTGCGCGAAGCCGCCGAGTTCAACGATGCGCTGGGCCATATCCGGGGCGCGCGCCTGCTGCCGCTGTCGCAGCTGGCGCAGCAGGCCAGCGAGCTGGCCGCCGACCGGCCCGTCGTCGCCGTCTGCCGCTCGGGCGCGCGCTCGGCCCAGGCCACGGTGCTGCTGCAAAAGCAGGGGTTCAAGCAGGTCGCCAACCTGGCCGGCGGCATGCTGCGCTGGCGCGCCGAGGCGCTGCCCGTGGAGGGCGGGGCGAGTTAAGCGCCCAAATCGATCTGCGCCGCCAAAGCGACGCCGGCCAGGCCCGCCGGCAGCGCATAGTCCGCCAGCACCCAGGCGCGCACGCCATCCACCGCCGCTTCGCTCAGGAGCTCGTTGAGCACCCGGATCGAGCGTCCGTCCAGCGCCGCATACGGTGTGTCCAGCAGGGTCAGCGCCGCGCCGCTGGCCGCCGCGGCCAACAGGTTCAGCTTGCGCCGGCTACCGGTGGACAGCATGTAGAGCGGCTTGTCCAGGTGCTCGGCGAGTTGCAAGGCCGCCACCAGGGCAGCCTCGGTGCCGGCCTGCCAGCTGGCGGCAAAGGCATCGCGCCGCGCTGCCAGCCAGGCGCGCGCAATCTCGGCGTCATGCCGTGGGTCGGTGATGTCGTCGTAAAAAGAGCCGCTCGCGCCACCCTGGCGCGCCAGCCGGCCGCTGGTGGGCGCCAGCTGGCCCGCCAGCAGGCGCAGCAGCGTGGTCTTGCCGCGCCCATCGCCGCCGCGCACCAGGCTCAGGCCGGGGCGCAGCGCGAAGCACAGACCCTCCAGCAAGGGCCGGTCGCCGAGCATGAAGCCAAGGTTTTCGGCCTGGATGAGGGGGAGATCGGCGGGCATGGTGCGGGCTGGCGGGAGGCTGATGGATCGGGGCTGCATTCTCGCCGGCCTGCATCTGGATACAAGCCGGCCGACCGGCGGGCACCGGTAGCGGCTAGGCTGCAGGCAGCTCATCCGATCAAGGCGAGACCAAGCCATGCGCATCAACACCTATCTGGGCGAGCCGAGCTATGTCTGGCAGGAGGTCAAGATGGGCATGCTCAGCGCCGGCAGCAAACTCCACAGCGTGGATCCCGCCACCGGCCGCGCCGGCGTGCTGCAAACCCAGTTGGTGGGCAGCCCGCTGATGACCGCCATGGCGCCCGCGACGGCAGCGCCTGCCGCAGCTACGGTGGCAACGCCCGCCAAGCCAGCGGCGCAAGCGGTGGCGGCGCTGCAGCAGGCCACCACTGTTGCCGCCCTGCCCAGCAAGCAGTTGGCTGCGGCACAGGCCATGCCGGCCGCGGCCATTGCTGCCAGCCAGTACGAGTACGAGGCCGAACGTGCCACCAAGGAAAGCGGCTGCCTGGGCCGCGACGGCCAGCGCCCGGAGGCCCGCCTGGCCTGGCGCGACGGCGCGGTGGAAGACTTCGGCGTGCAATGCGCCGCAGGCCAGCTGCGGGTACGCTGCGAGCTGGGCATGTGCCGCGCGCTTGACCAAGCTCAATAGCGTCAGGGTGGGTTTTCAGGGATTCTGGGTGCCGATGAATTAGACTCGGCAACCCAATTTATGGAGCCGACCGGCTCCGGGGCACTCACGCCCCTTCCTGATTGTTGAAGAAAGCCGATGATGCAACGCCTGGACGATTTCCGCCTCAAGTTGGGCCGCCACGAACTGGTGCCCATCATGATCGGCGGCATGGGGGTGGACATTTCCTCTGCCGATCTGGCACTGGAAGCCGCCCGCCTCGGTGGCGTGGGCCATATCTCCGACGCCATGGTGCCGACGGTGACCGACCGGCGCTACCAGACCAAGTTCGTCAAGGCCAAGCAGGCCCTGTACAAGTACAACATGGACTCGGAGGACAAGTCTCCGGTCAAGTTCAGCCTGGAGCAGTTGGCCGAGGCCACCCGCCTGCATGTGGAGGGCACCATGGCCCGCAAGCAGGGCAAGGGCCTTATCTTCATCAACTGCATGGAAAAGCTGACGATGAATGCGCCCAAGGAGACCCTGGCGGTGCGCATGAACGCCGCGCTGGACGCGGGCATCGACGGCATCACCCTGGCGGCCGGCCTGCACCTGGGCTCGTTTGCGCTCATCGAGCAGCACCCGCGCTTTCGCGAGGCCAAGCTGGGCATCATCGTTTCCTCGCTGCGCGCGCTGCAGCTGTTCCTGAAGAAGAACAGCCGCCTCAACCGCCTGCCCGACTATGTGGTGGTGGAAGGCCCGCTGGCCGGCGGCCACCTGGGCTTCGGCATGGACTGGGCCGAGTACGACCTGGCCACCATCGTCAAGGAAATCGTCCAGTACCTGCGCGACGAGAAGCTCGAGATACCGGTGATCGCCGCCGGCGGCATCTTCACCGGCAGCGATGCGGTGCGCATGCTGCAGCTGGGCGCGTCCGCCGTGCAGGTGGCCACGCGCTTCACCGTCACCAAGGAATGCGGCCTGCCCGACGAGGTGAAGCAGGAGTACTTCAAGGCCGGCGAGGACGATATCGAGGTCAACCAGATCTCGCCCACCGGCTACCCGATGCGCATGATCAAGGCCAGCCCCGGCATCGGCGACGGCATCCGCCCGAACTGCGAGGCCTACGGCTATCTGCTCGACGCCAACGGCAAATGCGCCTACGTCACCTCCTACAACCGCGAGGTGGCCGCGCACCCGGGCGAGCGCCGCGTCCATGTGATGGACAAGACCTGCTTGTGCACCCATATGCGCAACTTCGAGATCTGGACCTGCGGCCAGACCGCCTGGCGCCTCAAGGACACCACCCACCGCCTGCCCGACGGCAGCTACCAGCTGCTCAGCGCCGAGCATGTGTTCCGCGACTACCAGTTCAGCGTGGACGACCAGGTGGCGCTGCCGGAGCCGACGCTGACGGCGGCGTGATTTGACCTTGCGCGCGGCGCTCGCCGCCGATCAACTGCGGCCGTAACTGACTGAGCAGCGTCGTTCGAATCGACTCGCTGAACTTTCAGAAGTTTTTCAGACCTCTTTCAAGACAGCCTGGCGCCCCGCGGCGACCATAGCGCTGCCTTGCCATGCGCACCCCTTGGGTGCGAAGGCGGCAAGCTTGCGTGCGGATTCATCCGCGCGACTGCGGGTCTGGAACAGGGGCGTTGGCATGTCACATCGAAGCTGCGAGATCGCAAACCGGGCGCCCAGGGCATATAGGGAGGGCGTTCGCGTGGTTTGCGGGCGTACCGGCGGGCGCGCTGTGTTCGCTTGCCTGTTGTCGATCTGGGCCGCGCTGATGGCGGTTTCGCCTGCCTACAGCGGCGCGCTTGTTTTTCATGATCGCCCCTCGTTCATGCTGGCGCTGGCTGGTCAATCCCTCGCCACCGACGATTTCGAAGGCTACGCCGCAGGCAACATCGCTGCGGGCACCCGCCGGGGCGACTTTGTCTACGAATTCGATGCCAACTCCGTACAAGCTGCGGTTGCGAGCGACGGCACCGGCGGCCAGGCCTTGGGAGGAGCCCCCGAGGATGTCTTCGTCGGCGGCGACTCGGTCAGGCTGTGGTTCCAGCCGCCGCTGGCTGCTGCTCGATTGAGGGCCTTTGGGGCCGAATTCATCTACGCGCCATCGTTCGCTCCCATCGACGCGCTGAGCTACGGCATCTTGCTGGAGGACGGGCCGCATGCCGGGCTGGTGGCAGGCAACGAGGCGGGGTTGGACCCGGGCGGTGGTTCGTTTTTCCTAGGACTGATCGAAGACGCTGGTTCCAGCTTTTCCTCGCTCAGTCTGTTCTCCGTCCAGACGGACCCGCAAATCCTGCTACCCGCCTACCAAGTGGACAGCCTTGTCTACGCCTCTATACCAGAACCGGCCAGCCTGGCAACGGTGTTGTTGACCCTGCTGTGCGCGTGGCTGTGCCGAACGTGTCGGCGCAACCGGCATAACGCCGCGAGTTGATATGCGCTAGCTCCAGGCCGCACGCCAACCCAGTTTCAACCCCAGGAGTCAAGCCATGGATCGCTTCTTCCAATCGTTTGGGCAGGCATCGCTTGCGTTGGCCGTCAGCGCCACCCCGCTCGCCCTCGCCTTGCTGCCACACGTCGCGTGGGCATTGGGTTCGACGCCGGTGCGCGACGTGGATCAGGCGGCCAACCGCCCCTTTGCCAAGACCCTGTGTGTGACGAATTCGTTCGACCCGCTGTGCGCGTCGGAGCTGCCCGCAAAGGCGGGCGCATTCGTCGTCCCTGCTCAGACCGCCGGCGGCGAGGTCGTCAAACGCCTGGTGATCGAATACGTGTCAGGTGGCTGCGCCGGCACTGGCCGTGCCACGTTTGTGCAGATCCGAGCTCTGCCGGCAGCGGCATTGAGCAATCCGAATACCGGCGACAACTTCGTGACGGCAGACTTTCCGATGTCGGTGGCGCAGTTTGCCGGCGGCGTCAACGTCAACTCCGCCCAGGCCTTCGCCCAAGTTGCACGCCTTTACTTTGACCCGGGCAGCACCGTGACCATGAGCTTCGACATGGCCGCCGCTGGCCTGCAGCTGTGTCACGCCCACCTGAGCGGCTACTTCGTCGTTCAATAGGCTAACGTGGGGTGAGCCTAGTCGCTGAGGTCCTGTAGGCAGCGCCTGAGCGCTTCGGCCGGATAAGGGCTGAGGCGACTCTGCCCGTAGAGGGCGCCGTAAAAGGCGTTCATCTCCAGCGCCGTCGCGGCATGCCGCTGCAGCAGGGCCGCGGCGACGGGTGGCATGTCTGCCGGCAGCACGCCCTCTGCACAGCGGCCCAGCAGCTGCGCACGCTGTTGCACCGATTGGGGCGAGGCCAGCAGCCTGATCAGCGCATTCACCAGCTGCGTGGCGACATAGGCGCGGTCGTGCTGCCGGTGTCGCTGCAGGAAGGCACGCTCGGCGGCTGACAGCTCGAACTGCTGCGAGCTGGCCAGACCCAAATCGGCCAGATAGAGCTGCCGCCCGTCGGTCAAGATGTTGCGGAAATGCGCGTCGAAATGCAGCATCTCGTGCTCACCCATGCAGCGCACCGCCGCCAGCAGCTCGCCCTCCACCATCGCGCAGGCATCATCAAGCCGGCCCGCGGCCGCTTGCTGCGGCAGCCACTCGGCCAGGGTCTGTGGCACATATTCCAGGAACAGCACCAGGCTCGCGCGCGCCGTGGCCAGGGCCTGCAGGCGGGCACGCAGGGCCGCGTCACCATGCCAGTAGGCCACGGCAGATTCAATCTCATCAGCCTGCGCCCGCGCCGCGTCGCGCATGGGCAGCACGCGCCAGTGGTGCAGCAATGCAAAGCTGGCACAGCGCCCGCCGCGCACCCAGGCGCTCGCCTGCTCGTTCGCCGCCAACTCGCGCCAGGCGCCAAAGCCCGGCGAGCCCACACCGTAATGCAGATGCGGCGGCAGCTCAAAGAGATTGCTCGTGGCGCGGAAGTGGCTCGGCACCGTTTCCAGCTCGGACAGTGGCACCAGCTTGGCAAACACCGGGTAGCCATCGATCACAAGGAGTCGGCCGCTGCCGCCAATGCCATCGCCCAGCGGCTTCGACTGCCGCAATTGCTGCAGCAACTGCGCGTCGCCGAGGCGCGCCAAGGCTGCGTCGATCCGCTCGCTATTCCTGATTCGACTCTGAAGCATCATGGTGCGTGAAGTTGCGGCCATGCACGCAAACTGCAAGCCCCGCTGCAAGGCAATGGACTAGGGCCGAGCTTGCTCAGCTGATGCGGAACAGGAACTCCTGCTTGAAAACATGATCGCCGGGGCATTCATAGCCCTGGCGCAGCGCGACCTCGATGCTGCCCATCAAACCCAGCAGGGCGGTCGCCTGGATCGCCCGGCTCGTCTTGATCTCGGTGTACTGGATGTCACGCACCTTGCCATCCTTCACCTCGGCGAGCAGGGTGAAGCGGGCATCACCCACCCAGCGGATCACCGGCACTTCCGGATTGGCCATCTTGCTGCAGTAGCTGGCGGCCTTGCCGGGCTTGCCGGCCTCGCCGGCGGGCGCTGACGCCGCCGCGGGCGCCGCCTCCGGCAATTCGCCTTCAGCCTGGGCATGCGAGGCGACCATGCCGACCAACAGGGCGAACGCAAGTTTAAGAAAAGTGGGGCGCATGGCGGCGGCAGTTGCTGTTAGGAATGTCGAGCGGGCGGATTCTGCCTGCCGTCGCCGCTGCGCGGCAGCACCCTGGAGGGGGATGGACACGCCGACAGTGGCGCTGACTTCCGATTGAGGCTGCGCCTCCGGCTAGCATGCCGCACCCGACCCCGGAGTGCCCATGCCGCATCCTCATCACCGCAACACCGCCCTCGTCATCAGCTGCGCCCTGGCAGCCGCCCTGCTCGGCCTGCCGGCCCGGGCCGCCATGGCCGCCAGCGTGCCCGCCGCGCAGGCCAGCGCGCGCCTCGCCACCCTGCTGCAGCAGCAGGACTACCGCAGCGCCGCGCCCCTCATCAAGCCCCTCTTGGCCAAGGCAGCGCCCAGCCGGGCCGAGCGCGCGCTGATCTACCAATGGCTGTGGGTGCGCGAAGACATGGCCGAGCTGGACCGCCGCACCCGCCTGGCCGCCAACCGCGCCGCGGTGGACCTGCAGCAGGCCGGCCGGCTGGCGTTGGAGACGCGCGACTTCGAGCGCGCCAAGCAATGCTTCGACGGCGCGCTGCAGCATGCCAGCTCCGCGGATGACAGGGCCGCCGCGCTCAAGGGTCTGGGTCAGTTGGCCTACCAGCAACGCGACTTCGATACCTCGCACCAGCAGCTGCGCGCCAGCCTCGCCGCCGCGCCCACGGCCGACGGTTACCAGGCCCTGGCCGACACCCTGATACGCCTGGGCCGCACCGACGATGCCATCGCCGCAGCCGAGCAGGCGGTCAAGCTCAACCCCTATCACGAGGCCGCGCATTACCTGCTGGGCAATGGCTATGCGCGCCAGAACTACACGCAACTTGCCGCCGCCGACGCCGGCGCCTTCCAGGACGCGACGGCCCTGGTGCGCCGGGCCTCCGACGCCTTCGCCGCCGCCCGCTTCGAGGCCGCGCGCGACCACGCCTTTGCCGCGCTGCGCCGCAGCCCCGGCCTGGGCCGCGCGCATGCGGTACTGGCCAAGGCGCTGGAGTCGCAGCGCATGCTGCAGAGCGTGCACCGCGCCGCCGACGAGCGCCGCTTTGCCGCCACCGCCATGCCAACGGTGCCGGCCATCGAGCGCTATGTGCTGAACTGGGCCGAGCTTTCGCCGCGCCATCAAAAGCGCGTGGCGCTCTCGATCGCGCCCTGGCAGGCCTTCATCCCCCTGCTGGTGGAGGGCGGCGCCAGCCATTACATCAAGCCGCTCTACATGAAGCTCTCGGACACCCCGGGGGCCAAGGCCCTGAAGGACGCGCGCATCGAGTACGACTCGCGCCTCTGGGACGATGTGCGCGGCATGGGCGGCCACCACACCGTCACCGGCATCGAGGATGTGGAGCGCTCCATCTTCGAGCGCTACAACACCGTGCTGCACGAGCTCAGCCACCAGGTGCACGGCGTGCTGACCGCCGACCAATGGCGCGAGATCCAGGAGCTGTACCGCCGCGCCAAGGAGCGCGACGCCGCCAGCGGCAATGGCTTCCTTTCACGCTATGCCGGCGGCTCGGTCTGGGAATACTTCGCCGAGGGCGCCAATGCGCTGCATTCGCCGCGCCGCGATGCCTACGACCCGCGCGAGATCGTGCGCGAGCGCCTCGCCAGCATCGACCCCGAGCTGCAGGCGCTGGAGCGCCGGCTGATGGCCAAGCAGGACGTGCAGGCCAGCCTGCCGATCGCGCTGGTGAACGGCGCGCGCCAGCAGCTCGAAGACGGCGAACTCGCCCCCGCGCTGGCCCGCTTCGAGCGCGCGCTGCAGGTGGCCCCCGAGGACGAGGTGGTGCTGGGCGCCGCGCTCTACGGCATTTCGCTGAAAGGCGAACGCGCGCCGGTCGCAGCGCTGGCCCAGCGCGCACTGCAACGCCACCCCTTGAGCGGCGGCATCAAGACCGCCGCCGCCGAGGCCTTGTGGCACACCGGCCAGCCGCTCGCCGAGGTGATCGCCGAGCTGGGCAGGCGGCGCGACGAACTCAAGGGCGAGGACCAGGTCCGCGTCGACCTGGCACTGGCCGATTACCAGCGCAAGCAGGGCGACGTGGACGCGGCCCTGGCGAGTTATGCCAAAGTACTGTCCTACCAGGCCGACAGCCCCGAGGGCCTGTGGGGCCGCGCCGCCACGCTGGCGCTGGCGCAGCGCTGGGACGAGGCCTTTGCCCAGTACGAGCGGGTGCTGCGCCTGCGCACCGGCCTGGTGGCGCTGCGCGCCGACTATGTGCGCGACCTGCTGCGCGCCGGCCGCGCCGACGCCGCCGCCGCTCAGCTCAAGGAAGCCCTGCTGCTGGATGCCACCGACCCCACGCTGCGGGCGCTGGACGCCTGGATCAGCCTGCAGGCCCAGGATGCCGAAGGCGCGCTGCGCAAGACCCAGGCCGTGCTCAAGCCGTACCCCTGGTGCGACCTGGCCTTGATCGTGCAGGCCCGTGCCCAGCAGGCCCTGGGCCAGGGCGACGCGGCCAAGGCAACGCTCGCGTCGATCAAGCGCGACGGACCGAGCTACCTGTTCCGCGCCGACAAGTCCGAGTGGGTCTCGGTGCATGAGTTGCCGGCGGTGGAGCGGGCCATGCTGGCGAACTGAGCGGCTGAGGGGAGGCGGATGGCCGCGCCGAGTCTGCGGCGGCCCCGCCACGGGGCGGGTCGGCTTCACGCCAGTGTCACGGTGCGAGCCTAGTCTCGCCCCGGCCTGCGCCCCTTGGCGCGGCACGCCACCCTCACCGCCCAGGACCCCATTGATGAAACAGCCCGTCGGCCCACTCGGCCTCTTGCTCGTGTCCACCCTTGCCCTGCTCACCACCGCCTGCGGCGGCGGCGATGCGCTACCCACCAAGCAGGCTCTGGCCGTGATCGGCGACGTGCCCTATGGCAGCGGCCCCAGCGACACCAGCCAGAGCGCGCTGCACCTGCCCTTTCTGAAGGCCCTGAGCAGCGATGCCGACATCTCGCTGGTGCTGCATGTGGGCGACATCCATTCCGGCAAGCAATACTGCACCGAGGCCTACGACCAGGCCATCGCCAACGACTGGAAGACCCTCGGCAAGCCCATGGTCTACACCCCCGGTGACAACGAATGGGCCGACTGCCACAAGGTCAAGCAAGGCGGCGGCAGCTACAACGCCGCCACCGGCCAGATCGACCACAAGCGCGATGCCAATGGCCAGCTGCTGAGTTGGGCCGGCGGCGACCCGATTGCCAATCTGCAACTGGTGCGCAGCATCTTCTTCGCCTCGCCCGGCAGCTCGCAGGGCGCCGCCATGCCCCTGCACAGCCAGGCCAAGGAGGCCGACGCCGCCTTCCCGAGCGACACGGCCTACGCCGAAAACGTCTGGTTCGAGAAGGAGGGCGTGATGTTCGTCGCGGTGAACGTGCCCGGTGGTTCCAACAACGACACCGACCCCTGGTACGGCGCGCCGGCAATGAGCAGCGCGCAAGCCCAGGAAGTGGCCGCACGCAGCGCGGCCAACAAACGCTGGCTGGATGCCGCCTTCAAGCGCGCCACCAGCGACAACAGCTACGCGATGGTGATCCAGTTGCAGGCGGATATGTGGGATCTGGACGGCAACGCCCCCAGCCATGTGGCCGAGTACCGCCAGTTCATCGACCTGATCGCCGCCGGTGCCAAGGCCTTTGGCAAGCCCGTGCTGCTGCTCAACGGCGACTCGCATGTCTTCCGCTCCGACAACCCCCTGATGCCCGCCGCCCCCTGCCTGACCGAGCCCAGCCCCGGTGCGGCCGCCTCGGCCTGCAGCGACGACGCCTATGCCAACCAGCCGCATGGCTACCGCGTGAGCAACTTTCACCGCCTGGTAGTGCATGGCAGCACCAGCCCGCTGGAGTGGTTGAAGCTCAGCATCGATCCCGGCTACGACACCAAGGCGGCCGATACGGCCACCCGCTTCGGCCCCTTCAGTTGGCAACGCATCCAGCCCTCACTCTGAGGCGCGCCCAGCGCGGCGGCGCAACGCAAGGTTGTGGTTCTTCGCCAATAGGCGGGGAAACATCAGAGGCGTTGCCAAGAAAGTGCGGTCGCGCCGCGGCCCAGGCCGGCAGGTACTCGAAGCACCCCCCGCGCCGCGAGGAGCGCGCGCGAGCAGCGGTGCTGGCAAAGCCCTGGGCGGAAGGTTGCGAAGGCCCTTTGCGCTGCCGTGCAGCACAGCGCCTTGTGGCCGCGCGCGTACTCGCGCGCCTCAAGCACTGGATTGGCGCTGCCTGTCTGAGCGCAATGAGCGCAGCGAGGGCCTGCGCAGCCGGGCCGCAGCAGCCACCCGCCACGCTTGCGCCCCAGGGCTGCTCGCCGCGGCCGCATGCGACCGGATGCCGCCTCGCTCAGGGCCGCCCCCCTCTGCGGCGCGCCCGCCATCAATCAAGCGCCGCTCAACTCGACGACGGCCTCGCCCGACACCGGGTCGGTGACACCGAGCCCGTTGCCGAGGTCCTCCAGCATGCCGCGCAGGCGGTCCAGCACCGCCACCATGCCGGGCCGCGCGTTGACGATGCTGTCCATGCCGTCCCACTCCCCTATCACGCAATAGGCACGCTCGCCGGTCTTGACCAGGGCGAGCTTGCGCATGCCCGCAAACTCAAAGTTTGCCTGCCGGTGCTCGTTCACGAACGCTTCCTCGAGCCCGGGCTTCACCTTGAAGCGAACGACGTTATATGCGGTCATGAGGTCTCCTTGCTGAGAAATCCGAACACCCCGGTCTGAACGCTTCTCCGGCCGCAGCAGGGGCGCGATGAACCGTCGATCCGGCGCGCCGGCCTGCGACGGGGCAGCATCGAGCGATGCGCCAAAGTCAGCATAGGCCGCGACGCGCCCGAGTTCTACTGCAAGATCCAGCACCCGCCCGCAAGCGGCCTTTCCCCTCACGCCCTCACCGCCGAGCCGGCTCGGTCAGCGGGGTGCTGCAGTCGGCCTTGAGAAGCTGCGCCAGGGGGCGCAGCGTGTTGTCTGAGAAATGGCAGAGCATCACGCCCATGCACCCATCGCCCATGGGCAGGCCTACATGGTCTCGCTGTATTGGCCGCGTTGCCAAGGCGCGATCTCCACGCGCAGCTGCTGATGCACCCAGCTCGACTGGGCTTGCTGGCAAGACACATCCAGCAGCAGGCGCACCCGCTCCGGCAAGGGATGGCGCAGCGCCCAGCCGCTGGCCAGGGCAGGCGCCGCCAGCGCGCCATGCGATTTCAGCAGGGCCTGCGCATAGCGCGGCAGGTCGGCGTCTTCCGAATCTGGCAACACCGCCGCGTCGCAGGCCAGTTCCTGGTCGGTGCGCAGCCGGCCATGCGCCCACCAGGCCAGCGGCTTGAACCATTGCAGCGCCAGCAACCCGCCGGCGAGCAGATTCCGGGCATTGTCCTGGCGGCGCGCAGACGCGCTCGGCGAGCGCTGGTCGCTGCAGATCGGCGGCCAGCGCGCTGGACAGCCAGCACCACTGGATGGAGATCAGTATCCACGCCATGCCCTGTGTACGCTGCAGCACAGACGCCCAATCGGCCCCGCTCTACAAATGCAACTCACCAGGGATCTTCCGCATCTCTTGGTGCCACAAGGACATTTGTATGAGCCCGATTCAGAAACACCACGGCAGCACCAGCAAGCAGTTTGGCGCCGAATGGCTGCTTGCCTCCGTGCTTGCACTCGCGGGATGCGGCGGCGGGCTTGACCCGATCCTGGGCAGCCCCGGCGCGGCACTGACACCGGCGGTGAGCGCCACGATGCCGCAGAACCTCACGCCCATCGTGACGGGCGTGGACACCCACATCCTGGTGCGGGCCACCTTCAACAAGCCCATGCAGGGAACCTCTATCACGGCCACCAGCTTCACACTGGCCTGCCCTAGTGCCACGCCGCTGACGGCCACCGTGGCCTATGACGACGCCACGCGGACGGCCACCTTGACGCCGGCCGCTGCGCTGCCGCCCAGCACCACCTGCGTGGCCACGCTGAACGCGGCGATCCGCGACAGCGCTGGCATCGCCCTGGCCAATGCCTACATCTGGAGTTTTGTCACCGGTACGGCGGCTGCCTTGGACGTGACGCGCCCGACCGTGGTCTTCACCGTACCGGCAAGCGGCGCCGCAGCGGTGGCCACCAATAGCCAGGTCAGTGCCACCTTCAGCGAGGCGATGCTGGCAAACAGCTTGAACGCGACCAGCTTCACGCTGCGCAACACCACCGCTGGCACGGCCGTGGCGGGCAGCGTGAGCTACAACGCGGCCTCGCGCACGGCGGTATTCACGCCGGCTGCACCGGGCAACCTGGCGAGTGACAGCCTGTTCACGGTCAGCATCACCAGCGCCGCGACCGACCTGGCCGGCAACGGTCTGGCCGGCAACACGGCGCTGCTGCCCAACGCGGGCAACCATGTCTGGACCTTCAGCACCGGCGCCGCAGCGGACGCCACGCCACCCACCATCACCACCGTCGGCCCGGCTGACGGCAGCACACTGGCGTGCCTCAGCAAGACGGTCAGCGCCACCTTCAGCGAGCCGATGGATGCCAGCACCATCTCCGCCAGCACCTTCGGCGTGAGCGACGGTGGCGTGGCCGTGGCAGGCCTCGTCAGCTACGACGCGGCCAATGGCGTAGCGAGTTTTGCGCCAAGCGCTGCGGCCGGATTCACCCCCAGCCACAACTACCTCGTGACCGTCCTGGGTGGCAGCGCCGGCGTGAAGGACCTGGCCGGCAACCCGATGGCCAGCAGCCGCACCTGGACCTTTGGGTCCGGCACACAGGCCTGCCAGGGCTCCGTGGCGCTGGGCACCGCGGCCTCGTTCGGCGCATTCGGCGGCGGCGCCGGCGTCACCAACCAAGGCATCAACACCGTGGTGGCCGGCAACCTCGGCACAACGGCAGCCTGCAGTCTCATCACCGGCTTCCACGACGCCGCGAACGTCTACACCGAGACAACCTTGAACAGCGGCGCCGTGAACGGCAGCATCAACTGCGGCCCACCCGCACCCGGCACCAACGCCACCCTGGCCGTTGCGACACAGGCGCGCAATGATGCGCAAGCCGCCTACAACACCCTGGCAGCAATGCCGCCTGGCAGCGACCCTGGCGCCGGCCAACTCGGTGGCCTGGTGCTGGCCCCAGGCGTGTACACCGCGGCAGGCGGCACTTTCGAAGTCACCAGCGGTGCACTGAACCTGGACGCCCAGGGCGACGTCAATGCGGTGTGGGTATTCCAGAGTGCCGCAGCCCTGACCGTTGGCCTTCCCGCCACACCACGCCAGGTGCTGCTGCTGAACGGCGCGCAGGCCAGGAATGTGTATTGGCAGGTGGGCAGCGCGGCGCGCATCGAAGCCGGCAGCAGCATGGTGGGCACCATCATCGCGCCCGCCGGCGTGACGATTTCCACCGCCGGCCAGACCCAGCAGACCACCCTGGTGGGTCGCGCCATCGGCCTGAACGCCAGTGTGACGCTGGTCAATACCACCATCGTGGCGCCTTGATCATGACAAGCGCTCTCCATGCAACATTGCGCCTCGCTGCGAACCGAAAGCCCAACATGAACAAGCATGCCGCCTTGCGACTGTGCCTCCTGGCCGGACTGAGCCCGGTACTGGCGGCGCCCGCACTCGCCCTGGGCCAGGACAGTGGCTATCTTTACGGCGGCCTGGGTGTGGGGGCCAGCCGCGCGCGCATTGACCAGGACCGCATCACTGCCGGCCTGGCCAGCGCCGGCCTGGTCACCACGGACTTCAGCCGCGATGAGCGTGGCCGGGCCTACAGTGTCTTCGGCGGCTACCAGCTCAGCCGCAACTTTGGCGTCGAGGCCGGCTTTGTGGACCTGGGCAAGTTTGGCTTCGCCGCCACCACGACGCCGGCCGGCAGCCTGGCCGGCCAGATCAGGCTGCAGGGCCTGCATCTCGACCTGGTGGGCACCCTGCCCCTCACCGATCGCTTTTCGCTCTTGGGCCGGCTGGGCGTGCAGAGCACGCGGGCACGCGATCACTTCGCCGGCGGCGGTGCGGTGACGGTGACCAACCCCGACCCCAGCGCGCGCAGTACGCAGGCGAAGTTCGGCGCCGGTGTGCAGTATGAATTCAGCCCCTCTTTCCTGCTGCGAGCCGAGGCGGAGCGCTTCCGCGTCAACGACGCGGTTGGCAACCGCGGCGGGGTCAACCTGGTGTCGGTGAGCCTGGTATTTCCCTTCGGCCGCACCGCGGCGCCGGCGCCGCGCATGGCGGCCGCCCCCGTGTACATGGCGCCCGCCCCGGCACCCGCGCCGGCGCCCCTGCCCCCGCCAGTGATGGCGCCGGCCGCGCCGCCCGTGGTGCAGGCGCCGCCACCGGCACCCCGCCAGCGTGCCAGCTTCTCGGCCGAGTCGCTGTTCGGCTTCGACCAGTTCGCCATCAAGCCCGAAGGCATGGCGTCGCTGGACCGTTTTGCCACCGAGGCCAAGCGCACGCAGTTTGAGGTCATCACGGTCGAAGGGCACACCGATCGCCTGGGCAGCACGGCCTACAACCAGCGCCTGTCGCAGCGGCGCGCCGAGGCGGTGAAGGACTATCTCGTCAGCGCCGGCGGCATCGAGAGTGGCCGGATCAATGCGGCGGGCAGGAGCGAGTCCGTGCCCATCACCAAACCCGAAGACTGCAGGGGCAGCCAGCCCAACAGCAAGTTGATCGCCTGTCTGCAGCCGGATCGGCGTGTCGAGATCGAGGTCACCGGCACACGCTGAGCGCAATGGCCGTGGTGCGGGCACGCGCCGCGCAGCAGCGCGCCGCTGGGTACGTTGCCGCACCGACCAGCTGTTGGGCACAACCTATCGTTTGAAGATCAGGTACGCGTGCATGTCGGTCCATCGCACGAATGTACGCACCAATGGCAGGCGGGTACGCGCACCTGATGCCTCTTGTGTCGGCAAGCCGAATTCCTCGGACCCGGCATTCAACAACGAAAGCTCCGCCATGCGAATCCATCCAAACTTTGCTCTCGCCGCGACCATGGGCGCCATGACCCTGGCATCATCGGGCGCCCTGGCCGTCACGACCTACGGTGACGTCGTGTCACCCGGCGTCTACTTCGGCAGCGGCAATTCCAACGGCAACTGGACGATCTCCACCGACAGCGGCATCGAGCTTGCATTGCGTGCCAAGAATCGCGAGACGCTCGCGACCATCGACGGCTCGAGCGGCACCTACCTGGCCGACCCCGGCCTTTGTGCCAGCTGCACCGGCGCCCCGAAAGCGATGTGGAACTATGAGTTTTCGGTCAACTCAGGCAACCTGTCGGGCCTGACCTACCGGCTTGGCATCGATCACGACCCCAGTGCTGCCACCAACTACGCCTTTGTGAATCCGGAAACCTATTGGGCGGACAATGCCATCGCTCCCGGGGCCTTCATCGGTTTCCAGAATTCCGAAAACGTGCGCTTTGCCGACACCCCGGGCGGGATCTTCAACGTCAACATGCCGGGCCTCTACAGCGTCACGCTCGAAGCCTGGAACGGCGCCTCCCTGGTCAACAGCACGACGATGAATGTGCAGGTCGTGCCCGAGCCCCAAACCTACGCGCTGATGCTGGCTGGTCTAGCCGGACTTCGCCTGTTCGCGCGGCGCCGCAATAACGCCTAAGCCTAGGCAGCTGGATCCAGACCCGCATGCGCGGGTCTTTTTTCTTGCCCAGGCGCAGCGGCCGGATACCGGAGAAATAGCTTGTACGGGAGCGCACAGACACAGCGTCATACGGGAACTACAAGACGGCGTTAGGTGCATGCGGGGCGCATGCCGGGCAGCTGCAAAGGATCCTGGATGAAACAAGTCAAGTCTGCGGGCGCCACGGCACCCATGCGCAAACGCTCAAGTGCCGTCGATGCCACGACCAAGCAGCCACTGGCGCACACCCAGGCCATCGCGGCGATGACCCCATCGCGCCGCGACGGCGCTGGCCAGGCGCTGACGACGAACCAGGGGGTGCAGATCGCAGACAACCAGAACTCGCTGAAGGCCGGATTGCGCGGCCCTGGCTTGCTGGAAGACTTCATCCTGCGCGAGAAGCTCACCCACTTCGATCATGAGCGCATTCCCGAGCGCATCGTGCATGCGCGGGGCTCGGGCGCGCACGGCTACTTCGAGGCCTACGCGGCGCTGCCCGCGCTGACCCGCGCCGCCCCCTTCCAGCAGGCCGGAAAGGTCACGCCGGTGTTTGCGCGCTTCTCGACGGTGGCGGGCGAGCGCGGCTCGGCGGACACGGCGCGCGATGTGCGCGGCTTCGCGGTCAAGTTCTACACCGACGAGGGCATCTGGGATCTCGTGGGCAACAACATCCCGGTGTTCTTCATCCAGGACGCGATGAAGTTTCCGGACCTGATCCATGCTGTCAAGCCCGAGCCACACAACGGCATGCCGCAGGCAGCCTCGGCGCACGACACCTTCTGGGATTTCGCCTCGCTGATGCCCGAGACCACGCACACATTGATGTGGGTGATGTCCGACCGTGGCATTCCGCGCAGCCTGCGCATGATGCAGGGCTTTGGCGTGCACACCTTCAGGCTCGTCAATGCCGCGGGCGCAGCCCAGTTCGTCAAGTTCCATTGGAAGCCGCTGCAGGGCACGCACTCGCTGGTCTGGGACGAGGCGGTGAAGATCGCCGGTGCCGACGCCGACTTCCACCGCCGCGACCTCTGGGACGCGATCGAGAGCGGCGACTACCCCGAGTGGGAGCTCGGGCTGCAGATCTTCACCGAGGCGCAGGCCGAGGCCTTCAGCTTCGATGTGCTGGATGCCACCAAGCTGATCCCCGAGGAACTGGTGCCGGTCACGCCGGTGGGGCGCATGGTGCTGAATCGCAACCCCGACAACTTCTTTGCCGAGACCGAGCAAGTGGCCTTCTGCGCGGCCCATGTGGTGCCCGGCATCGACTTCAGCAACGACCCGCTGCTGGCCGGGCGCATCCATTCCTATATCGACACGCAGATCTCGCGCCTCGGTGGGGCGAACTTCCATGCCCTGCCCATCAATGCCTCGCTGGCGGGTGTGCACAACAACCAGCGCGATGGTCAGCACCAACAGGGCGTGCCGCGCGGGCGCGTGGCCTACGAACCCAACTCGCTGGGCGGCGGCTGCCCCTTCCAGGCCGGCCCGGCTGGCTTCGTATCGTTCCCGCAGCCGGTGGCCGAGAGCAAGCTGCGCGGCAAGCCGGAGAAGTTCGCCGACCATTACACCCAGGCCAGCTTGTTCTACGAAAGCCAGAGCAGCAGCGAAAAGGCGCACCTGGTCGGCGGATTCCGCTTCGAGTTGAGCAAGGTCGGGGTGCCGGCAATTCGCACGCGCATGCTGGCCTCGCTGCGCAACGTGTCGCAGGAACTGGCCCAGGCCGTGGCCAGCGGCCTCGGAATGGAGCTGCCGGCGCCTCTGCCGATGGCGATGGAACAGCCGGCCGCGGCCGAAGTCACACGCTCGCCCGCGCTGTCCTTGCTCGCCCTGCCCGGCGAGCGGGGCATCCGCACGCGCAAGGTCGCCATGCTGGTGGCGGACGGCCTGGACGGCAAGGCCCTTGCACAGTTGCAGAAAGCCTTGGCGGCGGCGGGCGCACGCCCATGCCTGATCGCGGCCCGTATCGGCACGGTCACAACGTCCGAGGGCACGCCACTCGCGGTGGACGCCTCGTTCGAGAACGCGGCATCGGTACTGTTCGACGCCCTCGCCCTGCCGGACGGCGAACTCGCCGCGGCGCACCTGGCCAAACAGCCAAAGGCGCTGGAGTTCATTGCCGATCAGTACCGACACGGCAAGGCCATGCTGGTGCTGCCGGACTCGCTCGCCCTGCTGGCCGCGGCCGGCGCCCCGCTGAAGCTGGCATCAGGCGCGGCCGACCCGGGCATCGTCACCACGGTCGGCAGCTCGCTGGAGCTGGCGCTGGCCGCTTTCATCGCCGCCGTCGCCTCACATCGCCACAGCGCGCGCGAGTAGCCGGCGGCGCTTGGTACGCCCTCGCACAGACCGGAACGCCCTGCCGGTCTAAGGTGGCCATACGGCAGACCCGAGTGGTCTCAGACAGGGGAGTTTCAGTGGATGTGCGGCGCCAGCAACACCCGCCACCTTCGACTCGGGATCTCGCCTGCCGCTGCGGCCTCGCTCTCGCTGATCCTGCTGTCTTTTTGCCTAGAGCTGCCATCGGTATCTCCCTGTGCGTGCACTGAGTGCGCTCTTCTTACCCTTTACCTAGGACTCTCCATGACCATCATCAAACACAAACCTGCGACGAAAGCGTCTGCATCCGGGCATGACGCGATCGCCATGCTGAAGGCCGATCACGCCGCCGTCGAGCGGCTCTTTGCCGACTACGGAAAGGCAAGCACCGTCAGCAGCAAGCAGGCCCTGGTGGCTGCGCTGTGCAAGGCACTGAGCGTGCATGCGCAGCTCGAAGAAGAGATCTTCTACCCCGCCGTCAAGGCGGCACTAAAGGACAAGCTGCTGGTCCCCGAGGCGACCGTGGAGCACGCCGGGGTCGAAAACCTGCTGGCCCAGCTGCAAGGCCAGACACCGAACGGCGAGCTCTACGACGCGAAGGTGAAGGTGCTGTCGGAGTACGTGAAGCACCATATCAAGGAGGAGCAGAGCGAGATGTTCGCCAAGGCCGCGGCTGCCAAGCTGGACCTGGCCGAACTCGGCACCCGCATGGCCACCCGCAAGGCCGAGTTGCTGGCAGCGCTGGCATGAGCGGCCTCTCCATCACCGCAACGCTGTTTGCCGCGATCGCGGCGCTGTCGGTGACTGGTTTTGGCGCATGGCTCTGGCTGTGGCTCTCCTTGCGCAGCGTTGAGCACGCGCTGTTTTCTTTCACCGGCTTCGAGGGGCTGCATCTTGAAGATGCGTGATACCCCAAGGGCCGCAGGTACAGGGAGGGCGCCATGGCGAACATTCCCTGGTTGAAGAAGAACCCTTACATGAGCATGTGGCTGAGCGCAGCCCACCGCGCGGCAGCGACTCTGCGTGGCCAGGCAGCGGCGCAACTCAAAGGCCAGGCTGAAGTAGCGCTGCAGCAGGCCGTGACCGAGAGCATGCGCAGGCCCGTCACGCCGACCAAGGCCGGCAGCGCGAAGCGAAAGCCCCGGACTCAGCCAGGCCCGAAGTAGCGGAGCCGCTCGACCGGGAAGCCCGCCTCGCGCGCAAGCGTCACCAGCGCTTGCAGCTGCTCGCCGGGAATTTCGGCTTTTCGCGCAAGGATGCAAAGATGGTCGCGCGCAGGATTGCCCAGCATCGCCACGGCATAGTCGGCGTCCAGGTAGACGATCCAGCTGTCCGCCCAAGCAAACGGCAAGCCGCGCAACCATGCAGGCAGCCAACTCAGCTTCCAACGCGCACCAGGCGCGCCGCCGTCGCTCTGGCATGCCAGGCCATGCTGCACGCGCGGGTCCTGCCCGTCGCCAGCGCCACGGCAACGCTGGGTCACGTCCATCGCATCACCACGAAGGGCATAGCTGAAGCTGCGCGGGCCCAGGCACGCGCCATCTGCCGCCTGTGGCAGGCTCGCCAGCTCGTACCAGCTGCCCACGAATCGCGCCAGGTCCACCGACTCGACCGTGCCCAATGGCAGGTACGCCCGCGGCCGGATCAGCAGTTCGAACAGTGGCATGGCGGCAGCGGCGAGCATGGAACGGGCATCCGGACCCCATCGCGCCCGCCAGGTCGAAGGGAGCATGGGCCACAGCATGAAGAAGGCCTTGCGCAGCCAGGGCGGCGCACGCCGGACTGGCGAAATGGGCCTTCGGCCGGGCGGGCGATGCGAAGCGGAACGGCGTTCACTTCGCGCATGCCGCCAGCCCGTCAGCAAGGCCAGGCCTGCGCCCAGCATGGGCAGAACCCAGCGTCGCGGCTCGGTGGCGCGCTGGGTACGCGCAACGATTGAGTGCCAGCGAAGACGCAGCCGCTCCTCACGCGCGATCAGGCGCTGCTCGGCGAGTTGGATGCGTTGCTCCAGCACGGCAAGCGTGGGCCGGTTCTCAAGTCGCGACATTGGCAGGCACCTCTGGTGTTGGCGTGGCTGGTGCCGCTGCCTGCGGCGGCTGCACGGTGAGATGGCGGCGTGTTGCCGCCAGGTTCAGGCGTGGCGCCAATACCTGCAGCCGCGCGAGCAGCAGCCAGCAGGCGAGCAAGTTCAACAGCAGCACCAGCATCAAGGCGCTGGCCCAGTGCAGGCCCAGCAGCAGCATCAGCGCGCCGGTGGCTGCACCGCACAGCGCCAACCATCCCGTCACGGCCAGAATCGCTGCGGCGACAAGCAGCACCAGCATCTGCGCCAGCACCAGACCGAAGCGACGTAGCTCGAGTGACAGCAGTTCAATGCGGTCACTGAACAGCCCTGGCAAGTCTCCCGCCAGAGCTTGCAAGGAGGCCAGCCATGACGGTTCAGGTGACGCAGACATGGTGCGCGCGTTAGCGGCTGACGCGCGCAATCAATGCGCCCAGGGCCAAGGCGGCGAGCACCGTGGCCAGCGGGTTCTCACGCACCGTGTTGCGCAGACTGGCGGTCCACTCGTCGCGGGTCTCGCGCAGGCGGTCGGCGTTTGCATGCAGGGTTTCGCTTGCGCCGGCAACACCGTCACCCAGACGTTGCACCTGGGGCGCTGCGTTCTCCGCCAGGCGATCAATCGTGTCATGCGCGCCGCGCACCACGCGGTTCATCAGTTCGATGGCCGGCTTCTTCTCACCTTCGGGCAGGAGCGAGGTGTTGGGGACATCCGCAAGCTGACCATGCAGTGCCTTGTCGCTGTTGGCAAAGGGAAGGTGTTCGGTAGTCATGGTCATGAGATTCATTCCGGTTGGGATAGAGCGGACGGACGTCCACGCCGAGCCACAAGGCTTGGCAGAGCATGTTGCGAGCCAGTGGCGTTAGGCGTCTGTTCGAAAACGCACCGATGCAGCGTTGCACGCCGTGCAAGGGAGTTCCCACACCACGCAAGGCGTGGCTTGCCTTTGGCGTACGTGGTTGGCGCGGTGGAATGCCATATGAGCGAGCTGGCCTGCTTCGCACACAAGGCCCGCGTCGGCCCGTAGAAACACTGCTGGGATGGAGAACGCCTTGCCGAGGCGACGCTGCACCGCCTGTTCAGCAAGGAAACCGGGATGCGCTTCGCGCAGTGGCGCGAGCTGGCCGCGTCTAGCCAGCATGCGCTGATGCAACTCTTGGCCGGGGAGCCTGGTCTACAGGCTATCGTTGCCGCATTTTTTCGACGAGTCAGCAGTGGTGTTTCGCGAGGCAACGGCAGGACTACAGCTCAAGCTGATCAACTTGGAGTCCAAGGCAATCGGTCCGCTCCACTAGAGCCAATGCCCCTGGCATTAATGCAAGCGTGACCATCTCCCCGCTTGCCGTTATCCTCCGCGCGTTGCTGCGTTGTTGCGCAGTTCTCACGAGATCCTCGATGCATGCCAATCAAGTGGGCGGGCGATCTCGGGAACGCATCACCCCTGAGCAAGAACCGGTCGGCCACTTGCCCCACCACATCGGGCAAAGCATGGCTGCAGCGCTTGCTCAGCCCCGGTACTCGATCTCGAACTCTTCCCGATCGGCCTCGTCCGAGGGTTCCCACAGATCGCTGGCGAGTTCGAAGATGTGATCCGGCACCGGCATGGCGAAGGTTTCGCCCTGCTGCTGGTTGCGCTGCTGCACGCGTGCGCGCCGCAGCTCCCTGGGCGCATCGAGTTCCACCACCAGCACATCGAAGCCTTCGTCCCTGACCCGGCGGCAGAACGCCAGGCGCGCCTGGCGCTGGATCAAGCCCAACTCCAGGATGACATCCACCCCCGCGGCGAGCAGCGCACGGCTGTGCAGCCAGATGAGTTCCAGTAGGCGCTCCTTGCGGGCGATGTACCAGGCGATGAAATCCCCGGCCGGACGATCCGGGCTGTAAAGCCCGGCAAACCAGGCATCGAGGGCGATGTGCACGCCGCCGGTGCGCGCCGCCAGCGCCATCGCGTAGGTGGACTTCCCTGCCCCGACCGGGCCTTCAATCAATCGAACCAGCGCCATAAAGAAAGAGAGCTATTCAGCTATTGAGCCATTGCTGATGAATCTGAAGCCTAACAGATCATAGGGCTGCCTTGCTTGATCCAAGGAGATGCGGCGCGCAGCACGTATCAAGCGGCCGCTTCTCCCTCCTCCACCAGCAACTCCACCCCCAGCCGCAGCAGCGCCTCGCGATCATGTGCGGCGATGCCGGCGTCGGTGACCAGCGTGTGTACCTGGGCCAGGCCGCCGATGCGGTGCAGGCCGATGCGTCCGAACTTGCTGGAGTCGGTGAGCACGATGGTGCGGTGCGCGCGCGCCATCATGGCGCGGTTCAGGCGCGCCTCCTGCTCCCTGTGAGTGCTGATGCCAAAGCCCAGGTCCAGGCCGCCGACGTCCAGGAAGAGCTTGTCGAAGTTGTAGGCGGACAGGATGTCGAGGCCGTTGCTCATCACCGTGAGCGCCTGCGCACCGCGCAGCTGGCGCGCCAGCTGCAGGGTGGTGGTGCCAGCGTCGACGAGCAGCTTGTCGCCGGGCTCGACCAGGGCCGCGGCACGCTGGCCGATGCGCTGCTTCAGCCCGGCCCGCGCCTCGTCCGGCGTGCCGGGCAAGGTGGTCGTCGCCAGCAGCACCTCAGTGGCGCGCCTGGCCGCGCTGCTTGAGCTGATCGAGGCGCGCCCGCCCATCAGCGAGACCCCGCCCAGCACGCAGGCCGAGATCACGTTGAGCTCGAAGCCATGGGCCGCATTGGGCTTGCCGCTGCTGATGCGCGAGGCCAGGATCAGCCCCGCCGCCGCCGCCACCAGGCCCTGCACCGTGAAGATGGTGAGGCGCACGCGCGCCACCGGGATGCCGGCCAGGCGCGCGGCCTCGGGGTTGCCGCCTATCGCCAAGGTGTTGCGGCCATAGACGCGGCGGTTCAGCAGCAGCGCGAACAGGCCCACAAAGGCCAGCATGATCCAGACCGGCACCGGCAGGCCCGGCCAGAATTCCGAGCCCAGGGCAAAGAAGTCGTCGCGCACGATGCCCACCGCCTGGCCGCCCGAGACGATGAAGGCCAGGCCCAGCACCTCGCTGAGTTCGCTGGACACCATCAGGATGCTGACGCCGCGCTCGGCCAGCCAGCGCGCCAGCACCACCTTCTGCTGCTTGCCGCCTGAGAGGCGCTGCACCTCCTGCGCGGGGCCGCTGCAGCGTATGCGCAGGCGCTCGATGAACTGCTGGGCCAGCTGCCGCTCGGCCTTGGGCGCGGTGACAAAACCACCCAGCCAGCCGCCATGGCGGCGGCAGCTGATGTTGATGTTCTCGGCCACCGAGCGGCCGTGCAGCAGGGCATCCTGCTTGCGGTCCTCGGGGCAGAACACCAGGCCGGCGGCAATCGCGGCGGCCATTGCGCCGGAGCGTTGTGGCGGCAGCGCCTGGCCATCCAGCAGCACGCGCCCGGCCAGCGTCGGGTCGGCGCCGTCGATGGCGCGCAACAGCTCGCTGCGCCCCGCGCCCACCAGGCCAAAGAGGCCCAGCATCTCGCCGCGCCGCGGCGCGAGGCTGGCCGGCAGCGGCAGGCGCTGGCGGCTGAGGCGCTCGGGGCCCAGCGCGCGCGGCCGCCAGCGGTAGACATCCTCGATCTCGCGCCCCACCATGGTCTGCACCAGGGCGCCGCGCTGCAGGACCTGCAGGCTGGCGAACTCGGCCACCACGCGGCCGTCGCGCAGCACGGTGGCGGCATCGGCCAGTTCGAACACCTCGTCCATGCGGTGCGAGACATAGGTCAGCACCTTGCCGGCCGCACGCAGCGCGCGCACCAGGCGAAACAGCTGCTCGGCCTCGCGGTGCGAGAGCGAGCTGGTGGGCTCGTCCAGCGCGATCACCTGGGCGTCGCGCAGCAAGGCCTTGCAGATCTCCACCATCTGGCGCTGGCCGGTGGAGAGATCGCGCAGGCGCGCGCCCAGCTCCAGCTGCATGCCCATCTGCTGCAGCCGCTCGCTCAGCTGGCGCGTGGCCAGGGCCGGGCGCACCAAGCCCCAGCGCTGCGGCAGCCGGCCCAGGAGCAGGTCTTTCTGCACCGTCAGCTCGGGCACGATCTGCAGCTCCTGGTGGATCACCGCGATGCCGCTGCGCAGGCCCTCGGCCGCGCTCGCCAGCCGCAAGACCTGCCCCCCGAGCCGCAGAGCTCGCCGGCGTCCGGCGCCAGGTCGGGCTGGACCGGCATCCTCACAGGCCCAGGCGGGCGCGCACCTGGGCGACGTTGCCGCGGTCCGCCAACTCGCCGGCGGTGAGGATCAGCGGCGCGGGCTGATCATCACGGTGGCCTGGAAGGCGCTCGCCTCGGCCTTGGCAAACTCGCTCAGCGCGGCACCGCTGCCGCCTATGCCAACGCCCATGAAGCGCTCGGCCTTCAGACCCTTGCCCTCGGCGGCGCGCACCGCCCCCAGCACCGATTCGTCGTTGGGGCCCAAGGCGATCCACTGGCGCTGCAGCGGGCGCTGGGTCAGCTGGGCCTCACCCACCTGTTCACCGATGGCCGTGACCGAGATGCCCACATGGGGCACGGCCTCGATGGGCTGGCCCGCGCCGTTCACCTGGGCGGTCGTCCACGGTGAGCAGCTTCAGCCCGGCCTGGCGGGTGCGCGCCACCAGGGCCGGGCCCAGCTTCACATCGGGCACGCAGGCCGCCAGGCCTTACGCGCGCTGCGCCGCCAGGCTGTCCACGGCGGCGAGCAGGCGGTCGCCATCGGGCGCCGCGATCTTGATCAGCTTGAAGCCCAGGGCCTGGGCGGCATGCGCGCGGCCTAGCACGGTCCCCAGGCCGGCTGCCAGCGCCAGCTTCAGACAGGCTCGTTTGCTGATCGCATCGCTAGGCATGGGGCAGCGCTCCGGCATCGTTTGAAGGGCCGAAGTCTAGGGAGCGCGGCTCAACAAGACAATTGATGTTTCGGCTCGAAAGTATTCCAAAGCTGCATTTAGGACCCTCTGCATAACTCCCATGGGAGTTATGCAGAGGGTCCTTAACGAATCAGGGCCTGCCCTCATGCGCCACGATCCAGTCCAGGAATTCGCGGTACCAGAGCCGGGAGTTCTGCGGCTTGAGCACCCAGTGGTTCTCGTCGGGGAACCACAGCAGCCGCGCATCGACGCCGCGCGCCTTGAGGGTGTTGTAGTAGGCCAGGCCGTTGCAGTCGGGCACGCGGTAGTCGAGCGCGCCGTGTATCACCAGGGTGGGCGTGTGCATCTGCGCGGCGGCGCTGTGCGGGCTCTGGGCCAGCACCTTGGGCGCATCGTCCCAGTAGCGCGCGCCAAGGTCGCGCGGCCGCTCCATATAGGAGTCGGCGCTGAAGCTGGCGATGCGGTCGAACACACCGGCATGGCAGACATAGCTGCGGTAGCGGCCAGGCTTGACATGGCCATTCATCCAGGCGACCAGAAAGCCGCCATAGCTGCCGCCGGTGGCGCTGAGGCGCCGCCGGTCGACCCAGGGCTGCTTGAGCAGCCAGTCGCTCGCGGCCTCGATGTCTTCCAGCTCCAGCTGGCCCTGGCGGCCCATGATGCTGTCGCGGAAGGCAAAACCGAAGCCGCTGGAGCCGTGGTAGTTCACTTGTGCGATCACATGGCCGCGGCCGGCCAGCACATGCGGGTTCCAGCGGTAGCTGAAGCTGTCGCCGGCGGCGGTGAAAGGGCCGCCGTGGATGACATGCATCACGGGGTGTTTTTTTCTGGCATCGAAGCCCGGCGGCAGGGTCAGCCACAGCTGCACCGGCTCGCCGAGGGCGCCGCTGACACTTAGCTCGCGCAGCTCGCCGAGCCGGCGCTGCGCCAGCAGGGCGTCGTTGAAGCTTTCCAGCCGCAGCGGCGCGGCGCCAGCGCCATGGCGTGCCTGCACGCGCACCGGATGCATGGCGCTGTCGCTGGCGGTGACGAGCATGTCGCCAGCGATGTCGAAGCCCTGCACCCAGCCGCCCTGGTGCACGATGGCCAGGGCCTGCCCGGCCAGGCCATGCCGCCATAGATGGCAGCGGCCGCGCTGCTCGGCCTTGAAGAACAGCGCCGCGCCATCGCTGGCCCAGCACAGCGGTGCCTGCACATGCAGATCGGCATGCTCGTCAGCCAAGCGCCAGCCGCGGCCCGGGCCCACCAGGGCGAGCTGCTGGAGGGCTGTGTGGCGATGGCCGATATGTGCGGCGGTGCAGGCCAGGGCACGGCCGTCGGGCCGGTAGCGCGGCGCGCCGAAATCCCATTGCGCATCGTCGGCCAGCGGCTTGATGCGGCGGGTGCCTAGGTCGATCTCGGCCAGCGCCAGGCGGTTGCCCGGCAGGGGCGGGCGTGCCGGGTCATGCTGGAAGGCCACGCGGCGGCCATCCGGGCAGGGGTCGTAGACCTCGTTGCCGGCGGCGTCGCGCGGCAGCTCGTAGGCCGTGCCCTCGAACAGATCGCGCACCCGACCGGTGGCCAGCTCCAGCAGCAGCAGATGCAGCACGCGGCCCTGCGGAATGTGGTGATCCCAGTGGCGGTAGAAGGCCTCGCTGGTGGCGTAGCCGCTTTCCTTGCGTTGGCTGAATTCGCGGTAACGGCGCGCCTGCGCGGCCGCGCCCTTGAGCCCGGGCCAGACCCAGGCGGCGAACAGGATGCGCTTGCCGTCGACCAGCCATTTGAAGGATTCGATGCCGGGCGCAAAGCGGCTCGCGCGCCGCGCCTCGCCGCCGTCGGGCGAGATCAGGTAGAGCTGGGGCGTCTCGTCCTTCACGCCATCCTGCTCGCGCCGGGCCAGGAAGGCGATCTGGTCGCCCCGCGGCGACCAGGCGGGCTGGCCGTCCTTGTCGCCGCAATGGGTGAGCCGCTGCGGCGCGGCGCGCTCGGTAGGCAAGAGCCAGAGGCTGCTGCTGGAGCGGTTCTCGGCCATGCTGCTGGTAAGCGTGCACACGGCGCGCCGCCCGTCGGGGGCCAGGGCCAGCTGGCCGATGCGCTGCAAGGACCAGAGGTCCTCGATGTCGAGGGAGCGCCTGGAGGCACCGGGCTTCTTGTTGGGCATGCGAAGCATCCTAGCGCCGCCCTCAAACGTCGAGCCTGAAACCCAGCTCGATCTCGGATGCGGGCTTGCCGCCCACGCCCCAGTTGTCGAGCGGCGGTTCGTGCAGCACGATGGTGATGTCGCTGGGCTGAATGCCCAGGGCGCCGAAGCGCTGCGCGATCTCGGCATAGAGCCGGCGCTTGGCGTCCAGCGAGCGCCCGGGGAAGATCTGGATTTCCACCAGCGTGTAGTTCGCGGTCTTGCTGGGCGGCACCGGGAAATGCTCGGGCTTGTGCTCGATATAGCGAATCTGCTTGTCGTCTTCGGGCACCTTCAGCGCCAGCTGCTGCGCCTGGTGGACGGCCTCGATGAGTGCCGCAACTTGCTCGCTCGTACGCGGACGGCAGACCTCGATTTTTGCGATGGGCATGGGCTGGCTTGGGCTGGTCAGTGAGGGACGTGATGGTATTGGATCAGGCAGACGACAATGCGCCCCGATGCGGTTCACAGAGTTCTTCCAGGTGCTTGCGCCAGCTCATGCGCGCGGCGGCAGCATGGCCGCGGCGCGCTGGCGCGCGCAGCGCGCCCTGCTCGTCTCGCTGCTGGTGCATGGCCTGCTGCTGAGCCTGACCCTGGGCGGCCAGGGCCTGGGGCTGCCGGGCCTGGGCCTGCCCTGGCAGGAGAGGCGCGCCGAGGTGCCCGAGCTGAGCGTGCGGCTGGCCCCCGCCCCAGCACCTGCAGCTGCGATCGAAGCGCCGCCGCCACCTGCGCTACCCGAGTCGCCCATGTTGCCGCCGGCCGCGATTGCCGCCGCGCCCGGGCTGGCACAGGCAGCGACCGAGGCGCCGCCGCCGGCCACGGCGGAGCTCAGCGCACCAACCCTGAGCGCCGATCCGTCCGTCGAACTCGACCCCGCGATCGCGCCGGGTCCGGCGCTGATCGCGATGCCGCGTGCTGACGCCGCCAGGTGGAACGTCGCGCTTGCGCCGCTGGCGGCATCCGTACCGGCGCCGGCTGCGGCGGCCAGTGCAGCGAGCCCACCGGTCAGGCCCGCGCCGCCGACGCTGCCGCCACGCGAGGCGGCCGAGACCATGCAGGCGCGCATGGACCTGCGCGCCTGGGAACGCGCGCTGGAGCGCGCGGAGCTCGACCGCGCCAGGCAGGAGGCGCGCCGGCAGGCCGAGCAGCAGCTACAGGAGCAGTTGGCGCGGCAGGAGGCGGCCCGCGTCGAAGCCGCGCGCCTGGAGGCCGAACGCCAGGAGGCCTTGAAGCAGGTCGCCGCCAGGCTGGAGGCGCAGCGCCAGGAGGCTCAGCGGCAAGAGGCCGCCCGCGCCGAGGCCGCGCGCCTGGAAGCGCAACGTCAGGAGGCCAGCAGGCAGGCGGCGGCGCGCGAGGAAGCGGCCGCAAGGCAGGAAGCGGCCCGGCAGGAGGCGGCGCGGGCCGATGCGGCGCGCCAGGAAGCCGAGCGCCTGGAGGCTGCGCGGCAAGCCGCGGCACGCCAAGAGGCGGCGCGGCTGGAAGCGGCACGCCAGGAGGCGGCCAGCGCCGAGGCCGCCAAGCTGGCCGCGGCACAGGCCGAAATCGACAAGCGCGAGGCCAGGCTGCGGGCCATCGGTCGCCAGCTCAACGAGGAGGCGGAGCGGCGCGATGCGGCACAGCACAGCAGCGCACGCCGCGGCCGCCTGTTCGGGCGCAGCGACGCGAACGCCGAGATGCTGCTGTACGCCGAGGCCTGGGCGCGCAAGATCCAGCTCAACCAGACCTTCGAACTGGTGCGCGAAGCGGTGAAGCAAGCCCACGGCGACCCGCTGGTGACGGTGGCGATACGCTGCGACGGCTCGGTCGAATCGGTGAGCTTCGTGCGCTCCAGCGGCGTGCCGGCCATCGACGATGCGATCCGCCGCGTGGTGCAGAGCCAGGCCAACTACCCGGCATTCCAGCCCGCGCTGGCGCGCGAATACGACGTCGTCGAGATCCGTCGCAGCTGGCACTTCGACATGGCGATCCGGCTGTATTGAGGCGATCGGAGGCTGTCGCAATCCTGCCGCTTAAACTAGCCCGCCCCAACCGCACACAGGCCATGAAAAGCAGCGCACGCAAGAATGCAACAAGCAGCACGGGCAAGCCGGGCGGCAAGGTAACCCTGGGCATGGTGGCCGAGGCCTGCGGCGTCTCACCCAGCACGGTGTCACGCATCCTCAACGGCACGGCGGTAGTGAGCCAGGAAAAACGCGAGGCCGTCGATCGAGCGATTGCCGAGCTGGGCTTCATCCCCAATCCGATCGCGCGTGGTCTGGCCGGTGGACGCACCCTGAGCGTGGGCGTGGTGACGCAGGCGATTGACAGCCCCTTCTACGGCGTGGCCCTGCGCGGCATCGAGGAGGAGCTCAGCCCGGCCGGCTACAGCCCGCTGTTCGTCAGCGGCCACTGGAGCGCGCAGGAGGAGCAGCGCTGCATCGATGTGCTGCGTTCGCGCCGCGTGGACGGCATCATCGTGCTGACCGGCCGCCTCAGCGACGAGGCGCTGCGCAAGCTCGCCAAGGAGCTGCCGGTGGTGGTGAGCGGCCGCAGCCTCAAGGCCAGCGGCCTCTATGCGCTGAGCTTCAACGACTTCGAGGGCGCGCGCCTGGCCACCCAACATCTGCTCGGCCAGGGCCATCGCCGGATCGCCTTCATCGCCGGCGACCCCGTGCATCCGGACGCCCAGGAGCGCCTGCGCGGCTACCGCGCCGCGCTGGAGGCCGCCGGCGTGCCCTACAAGCCCGGCCTGGTGCTGCCCGGCAAGTTCCACGAGGAAAGCGGCCTGCTGGCGGTGGAGCGGCTGATCGACAGCCGCGAACCCTTCACGGCCATCTTCGCCGCCAACGACCAGATGGCCTTCGGCGCTGCCCTGGCCCTGCACCGGCGCGGCCTGCGCGTGCCGGAGGATGTGTCGCTGGTGGGCTTCGACGACCTGGCCGGCGCCGCCCATTCGCTGCCGCCGCTCACCACCATCCACCAGGCCGCCCATGAGCTGGGCCGGCTGGCGGCGCAATCGCTGCTGCAGTTGCTGGCAGGCCAGAAGCCCACCGGCAAGCTGCCCGAACCGCGCCTGATCGTGCGCTCGTCCACAAGGCCCTTGGCTTAGGGCCCCGGCAATTACCCGCGATTGACATCGCGGCCGCGTGCCGCGTATCATGAAAGCGCTTTCATATACATCACATGGCGCCGGCAGGCGCGGCGGAGACATCGGCATGCGGCTTGCGGCCCGGACCTTGGTTGGCATCTGTACGAGCGTGGGGCTGCTGGCCGCGCCGGCCGCGGCCCAGCAGAGCATCACCGTGGCCGCCTTCCCGGCCGTGGACGAGATCGTGCGCGCCGCCCTGCCGGCCTGGCAGCAGCTGCATCCGACGGTGGCGGTGAAGGTGGTGAGCCGCGAACTCAACGACCACCACACCGCCATGACCACGGCGCTCTCCACCGCGGTCTACCTGCCCGATGTGATGGCGCTGGAGGTGGGCTATCTGGGCCGCTTTGCCCAGGGCGCCGGGCTGGAAGACCTGGCGCGCCCGTCTTATGAGCTGCGCCGCTACCAGTCGCGCTTCGTGGCCTATGCCTTCGAGCAGGCCAGCACGCCCGCCGGCGCGGTGCTGGCCGTGCCCACCGACATCGGCCCCGGCACCCTGCTCTACCGCCACGACCTGCTCGCCAAGGCCGGCCTCGGCGAGGCCGACCTGACCGGCAGCTGGGATGGCTATGTGGCCGCCGGCGTGAAGATCAAGGCCGCCACCGGCGCCTACCTGCTGGCCCATGCGCGCGACATGAAGGACATCCTGATACGCACCGGCATCCGGCCCGGCGAGGGCATGTATTTCGACAAGGACTCGCGCCCGCTGGTGACCACGCCGCGCTTCGTGCGCGCCTTCGAGCTGGCGCGTGCGGTGCGCCAGCAAAAGCTCGACGCGCGCGTGACCGCCTGGTCCTCCGACTGGAGCGAGGGCTTCAAACGCGGCGGCATCGCCACGCAGATGTCGGGGGCCTGGCTGGCAGGGCATCTGAACAACTGGCTGGCGCCCAGCACGCGCGGCCTGTGGCGCGCCGCGCAACTGCCCGAGGGCGCCTTCGCGGCCTATGGCGGCACCTTCTTCGCGATCCCGCGCCTGGCCGATGCGGCCAACAAACCGCTGGCCTGGCAGTTCATCCAGCTGATGACGTTGGACCGCGCGCGCCAGCTGGCGGCCTTCAAGTCGCAGGACGCCTTTCCGGCCCTGCTGGAGAGCTATGACGACGCCTTCTTCGACGAGCCCCTGGCCTTCCTGGGCGGCCAGCGCGCACGGCGCGACTGGCGCAGCGCGGCGGCGCAAATCCGCGCGGTGCAGGTGCACAAGCAGGACGCATTTGCGCGCGAGGTGATCGATACCGAGCTCGACAAGGTGCTGGAGCGCGGCAAGGCCATCGATCGCGCCCTGGCCGACGCCCAACGCCTGCTGCAGCAACGCGCGCTGCGCTGAGACAACAAGACCATGAAGCCACTCCGCCTCTCCCCGCGCTGGGCGCCCTATGCCCTGCTGGCACCCTTTCTGCTGCTGTTCCTGGTGTTCGGCCTGTTCCCGTTGGCCTTCTCGCTCTACCTCTCGTTCCAGAGCTGGGAGCCCACCAGCGGCCTGGCAGCGATGCACTACGTCGGCCTGGACAACTTCGCCTTCGCGCTGCGGGACGAATGGTTCTGGAAGTCGCTCGCCAACACCGGCTGGCTGGCGCTGGCCTCCGGCCTGCCCCAGCATCTGCTGGCGATCCCGCTGGCGAGCTTTCTGCACCTGGGTTTCAAGCGCTGGCGCAATGCCGTGGTGGGCGCCTACTTCCTGCCCTACATCACCTCCTCGGTGGCCATCGCCATCCTGTTCAGCTCGCTGTTCTCGACCGACTACGGCCTCATCAATCTGCTGTTGGCGCTGCTGCGCGAAGTGCCGCTGCTGGGTGCCCTGCTGCCGGCACAGGCGGTGGACTGGCTCAACGACCCCGACGCTCTCAAGCCCGCCATCTCGATGATCGTGTTCTGGCGCTATGTGGGCTTCAACGTGGTGCTCTATCTCGCCGCCCTGCAGACCATACCGCCCGACCTCTACGAGGCCGCCACCATGGACGGCGCCGGCCGCCTGCAGCAGTTCTTCCACATCACCCTACCCAGCATCCGGCCGATGATCTTCTTCGGCGTCACGCTGAGCGTGATCGGCGGCCTGCAGCTGTTCGAGGAGCCCTTCATCCTCACCGGCGGCAAGGGCGGCTCCGACCAGGCCGGCATGACGGCCGCGGTCTATCTCTACCGCAACGCCTTCGACTTCAACGACTTCGGCGCCGCCAGCGCGATGTCCTGGTTGCTGTTCCTGGTGGTGGCCCTGCTCACCTGGTTGACCAACCGCGCCTTCCGCCCGCGCGCCAGCTAAGCACGAGATGCGACAACAAGCCCAACACATGGCCCCCTGGGCCGCCTACTGTCTGGTCGGCCTCGGCACGCTCATCATGCTGGCGCCCTTCTACTTCATGTTCGTGTTCGCCACGCATTCGCGCAGCGAGATCTTCAGCCTGCCCCCACCGATGTGGTTCGGCGACGACCTGGCGAACAACCTGGCCATCCTCACCAAGCGCCTGCCGTTCTGGCGCAATCTGGGCTGGAGCCTTTATGTAGGCATCGCCTCCACCCTGCTGACCCTGCTGTTCTGCTCGATGGGCGGCTACGCCTTCGCGATGTTCGAGTTCCGCTTCAAGAAGGCCTTGTTCGCCCTGGTGATGGGCACCATGCTGCTACCCAGCTTCATGAACATGATCCCCAGCTTCATGATCATGGACCTGCTGGGCTGGATCGATCAGCCGCGTGCGCTCTACATCCCCGGCGCCGCCAGCGCCTTTGGCATCTTCCTGATGCGCCAGTTCGTCGGCAGCGCGATCCCGCGCGAGCTGGTGGAGGCGGCGCGCATGGACGGCTGCAGCGAGCTGGGCATCTATGTGCGCATCGTGCTGCCCCTGCTCAAGCCGGCGCTGGGCACGCTAGGTCTGATCACCTTCATCGCTTCCTGGAACAACTTCATCGGCCCCCTGGTGGTGATGCGCTCGCCCGATATGTACACCCTGCCGCTGGCCCTGCGCAGCCTGCAGAGCCCGGTGGATACCGAATGGGGCGCGCTGATGGCGGGCTCGGCGATCGCCACGCTGCCACTCATCGTGCTGTTCGCGCTGTGCTCCAAACAACTCATCTCGGGCCTCACCCTGGGCGCCGTCAAGTAATGCAACACCTGCCAGATTCAACTTCTTCATCCTTCCCGCCCGGCTTCGTCTGGGGCGTGGCCACCAGCGCCTTCCAGATCGAGGGCGCCGCCAGCGCCGATGGCAAGGGCCCCTCCATCTGGGACAGCTTCTGCCGCCAGAGCGGTGCGATCGCCGACGCCAGCAACGGCGACGTCGCCTGCGAGCATTACCAGCGCTGGGAGCAGGACCTCGACCTGATCGCCGGCCTGGGCGTGGACGCCTACCGCTTCTCCGTCTCCTGGCCGCGCGTACGCCCCAGCGGCAGCGGCGCCTGGAACGAGGCCGGCCTGGCCTTCTATGAGCGCCTGGTGGACGGCCTGCTGGCGCGCGGCATCAAGCCCTATCTCACGCTCAACCACTGGGATCTGCCGCAGGCCCTGCAGGACAAAGGCGGCTGGGGCAGCCGCGAGACGGTGCAGCGCTTTGTCGAATACGCCTGCGGCATGGCCGCGCGCCTGGGCGACCGGGTGGTGTCTATCGCCACCCACAACGAGCCCTGGGTGGTGGCACAGCTGGGCCACGAAAGCGGCATCTTTGCGCCCGGCCTGAAGAGCCGCAAGCTGGCGGCCCAGGTCTCGCACCATCTGCTGCTGAGCCACGGCATGGCCTTGCAGGCCCTGCGCGCGCAGGGCTGCAAGGCCGAGCTGGGCCTGGTGCTCAATCTCTCGCCCATGCATGCCGCCAGCGACGCCGAGGCCGATCGCGCCAAGGCACGCCTCGAAGACGGCCGCCTGCTGCGCTGGTACATGGACCCGCTGTTCAAGGCCCGTTACCCCCAGGATGTGCTGGATGACCTGGGCGCGGATGCACCGGTGGTGCTGGCCGGCGACATGCAGGCCATCAACACCGCGATGGACTTCCTGGGCATCAACTACTACTCGCGCGCGGTGATCAGCGCCGCCGGCCCCTGGGACGTGCACAGCAGCGGCCGCGAGGTCACGGACATGGGCTGGGAGGTCTACCCCGAAGGCCTGACCGAACTGCTGCTGCGCCTGCACCGCGACTACCCGGTGCCGCCGCTGTACGTGACCGAGAACGGCGGTGCCTTCAAGGACGTGCTGAGCAGCGACGGCCGCGTGCACGACGAGGGCCGCAGCCGCTATATCGCCGCCCACATCACCGCCATGGCCGAGGCCATGCGCCAGGGCGTGCGCATGCGCGGCTATATGGTCTGGAGCCTGATGGACAACTTCGAGTGGGCCTCGGGCTACGAAAAGCGCTTCGGCATCGTGCACGTCGACTACGCGACGCAGCAGCGCACGCTCAAGGACAGCGCGCGCTGGTACCGCGATTTCCTGCAACAACAGCGTGCGGCGCGCTGATCAAGGGACAAGCAGATGGGACAAGTCACCCTGCGCGGCATCAGCAAGCGCTACGAGCACAACGAAGTCATCCGCGGGCTGGACCTGGTGGTGCGCGACGGCGAGTTCATGGTCTTCGTCGGCCCCTCGGGCTGCGGCAAGAGCACCACGCTGCGCATGATCGCCGGCCTGGAGGAGATCAGCGCCGGCGAGCTGCTGATCGACGGCCAGCGCGCCAACGAGTTGCGCCCGGCCGAGCGCGGCGCCGCCATGGTGTTCCAGAGCTACGCGCTCTACCCGCACATGACCGTGGCCGAGAACATGGGCTTCGCCCTCAAGATGGCCGGCGTGGGCCGGGCCGAGCGCGAGACGCAGGTGCGCCGCAGCGCCGACATCCTGCGCATCAGCAATCTGCTGGATCGCTACCCCAAGCAGCTCTCGGGGGGCCAGCGCCAGCGCGTGGCGATCGGCCGCGCCATCGTGCGCAAGCCCAAGGTCTTCCTGTTCGACGAGCCGCTCTCCAACCTCGACGCCGCGCTGCGCGTGGACATGCGCATCGAGCTCACCCGCTTGCACCAGGAACTGGGCAGCACCATGATCTACGTGACCCACGACCAGGTGGAGGCCATGACCATGGGCGACCGCATCGCCGTGTTCAACCAGGGTCGCATCGAACAACTGGGCGAACCGCTCACGCTCTACCAGCGCCCGGCCAACGAGTTCGTGGCAGGCTTCATCGGCGCGCCGCGCATCAATTTCGTGGACCGCCCCGGGGCCGCTGCCAGTGCGGCGCACCGGCAGCTCTGGACCTTGCTCGGCGGCGACGCCCGGCCCGCCGCACAGCGCCTGGGCCTGCGCCCCGAGCATCTGCAGCTCGCCGAAGGCGGCGTGCCCGCCAGCGTGGTGCTGGCCGAGCATCTGGGCGATGTTTCCATCGTGCATCTGCGCGTGGATGGCATCGCCGAACTGCTCACCGCCAAGCTGGCGGCCGGCGCGCCGGGCTTGCACAGCGGCGCTGCGGTCGGCCTGGTGGCCGGCGCCGATCGAGCGCTGGGCTTTGACGCCGACGGCCGCGGCCTGGATTGAAATGCACCGCGCCGCCCACTGTGGCGCGAATCACTCGCTAGGGTAAGTCTGGAGAAGGCACGCCGCCGAACCAGCTAAATTTGAGAAAACGTGAAAGCGCTTTCAGCAATTCACAAACTGACCGGAAACCCCGTAAGGAGACATATGAAAACCGCCCAGCAGCATCGCCAGAGGCCCAGCCGCGGCCTCCATCACGTCCAACCGGTGGCCGCCGCCTGCGCGCTGCTGTTCATCGCCGCCGGCGCCGCGCAGGCGCAGCAGACCCAGCCGCCCGAGCAGCTCGAAACCGTGGTGGTCACGGGTATCCGTCGCAGCATCGAGTCCTCGGTGGCGCTCAAGCGCGGCTCGGACTCCATCATCGAGGTGATCTCGGCCGAAGACCTGGGCAAGCTGCCCGATGCCAGCATCGCCGAATCGCTGGCACGCCTGCCCGGCCTGACCGGCCAGCGCGGCCCTGATGGGCGCGTCAACGTGATCTCGATCCGCGGCCTCTCGCCCGAGTTCTCCGGCGTGCTGCTGAACGGCCGCGAGATGGTCTCGAGCAACGACAGCCGTGCGGTCGAGTTCGACCAGTTCCCGGCCGAGTTGGTGAGCGGCGCCTCGGTCTACAAGACGCCCGACGGCACGCTGATCGGCCAGGGCCTCTCGGGCACGGTGGACATCCGCACGGTGCGGCCGCTGGACTCGCGCGGCCGCCAGATCGCCGTCAACCTGCGCGGCGAGCGCAACTCCAACGGCACCCTGGTGCCCGGCGTGGCCAGCCCCACCGGCACGCGCTTCAGCCTCTCCTATGTGGACCAGTTCGCCAACAACACCATCGGCGTGGCGGCGGGCTTCGCGCGCCTGGATTCCTCCAGCCAGACCAAGCAGACCGAGCTGGTGGAATACGGCGACTACACACCCTTCGGCCTGCCGCTGAGCGGCAACAAGCCCGCCCAGGTGGGTGGCAACCAGGCGCTGCTGCCGATGTTCTGGACCGCCACCTCGTCCACCAAGAAGAACGTGCGCGACGGCCTGATGGTGGTGCTGGAATACAAGCCCAACGACAGCCTGCACAGCCAGCTGGACCTGTACTACTCCAAGTTCGACACCCATGAGGTGGGCGGCAAGTTCGCGCAGAGCCTGTTCGGCAACTGGTCGGCCGGCATCGCGCCCGCGCTCTCCAATGTGGGCAGCACCCAGATCGGCCAGAACACCTATGCCACCAGCGCCACCACCTCGCAGCTGGTGGCCAATGTGGGCAATTTCGACACCAAGCGCAGCGACAATATCGCGGCGCTGGGCTGGAACACCGAACTCAAGCTCTCCGACCACTGGAAGGGCGTGGCCGACCTGAGCTATTCGCGCGACAAGCGCAACGAGCGCTACACCGAGGCCTACGGCGGCCCCTACGACCATGCCGCCAAGCAATGGACCTATGGCGCCTACCAGTGGAACGTGCCCATCGACGGCAGCCCGCAGACCTTCACGCCGGTGCAGCCCGGCTATCTGTCGAATCCGTCCAGGATGGCCTTCGGCGACGTGCAGGGCATGGACTGGGTGCCCAACGAGGCCTGGATTGGCGCAGTGCGTCACCCCGAAATCAAGGACGAGATCAAGTCGCTGCGCCTCTCGTTGAAGCGCGACCTGGATGGTTTCTTCAGCGGCTTCGTCGGCGGCCTCAACTACACCGAGCGCAGCAAGGATGTGGCCAAGAACGAGGACCGCATCCTGATGTCCAAGGACGCCGCGGGCAACTACGTGCGCAGCATCCCCAGCGCGGTGGTGGGCGCGCCCTTCGACATGAGCTGGGCCGGCATCCCCGAGCTGCTGCGCGTGGATGTGCCGGCGCTGGTGCAGGGCGGCACGGTCTCGCTGGAGGAGGGGCAGTTCAGCAAATGGGTGGCCAACAACTCGAATGTGCGCGAGAAAGTCACCACCGCCTTCGGCAAGCTCGACATCGACAGCGAGTTCTTCGGCGTCTCGCTGCGCGGCAACGTGGGCGTGCAGGTGGCGCATGCGAAGCAGAACTCCGACGGCTGGGAATACCGCGGCAATGACGAGGCGCCGGATCCCACCCTGCTGTACAAGCGCAGCGGCGGCACCAGCTACACCGACGTGCTGCCCAGCCTGAACTTGGTGGCCGACTTCAGGAACAACTGGATCGCCCGCTTCGGCGCCGCCACCACCATCGTGCGGCCCAATATCGTCGACATGCGCGCCGGCACCAGCACGCCCGCGGTGATCGGCGACCTGGCCGGCACCCCGCATGCCGGCGAATGGACCACCGCCTACGCCGGCAACCCCGAACTCAAGCCCTGGCGCGCCACCGGCTTCGACCTCTCGGTGGAACGCTACTTCGGCAAGCGCAGCTATGTTTCGCTGGCGGCCTTCCGCAAGAACCTGTTGAGCTATATCTACAACCAGCTGACGGCGGTGGATGCCAGCGGCTTCCCGCAGGTGGCGCCTCCCGGCGTGACGCCCAAGCCGATCGCACCGCTGATCCGCCCGGCCAACGGCTCGGGCGGCAAGGTGGAGGGTTATGAGTTCGCCGCCTCGCTGGAAGGCGCCCTGCTGCACCCGGCGCTGGAAGGCTTCGGCGTGGTGCTCAGCGCCTCCAAGCTGAGCAGCTCGATCCGCGACCAGAACCCCGACCCGAGCGTCAGCACCGAGCGCAATGTGCCGCTGAACGGCCTCTCGGGCCTCTCCAACAGCCTGACGCTGTACTACGAGAACCATGGCATCTCGGCCCGCATCAGCCAGCGCTACCGCTCGCCCTTCACGGCCACCACGCGCGACATCTTCCTGAACTCGACCACCTTGCAGCAGGCGGCCGACAAGGTGGCCGACCTGCAGCTGGGCTACGCCTTCGAGGATGGCAGCTACAAGGGGCTGTCGGTGCTGCTGCAGGTCAGCAATCTGTTCGACAAGCCCACCATGAACCGCAAGACGGTCGGCCCGAATGCCCCGGATGCCAAGGCGCTCACGCCCAACTACATCCGCTACTTCGGCCGCGCCACCCTGCTGGGCGTGAACTACAAGTTCTGATCGCAACACCATCGCCGCCATGGACAGCAACCCGCCCCTGCGCAACATCGTCATCGTCGGTGGAGGCACCGCCGGATGGATGACGGCCGCGGCATTCGCCAAGGCGCTGGGGCGGGCCTATTCGATCCGGCTGATCGAGTCCGACGAGATCGGCATCATCGGCGTCGGTGAGGCCTCCATTCCCAACCTCACCGAGTTCAACCGCGCGCTGGGCATAGACGAGGACGAGTTCCTGCGCGCCACGCGCGGCAGCTTCAAGCTGGGCATCGAGTTCGTCAACTGGGGTGCGCTGGGCGACCGCTACATCCACGGCTTCGGCAAGGTCGGTCAGATGGCCGATACCGTGCCCTTCCATCACTTCTGGCTGCGCATGGCGGCGCAGGGCAAGGCCGCGCCGCTGGGCGAGTACTCGATCAACACGGTGGCGCCGCGCCAGGCCAAGTTCATGCGCGCGCGCCACGACATGGCAGGCTCGCCGCTGGCCGAGATCGCCCATGCCTACCACTTCGATGCTGGCCTCTATGCACGCTTTCTGCGCGGCTTTGCCGAGCAGCGCGGCGTGCAGCGCCTGGAGGGCAAGGTCACGCGGGTCGAGCAGCGCGCGAGCGATGGCGGCATTGCCGCCGTCGTGATGGAGAGCGGCGAACGCGTGGCCGGCGATTTCTTCATCGATTGCTCGGGCATGCGCGCGCTGCTGATCGAGCAGACCCTGCATGCAGGCTACGAGGACTGGTCGCATTGGCTGCCCTGCGACCGCGCCATCGCCGTGCCCTGCGAGTCGGTCAGCCCGCTGCTGCCGATGACGCGCTCCACCGCGCATGCCGCGGGCTGGCAATGGCGCATCCCGCTGCAGCACCGCATCGGCAACGGCCATGTCTACAGCAGCCGCTTCATGGACAAGGAGGAGGCCGAGGCCATCCTGCTGCGCAACCTCGATGGCGCGGCCACCGCCGCGCCGCGCCACCTGGCCTTCCGCACCGGCCGCGCCAAGACCTTCTGGGTGCGCAACTGCGTGGCGGTGGGGCTCGCCAGCGGCTTTCTGGAACCGCTGGAATCCACCAGCATCCACCTCATCCACATGGCGGTGGCGCGCATCCTCGACTACTTCCCGCGCACGGGTTTCGACGCCGCCGACATCGCCGAGTACAACGCCATCACCCGCGTGGAGTACGAGCGCATCCGCGACTTCCTGATCCTGCACTACAAGCTGACCCAGCGCGACGATTCCGAGTTCTGGAACTACTGCCGCAACATGCCCATCCCCGAGGGCCTGCTGCGCAAGCTGGAGCTGTTCGCCAGCAACGGCCGCGTCTACCGCGATGGCGTGGAGCTGTTCACCGAGGTCAGCTGGCTGCAGGTGATGCTGGGCCAGCGCCTGCACCCGCGCGGCTACCACCCCTTCGCCGACCTGCTGCCCGAGGCCGAGGTGCAGGCCTACCTGGACAAGGTCCAACGCGTGGTGGGCAATTGCGCCCAGGCCATGCCCACGCACGCCGACTTCATCGCCAAGCATTGCGCCGCAGGGCGGGACTGAGAAACGCATCCGCCGCCATGCGCCGCGCTTGCATGCGGGCGTGGACCGTAGCAATATCGCCGACACCGCCGCCGCGCACAGGGCCTTGACGACGGTTGACGGGGGATTCGTGATGATGCACAACACCAGACGTCACTTCATCGGCTGCATGTTGATGGCTCAAGGTCCGTGGCGCGCGGCGATGGCAGCCGACACTGGCACCTTGCCGACCGATTTCACCGAGCATGTTGGCGGGCTGGCGCAGCCACGCGGCCTGCTGTTCGCACCCGACGGCAGCCTCTTTGTGGCCGAGCAGCTCAGCGGCGAGATCGCGCGCATCGGTGTCGACGGGCGGCTCACGCGCATCGCGCGCGGCTTTGAAAGCCCGCACGACCTCGAACTCGACGCCGCGGGCCATCTCTATGTGGCCGATACCGGCGCCGGTCGTATCGCCAAGATCGATCGCGCTGGCGCGGTCTCGACCTTTGTCGATGAGCTCGAGTCGCCTGTCGACCTGGCGTTTGCGCCCAACGGCGAGCTCTGGGTCTGCGAGCTGACTGGCAAGGTGCGCGCCTTCGCCTCGGCCACGCGCTCGCGCACCGTCGTCGCCCTGAAGGGGCCGCATGGCCTGGCATTTGCGCGCAACGGCGACACCTTCATCAACGACTGGCGTGGCAACCAGGTCGTGCGGCTCGACGCCAAGGGGCAGCTGCATCCGTTTGCCGATCTCGCCGGCCCGGTGGGCCTGTCGTTCAGCCCGGCGGGCGAGCTGATCGTGGCCCAGCCGCAGGCGCGGCGCATCACCCGCATCGGCCCCGACGGCAGGCAGCAGCTGCTTGCCGAGGGTCTCAGGGAGCCGCGCGACCCGGTGTTCGACCGCCAGGGCCGGCTCTACGTGGCCGAAACCATGGCGGGCCGGGTGCTGCGCCATGCGGGGCGCTGGTAGCGCGCCGCGCTACTTGGCGGCCTGGTAGACCCGCACGTAGTCAATCTCCATCGTCACCGGGAAGATCGCGTCGTCGACGGGGCCGCCCAGGTCGCCGCCGATGGCGATGTTGAGGATCAGGAACTGCGGCGCGTCGAAGGGCCATTGGGCCTTGCCGGTGCCGCCGTTCTTGTAGCTGAAGTGGCTCTTGCCGTCGATGCCGAAGCGTACCTGCTGGGGCGTCCAGTCCATCTGGTAGGTATGGAAGGCGCTGCAGGCATCGCCAACCTGGGTGGCCGCGCCCGCGCCATTGCCGCCGCTGCCCGCGCTGGTGTGGGTGGTGCTGAAGACCTTGCTGGGCTCCTTGCCTACCTGCTCCATGATGTCCAGCTCGCCGGCGGCGGGCCATTCACCCTGGCTGCCGAGCATCCAGATCGCCGGCCAGGTGCCCTTGCCGCAGGGCAGCTTGGCGCGGATCTCGAAGAAGCCATAGGTCCACTCGGCCTTGCCGGCGGTGATCAGGCGCGCCGAGGTATAGGGCTGGCCGCCCCAGTCGGCCGCAGCGGAGAGCTGCTCCTTGCGCGCGGTGATGACCAGCTTGCCCTCGCGCTGCTCGGCGTTGTCGGTGCGCGCGGCGCTGTAGTACTGCTGCTCGTGGTTGTGCCAGCCCTGCTTGTTCATGCCGGTGTCGTAAGACCATTTGGCGGGGTCGGGCAGGCCGGCGCCGTCGAACTCGTCGGCCCAGACCAGCCGGTAGCCGGCCGGCACGGCCAGGGTCTCCATTGCCGGTGCGGGTGCTGGCTGGGGCGCGGTGGCGCCGCCGGCACCGCCGCAGCCGGTCAGGTTCAGCGCCGCCAGCAGCGGGGTCCAGGCGCGGGCAAATCGTCGGTTCATGCGTAAGCTCTCCTGTGGCTAGTGTCGTGTCGTCAACGGCGCGCGCGCCGCTGCAGCAGCTGCTCCGCGTCGGCCAGGGCCTGGCGTATCGGCTTGGCGCGGTTCAGCACCTTGTCGAGTTCGGTCTGCACCACTTCCTCGGCAAACTGGTTCTGCTTGTGCACCGGCGCGGCGCGAATGCGGCGCGCCGCCTCGCGCCAGAGCAGGCGCGCCGGCTGCCCGCCGAGGAACGGCAGCGGCTCGCTGAAGAAGGCATCTTCGTGCGTGGCCAGCAGCGCGGGAAAGGCGTCGTAGTGCTTGAAGGCCTGCAGCTGCAGTTGCACATCCAGTGTCAGCAGCCGTATGAAATCCCAGGCCAGCGCCTTGCGCTCCGGTGCGGCGTGGCGCGGCATCGCGTAGAAGGCGCCGCCATAGGCGGCACTGGCGCCCTCGGGCAGCGGCGCGGCACGCCACAGGCCGCGCGTGCCCGGGGCGATGAAGCTGTTGAGCTGGCCGGCCAGCCAGGCGCCCGAGAGCTCGGTGGCGAGGCGGCCGCGCTTGAAGCCCTCGGCCCAGTCGTTGGACCAGGCGGGCACGCGCGCATCCAGCCCCTGCCGGCGTGCCTCGAGGGCCACTTCGAAGGCACGCTCGAAGCGCGGCGAATTCACCAGCACGCGCGACTCGGTATCGAAGTACAGGCCCTCGCCCGGCCGCAGGCCGCTGCGGATCAGGATGTCCTTGATTCCCTGTACATGGGCGATCAGGTAGGCGCCGGTGCGCGCCTTGATGCGTGCACCGGCGGCCACGTAATGCTCCCAGCTGCGCGTGAGGTCGTCTTCGGCGAGCGCCGCGCGGCCCAGGATGTCCTGCCGGTACAGCAGGGTGCCGGGCCCGATGTCGGCCGGCATGGCCACCACCGCGCCGCTGCGCGCGACCGCCTGTTCGTAGGCATAGGGCACCAGGCGCGCACGCAAGCGCTCGACCTCGTAGGGCGGCTGGCGCAAATCTTCCAGCCCGCCGCCCTGGGCAAAGCGGCCGACGAAGCTGGACTCCAGCGCCATCACGTCGGGCAGGGCCACCGCGGTGGAAAGCGCCGTGGTCATGGCGGTGTGGTGGTCGCCGTACTGGCGGCTCAGCACGCGCAGCTCCACCTCGGGATGCAGGCGCTGCCAGGCCGGCAGGGCGGCGCGGGCGATTTCGTCCACCAGCGGAAAGGCGGCCACCGTGAGCACGGCGCGCGCGCCGGCACGCACCGGCAGGGCCGCGGCGAACCCGGCCCCCAGCAAGGCGCGGCGCCTGGTCATCGTGCCAGCCCATAGCTGGCGATGGCGCGCGGCGGCAGTTCCGCCACGCAGGCCAGCGCGTCGATGCACAGCACAAAGCGCAGCGCCGCCTCGGTGCGGTTCAGCACCACCAGGGCGAGCTCGCCATCCGCGTTGAGTGCCGCGGTGCACTCCAGGTCCTGCTTGCTGGCCGCGCACAGCACGCGCTGCGCGCCGGGCCTGATGTAGCGCGCGAAATGGCCCAGGTAGTGGTAGGAACTCTGCGGCATCAGCAGCCCGCGACTGCGGTCGGCCAGCATCGGCGCGCTGCAGAGATTGCCAACATGGTTGGGGCCGCCGGTTTCGTCCAGCAGCAGGTTCCAGTCGATCCAGCCCACCGTCCAGCGGTTCAGGTCATTGATGATGTTGCGCGCGTAGCGCTCGCCCAGCGCCCAGGAGCCCAGGTGCGGGCCGCCCTCCTGGCAGCCCTCGGTGAAGAGCAGCTGCTTGTCGGGCCAGGCGTCGTGCACCAGCCGCACATGATCGAATGCGTCCTCGCCATACCAATGGAAACCGCAGCCCCAGACATAGCGCGCCGCCTGCGCGTCTGCATAGACGGTGTCGGCACGCTGCACCATCTGGTCGCGGTTGTGGTCCCAGATGACGATCCTCACCTCGGCAAGGCCGGCGGCATGCAGCGCCGGGCCGAGATGGTCGCGCACGAAGTCGCGCTCCTCGGCGGCGCTGTAGATGCAGGAGTCCCAGCGCTGCGTGGCGTCGGGCTCGTTCTGCACCGTCACGCCCCAGACCGGCACGCCCTCGGCCGCATAGGCCTGGATGAAGCGCACATAGCATTGCGCCCAGGCCGCCGCGCACTGCGGCAGCAGCTTGCCGCCCTGGTTCATCCGGCCATTGCTCTTCATCCAGGCCGGCGGGCTCCAGGGCGAGACCAGCAGCTTGATGGGCTGCGCCGCCAGCGCCTGCGCCGCCTTGATCATGGGCAGCAGGGCGCGCCGATCGCGCTCGATCGAGAAATGTTGCAAGGCCGCATCGCCGGGCAGCTCGGCATGCGCATAGTTGCCGAGCGCGAAGTCACAGCTGTTCATGTGCACGCGGCAGAGCGTGTAGCCATGGCCTTGCACCGCATCGAAGTAGGCGCGCAGCAGGCGCTCTGCCTCGGTCGACGGCAGCTGTTGCCAGGTCACGGCGGCGGCCTCGGTGAAGGCGCCGCCAAAGCCCTCGATGCGCTGGAAGCGCTTGTGGCTGTTCAGCATCAGCTGCGGCAGGCCGCGGCCCGCCTCGGCCAGATCGGCCGCCGGCAGCAGCGCCAGCGCCCTCTGCGGCGCCAATTGCAGCGCCGGTGCGCCGTCCAGGCCCTGGGCGCTCAGCACCCAACGCAGTTCGGTGCGCTTGCGCGGGGATGACATCAGGCTCATGAAAGTTGGCCGCACTGCCGCGGCATGGGTGGTGACCGAGCGCTCCCATTTTCAATTCATGAAAGCGCTTTCTTTTTTTCAGGATAGGGCCTTGTCGGCCGGCGGTCAATGAGCAAAGCGCGGCCGGCGCGACGCGCCCGGCAGGGCGCCGGGTAAACCATTGCTTGATCCTTGAAAGCGCTTTCATTAACATCCAGCGCATGGCACACAATGTCTCCACCCTCACCTACCCGCGGCTGCTCGGCGATATCGGCGGCACCAATGCCCGCCTGGCCTGGGCGCACGAAGCGGGCGCGCCGCTGTCCGACGTCGCCAGCTACCGCTGCGCCGAGCATGGCTCGCTGGCGGCGGCCATCCAGCGCTATCTGTCGGACCATGGCAAGCAGCAGGGCCCGCGCGCCTGCGCCATCGGCATCGCCAATCCGGTCACCGGCGACGAGGTCAGAATGACCAACCACCATTGGTCCTTCTCGATCGCCGCGCTGAAGAAGGAGCTGGCGGTGCAGCGCCTGGCGGTGGTGAACGACTTCACCGCCCTGGCCCTGTCGCTGCCGGCCCTGGGCCCCGACGAGCTGCTGCCCCTGGGCCCGGGCACGGCGATTGCCGGCGAGGCCATGGCCGTGCTGGGGCCGGGCACCGGCCTGGGCGTGTCGGGGCTGCTGCCCGCGCCCGGTGGCGGCTACCTGCCGGTGGCGGGCGAGGGCGGGCACAGCACGCTGGCGGCCAACGACGCCCAGGAGGCCGCGGTGATCGAATGGCTGCGCGGGCGCTTCGGCCATGTCTCGGCCGAGCGCGTGCTGTCCGGCCCGGGCCTGGTGAATCTCTACGAGGCGGCGGCCGGCCTGGCAGGCCGGGCCGCGCTCACCCTCACGCCGGCCGAGATCGTGAACGGCGCACGCCACAGCGGCGACCCGCTGTGCCAGCACGCCATCGAGCTGTTCTGCGGTTTCCTCGGCAGCTTTGCCGGCAATGTGGCTTTGACGCTGGGTGCGCGTGGCGGCGTCTATATCGGCGGTGGCATCGCACCGCGCCTGCTGCCCGAGCTGCGCGCCTCGCGCTTGCGCCAGCGCTTCGAGGGCAAGGGCCGCTTCCAGGCCTATCTGGCGACCATACCCTGCTGGCTGATCAATGCCGAGGTTTCACCGGCGCTGATCGGCGCCTCGCGGGCACTGGACATCGAGCGCTTTTGCGCGTGCAGCTGAATTCGACCTGTTTCCACGCCGAAGCTGGCAAGTCCACCGACGCTTGCCGGGCATCCGCAACACCAGGCTCGCGCTCAGCGTCCGAAGCGCAGCGGCGCAAAGGCCTCGGCCTCGGTATAGGGCGTGCCGCCCTCGATCAGGTCGGCCAGCAGCCTGGCGCTGGCCGGCCCCAGGGTGAAGCCCTGATGGCCATGGCCGCAGTTGATCCACAGCCCGGGGTGGCGCGGCGCCGCACCGATCAGCGGCTTCATATCGGCGCTGCAGGGCCGGCTGCCCAGCCAGGGCTGGGCCTCGACCGCTTCACCCAGCTCCAGCAGCTGGCGCGCCTCGGTCTCGGCGCCGAGCAGCTGGCGCGGCGTGGGCGGCGCGTCCAGGCGCGCGATCTCGGCGCCGCTGGTGATGCGCAGGCCGCGGCGCTGCGGCGCCAGCACATAGCCGCGCTCGGCATCCAGGGTGGTGGTGTTCAGCGTCGCACCGCCGCGGTAATGGCGGTGGTAGCCGCGTTTGACGAAGAGCGGCCAGCGATAGCCCAGGCGGCGCGCGAAGTCGCCCGCCCAGGGGCCAAGCGCCAGCACCACCTGCTGTGCCTGCACCGGGCCCTCGCGGCTCTCGGCCTGCCAGCCCGCGCCCGCGGGCCGCAGGCTGTTGGCATCGCCCAGCAGCAGCCGCCCGCCGCGCTGCCGGAACAGCGCGGCATAACGCTCCACCAGCTCGCCCGGATCGCTGACGTTGCACGACTCCAGCCAATGCACGGCGCCCGCCAGCGGCAGGCGGAACGCCGGTTCGGCCGCGGCGAGCGCGCGCCCATCCAGCGCCGCAAAGCGGATGCCATGCTCCTGCGTCAGGCGCCCGGCATGCGCGAGCGCGGCGTCGAGTGCGCGCTCGCTGCGATAGATCAGCCGCAGGCCGTCGCGCCGCAGCAGATCCTGTGCGCCGGCCAGCTCCATCAGGCGCTCATGCTCGCTGGTGCAATGCGCGATCAGGCCCGCGTATTGCCGGCCGATCAGGCGATGCCTGGCCGGCGCCGAGGCCCGCCAGTAGCGCAGCAGCTGGGGCCAGGCGGCGAGCAGGCCGCTGAGGTGGTAGTTCACGTCCAGCCCGCGCTTCAGCGCCACCGCCAGCAGCGCCGCCCAGTCGCGCGGCATCGCATAGGGCTCCACCGCCTCGCGCTGGATCACGCCGGCATTGCCGTAGGAGGTCTCCTGCCCCGGCGCCCGGCGGTCCAGCAGCGTGACGCTATGGCCGCGCAGCCGCAACTCCAGCGCGGTGCAGGTGCCCACCATGCCCGCGCCCAGAACCAGAATCTCTTGTGCCATGAAATCGCTGTTGCCGCAGTCACTGTGATGCGTCGACTGTAGGCGCAGTCCGGCATGGCACTTGCCGACACGCCGCTCAGCGTGTGCCCCCCCTGCCTGAGCCTTCCTCGACCGGCCCCGACAGGCTGTGCAGAAAGGCGATCAGCTGCCGCGCCTCGTCGTCCGAGAGCCGGATCGGCTGCCGCCCCGCCACGGCGGCGCCGGGGCGGGCCAGTTCGGTCCGTCCGGTGGCGGCAGCCGGTGCGCGCCGGTAATGCGCCAGCACCTCGTCCAGCGTCGCCAGCTGGCCGGCATGCATATAGGGCGGACGCAGTGCGATATTGCGCAGCCCCGGGGTCTTGAACGCGCCCTCCATGGCGGGGTCCTGGTCGGCCATGAAGCGCAGCTCGGCGCAGGCCTCGGCCGGCGCATCGCTGTAGCGGCCCAGGCAGTTGAACTCGTCGGCCTGCACCTTGGCGATGGCCGACGCGCGGCCGCGGTCGGGGCGGGCGGGGTCGCGTGGCGGCACGCCGGTGTTGTGGAAATGCTGGTCGCTGAACAGCGGGCCGTTGTGGCAGGTGGCGCATTGCGCCTTGCCGATGAAGAGGCGCAGGCCCTGCACCTCGTCGCGCGACAGCTGCTGCTGCCCGGCCGCATCGCCGGCCTGCAGGGCTTGCACATAGCGGTCGAAGCGCGAGAAGCCATAGGACAGCGTGCGCTCGTAGGCGGCCAGGGCCTTGCCCAGGTTGGCAAACACGCGGTTGACGCTGTCGCGCTGCGCCTCGCTCATGCGCGACCAGGCCTGGCGCTCTTCGGGCGTGCCGGCCGGGCCGGCATCGGCGGGCAGTCCGCTGAGCAGCGGGAATGGCCCGAACACGGCCTCGTAGCCGGGCAGATGGTGGCTGCGCAGTTGCTGCACCAGGCGTGTGCGGTTGCTGCCATGCTCGAGGCCATCCTCCAGCGGCCCGAGCGCCTGCGACCACAGGCTGTCCTTGCGGCCGTCCCAGAACAGCCAGGGGCTGTGCGCCGCCGCGGGCACGCTCATGGTGCGGCGCTGGCCCGTGCCGACACCGCGCCCCAGCGCCCGGTCATCCTGGAACTGGCGCTGCGGGTCGTGGCAGCTGGCGCAGGAGACCTTGCCGTCGCGCGACAGGCGCGCATCGGCGAACAGCTGCCGGCCCAGCGCCGCTGCCCCGGGCCGGTCGGCCACGGCGTTCGAGGGGTCCGGAGGCGGCGCGGGCAGGCGCGCCAGGCTCATCGAGGCGAGCTGCTCACGCTCGGCCTGCGACCAGCGCTCGCCGCTGCCAGCGGCCTCACGCCCGGCGCCGCAGGCGGGCAGCGCGAGCAGCATGGTGGCGATCAGCAGGGCTTGGTGTTTCATGATCATTCCCATGAGCAATTGCGGCTATCAGCGCTGCAGACCGGCATCGGTCATGACGAGGTTGAACACGGCCTGGTCGCGCGCGCCGGCCGCATCGATGTCCAGGCGCAGATCCCACCAGCCGGTCATGCTGAACTTCATGCCCTCGATCACATAGGTGCCGGGGATGGGTTCCCTGGTGACGCGCGGTTGGGTCGGCAGGCCGTGGCCATGCTGCGGCATGCCGCCGGCGATGCTGACGCGCGCCTGACTCACCGGCTGCCCCTCGGCGGTGGCGAGCTTGAGCCGCCAGGCATGCATCTGGCCGACGGCCGGGCCCTGCGCGGGCGGCTCCATCGCCACCACAAAGCGGCGCTGCGCGCTGGCATGCTGCAGACTCAGGTCGAGGTCGGCCGGCGGGGTGCCGCAGGCGGCGAGCGAGGCGGCCAGCGCCAACAGGATCGAAGAACGAGACATGGTGGGGACTCCTTGCTGAAGGTGAATGGATTGGCGGTGCGAACTTTCGTTGGCGGCGCCGCCGCGCGACAGCGGCTTGCGATCGGCTGTCGGATTCCATCCGGCAAGGGTTGGGCGCGGCGATCGAACGGTCGATCCGGCCGCTCAGGCGCAGCCAGGCCCGCCGGGCGGCCCGGCAGTGCCGATCGGTAGCCGGCTGGCACCGCTGAGGCATGCCCATCCACAGCTCGTCTCATACGCTTGGCGGGCGGCAAGGGTGGCCCTAGAGTGGCGCTCTTGTCCGCTCGGCGATCCAGACCCGGCCCAAGCCCATCATGTCGTCTTTCAAGTTTCGAAGCGCCCAGCTCTGGCCCGACACGTTCGGCGCTGCGCTGCGCATCGCCCTCGTCGCCGCGCCGGTCTGGTCCCTGGCGGCGACCCTGCTGTTCTTCCTCGCCCCGGGGCTGGAGACCTTCCCCCGGCTGCTGATGTTCTCGGAATGCGTCGGCCTGGCGATGCTCGTCTGCACCCTGCGGCTCAGACGCACGCGCCATTTCGCGCAGTTGCAGACCGGCACGCGCTGGCTGTTCACCGGCGCGATCGCGATCCCGACCGGCTACTTCGTGGGCCACCAGATCGCCTTCCTGCTGCTGGGCGAGCCGGCGCGCATGGTCGGGCCCGAGCAGGTCAGCGTGGTTCCCATCATCTTCACCGTGCTGGTCGGCGGGCTGGCGCTGCATTACTACGCCACGCGCGAGCAACTCGCCAACGAGGCCACCACGCGTTCGGAAGCGCAGCGCCTGGCGGTCGAATCGCAGCTGCGCCTGCTGCGCGCGCAGCTTGAGCCGCACATGCTCTTCAACACCCTGGCCAATGTCCGCTCGCTGCTCAGGGAAGACGTGGAGCGGGCCGAGTCGATGATTGACCAGTTGATCGTCTATCTGCGCAGCGCGCTGGCGGCCTCGCAGACCGAGGCGGTGACGCTGAGCCGCGAGTTCGCGCAGCTGCGCGCCTATCTGGACATCATGTCGCTGCGCATGGGGCCGCGGCTGAGCTACCGGCTCGAATTGCCGGGCGCGCTCGAAGCCACCCTGGTGCCGCCGATGCTGCTGCAGCCGCTGGTGGAGAACGCCATCAAGCATGGCCTGGAGCCCAAGGTCGGCGCGGGCAGCATCGAGGTGGTGGCGCGCGCCACCGCGGCGGGCATCGAGATCCGCGTCAGCGACAACGGCCTGGGCCTGCCGGCCGACGAAGACGCCGGCCCGTCCGCACGCCCCGCCAACGCCAGCTACGGCCTGCAGCATGTGCGCGATCGACTGCGCACCGTCTATGGCCCGGCGGCCCGGCTCACCCTCGAGCGGCGCGCGCCCACCGGGGTCTGCGCCGTGGTGAGAATCCCGATCTGAGAGCAACCTGATATGCCCCTGCCCGCCCCACCCTGCGCCGTGATTGCCGAAGACGAACCCGTGCTCGCACGCACCATGTGCCGCCTGCTGGCCGAGGTGTGGCCGGCGCTGCGCATCGCCGGCGTGGCCGAAGACGGCCTGCAGGCCACCGTGCTGGCGCTGGACCAGCTGCCCGACGTGATGTTTCTTGACATCAAGATGCCGGGCCGCACCGGCATCGAGGTGGCCGAGAGCGTCGCCGACGATTGGCCCGAGGGCAAGCCCGAACCGCTGTTCGTCTTCATCACCGCCTATGACGGCTTTGCCGTGTCTGCGTTCGAGCGCGCCGCGGTCGACTACCTGCTCAAGCCCATCACCAAGGAGCGCCTGCAACAAAGCGTCGAGCGGCTCCAGGCCAGGCTGGCCGAGCGCGCCGCATCACCGCATGCCGGGGACATGGCCGCCCTGATGCAGCGCATGCAGTCGGTGGCGACGCAGGGGGCCGCGCCGCGCGAGCGCATCAAGGTGATACGCGCCGGTGTCGGCAACACGGTGCGGATGATCCCGCTCGCCGAGGTGCTGTGCTTCGAGGCGACCGAAAAATACGTCAACGTGGTGACCCCCGCGGGCGAGGCCCTGGTGCGCATGAGCTTGCGCGAGCTGATGGCCTCGATCGACTCGGAAGACTTCATCCAGGTACATCGTAGCGTGCTGGTGAACTCAAGCTGCATCGTGAGCGCGACGCGCGACGAGAACGGGCACTACAGCCTGAGCGTGCGCGGCCTGCAGCGGCCATTGAAGGTCAGCCGTGCGTTCAGCCATCTGTTCCGCCCGATGTAGGCGGGCGAGGACCGCGCGGCAGTCGCGCATGGCCAACACCGGCTACGGCAGCTTGTCGATTAAGTGCATTCCCCTGCCAGTGGAGTATTGACTTTCCCCGGCGCGTGGCGTTCACTCAAGGCGTTTGCGCAAACGACCGCCCGAGGCCCGCAAGGCTGCCAGGCGGGACCGTTTTTGCCCGAAGGGAGAGTATGAAAAAGAATATGTACTCGGCACATCGTGGCCGAGAGGTCCGGGATAGGGTGGGTGCCCCAGCGGCTGCGCGGTGTCGTCGCGCGCTGACGGGGCCGCGTCCACAAGGTGCCGTCACGGGCGATTGAGCGGTGTCCATGGACACCTTCACCACCACGCAGGGCGAGCGCCGGCGGCAGCGGGCCGATGTCGGCCTCCTGTCAACCCTGGGTTGGCTATTGCCTCAGGGCGTTGGCCGCAAGCTGCTGCTGGGCCTGATGCTGGTGCTGAGCGCCATCGCCGTGCCGCTCTGGTTCCAGTTGCGGCTGTCGCAAACGCTGCTGGCGGACACGCAGCAAGAGCGCGTCGGCGCAAGAGACGGCCGTCAGTTGCTTGAGCTATTGCGGCTGACGCAGCAAATACGCCTCGCAAAGGCGCGCAGCGACGACAGTCGGCAGCCGCCGCCAGCGCCGCAGCGCGCGTGGGCGGAATTGCGGCAGGCCGCGCAGCTGCTGAGCAATCAATACCAGCATGCGCTGGGTTGGCAAGCCCAGCTGCATGCGGGCGCAACACAGTATGCGGTGGCACTGCAGCAAACAAGCCTGGCGGACCGGCAGCCATTGACCGCCCTGGACCAGCGCGCATTGGAGATGCTGGACCAGGTCGTCGAAGGTTCAGGCCTGATCCTTGATCCGCAGGCTGACACCTATTTCCTCATGACTGCCGCCCTGCCTACAAGCGCCCGGTTGATGGCGGCGCTTGGTGTCCTTGCCGACGCGGCGGAGCCTCAAGAGCGGCGCGCGCGCGCCCTGGCCGAGGCGCGGCTGCTGCAGGACGAGTTGCGCAAGAGCTATGGCAAGGTGTTTGCGGCGAACCAGGCGCTGCGGGAAGCCCTGGAACCTGGCCTCCGTGAGCTGGGCAAGTTGCTGGCCGTCGCTCTCGACCCGGAGCCACAGCGCCACGCAGACGCGCTGAACATGGCCGGCTCGGCGCTGCATGACTTGGCGGTCCAGGCGCTGCGCTGGCTCGATCAGCGGCTGGAGGCTCGCGCTCAGGTATTGCGCAACAGCCGCTACGTGGAGTTCGCCTCGCTGGCAGTCCTGCTCGCCTGGCTGGCCGCCCTGATCCGACCGATCGCGATGGAATATGGTCAGCGCACCTTGGCGCTGGAGCATCGAGCCAAGCTGCTGAGCCACGCCGAGGACTTGGCCGAGCTGGGTTGTGCCGAGACGGATTTGATGAGCGATACGGTCACCTGGACCACGGGCATGTACAAGCTGTTCGGTGAACCGGTCGGTAACGCGCCCATCGACCACGACTGGCTCTACCTGCGCCTGCCCAAGCATGAACGCGACTTCGTGCGTCAATCGACGCAGGGCCAGGACCCGGGGGCGCCATGCGAATTCGAACACCAGATCCTGCGCGCCGACGGCAGCCTGCGCACGGTCCTGCACCAGCGCCTGGTCGAGCTGGATTCCAAGGGCTGGCCCAAGCGTGAGCTCACCATTCTCCAGGACATCAGCCGCCAGCGCGAGGCGGCCCAGCGCATCGACAAGCTGGCCAACTCCTGCACCATTACCGGCCTGCCAAACCGCAACGCCCTGCTGCATCGACTGGAGAGCGCAACGCGGCGCTGCCTGCGCGAGCAAGGCAGTCTGGCCCTGTTGATGCTGCAGATCGAGCAGCTTGGCATCGTGATGGACTCCATGGGCTACGCCGGTGCCGACCGCCTGCTCACCGAGGTGGCCGCGCGACTCAGCCGTGCGGCGCAGGCGCGCGCCTGGCTGGCCCATTTGGGCAACGGCGAATTTGCCTTCATCCTGGGGGCTGCGACCGAGCAGCCCGGCCCCATCGATATCGAGGCCGCCAGCGCCTTCGCGCAGTGCTTGTGCGAGGCCGTCGCAACGCCGATGCTGTTGGGCGACATCGAGGTGAAGCCGAGTTGCTGCGTCGGCCTGACAATGTGTCCGACCGACGGTGACAACGCCCCCAAATTGCTGCACCAGGCCCAGGCGGCGTTGAAGCGCGCCCAGCAGGCCGGAGAGCAGCAGATCCGCGCCTTCGATGCCGCCAGCCACGCCCGCGCCGCGTCGCGCCTGTCCATCGAAGCCGGCCTGCGCCGTGCCCTGGAGCGGCAGGCCTTCAGTCTGCGTTTCCAGCCCCAGCTGGATCTCGCCACCGGCCTGGTGTGTGGTGCCGAGGTGCTGCTGCGCTGGCACGACGCCGTGCGTGGCGAGGTGTCGCCGCTTGAGTTCATCCCGATCGCCGAAGCGACCGGCCAGATCGTCGAGATCGGCGCCTGGGTGCTGCGCCAGGCCTGCCTGCAGAACCTCGCCTGGCAGCGCGAGGGTCTGCGGCCCATACGCCTGGCGGTCAATCTCTCGATGCGTCAGTTGCAGGAGCCCGACATCGCCTGGCGCGTGCAGGAGGTGCTGCGCGAGACCGGCATGGACCCCAAGTACCTCGGGCTTGAGATCACCGAGAGCATCTTCGTCGACGAGAGTGCGCATGCCACACGCGCCTTGACTGCGCTCAAGGCAATCGGCGTGACGATCTCGCTGGACGACTTCGGCACCGGCTATTCGAATCTCGGCTATCTGCGCAAGCTCCCCATCGACATCGTGAAGATCGATCGCTCGGTGGTGCATGACGTGGCAGCAGCAGCCCACGATGTCTCGATGACGCGCGCCGTCATCAATATGGCGCACAGCCTGCAGATGAAGGTGCTTGCCGAGGGGGTCGAGACCGAGGGTCAACTGGCCCTGCTGATGGCGAATCGCTGTGACGAGATGCAGGGTTTCTATTTCAGCCCCCCGGTGGAAGCGGACGCTTTCGAGCAATTGCTGCGCGCCGAGCGCCGGCTTCCCGCGCACCTGTTCGAGCGGGAGCGCGCCCGCACCCTGCTGCTGGTGGATGACGAGGAAAATATTCTGGCGGCGCTGAAGCGCCTGCTGCGTCGCGACGGTTACCAGATCGTCACCGCCACCAGCGGCGCCCAGGGCCTGCAGCGGCTCACCGAACACAGCGTCGATGTGATCCTGTCGGACCAGCGCATGCCGGGCATGACCGGCGTTGAATTCCTGCGCCGCGCCAAGGAGCTCTATCCCGACACGGTGCGCATGGTGCTGTCGGGCTACACCGAACTGCAGTCGATCACCGATGCCGTCAACGAGGGCGCCATCTACAAATTTCTCACCAAGCCCTGGGACGACGAGCGCTTGCGCGGCCACATCAGCGAGGCCTTCCGCAACAAGGAGATGGCCGACGAGAACATCCGATTGGGCGGTGCCGTGGCCAAGGCCAACGATGAACTGGCGCAGGTGAACGAGCGCCTGCAAGCACTGCTGCAGGTGCAGCGCGAGCGCATCACGCGCGAGGAGGTCAGCCTGCAGACCATGCGCGAACTGCTTGAGAGCATCCCTGTTCCCATCGTCGGAGCCGACCCGGGCGGCATGATCACCTACGTCAATGCGGAAGCAGACGCCCTGTTCGGAGGGCTGCCGCTGGGCCATGCCATCGACCTCATGCTGCCGCCCGATCTCTCGGCGCTATGGCATGCCGGGGAGGCCCAGCCCACCAAGTTCAGCCTGGGCGGCAACGACTTCCTGGCACGTTGTTGCACCATTGGCCCGGGCCGGGACCAGGCCAGCGCGCGCGGCAAGCTGATCGTGTTGATGCCTGTGCCCCACTTTGCCGAGGAATGCTGAACCATGTGTCCGAATCCAGCGCATCCAGATGCCAGCCCCCAGCCCGAGCGCGCGGCCGATGGGCCGGCGCCTGCCACGTCGTCAGGCCAGCAGCGGCTGGAGCAGCTGTTCCGCTATGCGCTGCGCCATGGCCAGATCAACCCATTGCTGTACGCCGTGCAGCATTACCGCAGCACCGGGCGGCCAGCATGAGCAGCAATAGCAGCACCGCGCTGGCCTGCCTGGGCCGTATCGAGGAACTGCCAGCCTTGCGCGGCGCGGTGCTGGATCTGCTGCGCTCGCTCGACGATCCGCTGGTCGACGTCGAGACCCTGGCGTCCAAGGTCGCCAGCGACCAGGCCATGGCGGTGAAGGCGCTGCGGCTGGCGAACTCATCGTTCTTTGGGCTGGCACGCCAGGTCAGCTCGATTGCCGATGCCACCGCCATCATCGGCTTGCGCAGCGTGCGCAATATCGCCATGGTTGCCGGTCTGACCACCACGCTGGACGGCCGGCTGTGCGCGGAGTTCGATGTCGATGCATTCTGGCGACACGCCATCGCCACCGCCTTGTGCGCGGAAGCCCTGGCCGGACTGCGGCAATTCGATGCCGGGGTTGCCTTCGGTTTCGGGCTCCTGCACGACATCGGCGCCATGGCCATGGCCATGACCATGCCGAGCGACTACGGTCGGGCGTTGCGCCTGCGCCGCGACTCGGACGCGTTGCTGATCGACGCCGAGCGCGAGGTCCTTGGCATCACGCATGCCGAGGTGGGTGCCGCGCTGGCCGAGCGCTGGCAATTGGCGCCACCGATGGTGGCTGCCATCGCCAGGCACCACACGCCGCCCGAGGAAGGCGAGCCCGGCTTGCTGGACCTGCTGCATGTGGCCGACAACATCGCCCACGCGCTCGACCTCAGCCACCAGGAGGCCGAGATGGTGCCGCCCCTGTCGATGGCCGCCTGGGGCCGCCTGGCGCTGAGCGAAGCCGAACTGCATCGCGTCTTCGAACAAACCGAATCGCGCCACACGGCGCTCTGTCATGCACTCTTGGTGAAGGAGACCTGAGCATGGACTCGCTGTTAAGCCCCTCCCAGGTGCAGGAGCTGCTGCGCACCAACAGCGAACTCAAGCAGCTCAATGCCCGGCTCTCCGAGGCCCAGGAAAAGCTGGTGCAGTCGGAAAAATTGGCATCCATCGGCCAACTAGCCGCCGGCGTGGCGCATGAGATCAACAATCCGATCGGCTACATCTTCTCCAACTTCGGCACGCTGGAACGCTATCTCGCCGACCTGTTCGAGATGTTGGCCGCCTACGAGGCCGCCGAGGCCGCCCTGCCCGATGGCGAAACGCGCGCGGCGCTGAAGGCCAAGCGCGCAAAGGTTGAGCTGGACTTCCTCAAGGAAGACATCCCGACCCTGATGGCCGAGTCCAAGGAGGGCATCAGCCGCGTGCGCAAGATCGTGCAGGACCTGAAGGACTTCTCGCGCGTCGACAACAGCCAGGAATGGGTGCTGGCCGACCTGCACCAGGGCATCGACTCCACGCTCAACATCGTCAACAACGAGATCAAGTACAAGGCCCAGGTGCACAAGCAATATGGCGAGATTCCCGAGATCGAATGCCTGCCCTCCGAGCTCAACCAGGTATTCATGAACCTGCTGGTGAACGCCGCTCACGCCATCACCGCAGACCGTGGCAACATCACGATACGCTCCGGGGCCGACGCCGATCTGGTGTGGGTGGAGGTCGCCGACGACGGTGCCGGCATCGCGCCCGATAACCTCAGCCGCATCTTCGATCCATTTTTCACGACCAAGCCGATCGGCAAGGGTACGGGGCTCGGACTATCGCTCTCCTATGGCATCATCAAGAAACACGCCGGCCAGATCCAGGTACGTAGCGAATTAGGCGTGGGTACCTGCTTTCGCATCACCCTGCCGCTGCGGCAGGCCCAGAGTACACGCGGGGAATAGGCATGGTTGAGGAAGCCAGCACCCAGGCCGTGGTGCTTTTTGTGGATGACGAACCATCCATCCTGAGCGCGCTGCGACGCCTGTTCCGGCCCAATGGCTACCGGGTGCTGCTGGCCGAGAGCGGGCCGGCCGCGCTGGCCCTGCTGGAGCTGGAGCCTGTGGACCTGGTGGTGTCCGATATGCGCATGCCCGAGATGGATGGTGCGCAGTTCCTTGAGCGGGTGCGCAACCGTTGGCCCGATGTGGTGCGCATCCTGCTCACCGGCTATGCCGACATCACCTCCACCATCGCGGCCATCAACCGCGGTGAGATTCATCGCTACATCTCCAAGCCCTGGGACGACCAGGACATCCTGCTGGCGGTGCGCGACGGCCTCAAGCACCGCCGCCTGGAGCAGGAGAACCGCGCCCTGCTGCAACTGACGCAGGCTCAGAACGCCGAGCTGCTGGCGCTCAACAGCTCGCTGGAAGGGCGCGTGAAGGCACGCACGCAGGAGCTTGAGCAGGTCAACGACATGCTCAACAAGGCCTACGGCCAGCTGCACGAGAACTTCCTGCTCTCGATCAATGTGTTTGCCGGCCTGCTGGAGCTGCGCGACGGCAGCCTGGCGGGCTACTCGCGCCAGGTCGGCCTGATGGCGCGGCGTCTGGCACAGCAGCTGCAGCTGGGCGCGCAGGCCGAGGAGGATGTGTTTGTGGCCGGCCTCCTGCACGAGGTGGGCAAGATAGGTTTCCCGGACGCGCTGCTGCGCAAGCCGGTCTCGGCCATGAACGGCGAGGAGCTGGCGCGCTACAAACGCCATACCCTGAACGCCGAGGCCGCGCTGCTGCCGCTGGCCGAATTGCAGCGCGTCGCCAAGTATGTGCGGCAGCAGCACGAGCGCATCGACGGCAAGGGCTTCCCGGATGGGCTGGCGGGCAAGGAGCTGCCGCTGCCCTCCCAGGTGTTGGCCCTGGTGGTCGACTACTACGGCCTGCAGGCCGGCCGCCTGGCCGAAAAGCGCTACACACCCGAGGCCGCGGCCGCGTCGATTCGCGGCGGCGCCGGTCTGCGCTATGAACAGGTGGTGGTGGATGCCTTCGAGGCGGTGCTGCGCGAGCTGCCGGCCGTGCAGGCCACCGACCGCATGGTGAGTGCCGCCGAGATCGAACCCGGCATGGTGCTGGCGCGCGACCTGCTAGGCCCGCAGGGCACCCTGCTGCTGGCCGCAGGCTTTGTGTTCGACAGCCGCGTGGTGCGCCAGATCCGCGAGTTTGCGCAACGCGAGGGGCTCAGGATGTGCCTTTACGTCAAGCTGCCCGACGCCCAGCAGGCTCCGCAAGCGCTGGCGCAAACCGTGCTAACTGGGCAAGCGGGCAAGGGGCGATGACGATGACGGACAGAATCCTGCTGGTCGACGACGAGCCCGGTGTGCTGAATGCGCTGAGCCGGCTCCTGCGGCTGGGCTTGCGTGACGCGCAGCTGCGCAGCTATGCGGTGGAGACCTTCACCGACGCGCGCCAGGCGCTGGAGCGTGCACGCGAATGCGCGTTCGCGCTGGTGGTGTCCGACTATCGGATGCCCGGCATGAACGGCGTCGAGTTCCTGCAGGCGCTGCGCCAGCTGCAGCCCGATTGCCCGCGCATCATCCTGTCGGGCTATGCCGATCTGAACGGCCTGGTGGCGGCCATCAACGAAGCCGGCATCACCCGTTTTGTCTCCAAGCCCTGGAACGACCACGAACTGCTGTGCAGCATGCGCCAGATCCTGGAGATCCGCGAACTGCAGCTGGAGAATCAGCGCCTGGCCGACCAGGTGCGCCTGCAACGTGGCCAGCTCAGCGCCCAGGAGGCCGAGCTGCGCCGGCTGGAGCGGCTGGAACCCGGCATCACCCATGTGAACTGGGGCCCCGACGGTTCCTTCATCCTCGAAGACCCGGGAGACGTGCGGCTGTGACGGCGCTGCAGACACCGAGCACCGACGTGCTGCCATTGGGCGAGGAGTTCATGGCCGCGCTGGAGGCGGTGAGTGCCCCCTGCTTTGTGCATGCCGGCAAACGCGTGCTGTTCGCCAATGCGGCGATGCGCCGCCTGCTGGGATTCACGCAGACGGCCTTGCAGGAAATGGAGTTCTACGCCTGGGCCACGCCGGCCGGCCAGGCCGCGCTGCGTTACTACGGCGAGCGCTGCCTCAGCGAAGCCGGCGAACTGCCGGTGTTCGAGGTGGAGGCGCTCACCGCCAGCTGTGCCCTGCGCTATCTGGAACTGAGCGCGCGCCGGGTGCAGATGGGCGAGCAGGTGTTCGCCGTGGTCACCTGCCAGGATCTCAGCGACATCCGCCATGTGCAGGGCAGCCTGCTGGACGTGGGACGGGTGCTGCACCAAATCATCGAGAACAACCCGGTCGCCACCTTTGTGATCGACGCCGGGCATCGGGTCACGCAATGGAACGCGGCCTGCGCCACCCTCACCGGCATCGAGGCCAGCCAACTGCTGGGCACGAACAAGGCCTGGCAGGCCTTCTACGCGGAGCAGCGGCCGGTGCTGGCCGACCTGATCGTCGACGCCAGCGTGGACGGACTACGCGAGCAGTATTACGGCAACAAATGCTGGCCCTCGGCGTTGATCGCCGGCGCGTTCGAGGCCGAGATGTTTTTCCCCAACTTCGGCGAGAACGGACGTTGGCTCTACTTCACCGCGGCACCGCTGACCGACGCCCATGGCAAGCTGGCCGGCGCGATCGAGACCCTGCAGGACGTGACGCCGCGCCACCTCGCCGACGAGGCCATGCGCAAGCATCGCGACGAGCTTGAGACCATGGTGGCCGACCGCACCGCCGAAGTGATAGGCATGCACCAGGAGCTGGAGGCGTTTCTGGAGAACGCCTCGGTGGGCATCATCGCCACCTCGCGGCAGCGCATCACGCGCGCCAACAAGAAGTTCAGCGACATCTTCGAGCTAGAGGAGACCTCGCCGGTAGGCATGAGCAGCCGCAGCTTTTTTGACAGCGACGCGGCCTACGAGGAGCTGGGGCGCGTCGCCGGTCCGGTGCTGTCCAGGGGCGAGTCGCTGCTGCACGAGATGGAGATGTGCACCGCCAAGGGCAACAAGATCTGGGTCCAGCTGATTGCCTATGTGGCCGACCCGAATGCACCCACTGCGGGCACCTGGTGGCTGATGCAGGATCGCACCGACGTCAAGCGGGTGCAGGGCGAGCTGCAGCGCAACTTCGAGCGCATCAAGGAAACCAATGCGCGCCTAGAGGAGGCGCAGAACCAGCTGCTGCAATCCGAGAAGATGGCGTCGATCGGCCAACTGGCCGCCGGCGTGGCGCATGAGATCAACAACCCGATCGGTTTTGTCAGCTCCAACCTGAGCACGCTCAGGCGCTATGTGGAATCGATGTTCAGCCTGCTGGACTACTACGCCAAGCTCGACCTGAGCCAGCAACCGCCGACCGTAAGCAAGGAACTCGCGGCCCTGCGGCAGCAGGTCGACATGGACTTCATTGCCGAAGACCTGCCCCAGCTGCTGAGCGAGAGCGACGACGGCCTGGTGCGCGTGAAAAAGATCGTGCAGGACCTGAAGGACTTCTCGCGTGTGGACCAGTCCGACTGGCAGGAGGCAGACATCAACGCCGGCCTGGAATCCACGCTCAACGTGGTGATGAACGAGGTCAAGTACAAGGCCGAGGTGCGCAAGCACTATGGCGAGCTGCCGGCGGTGCGATGCCTGGCGGCCCAGCTCAACCAGGTTTTCATGAACCTGATCGTGAATGCCGCGCATGCCATTGCCGAGCGCGGCGTCATCACGCTAACGACGCGTGTGGACGGTGAATCGGTGTGCATCTCGGTGTGCGACACCGGTTGCGGCATGAGCGAGGAAACGCGACGCCGCATCTTCGAGCCCTTCTACACCACCAAGCCCGTCGGCCAGGGCACGGGGCTAGGGCTGTCGCTCTCATTCTCAATCGTGCAGAAGCACGGCGGGCGCATCGAAGTCGAATCGACGCAAGGGCAAGGCAGCTGCTTCCATGTCTGGATTCCCATCCAGGGTCCGACCACTGCCTAGACAAGAGCGAGCAAGCTGCAGCCATGCGGGCGGACGGGCCCCGGTTCTTTGCCGATCGGCCAGAAGAGCGCAACGATGCTTCTGCCCCGGGCCGCGTTGACCGCAGTCAAACAGGGGTGAGCCCCGCCATGGCAGGCTGGCATTGGCATCCCGCCGAATGGCAGCTTTGGAGACCTCCATGGACGATCTGATGAAGCAGAAAATCCTGGCCCTGCTTGATGGCCACAGGATCATGACGATTGCGACGCTGCGGCCGGACGGTTGGCCGCAGGCAACGACGGTTGGCTATGTCAACGAGGGCCTTACGCTTTGGTTTCTCTGCGGCCTAGAAAGCCAGAAGGCCAGGAACCTCGCCCACGATGACCGCGTATCGCTCACGGTTGACCATGACACGCCCGACATCATGTCGATCACCGGCCTGTCGATGGCGGCGCGAGCCCAGCGCGTGAGCGACCGCGCCGAGGCCGAGAAGGTCATCGCCATGCTGCCGCTGAAGTACGCTGACGCGCCGCCCGCGACCGCGCAGATGACGATGCCCAGACCCGAGGAGGTTGCGATCTTCCGCATCGTGCCGGAAATCATTTCCGTGCTCGACTACACCAAGGGCTTTGCACACACGGACCTTGTGCGCGTTTAGGGCGCGCGCGAGCTTCGGCCTGCAGCCCAGCCCCGATGTGCCAGCAGCATGATCGTCCGGCGGGGACGAAAAGCATGTCGGCACCACGCCGAGAATCCGCCATGCATGTTTGCATGCATCGCTTGTTGCCGCGCACTTTCATGGCTAGCATCCGAGCTGGCCACATCGAGGGAGTCCCACACCATGGCGTACTTCAGCAACCAGCAGCTGCAATCGGCCATTGCCCAGCTTGACCAGGCGATCTACAACCACGAGCAGTGGTACAAAAACCTGCTGCGGGTGCTGATAGCCCATGTCCCGCCGGATGCGCCCGATATGTTGCCTGACGCGCATCGTCGCTGCCGCTTCGGCCAGTGGTACGAGAGCCTGCCAGCGGCATTCCTGAACGATCACCAGACCTTTGCTTCGCTGGGGCAGGCGCACGAGAAGATGCATGCCAAGGCGCAGGGATTGCTACAGCGTGTGGTCGATGAGCTGCCCATTTCGTCCAGCGACCTGGATCAATTCACCAATGTCCTGGATCGGATGCGGCTGGAGGCCCAGGCGCTACGACATGAGCTCGGCGAACTGGCCTCCAATCGAGATCCACTTACCGGAGCCAGAACGAGAGCCGGGCTGCTGGTGGACCTTAGAGAACAGCAGGCGCTGGCACGCCGCGGTGTGCAGCCATGCGCGCTGATCATGCTCGACCTCGACCATTTCAAGCTCGTCAACGACGAGTACGGTCATGCTGCGGGGGACGCCGTCCTTGTCGCGTCGGTGCAGTGCTTGCAGGCGCTGCTACGGCCCTACGACCGGATCTACCGATACGGCGGAGAAGAATTCCTGCTCAGCCTGCCCAATACATCGCTGGAACAGGCGGGCGGAGTGGCGCATCGGATGTGTGCCGCCATCGCGGCTCAGGATGTTCGCGTCGACCACGCGGGGCATTCGATCCATGTGACCGCATCCTTCGGTGTCGCTTCCCTGGATCCGCCGCTATCGGTTGAAGATGCCATAGACCGCGCCGACAAGGCGATGTACGAGGCAAAGGCAGCCGGCCGCAATCGCGTCGCGGTGGCGGCTCCATAGCGCCAATGCACCGGCTGATCGGGAAGCAAGCGCAGCCGGGACATCGCTATTCGAGCCCAGCCCGAAGTCGCTCACGGCGGCGGTACCGGGTGCTGTAGCGTGAGCCGGCGCTCGGTGCTGCCGAGGATTCTTCCGCGCGCCGGAACAGCCAATTCCCCCAGGGGTGATTTCTCATATGCGGGCCGCTCCCTAGAGTGCCGACCCAGGCCTGCGGCATTGCGCAGGACCTGCAAACACTCCACATCGCATCCACCAAGGAACCCCCATGAAAGCAGCCATCATCATCCTGTCGGACCCCAAGCACGGCGGCGAAGACGCCCTGGGCCGCATGTTCAACGGCCTGGCCGCCGCCTACGACTTCAAGCAGCGCGGCACAGCCGTGTCGATCTACTTCCAGGGCGCCGGCACGCGCTGGCCCGGCGTGATCAGCCAGGCCGGGCATCCGGTGCATGCGCTGTTCAAGGCCGTCGAGGGTGAGATTGCCGGCGTCTCCTGCGGCTGCGCCGATGTGTTCGGTTCGCGCGAGGACGCGGTGCAGAGCGGCTTCGACCTCATCACCGACAACAGCGTGCCCGGCACCTCCGGCCTGCCCAGCCTGGGCAAGCTGGTGGCCGACGGCTTCACCGTCTTCACCTTCTGAAGCAGCGCTGAGGAGTAGCGACCATGGCTCACGCATTCCATGCGGGCGAGCGCGCCGTGCAGGCGCGCGCCGGCGAGGCGGCGATCGCGCTGCGCAATGCCGGCGTGATCACCGACACGGTGATCGCCGGCGCCCGCGCCTTCATCGAGAAGCAGCCCATGGTCGCCACGGCGACCCGCAACGCCGAGGGCCAGCTCTGGGCCTCGCTGCTCTTCGGGCCGCCGGGTTTTGCGCGCAGCCCGGAGGGGCGCGCAATCGAGATTCACGTCGGCGCCGAGCGCCGCGCGGCCGACGACCCCTTCTGGCAAGGCCTGGCAGCGGGATCGCACGCCGGCCTGCTGTTCATCGAGCCGTCGACCCGGCGGCGCTACCGCGTCAACGGCCATGTCGAACGGCTCGATGGCGGAGTGCTGCGCCTGGGCATCGCCGAGGCCTACCCCAATTGCCCCAAATACATCCAGCGCCGCCACCCGCGCGCCGACGCCGCGGCGCTGGCGGCCGAGCCGGCGTCGGCGTCGACAACACGCCGCGGCCAGGCGCTGGACGACACGGCCATGGCCCTGCTGACCGCGGCCGACACCTTGTTCATCGCCAGCGGCGCGCCCGATGGCGAGCTCGACGCCTCGCACCGCGGCGGCCCGCCCGGCTTCATCCAGCTGCTGGATGCAAGGCGCCTGCGTGTGCCCGACTACGCCGGCAACAGCATGTTCAACACCCTGGGCAATCTGGCACTCGACCCGGCCTGCGGCCTGCTGGTACCGGACTTCGAGAACGGCCGGCTGCTGCATCTGAGCGGCCGCGCCAGCCTGCATTGGGACCAGCCGGATCCGCAGGGGCTGACCGGCGGCACCCAGCGCTTCTGGGAGTTCGAGCTGAGCGACTGGCTGCTGCGCCCCGCGGCGAGCGGCCTGAGCTGGGAATTCCTGGACGCCTCGCCCTTCCTTCCCACCACCAGGCCATGAAACTCATCGTCCATCAAATCCTGCAGCATGGCGCCGATGTGCGCGAGATCCGCCTGCGCGATCCGCTGGGTCAGGTCTTGCCGGCCTGGCACGCCGGCGCACATCTGCGCCTGCAGCTGCCGGTGGAGCAAGGCGATCCGCTGCCGCGGCATTACTCGCTGCTGGGCGCGGAGGGCGCGGCGCAGGAGTACCGCATTGCCGTGCTGCACGACCCGAACACGCGCGGCGGATCGCGCTGGATTCACACCGAGCTGCGCGCAGGCGCGCTGCTGGATGTGCAGGGGCCGTTCGGCAGCTTCCCCCTGCAGGCCGGCCAAGGCCGCACGGTGTTGGTGGCCGGCGGCATCGGCATCACGCCCATGCATGCCATGGCGCATGCGCTGAACGCGCGCGGCCAGGACTTCGAACTGCATTACCTGGCGCGCAGCGCCGAGCGCCTGGTGCTGCTCGATGAGCTGCGCGCCCTGCCCCATGCCCGGCTGCATCTGCACCTGGGCGCTACGCCCCCGGATCTTGCGGCCCTGCTGGGCGCGCACAGCGCCGAGGCCAGCCTGCATGCCTGCGGCCCGCTGCCGCTGCTGAATGCGCTGCGTGAGCGGGGAGCCGCACTGGGCTGGCCCGAGCAGGCGCTGCATTTCGAGAGCTTTGGTGCGCGCGCCGCCAGCGGCGACCGGCCGATTCGCGTGCATCTGGCACTCAGTGGCGGCAGCGTGGAGGTGCAGCCCGGCAGCACCATCCTGGATGCCTTGATCGCCGCCGATGCCTTTGTGCCCTACGACTGCAAACGCGGCGAATGCGGGCAATGCCACAGCCGCGTGCTGAACGGCAGCCCGCTGCATCGCGACCTCTGCCTGAGCGCGGCACAGCGCGAACAGGGCCTGTGCATCTGCGTGGGCTGGGCCAGCAGCGCGGAGCTGACGCTAGAGCTGTGAGCGCGGCCCTCCCCGCTCAAGGGCAGGCTTGCATTCAGCTGAGCGCCGTGCTGGCGCGCAGCCTCTCGATCGCCAAATCCAGGAATGCGCGCGCCTTCTGCGAGGCATGGCGGCCCTCTCGGTGCAGCAGCTGCACAGGCAAGGGCGCCGTCTCGAACTCGCTCAAGACGATCTTGAGTCGCCCCTCTCGCACATGCTCGGCGACCTGGTAGGACATCAGCCGCGACAGGCCAAAGCCGCTCACCGCGGCAGCCACCGCCGAGTCATTGGTGGTGGTGATCATGCGCGGCTGCAGCTTCACGATCCTGGTAGCGCCGTTCTCCAGCAGGCGCCATTCGGGCGCGGGGGTGACGCCGCTGGCGGAAACAATCGTGTGGGCCGCCAGCTCGTCCGGACTTTGCGGCACGCCATGCCGCGCCAGATAGCTGGGCGCCGCGCAGATCACGCGCCGCACCTGGCCGACGCGGATCGCCTGCATCGACGAGTCCGGCAGCTCGCCGATGCGCACGGCGATGTCCACGCCCTCGTCCATCATGTTGACGACGCGGTCGAGAAACCAGCAAGCGGCCGTCACCTCTGGATAACGCTGCAGATACTCGGTCACGATGGGGGTGACATAGGCCGCGCCGAATAGCACCGGCGCGGTGAGGGTCAAGCGCCCGCGCGGCGCGCCGTGCAGCCCGCGCGCCGATTCGTCGGCCTCGGCCAGCTCGGCCAGGATGCGCCGGCAGTCTTCCACATAGCGCGCCCCCGCGTCCGTCACGCGCACCACCCGCGTGGTACGGGTCAGCAGGCGCACGCCCAGATGGGCTTCCAGCTCGCCGATGGCGCGCGTGACCGCGGGCGGCGAAATGTTGAGCTTGCGTGCGGCGCCGGCAAAGCCGTTCGCGTCCACCACCGCCGTGAACACATTGATCAGGTGCAATCGGTCCACTGTTTCACTCCACGTAACGGTGTCTTGGATCCGCCAGCGATTCTAAGCAAGGGATGAATCAAGGACAGTTCAGCCATTCGCCACACACAGGGCGGATGACCACAGACCCACATCGCACAAACTACACAGGCACGAAATGAACAACACCCTTGCCCGCCGCGTCCTGCTGGCCGCACTGATCGGCACCGCCAGCGCCTTCGCCGTACTGCCCATGCAGGCGCAGGCCTATGACGAGAACTCCACCAGCGCCTTGAACCTCGATGCCAAGGGCGTCGCCATCAAGGGTCACGACGTGGTGGCCTATTTCAGCGCCGGCACCCCCACGGCGGGTCTTGCCGAGTTTTCAGCCAGGCACGAAGGCGCGATCTACCACTTCGCCAGTGCCGCCAATCGTGACGCCTTCATGGCCGACCCGGCCAGGTACGCACCCCAGTTCGGTGGCTTCTGTGCCATGGGCGTGGCCTTGGACAAGAAGCTCGACGGGGACCCGACGGCCTGGCGCATCGTTGACAACAAGCTCTATCTGAACGTCAATAAGGACGTGCAGAAGAAGTGGCTGGAAGACCTGCCAGGCAACCTGGTGAAGGCCAAGGGCAACTGGCCGCAAATCAAGGGCAAGGCGCCCAGGGATCTCTGAAGTCGTCGTCGCATACCCATACCGCCCGATCAAGCACCATGAAGACCTTGGCATCCGAACTGAGCAGCCTTGAACAGATGCAACAGCAGCTGCAGGCGCAGCGCAAGGCGCTGCTCGCCAGCCTGTTGATTTCCGCATGGATGGTGGAGGCGCGCGACCCCTACACCGGCGGGCATCTCTGGCGCGTCGCACGCCTGGCCCATCTGCTGGCCCTGGGCACCGGGTCGACGCCGCGTGAGGCCAGCCGCATTGCGATGGCGGGCTTTCTGCACGACCTGGGCAAGGTGGGCATCTCCGACGCGGTGCTGCGCAAGCCGGGGCGGCTCAGCGACGAAGAGTTCGCCCACATCAGGACGCATCCGCGCATCGGCGCGCGCATGCTTGCCGGTCACCCGCTGGCGGCGCTGGTGGTCGAGGTGATCCACCATCATCACGAAATGCCGAACGGGCGCGGCTACCCGATGGGTCTGGTGGATACCGCGATCCCGCATGACGCTCGGCTGGTAGGCATCTGCGACGCCTTTGACGCCATGACCAGCACCCGCCCCTATCGCACCGGCATGCCGATCGCCAAGGCGCTCGCCATCATCGAATCCGAGCTGGGTCAGCAATTCGATCAGCGGCTCGGCGCGGCGTTTGTGCGCATGGGCAGGGCGGGCGACTTCGACGCGGTGGTGGGCCACAGCGACGACGGCATCCCCTTGCAGCATTGCCCGGCCTGCGGGCCGACGCTGGTGCGCACGCGCAGCAGCGCCGCGGGCGAGCACATCGGCTGCCCCGCCTGCTCGGCGCAGTTCCGCTGGGAGACGGTGAATGGCGAGTTGAAGGCCATGCAAACAGGCGTGCAGGCCGAGGCCGAAGAACTGGAGCCGGGTTTGGACCGCGCCCAAATCGAGGCCTTGGTGCTCGACTGGGCCGAAGCCATCGAAAACAGCTGAGTGGCCCCTGAGCTGCCGCTTCGCGTCAGGCCGTAGACAGGCCGGGCGGCGATGATGCCTCTTGCGGCCGGACAAGCGCCCGGCCAAGATCGCCACATGGGAGCATGTTTGGTGCCAACGCAGCACCGTCGCCGGAATATGGCCGTGCATTCGAGCAGCCAATACCAGCCAGCGCAAGCGCCGGTTTCAACGCAGGTCCTGCGCATGGCCGTCGTCGCGCTCGGCTATTACCTGGCGGCGCGCCTGGGCCTGCTGATGCCCTATATCGGCTCGCACGTCTCGCTGATCTGGCTGCCCACCGGCATCGCACTCGCCGCCTACCTGCGCTGGGGCACGACCATGGCGCCGGGCGTGCTGCTGGCCGCGTTTCTGGTCAATTACCAGGTCGGCACGCCCACCTGGGCGGCTGCCGGCATGGCGGCAGGAAATGCGCTGGGCCCGTGGCTAAGCGCCCAACTGCTCGTCCGTCTTGGCTTCGATGCGGCACTCACGCGCCGCGCCGACCTCGGCCAGTACCTGCTGGCCGTGGCGCTCGGCATGCTGGTCACCGCCAGCAACGGCAGCGCCTGGTTGCGCATGGCGGGCATTCTGACGGCCGACCAATGGGCGCCGGCCTGGATCACCTGGTGGACCGGCGACGCGGTCGGGGCGCTGCTGGGTGGCATTCCCCTGCTCGCCATGTCAAGCGCCAGCATGCGCAGCAGCTTTGCCGGTCGACGTGGCCGCTACAACATGGGTTTGCTTGGCCTGGTGCTGGTCTGCGGCCTGCTGACCTTCTCGCCCTGGACGGCGCCCTCGACGGCATGGACCTTCCCCCTGCTGGCCCTGCCCCTGTTCCTGATGGCCGTGCTGGCGCTGCGTGCCGGCGTGCTGGCCGCCTCGCTGGCGGTGTTGCTGCTGTCGGGCAGCGCCGCCTGGGGCACTGCCAGCGGCATTGGCCCCTTCGCCGGACACGACGCCCACGCCGGGCTGCTGGCGTTGTGGAGCTACGTCACCGCCCAGGTCTGCACCGGCGTGCTGATCTGTGGCCTGGCCGCCGAGCTGCTGGCCAGCCAGCGCCAGCAGCAGGCGCAGTTCCAGCATGCCAGCGAAGGCATCCTGGTGGTCGATCCGCAAGGTCAGCTGGCTGCGCTCAATCCGATGGCGCGTCTGATGCTGGGCCTGGCGCCGCTTGAGCCGGCCGGCGCGCCGGACCTGGCGCTCACCCAATTGCCCGAGGGCAACGGCATGCGCCTTGCCGAATGCCTGCAGCAGGCGGCGGGCCAGCCACGCCTCATGAGCCTGCGCCGCAGCGACGGTCGGCGCCTCGACGTGGAGGTCCAGACCGCACGCTACCGCGATGCGCGCGGCCGCCAGTTGACACAGCTGCTGCTGCGCGACGTGACCGAGAGCCGCGAGGCCCAGGCCAGGTTGGCAGCCAGCGAGGAGCGCCTGCGTGCCATCACCGACAACGCGCCCGCCCTGATCGCCGACCACGACCGTGAGTTCCGCTATCGCTTCGCCAACCGCACCTACCAGGAATGGCTGGGCATTGCGCCCGAGGCCGTGCTTGGGCAGACCGTGGCCACGGTGCTGGGCGAGGCGGTCTGGGCCGAGGTCAGGCCCGCCATGGAGGCGGCGTTGCGCGGCGAAACCACGAGCTATGAGCGCCACATTCAAGGCCGGGCGCAGGAGCGCTGGATCCATGTGGCGCTGGTGCCCAGGCGCGACGCCGCCGGCGCGGTGGACGGCTTCTACGCTCTGGCCAGCGACATCACGCCGCGCCTGCGCGCCGAGCAGGCCTTGCGCCAGAGCGAGCAACGCCTGCGCAGCATCACCGATCAATTGCCGATGCGCATTTCCTATGTCGGCCCTGACGAGCGCTACCGCTTCATCAACCTGGCCTACGAGCGTGCCTTTGGCCGGCCGCGCCAGGAATTGCTGGGCTGCACCGTGCGCGAGGTGATCGGCGATGGCGCTTATGAAGCGTCCGCAGCGCATATCCAGCGCGCCCTGGCCGGCGAGACCGTGAGCTTCGACAGCGAGATCACCACGCGTGAAGGCTATCGCAGCTACCGCGCCAGCTACCTGCCCCAGTTTGCCGATGATGGCCGCGAGGTGCTCGGCTTCGTGGCGATGATTCTGGACACCACGGCGCAGAAGCAGGAGGAGCGCCGCCTGATCGAGCTGAGCCAGTCCGACAGCCTCACCGGTCTCTTGAATCGCGCCGGCTTCGAGCAGCGCGTGCATGAGGCCGTACAGCGCAGCCGCAGCTCGGGCGGCACGATGGCCCTGCTGCTGCTGGACCTGGACGGCTTCAAGCAGGTCAACGACAGCCTGGGCCACCTCGCCGGCGACCTGCTGCTGCGCGGCTTCGCCGGCCGGCTGGTGCGCAGCCTGCGCGCCGCCGACATCGTGGCCCGCCCCGGCGGTGACGAGTTCGCCGTGATCGTCGAGCAGCTGTCCACGCCGCTTGATGCCGCCACCATTGCCGGCAACATCGTGCAGGCGATGCGTGCGCCCTTCGTGCTGGAAAACCGCTCCGTCCACATCAGTACCAGCATCGGCGTGGCGCTGTATCGCGGCGAGCCTGAGCTAACGCCTCGCGACATCGGCAAGCGCGCCGACGACCTGCTGTATGCCGCCAAGGCCGCCGGACGCGACCGTTTCTGCATCGACACCGAAGAGGCGCCGTGTACGAGCTAAGGCCAGTCGGTCCGCAACAGACTGCGTCCCCCCATCGCGGGGTCGCTGATGGAATCGGCCCCGGTCTCGAGATGGCCGGCCAGGCGGTAGGCGAAGTCGGGCCAGGCGCTGCAGCGCAGGCCCAGGTCGTACCAATACCCGTTGGCGGCCAGCGGCAGGCGCAACTCGGCCTCGGCACCCGCGGCCAGCGTGAGGCTGCGTGGCGCGGGCTCGGCATGGCGCAACGCCCGCAGCTGCAGCTGCAAGGGCTGCTCGCCGGGGTTGCTCAGGCGCAGATGCAGCTCGCCCGCTTGCGCCGGGGCGGCGAGCTGGCGCAGCAGCGGTTCCGGGCGGCCGTCCGCGCGGCCGATGTAATGGCGATGAAAACCATTGGGGCCCAGCACCCAGAGGTCGTAGCGCGGGTCCGCGGCGTCGAGCAGCCAGTCGTCCTGCAGGCTCAGGCCGACCTCGACGGTGTAGCGGCGCGGCAGCGCCTGCGGCCGCAGGCGGTCATAGACATGGAACACGGCGCCGGCCTCGCCAAGATTCTCGAAGCGCAGGCGCAGGCTCGCGCGCTGCAACTGCAGCTGCACCTGCAGCGCATAAGGTAGCGCCCGTGCAGGGCGCGTGCCCGCCGCCTGTTCGGGCACCGGCAACTCACGGTGCACGCTGACCGGCTGGGTCTTTTCGTAGGCGCAGGCGCGCGCATGTGGCGCAGCGGTATTCGGCAGCGGCGGGAGCTCGGCGCGCGGCTGCAGGCTGAAGTCGAAGCAGCTGCTCAGGTCCCCGCACACCGCGCGCCGCCAGGGGCTGATCAAGGGCTCATGCACGCCGAAACGCGCCTCGATGAAACGGATCACCGAACTGTGGTCGGCCACCTGGGAGTTGACCCAGCCACCGCGGCTCCAGGGCGAGATCACATACAGCGGCACGCGCGGCCCCAGGCCGTAGGGCCTGCCCAGCCAATGCGCGTCTTCGCCCGGCTGCAAGCGCAGATGGTATTCACCGCGGGTGTCAACGGTCGAAGCGCCGGCCCAGGCCTTGCCGTCCCGCGAGGGTGGCGCGGGCGGCGGCATATGGTCGAAGTAGCCGTCGTTCTCGTCGAAGTTGAGCAGCAGCACGGTGCGCGCCCAGACCTCCGGGCGCGCGATCAGCGCCTCCAGCACCCGGGCCGTGTAGTCGGCACCGGAGGCCGGGCTGGACGGATCGGGATGCTCCGAGCCCTCTGCCGTGGCAATGATCCAGCTCACCTGCGGCAGCTCGTCGGCCAGCACATCGGCCTTGAGCTGGGCCAGGCTGCGGCTGCTGATGCCGCGCTCGCGCAAGGCCTGGCTGTGGCCGCGGCGCCGATACCAAGCGTCGCGAAAGGGCGCGAAGCCGGCCAGCGGGTTGTCGTGGAAGTTGTCTTCCATGTCCTGGTAGACCTGCCAGCGGATGCCGGCCGCCTGCAAGCGCTCGGCATAGGTGGTCCAGCGGTAGTCGCTGCGGCGCTCCGGATGGAACTGCTCGCGGCTGTTGTCGATGCAGGGACCGCCAGCCAGACCTTCGGGGTCGTTGTGGCCGCTCCACAGAAACAGGCGATTGGTATTGGTGCCGCTGTGCACCGCGCAGTGATAGTGATCGCACAGCGTGAAGGCCCGGGCCAGGGCGAACTGGAAGGGAATGTCGCCCTCGCGGTAATGCCCCATCGCCGCCTCGCCCTTGGCCGCCGGCCAGTCACCCAGCCGCCCCTGATCCCAGGCGGCCTGCGCATCCTGCCAGTTATGCGGCGTGCCTGCTGCGCGCATCAGCGCAAAGTCCTGCGCCGTGTCGAGGTGGAAGGGCGGCAGACGCAGGCCGCCGCCATCCTGGCGCGGCTGGGCAAAGACGGTATGGCCTCCGGCCAGCGGCACGGGGTGCGGATCGCCAAAGCCGCGCACGCCGGCCAGGCTGCCGAAGTAATGATCGAAGCTGCGGTTTTCCTGCGTCAGGACGACGATGTGCTCAACATCCTGCAGGGTGCCGCTGCGGCGCTGCGCCGGGATTTCGAGCGCGGCCCGGATCACCGGCGGAAAGCCGCCGCTCCAGGCCGCCAGCCCGGCGCCGCGCGCCAGGCGCCGCAGAAAGTCGCGCCGTTGGCCTGCCGACTCGCTCACCATGGCTCACTTGCCCGCATACATGGACGCGTACTTGGCGCCGAACCACAGGATGAAGGCATAGCAGGCCGCCGGCAGCAGGAAGGAGGCCTGCACGCCCAGGGCGTCGGCCAGCGCACCTTGCGCAAACGGCACCACCGCCCCGCCGACGATGGCCATGCACAGAATGCCCGAGCCCTGCCCCGTGTACCGGCCCAGGCCATGCAGCGCCATGCTGAAGATGGTGGGGAACATGATGGAGTTGCACAGGCCCACCGACAGAATGGCCCACATCGCCAGGCTGCCCTGGCCGAACGTCGCCATCAGCACCAGCGCGATCGCCGCCAGCGCATTGAAGGCCAGCGCCTTGCCCGGGCTGACTGCGCGCATCACCGCAAAGCCGATGAAGCGGCCCACCATAGCGCCCGCCCAGTAGATGCTGACATAGTGCGCCGCATCGGCATGCGCCAGGCCCGTGATCTGCGACTCGCCCAGGAAGTTGACCAGAAAGCTGCCGATGCTGACCTCGGCGCCCACGTACAGAAAGATGCCGATCGCGCCCAGCACCAGATGGCGGTGCGCCCAGGCCGAGCCATGGCCCTCGCCGGCCAGCGGCGCGTCCTCGCTGTCGGCGATCTGCGGCAGCCTGGCGGCCCAGAACAGCAGGGCCAGCAGCGCCAGCGCGCCGGCCAGCGCCAGATAGGGGCCGCGCACCGTGGCGGCATCGGCCGCCGTGCCCACCGCCGCCAAGATCAGCAGGCCGCCCACCGCCGGGCCTATCGTCGTGCCCAGCGAATTGAAGGCCTGGGTCAGGTTCAGGCGGCTGGAGGCGGTGCGCGCGGGCCCGAGCACCGTCACATAGGGGTTGGCCGCCACCTGCAACACGGTGATGCCCGAGGCCAGCACGAAGAAGGCGAACAGGAACAGGCCATAGCCGCTGGACGAGGCGGGATAGAACAGCGCGCAACCGGCGGCCGCGATCAGCAGCCCGGCCACCGCGCCCTTCTGGTAGCCGATGCGGCGTATCAGCGCGCCGGCCGGCAGCGAGACGATGAAGTAGGCGCCGAAGAAGCAGAACTGCACCATCATGGCCTGCACATAACTCAAGGTGTAGATGGCCTTGAGGTGCGGGATCAGCACATCGTTGAGCGAGGTGATCAGGCCCCACATGAAGAACAGCAGGGTGACGATGACGAGCGGCGCGCTATTGCCCTCGCTCTGTGCGGCGCCTGCGCCCTGCTGTGGCGCGGCGGCGGCCGCGGGGTTTGCCATGTTTGCCATTTGCTTGTCTCCTGCTGTGGCTCTACTTGTTCGCTTGAGTCGCTGGATGCCCTCAGGGGGCGATCCCGGCGGGTGGATGGGGCAGATCGGCGGCGCTGCTGCCCCAGCCTTGTGGGTCGGGCTGCGCCGCGAGCTTAAACGCCAAGTTGCCGCCGGCCTGCATTTGCTCCCAATCCAGCCACACCTTGTTGTGCGCGCGGCCGGCCCAGTTCACCGACTGCACATAGCGGCGCTCGCCGGCCCGGGCCTCGGGCGCCTCTATGCGCAGCGTGCGGCCGGGGGCCAGATCGATCTCGGCGCTGGCAAAGCGCGGCACATGCAAAAGAAAGCGGCCGCTGCCCGGCATATCGGGGTAAAGGCCCAGCGCGCTGAACAAATACCAGGCCGACATGGTGCCCAGGTCGTCGTTGCCGGTGACACCGTTGGGCGCATTGGTAAACAGCGTCTCGGCCGCGCGCAGCACGGTGGTGGTCTTCCAGGGCTGGCCGATCAGGGTGTAGATCCAGGGCGCATGCAGGTCGGGCTCGTTATTGGGGTTGTAGCGGTACTGGCTGTAATAGCTGTAAGGCCCCACCACCCAGGACTTGCGCACCGCCGCGGCCGGGTCGGCCAGCAGGGCCTGGTGGTCGAAGAACTGGTCCAGGCGCCGGCCGGCCTGCGCCGCGCCGCCCATGGCCGCCACCAGGCCCGGGATGTCCTGGCGCGGCAGCCACTGATACTGCCAGGCCGTGCCCTCGTGGAAGCCGCGCTCCGAGCGCGGGTCGTAGCGCCCGTCCACATCCTTGAACCAGCTGCCGTCCTGAAGCCGCGGGCGTGGAAAGCCGCGCTGGCCGGTCTGCTCGTCGACCACCGTCGCGTCCCAGACCTGGCGCCAGTTCTGGGCGCGCTGGCTGAGACCTTGCGCGTCCTTCGTGTGACCCAAGGCCTTGGCCATGGTCGCCAGCGCGGCATCGCCCAGCGCGTACTCCAGCGTGGCCGAGGCGCCATGGTGCGGATCCACGTCCATGCCCTTGGCGGGGTAGGCGCGGTCGTAGGGCACATAGCCCCGGCTCAGGTAGCTGGGATTGCCGGCCCGGCCCTCGGGGCGCAGCAGCTTGCTCGGCCGGCCAAAGGCGTTCTCGCGCAGCGCGGCATAGGCCTCCTGTTCGCGGCCCTTGAGCGCGCCATAGCGCCACAGGTCCACCAGGAAGGGCGTGACCGGGTCGCCGGTCATGATGTTGGTGTCGAAGTTGGCATAACCCCAGCGCGGCAGCCAGCCGCCCTGCGCGCGAATCTTCAGCACCGAGTTGGCGATGTCGCGGGCGCGTGCGGGGCGCAGCAGCGCCAGCAGCTGGTTCTGCGTGCGGTAGGTATCCCAGAGCGAGAAGAACTCGTAATAGGTCCAGCCCTTGGCGGTATGGATGGCATCGTCGTAGCCGCGGTAGCGGCCGTCGGCGTCGCTGCCGGTGAGCGGCTGCAGCAGCGCGTGATAGAGCGCGGTGTAGAAAACGGTGCGATCGTGGCTGCTGCCGCCCTCGATGCGCACGCTGCCCAGCTCGCGCTGCCACATCGCCTGCGCCAGCTCGCGCATCGCGTCGAAGCCAAGCGGCTGGCCGCCGGCCATGCCCTCGGCGCGCAGGTTGACGCGCGCGCCCTCAGCATCCACATGCGAGATCGCGCTCACCGCCGTCACCACCTGGCCCTTGCTCAGATCAAAGCTCAGCCAGGCGCCATGCGGGCGCGCCTCGCCCTGCTGGCTGGGACCCATGGCGCCGGGCTTGCCGCCGCGCTCGTCCCAGATGCCATGGGCCACGAAGGGGCGGTCAAACACCATGCGGAACCAGGTGCTGTACTGGGCACCGCCGCAAAAGCTCTTGGTGGTGATCTTGCCCTCGACGCTGCGCTCGTCCACCACACGCAACTCGCTGCCGACCACCGCGTGCTTTTCGTTCGCCTGGCCGAGGTTGAGCAGCAGGTGTCCGGTGCTTGTGCCGGGCGCAAAGGTGTAGCGCTCGGCGGCCGCGCGCGTCAGCGCCGTGGCCTCGGCGCTGATGCCGCCGTAGCTGGTGAGCTGCACCTTGTAGTAGCCGGCCTGGCCGACTTCGCCCTGGTGCGTGTATTCGGCGGCATAGCGCTTGTAGTCGAAGCTCTCGGCCTTGGCGGTGTCGAAATCGCCACCCGGGCCGATGCGGCCGGTCACCGGCAACACCGGCAGCTGGCCGCCCTGCTCCCAGCAACCGGCGCCGGAGAGATAGAAATGCCCGAAGCCGCGGATGCGCGTGTCGCTGTAGCGCCAGCCGGCGTAATGCTCGCCGCTGGGGCTCACCTGGATCATGCCGAAGGGCGCCGCGGCACCGGGGAAGGTATTGCCTTCGTCCTGCGTGCCGATGAAGGTGTTGACCGGCATCGGTTCGGCGGCACGGGCGGGCAGCGTGGCCGCCGCCAGCAGCGCCAGCAAGGCGAGCCAGCGCGGGGCTGAGGAGCGGGTGTGTTGCATCTGGGGCTTCTCCGTGGCTCAGCGCGCCGGCAGGCGCAAGGGATGGGCTTCGGTGTTGAAGGTCACCGCATCGAAGTCCAGCGCGCTCTTCGACGCGAACAGCAGGTAGAAGTACTTGAAGGTCTCGGCAAACACAAAGCTCTCCATCGAGTCTTCCTGCACCTTGGTGCGCACATCCTTCAGCGCCGCGTAGCCGGCCGCGCTGCGGCAGTGGCGCACAAAGGCCTCGAAGAACTCGCGCCCCATGGCACGGTAGCGCGCGTCGCCGGTGTAATGGTGCAGGTAATAGGCCGACTCGATGATCTCGGGCCGCAGCGCGTACTCGGGCGACAGCACCTTCATGGTCCGATAGTCCAGCGCCTCGGGCTCGACGCCATGCAGGCGCCACATGCGCAGGCCCGATTCCTGCAGCTTGCGGGCGCGCGGCAGATCGCCACCCAGGGCCAGCAGCGCGGGCATGAAGGCGTCCAGCGCGCCGTACTGGCTCTTGATGCGCTTGCCGCTGTGCATATCGGCATGGCCGTACCAGAAGCCGCTCTTCGTGTCCTCGCCCAGCAGCTTGTTCACGCCGGCAATGCTGTGCTCCCACATGCTCTTGCACTCGGCATCGCCGAACAGGCGCCAGCATTTGTAGAGGTACTCGTAGTAGGAATCGATACCGCCGCCGATATGCGCGTCGCTGCGCTCCCAGCCCCCGGTCTCCACATTGATCGCCGAGCCCACCAGGCCGTCCGGCGAGGCCCGCCGGTAGGTTTCCACCAGCGCGCGCTTGGACTTCTCGAAGAAGACCGGGTCGCCGCTGAGCTTGCTCAGAAGGCCGAACTCCAGCACCAGGGTGCCGGTCTCGGCCGGGTTGCTGACCTTGCCGCTCACTTGGCCGGTGCGCAGGTTGACATGCGTGTAGGGCAGGCCGGTGGGCGAATCGAACACCGGCAGCAGGCGCCGGCCCAGATCCTCGGCCTTGGCCAGCAGGCGGGCATCGCCGCTGAGCTCGTAGGCCGAGAGCAGGCCGCCCAGCAGGCGGATGGTGATCTCGAAGTTCTGCACCGGCATGTCGTGATCAAAGGACAGCTTGGCCACGATCAGCTCGCGCGCCTCGTCGGCTTCGTCCTTCAGCCCCATCAGGATCAGCGTGTCCAGCGCGTCCACCGGCGTCATCAGCAGCGATTGGGCATACCAGTCGTGCGGCTTCCTGCTCAGGGGCTTGAGCGCATCGTGACCCCAGGCGTATTGCTTGTAGCCCTGCCAGGCGTGGCGCGTCTCCTCCTTCACGCGCTGGGCCAGCTGGGCGGACTCGGCCTCACTGACGGGCTTGATGAGCGCAGCAGGGTTGGCCGCCTGCGCCAGCATGGGCAGGCCGGCCAGCAGCGTGAGGCATAGCAGCCGCTTCAAGGCGCGACGGATGGTGGTGAAGCCGATCTGACTCATGACTGATAAACCCTTTCTTTTCCTTCTTCTTGCAGCATCTCGAACAAGCGGCCCATGGCCTGCGGCGTGGGCGGCGTGGCGCCCGATTGGAGGCAGGCCGCCGAGCCCGCCGCCAGCGCGGCATGCAGATGGGCTTGCAGCGGGCGCTCGGCGTGGCGGCTCAGGCTGTGGAGCAGGCCGGCCACGCTGGCGTCGCCGGCGCCCACCGTGTCCACCACCGCCACTTGCGGCGCTTGCGCATCGCAGCGCTGCTCGCCGTGGAACAGGCTGGCGCCCTGCCCGCCGCGCGTCAGCAGGCAATAGGCGTCGGGCTTGAGCGCGCGCAGCTGGGCCAGCGCCGCGCCCTGCTCCAGGCCGGGGAACAGTCCGCGCAAATCATCGTCGGAGACCTTGATCACATCGGCCAGTGCGGCCATGCGCTGCAGCGTCGGCGTGTAGCGCTCATCCATCAGATTGCGGTAGTTGGGGTCGTAGCTGATCGCCACGCCCTGGGCCTTGAGGCGCTCGGCCAGCGCCAGCAGACGCGCAGCCAGCGGTTCGCGCGCCAGGCTGATGCCACCGAAATGCGCCCAGCGCAATTGCGCCGACCAGCCGGCCGGCAGCGCCTCGGCATCGAAGTGCAGATCGGCGCTGTCCTCGCCCACGAAGAAGTAGCGCGGCGGCTCGGCCTGCTCGACGATGGCCAGCAGCGGCGGGCGCGCCACGCGCTGCAGCAGGCGCAGGTCCAGCCCCACCGCGGCGCTGGCGGCCCAGAGTTCGTCGCCAAAGCGGTCGCCCCGGCTGATCGCGCCGGCAAAGGCGCAGCGTTCGCCTAATGCGGCCAATGCGCGCGCCACATTCCACGTCGAGCCGCCCACGCGCGCCAGCCAGCGCTCGCCGCCCTGGTGAATCATGTCGGTGAGCGCCTCGCCGGCGCAAAGCATCAGCGGCGCGTCATCATCCAGCATGGCTGCCGCCTCCATCCAGCACGGCCGCGATGTCGTAGCAGGCGCCCATGGTGTGATAGTCCACCTTGCCGGCCGGGCTCTTCTCGTCGCTGTACTTGCGGTTCTCGGCGTCCAGGATGCGGTACCAGGCGCCATGCTGGTGGTCGACGAAATGCGTCCAGCTGTAGGCCCAGAGGCGCTGGTACCAATCCCAGTAGTAGGAAGAAGCCTCGCCGCTGCGCTGCGCCAGCATGGCGGCGGCGGCGGCGCTCTCGGCCTGCACCCAGAAGTACTTGTCGGCATCGCAGATGTTCAGCTCGGGCGAGATCGAATAGCACAGGCCGCCATGCTCGGCATCCCAGCCCTTTTCCACCGCCACCCTGAAAAGGCGTTCGGCCGTGGGCAGGGCCCAGCCCAGGTCCTTGCCCGGCAGCTTGGCGCCGAGCGACTCCAGCTGCAGCAGCAGCTTGGCCCATTCGGTGAAATGGCCGGGCTGGTAGCCCCAGGGGCGGAACAGATTGGCTGGGTCATCGATATTGAACTGCCAGTCGGGCTGCCACTGGGCGTCGTAATGCTCCCAGATCAGGCCGCCGCAGCGCTCGGCCTGGCGCTGGGTGATGTTGAACGCCAGGGTGTGGGCGCGCTCCAGATAGCGCGCCTCGCCGCTGGCCCTGTAGGCCGCCAGCATGGCCTCGCAGGCATGCATATTGGCGTTCTGCCCGCGGTAGCTGGCGAGCTGGCTCCAATCCTGGCTGGCCTCGTCGGCATAAAGGCCGGCCTGAGGCTCCCAGAAGCGCCGCTCCATCAGCTCGAAGGTCTCGGCCAGCCAGGGCCTGGCCTCTTCCAGCCCGGCCATCACGGCATGCGCATAGGCCAGCAGCACAAAGGCCTGGCCGTAGGCATGCTGGGTGCCGTCCAGCACCTCGCGCCTGCCGTCACGCCAGTTCAGCAGCCAGGCATAACCGCCATTCTCCGCGTCCCGGTGCACCTCGCGCAGAAAACGCAGCGCATGCTTGAGGCCGTCCAGATAGCGCGCATCGCGGAAGTGGCGGTAGGCCATCGCGTAGGTGAACACAAAGCGCGTGCTGCTCACCAGGTGGCGCTGCTGCGCGTCGTAGACGCTGCCGTCGTCCTTGAAGAAGTGGTACATGCCGCCGCTCGCATCGAGGCAGCGCGGGTGGTAGAAGCTCATGCTGTGCTGCGCATGGGCGAGCAGCACCGCCCGAGACCGGAAGTCGGGTAAGTTGGACATGGTGATGTAGGGTTATGTGCGCGCTAGGGCCTAGTCGTCGCAGCTGCTTTCGCGCACGATCATTTCGACCGGCAGGATCATCTCGGTGGGTGGCTCGTCGGGCTTGCTTGGGCGCAGCAGCAGCTCTACGCCGGCCGCGCCCAGCGCCTCCTTGTCCACCCGCACCGTGCTCAGCGGCGGCACGGCCACGGCCGCGCTGCTGATGTCGTCAAAGCCCACGACCATGATGTCGTAGGGAATCTTCAGGCCCGCGTTCATGCAGGTCTTCATCGCCACCAGCGCGGTGCTGTCGTTGTAGCAAAACACCGCGTCGGGCCGCTTGGGCAGGGCCAGCAGGCTGCGCATCGCCTCCATCACGCCCTCGTCGCCCTCGCCCATGGTGGGCACGATCACTTCCAGATCGGGGTCGGCATGCACCTTGGCCTCGAACAGGGCGCGGCGAAAGCCGCGGTTGCGCTGCTGGATGCTGTAATGCGCCAGCGAGCCCGAGAGCATCGCGATGCGCCGCTTGCCGTTGCGCAGCAGGTGCCGTGTGGCCAGGAAGCCGCCGAGGGCGTTGTCCGGATTGACGGAGCTGAAGCCGCGGCGCTGCATGTCCACCAGCACCACCGGCTTGCCGGTGAGCTGCAGCGCGCTCAGCACCTCGGGCTCGAAAAAGCCGGCGCACAGGATCGCGTCGGGCTGGTGCACCCGCACCTGCTCCAGCACCGGCTGGGCCGGGCCCACCACCACAAAGGACAGCGCAATGCCCTCACGCCGGCAGGCCTCTTCGGCGCCATGCAGCACCGGCGAGAAGAAGGGGCTGGAGGCCAGGGTGTTGTGCTGGCTGTGCAGCAGGAAGGCGATGCGCCGGATGCGCCCCTTCTTCAGCTGCGAGAGGTCATAACCCAGGCGCTGCGCGGCCTCGCGCACCTTGTTGCGCGTCACCTCGGTCATGCCGGCCTGGTTCTTCAGCGCCCGCGAGACGGTGCCGATCGACAGCCCGGTGGCCTCCGCGATGTCGCGGATGGTGACGGCGGCTTGCTGCTGCTGATGATGATGCTGCGGCTGGCTCACGGGCGTGCCTTTGGCTGGCAGGGCGGGCCCGGCTGCTCGTGCGGCGGGTTCATCAGGTAGATCACGAAAGAGTCTCCGGCTTTGCTTATCGGTTTATTAAACGCTTCTGGCGGCGCTTGCAGACCTTGAACGAGTGCTTTTTTATCGCGTCGTTCCATGGGTGATGTTTATATCCAGCGCGATTTTTAGCGTCAACCAAAGCAGCGCTGGCGGGGCATTTTTAGGGCGTTTTAGTAAACAAGCGCAAGGGATCCTCCTCGCTGGCTCCGCGAAGCGCCGCGCTCCCAGCGGGAGTCACTTTGGGGGGGCATGTCGCCAGGTACTGCTCGGACGGCGCCGAAGTCGCGCAGGGGAGCGCATTCCAAGCACCGAACGGAGGGGTGCGAGTTCGACGACGGGGAATGCAGTCTTGAGAGAGAAGGGAATGCGCTATGGCGCTGCAGGCGCGTCTCTTAGCCACTTAACGGGGGGCGCAGCGATTGGGTGCCCCAGGCCATCGCGGAGCGCACATTGGTGGATCTGGGGTCATGCGTTGCCTAGAGATTTGAGGCCTGACCCTGCCTGCTTCTGAAGACTCTCGCCATCTTGCCGGCGAACGAGCCCGTTTTTGTCACCGCAGGTCGAGCAGAGAAACTCGACGACTGGCGGGACTCCTTCTCTTGGCTGCAAGTGCGTACGCAGCGGGGTCTCATCGGTTGGATCGCGATGCCAGAGCCGCATTTCATCAAGCAGTGCGATGACACCACGGGGAACCAGACGAAGATCTGTTTCCTTGGGGATTGAAGCCGGTGGAGGCTGAGGTGATGGCCGCGTAGCACTGGGCCTCGCGCAAGCCAGAAGCCTGCAGTCAGGCCGACATGGCCAGGCCTTAACTTTCAAGGCCACCCAGTTCCACCAGCACGCGCCCTGCCCACCATTGGCCATCTCACTCAATCCCCCACCAACACCCCCGACACATTCCACGTACTGAAGCTGTCTCCCTCCCGCGCCCCTTGTGGAATCCGCACCGCCATGCGGTGCCGCCCGGCCTTCAAATCGCCCAGCTCGACGTAGATGGGATTGGTCGCCGAGCCCGGGCACCAGTTGGAGCGGCTCAGGTCAGATGAAGACAAACCATCGTTGAAGTTGCCAGAGGCCGGGTTGAATAGACGGTAGGCACCGCAGTCCTGGCGCCAGGGTACGAAGGAAATGAGCGGCTTGCCGTCCAGCAGGATGGTGTTCTTCTTGGGCAGGAACTCATCCCCATTGGCCCAGCCGCCATGGCCGGTGGCGATGTAGCGCAGGCGGGCGTTCTTGAGCGGGCGGTCCAGCGTGAAGTTCACCTCCAAGCCCTTGTCCACATCGAACATGGTGGCGTAGTCCTGCTCGGCCATTTCCATCACATTGGTGGTATTGAACAGCGGCATGAGCACCCGGTTCTTCCTCTTGCTCTCCTGCGGCTTGGAGAACATCGCGGCGGCCGAGTCGCTGGGATGGACGGTGATATTCAAACTGTCGAGCTTGTGGCCGCCCTGGTCGTAGTTGCCGATGAAGACGCCCACGGCCAGCTGCTGGCCCGAGAGACGGGTGGCGATGTCGGTGATGTCCATGCGGTAGGGCACGGCCTGGTGCCAGGTCTTGCCCTTCAACTGCAGATGGTTGTAGTGCCCGACGCCAAAGGGGGTGAAGAAGCGCATCAGCTCGATCAGCGGCGCGTAATCCTTGGTGGCCACCACGCCGCGGTAGGTCCGGCCGTTGCCGTTTTGATAGGCCGGCAAGGCCGCGACGCCTTGCTGTAGGCCGTCAAAAAACGTGCGCCTGGCGCCAGACTGCAGCGGAATCACGAATACCGAGCCGGTGCGGTCATAGGCATCGCCGTTGGAGCGGGCCAGCAGGTCCACAAAGACCTGGCTGCCGGCCGGGATCTCGGGCAGCTGCACGGTCTTGAGCACGACGGTGCCATTGGCATAACGGCTCACGCCCTCACGCGGCTCGCGGTCTTGCCCCGAGAAGTTGACAAGCTGGTCGCGGAACACCGGAATGGTGGTGAAGCGGCTTTGCCAGAGGCGGTCCTTGTAGCTGAGCCCGTCGACCAAGGGCGCGACCGCCCCGCCGCCGCCCTGCGCCAGCACAGCCAGGTCCAGGCCATGGAAGGGCTCGATCTGGGTGGCGCGGATGACGAAATTGCCATTGCGCACCAGCTCCAGCACCAGGCCGAGCTGGTGGCCCAGCAGGGTGGGCGCGCCGGCGGCCGGCAGCTCGTTCGTGTACCAGAGCTCGATGCGGTTGGAGTTCAGCACCGTGCTGGCCTTCTTGCAGCGGTAGCCAAGAATCGTCTTGCTCTCGCCCTCGCTGAGCTCGTACACCTGCTTGGCCAGCGTCTCGCGGTCCAGCGTGGCAATCGATGCCTCGCTGTTCAGCCGCGCGAGCTGCAGCAGTTCCTGCGCGGCCGGCCTGACCAGCGTTTGCTCAAAAGGGAATGCGGCCTTGCCGCTGTGAACTGCCTCCGAGCTGATCAAGGCCTCGGCCTTGGCGGCGTACAGCAGCACCGCATCCTCGCCCTCCACCGGCTTGCCGTTGTACGTGCGCTGGTAGCGCACCGTCCAGCCATCGCTGGGCGCGGCCAGGGCCGAGGCGCAGCAGAGGCCGAGCAGCGCGGCGGCGAAAAAGAAGGTTCTCATCATGCTCAGCTTCCTCAGGGTCCGGGTCGAATCTGCGTGACGTTCTCGTCCGCCAGCTCCACGCGCAGCCGGCGCCCCGGCGCCCCCTCAAGACCGATGAATTCGACCGCCGCGACGCGCTGAAAGCCAGCCCCAGGCGACGAGCTAGGCGGAATGTCCAAACGCAGCAGCCCCTGCGCGTCCTGGCTCAGCCGCAGCCTGCGCGCAGCGCCCTGCCGGTAGCCATAGCCCTCGCCCGCATCCTGAAACAGCTCGCTATCGCCGGCGCCGCCCCAGGCCGCCACCAGCGTCAGCGCTGCGGCCGCCTGCGTCAGCATCTCGCCCGTATGCTGCACCGGCGCCTGCGTGGGTACGGTCGCGCCCACGCGGATGAACAGCGGCAGGCGCTCCAGCGGCGCAGCGATGGTGGCGTAGGTGCCACCCTCATGGCGCTGGCCGCTCCACCAGTCCAGCCAGGCATCGCCCTTGGGGAAGTAGACGCTGCGCTGGCGCTCGGCCTCGCGCAGCACCGGCGCCACCAGGAGATCGCCGCCCAGCAGGAACTGATCGTCCACCAGGCTGGCCTGGGTGTCGGCCGGATAGGCGAACCAGAGCGGGCGCATCGGCGGCAGGCCCGTGCGTTCGCTGGTCTCGAACAGGCTGTAGAGATAGGGCAGCAACTGGTAGCGCAACTCGATGGCCGCGCGGTTGATGCGTTCATGCTCGGGCCCGAAGGCCCAGGGCTCGCGCGACGCCGAGACATCGTTGGAATGGGTGCGCAAGAAGGGCGTCAGCGCGGCGGCCTGCAGCCAGCGCGTGTAGAGCTCGGCGCTGGGGCTGCCCATGAAGCCGCCCACATCGGCGCCGACAAAGGGCACGCCCGAGACCGACAGATTGCTCAGCATCGGGATGGTCAGCGCCAGATGGGTCCACGTGGGCGAGTTGTCGCCGGTCCACACCGCCGCATAGCGTTGCACGCCGGCAAAGCCCGCGCGCGTGAGCACCATGGGGCGCTGCTCGGGGCGCAGCCGGCGCAGGCCCTCGAAGCTGGCGCGCGCCATCTGCATGCCATAGACGTTGTGATAGCGCGCATGGCTGCCGGGGCGGCCGTCGCCGGCATGGCGGGCGTCGAGCGCGAAGGTCTTCTGCGGGCCCAGCGAAATCTCGGGCTTGTCAAAGCCGTCGGGCGCGAACACGCCGGGCTCGTTCATATCGTTCCAGAAGCCGTCCACACCGAGGTCCAGCGGTTCTTGATAGAGGCGGCCGAACCAGTCGCGCGCGGCCGGCGCGGTGAAGTCCGGGAAGGCACAGACGCCGGGCCAGACCTTGGCCTGCAGTTCGCTGCCATCGGCGTTCTTCATGAACACGCCCGCCGCGTGGCCGCCGCGGTAGATGGCGTATCCCTTGTCGCGCTTGATGCCGGGGTCCACGATGGTGACGGCGCGAAAGCCCTGGCCATGCAGCTCGTTCAACATCTCGCGCGGCTGCGGGAAGGTCGTGGGATTCCAGCTGAAGACGCGGAAGCCGTCCATATGGTCGATGTCCAGATAGAGCACATCGGCCGGGATGCGGCGTTGGCGGAATTCGCGGGCGATGCGCAAGACCTCGTCCTGCGTCTGGTAGGACCAGCGCGACTGCTGGTAGCCCAGCGCCCAGCGCGGCGGCAGGGCGCCGCGGCCGGTGAGCGCGGTGTAGTCCTGCAGCACCCGCGCCGGGCTGCGCTCGGCCCCGCCGGTGAAGACGAAATAGTCCAGCTCGCCGCCCGCGGAACCAAAGCGGTAGCGCTTGGGGTCGGTCTTGCCCATGTCGAACCAGCTGCGCCAGCTGTTGTTGAAGAACAGGCCATGGCTGCGCCCTTCATGCAGGGCGATGAAGAAGGGGATGGCCTGGTAGGACGGGTCGTGGCCCGGCGCGTAGTCGGGCACATCGGCGTTCCACATCACCAGCTGCTGCTGGTGGCGCGAGAGTGGCAAGGCCTTTTCACCAAAGCCGTAATAGAGCTCGTAGTCATCGCGCCGCTTGGCGGTCTCGAACGAGCCCTCCCGGGCGTCGAAGGAGGTGGGGCGGGCGGGGTCGTCGGCGCTGATCAGGCGGCCCGCGGTGTCGAAGATGGCGATGGCCAGCTCGGGGGACCTCTGGATGCGCACCAGCGTGCCGCTGCTGGAGCGCAGTTCCACGCTGGCGGCGTTGATGCTCGTCATCGCCTTGGCGCGCGGCGGCGCATCGGTCAGGGCATAGGACGCGGTGTCGGGCTCGAAGCTGCCCTTCGCGCTGATGATGCGCACGCGCACCACCTCGGGCGTGATGAAGCCGATACGGGCGCGCGCGCCGCTGCTCAGGCGCAGGTCGACGCCATCATCGGATTTGGTGGCTTGCACGACGGCGCCGACGCTGCGCAGCGCGGCCCTGGCGGGCAGGCTGAGCAGGAGGCCCACGCAGAGCGATGCGCAAAGGGATAGTGACTTGAAGAAGTTCATCGCATGGGGCCGGTGACAGCGCGCAGACGCAGCGCCTTGCGCAGCGCCGCCAGGCTGGCTTTGGACGACACCCGCAGGCTCAGCGCTTCACCCGGCAGCAGGGTCAGCGCGTTGTCCGACAACTCGGCATCAAGACGATCGCCAAAATCAATCCACACGCCGCGCGCAAGCGCTTTCGCCGAGCGCAGCTCAAGCACGGTGCCGGTGCCATCGCGCTTCAGGTGTGCCTGCAGGCCAGCGTCCGGCCAGGCCATCTCCTTGGCGGCCTTGAAGTAGACAACAGCGCGCGAGGCCGGCTCGCCCTCGGCGCGCAGCTCCAACACCGCGACGGTGGAGGCCGGATCGGCCTGGCCGATCAGATCAGCGTCCGCATGGTCGGCCAGCTTGCTGGCCGACAACGGCGCAAGCGTCAGCAGCTGGCGCTCTTCACGTAGGAGCTTTCCGTCCAGCGCCATCACCCGCAGGCGCAGCTCGGCGCGCAGGGCGTGGCTGCGGTCGTTCAACAGGGTGACCCTGGTCCTGCCCTGGCCGTCGCGCAGCGCCGCCACCGCCACCGGCGCGTAAAAGCGCCGCGCATGGAAATGCAGCGCCTTCCAGCGCCCGAACCAGTCGATGCTGGACCAGGAGGCGCCCGGCCACACATCGTTGAGCTGCCAGTACAGCGAGCCCATGGTGAAGGGCCGGCTGGCGCGGTGGTGCAGCGCGGCCAGCTGGATGCCCTCGGCCTGCATCTGCTGGCTGAGGTAGATGAAGTCGGCAAAGTCGCGCGGCGGGCCGAACTCCTCATCGACGTACTTCAGCAGCCGCTCATTGCCCTTGCCGGCCATGAACTTCTGGTGCGCCTGGATCACCGGCGCGGCCAAGCCCTGCTGCTCGCTGCGCTTCGCGAATGCATCGACGGTGCGCTGCACCGGCCAGGCCTGCAGGCCGTACTCCGACATGAAGCGCGGTGTGATGCTCAGGTAGTGACTCACCGGGTGCGCCGGGTTGCCCCAGACCTCCCAGTAATGCATATCGCCGCTGGCCGGCGTGTTGGCCGGCTCGGCCAGGTCGTCGCCGGGCGAGCTGGCCCAGTAGGCGATGCCGCCGCCCTCCTCGGCCACCAGCTGGCGCAAGTCGCTGCCAAAGAGTTGCTGATAGCCCTGCCAGACCTTGTCGGCAAAGGCGGGGTCGGCCTCCTTCAGCGCCTTGCCCTGGCCCCAGTATTTCCAGGCCACCTCCTGCTCGTTGTTGCCGCACCAGAGCGCGAGGCTGGGGTGGTGGCGCAGGCGGCGCACTTGCTCGCGCGCCTCGGCCATCACATTGGCGCGGAAGGCGGGATCGTAGGCGGGCTGCATGCCGCCGCCGAACATGAAGTCCTGCCAGACCAGGAGGCCCAGCTCGTCAGCCAGATCGTAGAAGTCCTCGCTCTCGTAATAGCCGCCGCCCCAGCTGCGCAGCATATTCATATGGGCGTCGCGCGCCGATTGCAGCACGCGCCGCAGCTGCGCCTTCGTGACGCGCGGCTGAAACATGTCGAAGGGGATGGTGTTGGCGCCCTTGGCGAACACCGGGATGCCGTTGACCACGAAGTAGAAACTGCGGCCCTGCTCGTCGGGCTCACGCTTGAGCTCGATGCTGCGCAGGCCGGTGCGTTTGCTCAGCCTGGCCAGGCTGGTCTTGCCATCCAGCACTTCAAGCTCGTAGCGATACAGCGGCTGCGCACCATGGCCGTTGGGAAACCAACGTGCGGGGCCATCCACCTGCACCGGCAGCTCGACGCGGTTCGCGCCGGCATGCAAGGCGGCGCTGCGCTGCGCCGCCAGCGTGCGCCTGCCGTCCGGCGCGGTCTGCCACAGGCGCAGCTCGAAGTTGCCATCGCGCAGCGCCTCGGCCGAGGCGATGGCCGTGAGCTCGGCGCGCGCGGCGTCCACGCGGTCCTGGCGCAGCTGCAGCTCGGTCATGCGCAGCGTGTGCCAGCTCTGCAGCCGCACCGGCTTGCTGATGCCGGCCGTCACATAGCGCGGGCCCCAATCCCAGCCGTAGTGGTAGCCGGGCTTGCGCGCGAAGTTGCCGGTCATCGCGTCCGGCGGCTCGTCGCCATAGGGCGAGGGGTAGTTGCCGGCCAGCTTCAGCGGCATGGCCTGCACCTGGGGCAGCAGCCTGGCGATCGGGGAACGGAACACGATGCTTAGTTCGTTGCCGACGGCGCGCAGCCTGCCCTGCACCGGCGCGCGCCAAGTGCGAAAGGCGTTGTCGGCGGCCAGCAGCGGCGCGCCGTTGAGGCTCACTTCGGCAAAGGTGTCCAGGCCCTCGAACACCAGCTCGCTGCGCGCCTGCGCCAGCGCCTGGTCCAGCATTTGGGGCGGCACATCGAAGCGCGTGCGGTACTCCCAATCCGCCAGGCCTATCCATTGCAGCTGCGCTTCCGGCGCGCCGACGAATGGGTCGGGAATGAGCTTGGCCGCGAGCAAATCGGTATGCACCGTGCCGGGCACGCTGGCCGCGCGCCAGCTGCTGGCCTGCTGATGCGCGCCGGCTTGCGTGCTGCGCGGCAGCAGGCGGAACTGCCAGCCCTTGTCGATCACGATGTCCAGCGGGGCGGCCGCCATGGCTGACGCGGCAAAAAAGCCGGCCAGCAGGCAGCCGACGAGCAAGCTCCTCCAGCTCATCATCATGCTGCCGCCGCCTTCCAGTGCCGCTCCAGCCACTGCTGGTGCGCAGGCATGGCGCTGACCGCCTGTGCCAGCGTCTTGCGCGTGCCCTCGACGAACTCGATCAACCGGTCCTCTGGCATCTCGTCCACGATGGGGTGGTAGCCCTTGGGCATGATGCGCTGCCCCAGCATCACCTGCACCCAGCTGGGCAGGGCGAAGAAGTCCTCGCCATGGCGGAAGTAGCGACCATCGGCGCGGAACAGGTCCATGGCTTCGCGCAGACTGTCCGGGATGGACATGCTGCGGCAGTAGTTCCAGAACGGCGAGTCGTCGCGTTCGGTGGCGTGGTAGTGCAGGATCAGGAAGTCGCGCACGCGCTCGTACTCAAACGCGGTTTCGCGGTTGAAGCGCTCGGCCAGCAGCGGGTTGAAGGAATCGCTGCCCGGCAGAGATCCTGGAAAAAGGCTCAGCAGCCGGCTGATGCCCGACTGCACCAGGTAGATGCTGGTGGACTCCAGCGGCTCCAGGAAGCCGCTGGCCAGGCCCAGGGCCACCACGTTCTTGTTCCAGCCCTGCTTGCGCATGCCCGTGGTGAAGCGCAAGAGGCGCGGCTCGGCCAGCGGCTTGCCATCCAGATTCGCCAGCAGGGTGGCGGCGGCCTCGTCATCGCCGAGGTATTGGCTGGCATACACGTAGCCGTTGCCGGTGCGGTGCTGCAGCGGGATGCGCCACTGCCAGCCCGCCTTGCGCGCGCTGGAGCGGGTGTAGGGCGTGATCGGCAGGACACTCTCGCAGGGCACGGCCACCGCGCGGTCGCAGGGCAGCCAATGGGTCCAGTCGATGTAACCGGTCTTGAGCGTCTCCTCGATCAGCAGGCCGCGAAAGCCCGAGCAATCGATGAAGAGTTCGCCCTCGACGCGCTCGCCACTGGCCAGCGTCAGCGCTTCGACAAAGCCGTCTTCGGCACGCTGCTGCACGCCGACTATCCTGCCCTCGATGCGCTGCACGCCGCGGCGCTCCGAGAGTTCGCGCAAGAAGCGCGCGTAGAGCGCGGCGTCGAAGTGGTAGGCGTAGGCGATGTCGGCCAGCGGCGAGTCCGGCGCGGCATCGCGCTCGCCGGGGATGAAGCGGCCTTGCGGCGCCATCAGGGTCTGCAGCGAATACTCGCCCAGCGGCGCCGCGTGGCCGCGCTGCTGCAGCTTCAACCAGAACTGGTGAAAGGGCAGCGGCCCGAGCGAGCGACCGATCACGCCGAAGCCATGGATATAGCTGTCGCCGATGCGGCCCCAGTCATTGAACTGGATGCCCAGCTTGACGGTGCCCTGGGTGCGTTTGACGAATTCGGCCTCGTCTATGCCCAGCATTTGGGAGTTGAACTGGCGGATATGCGGCACGCTGGCCTCGCCCACACCGACGATGCCGATCTCCTCGGACTCGATCAGCCGCACCGAGGCCTGACGCCCCAGATAGGTGGCCAAGGCCGCCGCCGCCATCCAGCCGGCGCTGCCGCCGCCGACGACCACCACGCGCCGCAGCCGCTTGCTGTCTGATTCGCTCATGGATAACGTCCAGGTTCTATGTAAAAAGGTCGGCTTTGCCCACCTGGAGCAAAGCCGACGTGAAGACCCCTGTGCACTGGTTGCGGCAAAGGGGCGAGGATGGCGCAGCGATCAATCAGTACTTGTAGGTCAGCCCCAAGTAGGCGATGCGGCCCGCATAGCCATTGCTGTAGAAGCGGTCCTTGGTGTCATTGCCCAGGTGCGAACGCGCCTCCTGCTTGGTCAGGTTCAGCACCGAGGCGCTCAGGCTCAGCTGCTTGTTGACGTTGTAGGCCGCGTTCAGGTCGATCTGGCTGTAGGGCTCGGCGTAGACGTTCAGGCCGTTGACCAGGCCGCCCACCACCTCGCCGCGGCGGTTGTAGGAGGCGCGCGCCAGATAGCTGTCGGTCTCGTAGAACACCGTGAAGTTGGCCTGGTTCTTGGCGCTGCCCACCAGCGGCGATGTGCCTATGGTCTTGCCGTTCTGCAGCGTGATGGCGGCCTGGTTGGTCTTGTTGTAGGTGTAGTTGAACTGGAAGCCCAGGCCGAAGTCCAGCGTGTGCTGGGCGAACAGCTCCACGCCCTGCGAGACGCCGTTGCGGCCGCCGGCGCTGGTCTGGTAGTTCTGCACCGTCACCGCCTGGCCGCCCACATTGAGGTCCACGTTCTGCACCACCGGCACCGAGAAGTTGCTGACGTTCTTGCGGAACAGATTCGCGCCCAGCACCGAGCCGCGGCGCAGGTACCACTCCAGGCCCAGGTCGAACTGATTGGCCTTGTAGGGCTCCAACTCCTTGTTGCTGCCACCGCCAAACCAGCCCTGCTGGTCGCCGCCACCGATGAGGCGACGGTCGTTCACGTACTCCTGGCTGTAGAGCTCCAGCCCGCCCGGGGCCGCGATATCGCCATAGCTGGGGCGCGAGATCACCTTGGATGCGGCCGCACGCAGCACCAGGTCCTTGCTCAGCTCATAGGCCAGGTTCAGGCTGGGCAGCACATCGTTGTAGGTCCGATCGAGCGAGCTGACCAGGAAGGACTCGCTGCGCGAGAGGCTGTCGGGCAGCTTGGTGAAGCCGCTGACGCAACCCGAACCGGCGGGCGCACCGGCAGCGGGCACGGGACCCGTGGGGCTCGGCACGCAGGGCGCGGGCTTACCGTCGGCGCCGTTGTAGAAGTAGTCCTTATAGTTGCTGACCTGGTCGGTCGAATCGGCATGCTGCTTGGTGCGCACCAGGCGCAGGCCCACATTGCCGCGCAGCCGATCGGCCTTCAGATTGGCCTGCAGATAGCTGGCGTAGATCTTTTCGTCGACGTTGTAGACGAAGTTGTCTTCGTCGCGCGTCTGCATCGCACCATAGGTCTGGTTCAGGTGCGCGATATAGGCCGGGTAGTTGATCGCCGGGAAGGCGCTGGCGCTGATGCCGCCCGCCAGCCTGCCCAGCGAATCGCCATACAGGAACTGCGGCTGGAATTTGTTGGCCGCCGAGTCGCAACCGGCCTGGTAGCGCTTGTCGTAGTTGCTGGGGTCGGCGCCCTTGCAGACCCAGTAGTTGTTGCCGGTGTTGCGGTGGATGCCGCCGTCACGCAGCTTCAAGCCGAACTGCAGCGTCTCGAGCCAGCCGCGGTCGGCGTTCCAGCTGAAATCGGCCTGGGCATAGTTCTGGTAGGTGCTGTTCTTGGTCCAGGAGGAGCCGGTCGAACCCAGGTCGATCTCGCCGATGCCCTTTTGCAGATTGGCCATCAGCTCGGGCGCGAAGGTCATGGTGGGCGTGCCCTCCAGGCTCCAGGCGCTGGCGGTATTGCCCAGCAGCCATTTGCCGCTGGCATCCTGCATGCGCGGCTTGATCGGCATGGTGAACTGCATCTCAGGGCCGCCCTTGGCCCAGGTGCGGCCGGCCTTGAAGCTGGCCTCCAGCGCATCGCCCTTCCATTCGGCCTCGAAGTCGGCGGTCTGCGACAAGGCTTTTTCGCGGTTGAAACTGCCGGTGATCTGCGGCGTTGGCACGGTGCAATCGTCGGGGCCCCAGCCGCCCGGCTGCTTGCCGCCGGCCTTGGCCTGCTCTTCGCTGCAGTAATAGGCCTTGCCGGGATGGGCGCTGTACTTGGCGCCGGTGACGATGGTGCCGCTCTTGTCAAACGTCAGCTGATCAAGCAGGCGGCCGGTGGGCCAGTTGCCGTCGCCGTCGTAGCGGGCCAGATTCCATTCCGGCACCTTCAGCGTGTTGGTCTGCGAGTTCTGCGAGAGGTCGAAGCGGAAGTAGTTGCCGGTCAGCGTCAGGTTCTCGGTCGGCTTGAACTGCATGGTCAGCTGGCCACCCTTGCGCTCGCGGTCCTCGCTCTTGACGTTGAGGTTGACCGAGGTCGGCATCATGAAGTTGCTGTAGTACTTGCCGCTCTGGTCGTAGAAGCCCGACTGGCCCCACCAGCGTGAGGTCATGCCCGAGGGGGTGCCGTTCACATCGGTGGCCGGATGCGCCTTGTAGTCGTCGGCATACCACTGCCAGTTCTCGGTGCTCGCGCCCATCGTGCGGGTGGTACGTTTTTGCTGGGTGTAGCCCAGCAGCACGCCGAAACGCTTGGCCTCGTCGTGCCAGGCGTACTGGCCGGAGAACTGGCCGTCGGCCTTGCCGCTGGTATCGGCCCAGGTGCCCTCGGCATTGACGAAGCCGCTATGGGCCTTCATGTCCAGGGGCCGGCGCGTGTGCAGGATCACGGTGCCGCCCACGCCGCCTTCGTCGATGCGCGCCTCGGGCGTCTTGAACAGCTCGGCACGCGAGAGCATGTTCGAGGGCATCAGCATGTAGTTGAAGGAACGCGTGGGGTCGCCATTGGACTCGGCCGTGGCGATGTAGTTGCCGTTCAGCTGAGTCAGGGTCAGCTCCGAAGACAGGCCGCGCACGCTGACGTTCTTGCCCTCGCCACCGCTGCGATCGACGATCACGCCCGGCACGCGCTGCAGCGCGTCGGCGACGTTCTTGTCGGGGAACTTGCCCACGTCTTCGGCGGAGACCACGTCGATGATGGCGTTGGCATTGCGCTTCTGGTCGAGGCTCTTCTCGATCGAGGAGCGGTAGCCGGTCACGATCACCAGATCCAGCTGGCTCGCATCGGGCTTGCCATCGCTTGGCTTTTGCGCCGGCGCGGTCTGCGCATGGGCGGTACCCAGCGCCAGCAGCGCGGCGGCCACGGCGATGGGCGTGGCGGCCCAGCGGCGCTGGCGCGGCGCATGAAGGGAAGAAGTAGCGGTCGTGAACGTCATGTGCTTTGTCTCCTGGTCTTGCCCACGGTGGGGCTTTGCATGTCGGTGAAGCATCTCCATGCGAGTGGCCCAGCGGCCGAACCCTTGGCGGTTCCACAGGCCGGCGTCGTTTCAGCTTGTCGGGGCACCCAAGGCGTGATTTGGGGGAGAACCCTGACGCTTTACTAAACGACTAAAACCGCCGCCTGCATGGCGCTGGGCATCGCATTTCGCCCAGGAAAATTTATACAAAGGAAGCCACGGCGCTTCAACAAACTTTCAAAATAGCGGCGCAGTTTAGTTTTGTTTACTAAACCGCCTGAGGCGGCATTACGACAGTGCGCCGGCGCCCGGCAGCAGGCCCTAAACTGCGCGCCTCGCAAGCCGCGAGCCACGCGGAGTTCAAGCCCGATGAGCACAGCCGAGCCCACCCACGCCTCCCCTGCCGGACCACAAGAGCTGCTGCTGGCCGACATCGGCGGCTCGCACATCCGCCTGGCCCGGCATCGCGGCGGCGCCAGCTGCGAGCCGCTCGCCAGGCTGCCGACGCCCAGCCAGGACTGGGCACAGTTTTGCGCCACCCTCGGTGAAGCGCTGCACCCCTTTGCCAACAAGCCAGGCGCCGCGCTGTCCATCTCCATCGCCGGCGTGGTCTCGCCCGAGAGCGGCCAGGTGGCGGCGGCCAACCTGCCCTGCCTCAGCGGGCGGCCGCTGGCTGTTGAACTGCAGGCCTTGCTGGGCATGCCCGTCGTCGTCAGCAACGATGCGGATTGCGCGGCACTGGCCGAAGCGCGAGTGGGCGCGGGCGTTGGCCACGCCGTGGTGTTTTGCGCCGTGCTGGGCACCGGCGTGGGTGGTGGGCTGGTGGCCAACGGACAGCTGGTGCGTGGCGCGGGCGGCCTCAGCGGCGAGTGGGGGCATGGGCCTATCGTGAACGAGGCCCTGCTCGAAACCGGCGACGGCCGCTGGCTACGCCTGCCGCGATTTCGCTGCGGCTGCGGCCTGAGCGGCTGCGCCGACACCGTGGGTGGCGCGCGTGGCCTCGAGCGCCTGCATGCCTTCCTGTCGCCTCAACGCGAACAGAGCAGCCAGCAGATTCTGGAGGCCTGGATGGCCGGTGAGGCTGCGGCCGGGGCCACGGTGCGTGCCTACATCGAGCTCATCTCCGGCCCGCTGGCGCTGGCCGTCAACCTCACCGGCGCCAGCGTGGTGCCGGTGTGCGGAGGGCTGAGCCGCTGCAGCGCGCTCATCGGCGCGCTGGACCGCGCGGTGCGCAGTCAGATCCTGCGCAGGAGCAGCAGCTATAGCGACAGCAACGCGGACCAGGCCCTGCTGCGCCCCAGCACGCTGGACGACCAGGCCGGCCTGATCGGCGCCGCCTACGCCTTCCAGGGAGCCTGGCAGGCATGAGCAGCAGCATGCTGCTGGAAGTCTGCGTCGATGACGCTGCGGGCCTGCACGCCGCCGTGCAGGGCGGCGCCGACCGCATCGAGCTGTGCAGCAGCCTGGCGCAGGGCGGCCTCACGCCCTCGGCCGGCCTGATGCGCGAGGCCGGCAGCTTGGGCGTCCCGGTGGTCGCGCTGATACGCCCACGCGATGGCGGTTTCGTCTATTCGGCGGCCGAGGAGCGGGTGATGCTGCGCGACATCGCGCTGGCGGCCGAGCAGGGGCTGGCCGGGCTGGCGCTTGGTGCGCTCACTCCCGACGATAGGCTTGACCTGCCGATGTTGCGGCGCCTGGCGAGGCAGGCCGGCGGCCTCGCGCTGACGCTGCACCGCGCCTTCGATCTGGTGCGCGACCCGGCCGCCGCACTGGAGCAAGCCGTGGCCCTGGGCTTTCAGCGCATCCTCAGCTCGGGCGGCGCTGTGACGGCGCATGCCGGCGCGGCACAGCTCGCGGCGCTGGTACAGCAATGCCGTGGGCGCATTCAGATGCTGGCCGGCAGCGGCATCACGGCAGGCAATGTCGCCACCTTGCTCGCGGCCACGGGCGTGCGCGAGCTGCATGCCTCCTGCCGCGCGCCCGCCGTGGCGGCGCCACCCGAGCTGGTGGCGTTCGGTTTCTCGGGGCCAAGCTGCCGCAGCACCTCGGCCGAGCTGGTGCGAGAACTCAAGCGGCAGATGCTGGCCGGGTGCCAGGGCGGGGGTTCTCGGCAATTCGAGTCCTGAACAAGCTGCCGACGTTGTCCGGCCGCCATGTCTATCCCACACCGGGCTGTGACACGACAGTCGACGGTTCGTTCCACGGCTCTTCAATGACCGCCAATGGTTGACGCTCGGTAGCTCAGCGAATTCAGGTCGATCGCCGGCAAGCAGCGTAGCTGGTCACCCGCTACTCTTCGAATGGCGCGTTGCGGATCAATCCCAGGAACCCAAGCCGACGGACATATAAGTTTGCTCTGGACTTGGGGTTTTCTGCCGCCTGCATCTTCATGCAGTTGCAGAAGGCATTCTTGAAGAGGGAACCGAACAGCGGCTCTCAGCCTGAAGCGGACCTCGAGGCCGCTCAAAACTGCTCACCAGCTTGTACATTCCCAGGCATCGCCCAAGCTTGCAACACCGCCTTATGTCCAAATCCCCTCAGAAGCCTTTTGTCATCGGTGTCGCTGGGGGCAGCGGCAGCGGCAAATCGACGGTGACGCGCCAGGTCTTGGCCGCCATCGGGCCGGAGAAGGTGGCGGTGGTGATGCAGGATGACTACTACCGGGACCAGTCCCACATGCCTCCGGAGGAACGGCGCAAGCAGAACTACGACCATCCCGATGCCTTTGACTGGCCGCTGATGGCGCAGCACCTGGCTGCGCTGCGCAAGGGTGAGGCGATCGAGATGCCGGTGTATGACTTCTCGGCCGACAACCGCTCCAGCCAAACCATTACCGTGAAGCCCGCGCCGGTGATCGTGGTCGAGGGCTTGTTCGCCTTGTACGACACCAAGCTGCGCAGCATGATGTCGCTGAAGATCTATGTGGACACGGCCTCGGACGTGCGCTTCATCCGTCGGCTGCAGCGCGATATCTCGGAGCGTGGCCGCAGCACCGAGTCGGTGGTGAACCAGTACCTGGAAACCGTGCGCCCCATGCACAAGCAGTTCATTGAGCCGACCAAGCGCAACGCCGACGTGATCCTGCCGCACGGCGCCAACGGTCCTGCGGTGGACATCATCACCACCAAGGTGCTGAGCTTGTTGCACGAGGACGAGCGCGGCTGAGCCCAGGCGCCCACTTCAGACCAGCGGTGAGGTCAAGGTCTTGACCGGCGAGGCAGTCGGCGAGTCCTGTCTGGCAAACCCGCCGCAGGCCCGTCCAGGCATTGACGCCATTGGTCGACAGGCGAAATAGGTCGCTCACCCAATTCGTTACTCCACCGTCACGCTCTTGGCCAGATTGCGCGGCTTGTCCACATCCGTCCCCCTCGCGCAGGCGGTGTGGTAGGCCAGCAGCTGCAGCGGGATCACATGCAGGATGGGGCTTAAGCTCCCGTAATGCTCGGGCATGCGGATCACGTGCAGGCCTTGCTCGCTTTCGATCTGGGTGTCGCCGTCGGCGAACACATAGAGCTGGCCGCCGCGTGCGCGCACCTCCTGCATATTGCTCTTGAGCTTTTCCAGCAGCGCGTCATTGGGCGCCACCGTCACCACCGGCATCTCGGCGGTCACCAGGGCGAGCGGGCCATGCTTGAGCTCACCAGCCGGGTAGGCCTCGGCATGGATGTAGGAAATCTCCTTGAGCTTGAGCGCGCCTTCCAGCGCGATCGGGTAATGCAGGCCGCGGCCCAGGAAGAGCGCGTTTTCCTTGAGCGCGAATTCCTCGCTCCAGGCGATCACCTGCGGCTCCAGGGCCAGCACGGCCTGCACCGCCACCGGCAGGTGGCGCAGGGCCTTGAGGTGCTCGGCTTCCTGTTCCTCGCTGAGGTGGCCGCGCGTCTGCGCCAACGCCAGGGTCAGCATGAACAAGCCCACCAGCTGGGTGGTGAAGGCCTTGGTGGAGGCCACGCCGATCTCGGCGCCGGCACGCGTGATATAGGCCAGCTCGCATTCGCGCACCATCGCGCTGGTGGCCACATTGCAGACCGTCAGCGTGTGCTTCATGCCCAGCGCGCGCGCATGCTTGAGGGCGGCCAGGGTGTCGGCGGTTTCGCCGCTCTGGCTGATGGTAACGACCAGGGTGCGCGGATTCGGCACACTGTCGCGGTAACGGTATTCGCTCGCGATCTCGACGCTGGTGGGGATCTTGGCAATGCTCTCCAGCCAGTACTTGGCGGTGGAGCCCGAGTAGTAGCTGGTGCCGCAGGCCAGGATCAGCACCGAGTCGATCTCCTTGAAGATGCGGTAGGCGCCGTCGCCAAACAGCTCGGGGGTGATGCCGGCCACGGCGTCCAGGGTGTTGGCAATCGCCACCGGCTGCTCGAAGATTTCCTTCTGCATGTAATGGCGGTAGGGGCCCAGCTCGGCCGCGCCGCTGTGTGCATGCACGGTGCGCACCTCGCGCTGCGCGGCCTCGTAGCGGCCGCTGTCCTTGTTGAGGCAGCTGATCCAGTAACGCCCCAGCTGCAGGTCCACCACATCGCCCTCTTCCAGGTAGACGATCTGGTCGGTCACGCCGGCCAGCGCCATCGCGTCGGAGGCGACGAAGTTCTCGCCCTCACCCTCGCCCACGCCCAGCACCAGGGGCGAGCCCTCGCGGGCGGCGATCACGCGGTGCGGCTCGTCGCGGCAGAACACCGCGATCGCATAGGCGCCCTTGAGGCGCGGCAGCGCGGCCTGCACCGCCTCCAGCAGGTCGCCATGGTAGAGATGATCCACCAGGTGGGCGATCACCTCGGTGTCGGTCTGGCTGCTGAACTGGTAGCCCTTGGCCTTGAGTTCATGGCGCAGCTCGTCGTGGTTCTCGATGATGCCGTTGTGCACCAAAGCAATCCGGCCCACGCTCTCGGGCGCGGCGTTCGGGCCCTGCGAGAAATGCGGATGCGCGTTGTGCACCGCCGGCACGCCATGGGTGGCCCAGCGCGTGTGGGCGATGCCGGTGCCCGAGGCGATGCCGTCCTCGGCGGTCTGGCTGTGCAGTTCGGCCACGCGCGAGGTGCTGCGCGCACGCCTGAGCTCGCCGCCCTGGTGCACCGCCACGCCGCAGGAGTCGTAGCCGCGGTACTCCAGGCGCTTCAGGCCCTCGATCAGGATGGGAACGATGTTGCGCTGACTGACCGCGCCGACGATGCCGCACATAGGGGTGTCTCCGTGAAGGAATGAACTGGAATGTCGCGCATGGTAGGCAGATGACGAAGATCGATGCTTTCAAAATTCGAACGAACTTGCAACAATCCATCAAGCACAGGAAATGACGCTTCAATATTTCACGAACGATCATGAAATGACAGATTCCACCGAACCTCTGGCACTCGACAGCACCGACTACCGCCTGCTGGATCTGCTGCAGCAGGACGCGGCGGTGTCCAACCAGGAGCTGGCGCAGCGCGCCCATGTCTCGCCTGCCACCTGTTTGCGGCGCGTGAAACGTCTGGTGGAACTGGGGGTGATCGAAAAGCGCGTGGCCCTGCTCTCGCCCGAGAAGCTGGGCGCGGGCCTGTCGGCCATCGTCGAGATCACGCTGGATCGCCAGGGCGCCGAGCATCTGGCGGCCTTCGAGCAACGCGCCGTGGCCGCGCCCGAGGTGCAGCAATGCTGGCGCGTCTCGCCCGGGCCGGACTTCGTGCTGGTGCTGCAGGTGGCCGATATGGCGGCCTATCACGCGCTGGTGCAGCGCCTCTTCACCCAGGACGCCAATGTGCGCAATGTGAAGAGCTTTTTCAGCGTGCACCGCGCCAAGTTCGCGCCGCAGATTGCCCTGCCGCGCGCTTGAACAAACGGCGCCGCGCTCAGCGCTTCAGGATCAGCAGGCCCTTGAGGTACTCGCCCTCGGGGAAGTAGATGGTCTGCGGATGGTCGGGCGCCGCGCCCACGCGCTCGAGGATGTAGCCATCGCATTGCGCATCCAGGCCCGCACCCGCGACGATCTTGTGGAACAGATCGGGCGGGATGCCGCCCGAGCAGGAGAAGGTGAACAGGATGCCGCCCGGCCTGAGCAGCTTGAGCCCGAGGCGGTTGATGTCCTTGTAGGCGCGCGCGGCGCGCTCGGCATGGGCCGCGGTAGGCGCGAACTTGGGCGGATCCAGCACGATGGCGTCGAACTGCCGGCCCTCGGCCAGATAGGCGCGCAGGGTGTGGTTCACGTCCGCGTCCAAGGCCTGGTGGCGCGCGGCGTCAAAGCCGTTCAGCGCCACATGCCGCTCGGCACGCGCCAGCGCCGGGCCCGAGGAGTCCACGCTGATCACGCTCGCAGCGCCGCCGGCCAGCGCCGCCACCGAGAAGCCTCCCGTGTAGCTGAAGCAGTTCAGCACCTCGCGGCAGCCGTACTGGCGCACCGTGTCGGCAAAGCGCTTGCGGTTGTCGCGCTGGTCCAGGTAGTAGCCGGTCTTGTGGCCCTCGGCCACGTCCAGGCTGAGCTGCCAGGCATGTTCGCGTATCACCAGCTCGGTCTCGCCCGAGCCGCGCAACCAACCGGTTTGCGCCTCCAGGCCCTCGAGCTGGCGCACGCTGGCGTCGGAGCGTTCGTACAGGCGCGTGAGGCCGGTGGCGGCCAGCAGCTGATCGGCGATCTGCTGCTTCCAGCGCTCGGTGCCGGCGGTGCCGAACTGGGCCACCAGGGTGTCGCCATAGCGGTCCACCACCAGGCCGGGCAGGCCATCGGCCTCGCCATGCAAGAGGCGCACCGCGTCCGAGGCGATCGGCAGGCGCTGGCGCACCGCGATGGCGGCGGCGATGCGGCGCTGGAAGAAGGCGGCGTCGATGCGCTCGGCCTCGTCGAAACTCCAGGCGCGCAGGCGGATCTGCGAATCGGGGCTGTAGGCGGCCCAGCAGAGGAACTGGCCCTCGGCGGATTCCACGCGCACGGTTTCGCCGGCGTCGGCCTTGCCCTTCTCCACCGATCCCTGGAACACCCAGGGATGACGGCGCTGCAGCGAGCGCTCCTTGCCGGCACGTATGCGTATCGATTTCATGGTGCCATGGTACCGAAGGCATAGCCCACAGCCAGGCTGTAGACCGGCGAGGACTGCGTGCCCGCCTTCATGGTGCGCCACTGGCCCAGGCCCGCGCGCAAGCGCAGGCGGTCCCAATCGCCGCGGCCCTCCCACTGGCCCCAGAGCTCGCCCTGCATGACCGCGCCACCGCCCACGGCGACGCCACCGCCGCCCGCGGCGCCAACCAGCAGCTCACTGCCGACGCGCCATTGCCCGGCCAGCTTGGGCGACTGCAGCCCTAGGCCGAACAGGCCATAGGAATAGGCGCCCGCCTTGCCGAAGGCCGCACTGCCCGCCTGGGCGGCGCCATACAACCAGGGATTGAGCTCGCGCGTCATCAGGAGGCCGATCTGGCCGATCGAAGCGCTGCTGCCGTTCTTGTAGCTCATGCTCGGCAGCTGCTGCACGGCGGCGTAAAAGCTCTGGGTGCGCACCACGCCCTCCTCCAGCTGCCAGAAGGAATCGGCGCGCGAGCGCCGTTCCAGCGGCAGGGCCAGCGAGAGCCGGCCATAGGGTGCGCTGAAACCGCCCGAGGCGCTGCGCAGCCAGCCGCCCTCAAAGCGAACGCTGCCGCCCCAGGGCGCCAGCCAGCGCAGGCTGGGGCCGGCGCGCATCAGCCAGCCATTGCCGGTGGCCACATTGCCGCCGCCGCCCAGGCCGGCCGCCAGATGCAGGCCGGCACGCAGGTTCGGCGTGCCCAGCGCCCAATCCTGCCCGGCGGTGCCGAGGATTTCCATATAGCCGTCGGCGCCGCCCTTGGCCGCGCCCGAGGCCTCCAGCCCCCACCAGGATCCCGGGGCCAGGTATTGCCTGAGGTCGGCACCGGCGCTGTACATGCGCCCGGCGCTGGCCTGGCCCGAACGATTCTTGGCGCCCTTGCGCTGCTGGTAGACACCGGCACTCAGGGCGATCTCGTCAAAGCCCATGCCGCTGCGCGTGGACGACCGGCCCAGGCGACCGGCATCGCCGGGGGAGAAACTGGCAAAGCTGTCGGAGCGGCCCAGCACCAGGGCGACCGAGCTGCTCTTCACATTGCCGCTGGGAAAGCGCACATGGCTCAGGGCCAGGCCGCTATACCAATTGCCCACCTGGGTGCGCAGCGAGAGCTCGGGGCGCAGCATCAGGCCGCCGCCATAGCGGATCTGCTCGGAACTCAGGCCGCCGCCCGCGCCCGCGTACAGGCCCAGCGCCAGATGGCTGTCGCCGCTCAGGCGCCAGCGGCGCTGCGCGGTCAGGCCGGCGGCAAACACGCCGCCGTAATTGCCGCGCGCCGCGCCGTAGACGCTGGGGCCGAAGCCCCAATCCTCGTTCACCGCCACCAGATAGCTGCCACCGAACAGCGCGCTGCGGTCGCCATTGGGCAGGCGCAGCGGCGTCCAGCTCATCTCGAAGGCGGCGGGGCGGGTTTCGGCCGAGGTCACGAAAGAAGCCGGCGCATCCGCCGCATACGCAGCGGACACAGCCAGGCAGAGCGGCAACAAGCGGGCGAGACGGTGGTGAGACGACATGGGCGCGCACGATACCAGCATCGGCGTGGGCTCAGCGCTTCTTGGCACGCGGATGGGCCGCGTCGTAGACCTTGGCCAGGTGTTGGAAGTCGAGCTTGGTATACACCTGGGTGGTGCTGATATTGGCATGCCCCAGCAGCTCCTGCACGCCACGCAGATCGCCGCTGGACTGCAGCAGGTGCGAGGCAAAGGAGTGGCGCAGCATATGCGGATGCACATGGGTGGGCAGGCCGGCGCGCAGCGCGCGCGCCTTCAGCAGCACGCGCACCTGGGCCGCGCCGAGCCGGGCGCCGCGCAGGCCGACGAACAGCGCCAGCTCCTGCGGCCCGGCCAGCTCACCGCGCAAGCTTAGCCAGGCGCGCAGGGCGCGCAGGGCCGCCTGGCCCAGCGGCACCGAGCGGCGTTTGCTGCCCTTGCCCAGCACCTGGGCCTCGGCCGCATCCAGGTCCACCCAGGCCTGGGCATCGCGATGGGCGTGCAGGTCCAACCCCACCAACTCGGCCACACGCAGGCCGCAGCCGTAGAGCAGCTCGACGATGCAGGCATCGCGCGCCTCCAGCCGCCGATCGGCATGCCCACCCTGAAAGTCCGCCAGCTGCACCGCGTCATCGACGGCCAGAGCCTTGGGCAGGGGCTTGGCGGCCTTGGGCGGGCGCAGGCCGTCGATCGGATTGAGGCTCACCAGTTGCTCGCGCCCCAGCCAGCGGTAATAGCCGCGCCAGGCCGAGAGCAGCAGGGCCAGGCTGCGTGGGGCCAGGTCTTGCTGACCGTGCAGCTGCGCCAGCCAGCGGCGCGCCTGTTGGGGCTGCAGCTTCAGCAGCGCCACGCCATCGCGCTGCGCCAGCGCGGCGAGCCGGCCCAGCGCGTCCTGGTAGAGCGTCAGGGTGCGCGGCGCCAGGCGCCGTTGCACCCGCAGATGCTCCAGATAGTTCTCGACAAACTCAGGCGTGGCTGCGTTGGGCATCGGGCAGCAGGCGCACCAAGGCGGCACTGGCGATCTCGCCGATGCGCGCCAGGAATTCGGTGCCCATCTCGGCCGTGTAGCGGGTCGGGTCGGGCGATGCCAGCACCAGCATGCCGAAGGCCTTGGCCGGGCTGCCGTAGCTGAGCGGGATCAGCGCCAGCGAGCTCACCGCGGCGTCCTCGCCCAGCCAGCGTGCCGCCTCGAAGCCAGAGTTCACGCCGCAATAGGGCTGGGTCAGGCTGGCCGCAAAGCTCTTCACATCAGCGCCGACGGCAGCGGCAAACGGCGCCTGTGCATGGGCCTCGTCCACCACCCACAGGCGCAGGCCGGCCAGCGGGATCAGGAAGTGATGGCGCAGCTCGCGCAGCAGCACCTCGGGGATGTCGGCGGCATCGGCGGTCAGCATCAGCGCGGTGGTCCAGCGGTGCAGGCGATCGGCGATGGCGACGTTCTCCTGGCCGTTGCGGATCATCTCGACGATCTTGTGCTCCAGGCCCTTGATCTTCTCGCGCAGCATCTCGGCCTGACGCTCCTGCAGCGACACCGCGCGCTGGCCATGCGGATGACTCAGCTGCACCGCGGCCAGCAGCTCGGCATGGCGCTCGAAGAAGCCCGGGTTGTTGGCCAGGTAGTTGGCAATGTCCTGCTCGGTGATGCCAGTCACACCCTGTTGTTGTTCGCTCGTCGTCACAGCTCGATCTCTCCTTCAAACACGGTTTGCGCCGGGCCCGTCATCAGCACCGGTGCGTCCAGGCCCGCCGTGCGGCCGGCCCATTCGATCTTCAAATCGCCGCCGCGCGCATGTACCTCGACGGCCTCGTCCAGCAGGCCCAGGCGTATGCCCGCCACCACCGCGGCGCAGGCGCCGGTGCCACAGGCCAGGGTCTCGCCGGCGCTGCGCTCGAACACGCGCAGCTTGATCTCGCTGCGGCTGATGATCTGCACGAAACCGGCATTCACCTGGCGCGGGAAATGCGCGTCATGCTCGACCTCGGGCCCGACGCGCAGCACCGGCGCTGCATCGACATCGGCCACGAACTGCACCGCATGCGGGTTGCCCATCGACAGCACCGCCACCTCGCAGGGGCCCGAGGGCAGCGCCAGCGGCCACAGCTCGAAGCCCTGCTGCAGGCGCGGTTGCAGGCCCGCGGCCGCGAAGGGCACATCGCCCAGCGTGAAGACGGGCGCGCCCATGTCCACGGTGACGCGGCCGTCGTCCCGCAGATGCAGCTCGATCAGCTTGTTGACGGTCTGCACGCGGATGCTGCGCTTGGTGCTGAGGCCCTTGTCGACCACATAGCGCACGAAGCAGCGCGCGCCATTGCCGCAGTGTTCCACCTCTTCGCCGCTGCTGCCGTTGAAGATGCGGTAGCGGAAGTCGATGCCCGCGGCCGGGCTGGCCTCGATCACCAGGATCTGGTCGCAGCCGACGCCGAAGCGCCGGTCGCCCAGGCGCTGCAGCTGGGCGCGGTTGAGGGCCAGCGGGGCACGGGTGGCATCGATGACGGCGAAGTCGTTGCCGGCCCCCTGCATCTTGGTGAAGTGCACATTCATGCCGCGATTATCCGCGCGCGCATCAGCCATAGAGGCTGGGCTCGCCGGGCGGCCGCGTCTTGAAGCGCTTGTGCACCCACAGGTATTGCGCCGGCTGCTCGCGGATGCGCGCCTCCAGCCAGGCGTGCAGGAGGCGGGCATCGGCCTCGGGGTCGTCGCTCGGATAGCCGGGCAACGGCGCGCAGGCCTCGATCTCGTAGCCCTGGCTGCCGGGCAGCATGCGCACCACGATGGGCTGCACCGCCATGCCCATGCTGCGGGCAATGCGCGAGGGCGCCAGCAGGGTGCAGGCGGGCACGCCGAAGAAGGGGATGAAGGCCGAGTCCTTGGCGCCGAAGTCCATATCGGGCGCGTTCATGAAGGCATAGCCCTGCTTGATCAGGCGCAGCACCGGGCGTATGCCCTCGTGCCGGTCCACGAAGGCGGTAGTGCCGAAGCGCGCGCGCCCTGCCAGCATGCGCGCATCGAACACCGCATTGCTCTGGCGCTGGTAGACGTCCACGCCCGGGCAGCGCTGGTTCAGCATCATGGCCGGCGCGCTCCATTCCAGGCCCACGAAATGCGGCAGCAGCCACATCACCGGGCGTTCGCCGCGCTCGGCCAAATGGATGTCGCCCTGCACGCGCATCAGGCGCATCAGCCGCTCGGGCGGGGCAAACCACAAGAGGCCGCGTTCCAGGATGCTGCGGCCGATCAGCGCGAAATGTTCGCGCACCAGGGCGCGGCGCTCGGCCTCGCTCAGGTCGGGAAAGCACAGCTCGACATTGCGCAGCGCGATGCGCCGCCGCGCGCGCGCCAGCCCATGCAGCAGGCCGCCCAGGCCGCGCCCCAGCGCCACCAGCGCCCCGAAAGGCAGCCAGTGCAGCAACCACACCAGGCCGATCAGCAGATGGGCGCCGGCCCGCGCTATCACGAGCCGTCCCCCAGCGCGGCCACGTCCACGCGGCGCGGCGCCTTGTAGCGGTTGTAGCTCCAGAGGTACTGCCCGGGCAGCTGGCGGATGATGGATTCCATGGCTTGGTTGACGGCGGTGGCCGCGCATTCTGGCGTGTCTTCGCGCGCAATCAGCGGGCCGGGTCGCACCCGCACCACAAATCCACGCCCCCAGGGCAGGCGCTCGCCCCAGATCAGCAGCGGCACGGCGCCGGTCTGCTGGGCAAGGCGGCCGGCCAGGGTCATGGTGTAGGCCGGCTTGCCGAAGAAGGGCGCCCACACGCCCAGGCCATCGGGCGGCACCTGGTCGGGCAGCAGACCCACCGCCTGACCCTGGCGCAGTGCGCGCAGCATCTGGCGCACGCCGGCCAGGCTGGCGGGTGCCGGCAGCAGGCCCGGGCGCTCGCGCGAGGCATCCACCAATTCACGCATCCAGGCCTTGCGCGCGGGGCGGAACAGCACCGTGAGCGGGCCGTACCTGGCGCTGAAGTGTTCCACATAGGCCTGCGCGGTGACCTCGAAGCAGCCCAGGTGCGGCGTCAGCAGAATCATGCCGCGGCCCTGGTCCAGCGCTGCCGCGATCAGCTCGGCGCCATCCCATTGCACGCGCGCGCCCAGCGGCTCGCTGAAGGGGCGCAACCACATCCAGGGCAGCTCGCCCATCATGCGGCCGATATGGGCTATGGCCGGCGCAGCTTCGGCCATGCTGAGGCCTGCCTGGGCCACATTGGCCTTGAAACGCTGGCGATAGACGGGCGCCAGCCACCAGGTCAGGCGGCCCATGAGGGCGCCCAATCCTTGCTGAAACCACAGGGGAGAGCGAGAAAGCAGACGCAGAAACCACATATTTCTATAATGAGCGCATCGCCGAGTTACTGAACAACTTGCGGGGCGATGCAGGGTTTGATCCGCGGATTGAAACCTTGCCGGGCTGCGATGCTCGACAACAAATGCCGCTAAAGCGTTCGCCGCGACTCCCGCAGCACGGCAACGCCGATGGACTGACAACAAGGAGTGTAAAAGTGGCGAACGACTTTCTGTTTACTTCTGAATCCGTTTCCGAGGGTCACCCCGACAAGGTGGCCGATCAGATCTCGGACGCGATTCTGGATGCAATCTTCACCCAGGACCCGCGTTCGCGCGTGGCCGCGGAAACCCTCACCAACACCGGACTGGTGGTGCTGGCCGGCGAAATCACGACCAACGCCCATGTGGACTACATCCAGGTGGCGCGCGACACCATCAAGCGCATCGGCTACGACAACACCGAGTACGGCATCGACTACAAGGGCTGCGCGGTGCTGGTGGCCTATGACAAGCAGAGCAACGACATCGCCCAGGGCGTGGACCACGCCAGCGACGACCACCTCAACACCGGCGCCGGCGACCAGGGCCTGATGTTCGGCTATGCCTGCGACGAGACGCCCGAGCTGATGCCCGCGCCGATCTATTACGCGCATCGCCTGGTGGAGCGCCAGGCGCAGCTGCGCAAGGACGGCCGCCTGCCCTTTCTGCGCCCCGACGCGAAGAGCCAGGTGACGATGCGCTATGTGGACGGCAAGCCACACTCGATCGACACCGTGGTGCTGTCCAGCCAGCATGCCCCCGAGATGAGCCTGGGCGACAAGATGAAGCCCGAGTTCTACGAGGCCGTGATCGAGGAGATCATCAAGCCGGTGCTGCCCAAGGAATGGCTCAAGGAGACCAAGTACCTGGTCAACCCGACCGGCCGCTTCGTCATCGGCGGGCCCCAGGGCGACTGCGGCCTGACCGGCCGCAAGATCATCGTCGACACCTATGGCGGCGCCTGCCCGCACGGTGGTGGCGCCTTCTCGGGCAAGGATCCGACCAAGGTGGACCGCTCGGCCGCCTATGCCGCGCGTTATGTGGCCAAGAACATCGTGGCCGCCGGCCTGGCGCGCCAGTGCCAGATCCAGGTGGCCTATGCGATCGGCGTGGCCAGGCCAATGAACGTGACCGTCTACACCGAGGGCACCGGCGTGATCTCGGACGACAAGATCGCCGCCATCGTCAACGAGGTGTTCGACCTGCGTCCCAAGGGCATCATCCAGATGCTGGACCTGCTGCGCCCGATCTACGGCAAGACCGCGGCCTACGGCCACTTCGGCCGCGAAGAGCCCGAGTTCAGCTGGGAAGCGCGCGACAAGGTCGCGGTGCTGCGCGATCTGGCCGGCCTGAAAGCCTGACGAGACCGGGTCGGCATGGGGTGAGGCGGCAGCGCCTCACTCCATGCCGCACATCTTCCTGAACGGCCCCAGCACCGCCTCGCCGCGGAAGGGCTTGACGATCCAGCCGGTCACGCCGATCGCCTTGCCGCGCGCGCGCAGGGTCGGGTTGTCCTCGGTGGTCAGCATGACGATGCGCACCGCCTGGTTGCCAAGCTCGCCGCGGATCTTCTCGGCCATGGTGAGGCCGTCCATATTGGGCATGTTCACATCGCTGAGCACCAGCTTGATATCGGGATCCTGGCGCAGCTGATGCAGGCCATCGAGCCCATCCACCGCCGCCACCACCTCGAAGCCGTTGTTGCTCAGGAAACCCGTCACGATGCCCCGCATGGTGCTGGAATCGTCGACCACCAGTATCTGCGCCATGCGCTGCGTCCTTTAGAAGAGATCCAGCTCACCGGTGGCGGCGGGCGGCGGTGCGGCCGCGAACTCGGCAAAGCCCTCGGGCGACCAGTAGAGATTGAAGATGAAACGCTGCACGATCATCAAGGGTGGCAGGCCCGGGCGGCGCGGATCGCTGAGCTGGTAGCGTATGCACAGCTGCGCGTCCTGCGAGCCGAATGACATGTATTTGTGCTCGTGGTTGATCACCAGCGGCACCTGGATCTGTTGGGTCGTGAAGGCCTGCGGCGGAATGTAGCGGTTCTTGAACGCGCCCCAGATCAGGTTGGTGGTCTCGCCCAGCAGGTTGTTGAGCTCGCGGAAGTTGAAGTCGCCGCCCAGGCCCTCGTAGCTGAAACCCTGGATCAGACCCTGGCGCAAAGCGCCCTCCTCGGTCTGCAGCATCATATAGCCGCGGCACCAGGTGCTCTCGATCGGAATCAGGGTCGAGACCTCGCCGAAGATGATGCGGTCGTGCACCACATAGGGCGACTCGGCCTGCACCTTGGCATAGGGAAACATCGAACTCAGCGAGGCGCTGGTCAGCTCGACGATGCCGTCCACCAGCTTCCTGGGGTAGCGCAGGCTGAAAATGGCGCGCTGCACCGCGGCGCGCAGATCTTCGATGCCGCCGGGCTGCCAGTCATGGCGCAGCGCCGCCCGTTCCTCGGGCAGCAGCTCGCGCGCGCTGCTGCGACGCAGAAAGGTGGGCAGCTCGGGTCGCAGCTTGTGGATGGCCTGGGCCAGCCCCAAGGCGTCGGGCTCGAGCCCGGGCAGGTCCTCGGCCAGCAGCACGCCGGCCAGATCCTTATGCTGGGCCAGGGTGCTCAATGCATCGCGGGCGCTGCGCGGTAGCGCCAGCAGCCCCACCTCGGCGCAGAAGTCCGACAGCAGCTGGTATTGCGCCGGGTCGTGCTCGAGCAGCAGTACCTTGGCCTCAAGGTGTGTGGTTTCTGTCATGACCGGTTTTCCCAACAGGCGAACGGCAAGCCGCCTTATCTAAGGCCATATCGTCAGTTTCACGATTCACTTGAGGCTGGACAAATAAACAGTTGTTTGCGATGCTCGCGGCCGATGAGCACACCCGCCCCCAGCCTTGAGGAACTGCGCCGCTATGCGATCGCACGCAGCCTCTTCAGGCCGACCACCCTGCCCGCCGCGATCAGCAAGCTCGGCTTCGTGCAGGCCGACCCGATGCGCGCACCCGCGCGGGCCCAGGACCTGATCCTGCGCCATCGCGTCAGGGACTACCGCGCCGGCGATCTGGAACGCCGCTACACCCGGCTGGCGGTCGAGGAAGACTGTTTCGTCAACTACGGCTTCCTGCCCAGGCAACACCTGGCCCTGCTGCATCCGCGCGAGCCCAGGCGCGACTGGGACGCCAAGACCCGCGCCCAGGCCGAGCAACTGCTGGCGGTGGTGCGCGAGCGCGGCCCCACGCACCCCAAGCAGCTGCTGGAGGAATTCAGCCACCACGGCCGAATGCCCGGCTACTGGGGCGGCGAGCTCAACGTCAGCACCCAGTTGCTCGATGGCCTGCATTACCGAGGCCAGCTGCGCGTCAAGCGGCGCGACGCCGGCACGCGCGTCTACGAGGCTGTGCAGCACGCCGAACAGGAGCAAAGCCCGGCCGCGCGTCAGGCCCGCGCCGAGGCCCTGCTGGACCTGGTGGTGGCACTGTATGCGCCACTGCCCGCGCCCAGCCTTGGCTATCTGAGCTCGCTGCTGGGCTATGGCGCGCCGCAGCTGCGCGCCGAATGCCGCGAAGCGTTCAAGCGCGCCAAGGCGCGCTATGCCCATGCCCAGATCGACGGCCGCAGCTGGTACTGGCCCGCCGACGAGAACCCGCGCTCCAGGCGCCATCGGCTCGACGGCCAGCTGCGCATGCTGGCGCCCTTCGACCCGGTGGTGTGGGACCGCCGCCGCTTCCAGCTGCTATGGGGCTGGGAATACAAGTTCGAGGCTTACACGCCCGCGCCCAAGCGCAAGATGGGCCATTACGCCCTGCCCCTGCTGTGGGGCGACGCGATGCTGGGCTGGGCCAATCTGCGCGTGGAAAAGGACGGCCGGCTCCAGCATGAGCTGGGCTTCGTGAACGGCGCCAGGCCCAAGGGCGCGGCCTTCAAGCTGGCGCTGGAGGAGGAGCTGCAGCGCGTTGGTGCCTTCCTCGGCCTGACCGAAGGCTAACGCGCCGCCAGCATGGCCTGCGCCAGCTCGGCAAAGCCCGCGCCACGCTCGGCGGCCGTGACATAGGCCGGCAGGCTGCGCAGCTGCGGCACAAAGCGCGCGATATTCGCCACCCCCACGCTGAGCGGGATGGACGCGAACATCTGCTCGTCGTTGCTGGAGTCGCCCACATAAAGCCAGTCGGCCGGCACGAAGGGCTGGCCCAGCAGTGCCTGCACGGCCCAGTCGGCCGCCGTGCGCTTGCTGTGCGCGCCTAGCCAGCCGTTGATGTGGATCGAGCTGACGGTGGCATGCAGGCCATGTGCACGCATCACGGCGCACACCGCCTCGATCTGCGTCGCGTCCAGATGCGCGAACTCGCTGTGGTCCACCGCGATGTCGGTCAGGCGGCCGGCACTGTCGCGGGCCAGCGTGGCGCCGGGCACGCGCGCCGGCAGCTCGGCGGCACAGTGCTGCAGGCGCGCGAAGTTGGCGGCGCGCGTGGCCTCGTCCTGGCAGAAAAAATCGCGGCGCAGCTGCCCGCCCTCATTGCGCAACATCACCGCACCGTTCTCGGCCACGATGGCGCGCACCGGCCAGGCCATCGCAAAGAGCTCGCTCCAGCCCGCCGGCCGGCCGGTGATGGCGATCACCGGCAGCCCGGCGGCGGCCAGATCGTGCAAGGCCTGCAAGGCCGCCGGCGCGATGGCGCCCTCGGCGGTGAGGGTGTCGTCGATGTCGGTGAGCAGGCCGCGCAGGCGGCGCAGGGCCGCGGGCGGGCAGGCGGATAGAGGCAGCATGGGCGCCGATTGTGCCCATTCCACCGGTCTATTCGCGTGAACAGCGGGCGCGATGCGTTTAGAATCCAGGGCTTCCGAGGAGCGTTGCAACCTCTTTCTCGCTTAGAGGCCAGGCTCGGAGACTCAACTGCAACCGCGCTCACCCGCTGACGTCCTGCGTGGGTGATCGTTGTCTTTTCAGAAGACCTTCCCTCGCGGCGCCAGCGGCTTCAACCTCACCTTGAAGGAGCCCGCTGATGACTGCTGCCACCAACACCGAATACAAGATTGCCGACCTGTCGCTGGCCGACTGGGGTCGCAAGGAATTGAACATCGCCGAGAGCGAGATGCCCGCGCTGATGGCGATCCGCCGCGAGTACGCCGCCACGCAACCGCTCAAGGGCGCGCGCATCACAGGCTCGCTGCACATGACGATACAGACCGGCGTGCTGGTCGAGACCCTGCAGGCCCTGGGCGCCGAAGTGCGCTGGGCCTCGTGCAATATCTTCTCCACGCAAGACCATGCCGCCGCCGCCCTGGTGGCGCGCGGCACGCCGGTGTTCGCCTACAAGGGCGAGACCCTGGAAGACTACTGGGACTACACGCACCGCATCTTTGACTTCGGCGCGGCCGGCACACCGGGCGAAGGTCCGAACATGATCCTGGACGACGGCGGCGACGCGACGCTGCTGATGCACCTGGGCCAGAAGGCTGAGAAGGACCTCGCCGTGCTGGCCAACCCGGGCAGCGAGGAAGAGCGCATCCTGTTCGCCGCCATCAAGGCCAAGATCGCCCAGGACCCGAGCTGGTACACGCGCAAGAGCGCCGAGATCATCGGCGTGACCGAGGAGACCACCACTGGCGTGCATCGCCTGAAGGAAATGTCGGCCAAGGGCACGCTGCTGTTCCGCGCCATCAACGTCAACGACTCGGTCACCAAGAGCAAGTTCGACAACCTCTACGGCTGCCGCGAATCGCTGGTGGACGGCATCAAGCGCGCCACCGATGTGATGATCGCCGGCAAGATCGCGGTGATCGCCGGCTATGGCGACGTGGGCAAGGGCTCGGCGCAGGCGATGCGCGCACTCTCGGCGCAAGTCTGGGTCACCGAGATCGACCCGATCTGCGCCCTGCAGGCCGCGATGGAAGGCTTCCGCGTCGTGACCATGGAATACGCCGCAGACAAGGCCGACATCTTCGTCACCACCACCGGCAACAAGGGCGTGATCCGCCACGAGCATATGGCGGCGATGAAGCACAACGCCATCGTCTGCAATATCGGCCACTTCGACAACGAGATCGACATTGCTTCGATCGAGAAGTACGAGTGGGAAGAGATCAAGCCGCAGGTGGATCACGTCATTTTCCCGGACGGCAAGCGCATCATCCTCTTGGCCAAGGGCCGCCTGGTGAACCTGGGCTGCGGTACCGGCCACCCGAGCTATGTGATGTCGTCCTCCTTCGCCAACCAGACGATCGCGCAGATCGAGCTGTTCGCGCACAAGGACGCCTACGACATCGGCAAGGTCTATGTGCTGCCCAAGCACCTGGACGAGAAGGTCGCGCGCCTGCAGCTGACCACGCTGAACGCCCAGCTGAGTGAGCTGACGGAAGAGCAGGCCGCGTACATCGGTGTGCCCAAGCAAGGCCCGTACAAGCCCGATACCTATCGCTACTAAGCGGCCATGCGTGCCGATCAGCTACTCGTCGCCAAGGGCCTGGCACCCACGCGCTCTGCCGCACAGCGGCTGATCAGCGCGGCCGCGGCCGAGTGGCACTCGGCCAAGGGCTGGTCGGCGATTCGCAAGGCGGGCGAGGAGTTGTCGGAGTTCGCCGAGCTGCGCATCAGCGATGACGCTGAGCTGCGCTATGTCTCGCGCGGCGGGCTCAAGCTGGAGGGCGCACTGGCGCACACCGGCCTGAGCGTTGCCGGGCTGACGGTGCTGGACATGGGTCAGAGCACCGGCGGCTTCAGCGACTGCCTGCTCAAGGCCGGCGCCACGCGCGTGGTGGGTGTGGACGTGGGCCATGGCCAGCTGCATGCCGCGCTGGCGGCCGACCCGCGCATCTGCGCGCTGGAAGGCCTGCATGTGCGCGAGCTGGCGGGCTCGGCCCTGCGCGAGCAGGCCCCGGCCGAGGGCTTTGCGCTCATCGTCGGCGACCTGAGTTTTATCTCCATGCTGGGCGCCCTGCCCCAGCTGGCCGCGTGGTTGAGGCCAGAGGGTCAGGTCTTGCTGCTGATCAAGCCGCAGTTCGAGCTGGGCCCCAAGGCCCTGGCGCGCGGCGGCCTGGTGAAGGACGCCAAGCAGTACCCGCTGCTGGAGGCGCGCGCCCGCGAGGCCGCCGCCGCCCTGGACTGGCGGGTATGCGACTACTTTGAAAGCCCCATCACCGGTGGTGATGGCAACAAGGAATTCTTCCTGTGGGCCCAAGCTCCGCAGGCAGTCACGAAGACATAGGAACACACAGATGACAGCGGTGAGTTTCGAATTCTTCCCGCCCAACACCCCCGTGGGGGCGGAGAAGCTCAAGACCGTGGTGCAGGAGCTGAGCGTGCTCAAGCCGCAGTACTTCAGCGTCACCTACGGCGCCGGCGGCTCCACGCGCGACAAGACTCTTGCCACCGTGAGCGAGATCGCGGCGATGGGCCATGAGGCCGCGCCGCATCTCTCCTGCGTGGGCTCGACGCGCGCGAGCATCGCCGAAATCTTGGCCACCTACCGCGCGCAGAACATCCGCCGCGTGGTGGCCCTGCGCGGCGACCTGCCCAGCGGCACCGCCACCGCGGGCGAGTTCCGCTATGCGGCCGAACTGGTGCGCTTCATCCGCGAAACCCAGGGGCCGGACTGGAAGATCGAGGTGGCGGCCTATCCCGAGTACCACCCGCAGCAGCGTTATGCCGCCAAGGATCTGCAGCATTTCGCCGACAAGATGCGCGCCGGCGCCGATGAGGCCATCACCCAGTTCTTCTTCAATCCCGATGCCTACTTCAACTTCGTGGACGAGGTGCGCAGGCTGGGCGTCGATGCCCCCATCGTGCCGGGCATCATGCCCTTCCACAACTACGCACGCATCGCCCAGTTCGCGGCGCGCGACGGCATCGAGATCCCGCGCTGGGTGGCGCTGAAGATGGAGGGCTATATGGACGATGCCGCCTCGATCCGCGCCTTCGGCCTGGACGTGATGACGCGCGTCTGCGAACGCCTGATCGAAGGCGGCGTGCCGGGCATCCACTTCTACACGCTCAACCAGTCGGCGCTCACGCTGGAGTTGTGCAAACGCCTGGGTCTCGGCTGAGTTGTAAAGGGATGACAGCAGGCGGCACGGAGCAGCCATTGGGTCTGGTCTGCGTGCCAAGGCCAACGGGTGAGGGACTTCGCTCCTGTCCCCCGGCCCTGGGTGCAGCCCGGGGCGGGGGACATGAACGGAGTAGAGCCCCCGGTCGGCCTGATCACCGCCCAACACACCAACGGCTGCTCAGTGCCGGCCCCAGTCGGTCGCTCACGGAAATCGGCGACGACCTTGTCCAGTTGCCTCAGCCCAGCGCCGCGAACGCATCCCTTGTCAGATTCTCCGGCGCAGCCCCCGCGGCGCGGCACACCACATCGTCCTCGATGCGCACGCCGCCAAAACGGCTCAGGTGCTCAACCAGGCCCCAGTTCACCGCGCCCGCGTGCGGACCGGCGCGCAATTGCTTGAGCAGGGTGGGGATGAAGTAGAGCCCGGGCTCTATGGTCACCGCCATGCCGGGCTGCAGCTGGCGCGTCAGGCGCAGAAACGGATGGCCCTCGGGCTTGGCGGCCACGGCGCCCGTCTCGTCGGCCATGAAGCCGCCCACATCGTGCACCTGCAAGCCCAGGAGATGGCCGATGCCATGCGGCATGAAGATGGAGGTGATGCGCTCGGCCAGCATGGCCTCCTCGCTCATCGTCGCTTTCACGATGCCCAGGCTCTTCAGGATGGTGGCGATGCGCGCATGGGTGCTGAGGTGGATGTTGCGGTAGTCCACGCCGGCGCGCACCTCGTCCACCAGAGCCAGCTGGGCGGCTTCCATGGCGGCCAGCAAGGCATCGAAATCCGCATCATCGCCGGCACTCCAGCTGCGCGTGATGTCGGCCGCATAACCGGCCACCTGGGCGCCGGCGTCGATCAGCAGCGAGCGTGACGACTGAGCCGGCGGGGTCAGGTCTTGATACTGGTAGTGCAGCACCGCGCCATGCTCGTTGAGCGCGACGATATTGCCGTAGGGCAGATCGCGATCACTGTGGCCGCAGGCGGCCAGGTAGGCGGCGTGGATCTGCGCCTCGGAGGCGCCGGCCAGGAAGGCGCCGCGCGCCGCCACATGGGCGCGCACCGCCAGCGCCGAGGCGGCGCGCATCTGCATCAGCTCGTACTCGGTCTTGCAGCCGCGCGCGTAGTGCAGCAGGTTCAGCAACTCGTGCGGGTTGTTGGGCGTGAAAAAGCCCTCCAGCGCGGCGTCGGCCTCGCCGATGATGGCCAGGCGCCCGGTCGAGGGCAGATGCTGGCGCGCCTGCTCGGGCGCGCTGATGACCTGGATCTCGAAATGCTCGACCCAGAAGCCGCTGGGCGCCGCGGGCGGCACATGCCAGTAGTCGTCGGGCTGGTAATAGACCAGCAAGGGCCGGCGGCCCGGGCGTATCAGCAGCCAGCTGTTGGGGTGCTGGGTGAGCGGCAGCCAATGCTTGAAATGCGGATTGGGCGCAAACAGATAGGGCCGGTCGTCCAGGAAGGCGTATTTCTCGATGCCTGAGGCGATCAGCAGGGCATCGAAACCGCAGCGCGCCAGCGCGTCTTCGGCGCGCTGCTGCAGGGTGGCAAGGTGTTGGGTATAGGCAGCGTGCATCGTCATCGCCGCATTGTTAACCATTCACATCCCACACCACCCCCTCCTCGGTAAGCATGGCGTCCAGCGGCACATCGTGCGGCTCGGCCTTCAGCAGGGGCAGAAAACCGTGCGCATAGCCCACGCCGGCGGTGGCGGGGCGCGGCTGCAGGCTGGCCAGGGTGCGGTCCATGAAGCCGCCGCCATAGCCCAGGCGCAGGCCGCAGGGCCCGTAACCCACGCAGGGCACCACCAGCAGCTGCGGCTCGAAGACCTCGGTGTCCTTGGGCTTGGGAATGCCGTAGGCATCGTCCTCCATCGGGCAGCCCGGGTACCAGACCTGAAAGCGCAAGGTGCCATGTTCCTTGTCCACCACCGGCAGGCCGATGCGCCGCAAGGGGTTGGCCTCGGCCCAGCGGTACAGCGCCGGCAGCGGGTCGAACTCGCCCTTGATCGGCCAGTAGGCGCCTATGGTGAGCTCGCGCCGCCGCACCAGCCAGACGCGCAGCACGCGCTGCAACTCCTCGGCCAACTCCAGCCGCCCCGGCAGGGCCAGGCGGTCGGCAATCAGTTTGTGGCGCAGGGCGGCACGGTCATTGCTGGCTACATCCACGCGAGAGTCTCCCAAGGCTGGCTGCCCTGATTGTGCGCGAGGGTCAGGTCTTGTGACTTGCGGGTTTGCCTGCCCGGCGTCGCCATTGCGTCACGGAGCACGTAGACTCCGGCTTCGAAAAAATAGTCAGTCGGTTAGATCCAGGGAGGATTCATGCTCAAGCGGCAACATATCTGGTGCGTGGCGACATTGGCCCTCGCCATGACGGCCTGCGGCGGTGGTGGCGGCGGCAGTGAACAGAGCCAGCGCTACCAACTCAGCTTCTCGCCGGCCACCTTGACGGAAAGTTTTCTGCAGGGCGCCCCATCGCCGCTGACCGTGACAGCGACCCTCGATCGGCCGGTCAGCCAGACCATCAATGCCGTCATCATTGACAGCGCAGGCGTGATCGAACCGAACCTGCAGTTGGCGCCGGGCGCGGGCAACAGCTACCAAGCCACCGTGACGCCAAAGGCCGCGCTGGCCGTGGGCGAATACAGCGGCTCCTTGCAGGTCAAGCTGTGTTTCGACAGCCCCACCAGCTGCAACTCGCCCCTGCCAGGATCGCCCTACGCCCTGCCCTACAAATTCACGGTCACGGCGCCGCCTGCCGCCGTGGTCAGCCCAGCGCGCCTTGCGCTGGATGCCTACCAGGATGAGGTGCCGGCCCTGACGATCGCTGCAAACCTGCCCAGTGGTCAGACTTACCCGCAGATTGTCGACAAGACCGGCGTGTTTCAACCCAATCCGCCCAAGAACATCAGTGGCACCTCACTCAGCGCCACGTTGTTCCTGAACTCAACGCTGGCGCCGGGCAGCTACGCGGGCAATCTGGAGCTGCATGTCTGCAAGGATCTGCCTTGTACCCAGGAGGTGTCCGGCTCACCCGTGCTCGTGCCCTACTCGATCACGCTGAAGGCGGCGATCAATCTGAGTCCCTTGGCGCGCGCCGCCGGTGTCGGTGAATGGGCGCAGCATCAGGCGAATGCCGCGCATACCGGCTACCTGCCGCTCACTCTGGACGCCAGCAAGTTCAATCGACGCTGGCGCTGGACGGTACCGCCATCGGAGTCCACCGGCTCGTCCGGCGGCGCGGGTGCCATCCAGCCGGTAGTGACATCCAATGGCACCGTCTACGCGCAGACCTCGGGCTACTTCCAGAGTGCCACGCTGTATGCGCTATCGGAGCACGACCGCTCCGTGCGCTGGAAGAAGGAATTCGGCACCGTCTTCGCGGTCAATCCGCCCTCGACCGATGGCGGCCAGGTGTACCTCGCCTCCAGCGGCCATCAGGACACCTTTATGTGGAGCTTCGACGGCAGCACCGGCGCCATCAACTTCCGCACCGCTTTCGGTTCGCAGTGGGAGCACTACCTGGCACCCGCGATTGCCAACGGATCGGTCTATACCAATGGCGGTTCCTACGGCGGCCTGCTGAGCTTCAAGGCAGGCGACGGCACACTGGAATGGTTCGCCAACCTCAGCCAGTACGACCAATGGACGCCCGCGGTTGACGCCAACTATGCCTACGCCTTCATGCCCAATGGCCTGAACGTGATCAAGGTCGCCGGCGGTAGCTCGGCCTTTGTGATTGCGGACCCGAACAACAGCCTGCAGGCCTATAGCGTCAACGGCGCGCCGATGCTGATCGGGCCAGGCAATGTCGTGGTGGTCAATGGGTCGGGCGGCAGCGGCTCGATCAACCGCCTGGTGAACTTCGACATCGCCGCCCGCAGCGTGAAATGGTCCATCCCCGGCTCGTTCACGCAGGCTCCGGCCTTTGCCAAGGGTGTGATCTATGCGGTCAACGGCGCACAGGTGGAAGCCCGCAGCGATGCGGACGGCAGCCGCCTCTGGGCCTGGGCGCCGGATGAGGCCTCGGTAGACCCCTTCCGTGCCGATTACGGCTCGGCAGCGCGCAATCTCGTCGTCACCGACAACCTGCTGTTCGTCAGCACCGCCAGCAAGGTCTACGCGCTGAGCCTGAGCAGCCATCAGACCGTCTGGAGCTTCCCGAAGCCGGGGCGATTGGCGCTCTCGCCCAATGGCGTGCTCTACATCAGCGTTGCCGCGGCCGGTGACCTCAAAGCCGAGTTGTACGCGATCAATCTGAACTGAGGAACCGCCGCACCCTTGCTACCGCGGCGACCGTGCCTGCGTGCCAGGTCTTGCCACTTGCGGGTCTGCCCGTCCTGCCTATAGTGCCGGCATGTCAAGAGAACTGCTCGACCACAGCCTCGAATTGCTGGCACCCCTGGGTGCGCTGCGCAGCCGCCGCATGTTCGGCGGCTGGGGCATTTATGTGGACGAGATCTTCATCGCCATCATTGCCTTCGAGCAGCTCTGGCTAAAGGCCGATGCCCAGACCATCCCGGCGTTCTTGCAGGCCGGTTGCGCGCCCTTTCGCTATGACAAGCAGGGCCAGCTCATGACCATGGCCTATTACACCGCGCCCGAGGAGGCGATGGAGTCGCCCGCGCTGATGCAGCCCTGGGCACGCCTGGCCTTGGCGGCGGCGCTGCGCGCCCGTGCGGCCAAACCGCCCGCTGCGCCAAAGCGCAAGCCTCAGGCGGGCCGCTCGACGCGCAGCTGATCGAAGTCCACCAGCGCCTCTTCGGCCCCATTCATGTAGAGCCGCTTGCGCTGGCGCGGGTAATCGCAAACGTCCTGCTCCAGCTGGGTCCGCGCCGCGATGAAGACCAGCGGCTCCGCGCCCGTGTTCAGCAGGGTATGGGCCGCGCCACGCTTGGCGAAGCCAAGAAAGTCGCCCGCCTCGACGGCATGCGCCTGCTCGTCGATGACGGCCGTGCCGCGCCCCGACAGGATGTAGAAGCACTGCTCCTCGTAGAGATGGCGGTGGTACTCGGTGGCCTCGCGGCCGGGCGCCAGCGTCATCAGATGAAAGCCCAGCGTCGTCATGCCGGTGGCGCCGCCCAGCGACTTGGCAAGGCGCACCGCATTGGCGTTCAGCAGATGGGTCTTGGACTGAGCGACCATGGCGGCAATCTCTGCCGCCTTCAACAGCGGATTGGCCATTGCTTCACAGCCTCTCAGGCCGCCGCCAGGGCCGAGCCGTCCGGCCGCGCCACCCGCCTGGCCTTGCTCAGCTGGCGCCACGCCTCCGGGCAGGCCAGCGGCGGCACCAGCAGCTGGAAGCGCGCGCTGGGCCAGGATTCCAGCACCACCTGCTCGCCCGAGCCGAGCAAGATGGCCTCGCCGGCGGCGAGCCAGACATCCTGGGCCGGCCGGTCGGCACGGCCGCTGCGGGTCAGCCAGACGCGCCCCTCCAGCACGCGCAACTCGCGCGCGCCCGGCCCGATCGGCAGGCTCAGGGCCTGGCCCTGGCCCAGCTCCCAGGCGGTGCCGGCATGGGCGGGGTGGAATGCGTCGATTGATGAATATTGAGCCAAAGACATGGAGTCCTCCTGATCCGCCCGCCGCGCTCGGCAGGCATGGGGCAATACTAGGAACTACCCGGAATTCGGTCCAATGAGTTGCACGCCCCGGATTGATACCATCTGCGCATGAATAGCAATGCCGCACGCCATCGCCCCCTCGCCATCGGCCCGCTGCGCGCCTTCGAGGCGGTGGCCAGGCTGCTCAGCTTCCGTGCGGCGGCCGAGGAGTTGCACCTCACGCAGCCGGCCATCAGCCGCCAGATCAAGAGCCTGGAGGACGAGATCGGCTGCACCCTGTTCCTGCGCGGCACCCGCCATGTCGAGCTGAGCAGCGACGGCGCGCTGCTGCGCACCCAGGTGCTGGGCATGATCGAGCGCCTGGACGCCACGGTGCGCCAGATCCGCCAGGCGCGCGGGCGCCGCGTCGTCAATGTCACCACCTTTGCCTCCTTCGCCTCGCTATGGCTGCTGCCGCGCCTGGAGGCCTTCCAACGCGAGCATGCCGACATCGACATCCGCGTCTCGGCGCTGGACCAGATCGTCGACATCGACGACAGCGAGATCGACCTCGCGCTGCGCTATTGCACGCCCGGCCAGGTGCCGCCCGGTGCGCTGCGGCTGTTTGGCGAGACCCTGGTGCCGGTGGCCAGCCCCTGGCTGGTCGAGCAGGCGGCCCGTGGCCTGGCACCGCCGCTGCGCCAGCCCGGCGACCTGGCCCAGCACAGCCTGGCCGAGGAAGACGACCAGCGCCCCACCGCCCAATACCTGAGCTGGCGGCGCTGGCTGGCCGAGCATGGCGCGCCCGAGCTGCAGCCGCGGCGCTGGATGTATCTGAACTTCACCTACCAGCAGATCCAGGCCGCGCTCTCGGGCCAGGCGGTGGCGCTGGCGCGGCTGGCGCTGGTGTCCGAATCGCTGCAGCGCGGCGAGCTGGTCGAGCCCTTCGGCCCGGCCGGGCGCATGAGCAGCCCCTCGGCCTATTGGTTGCTGCTGTCAGGCCAGGGCCGCAGCCGGCCCGAGGTGATGCAGTTCGCGCATTGGGTCGGGGCCCAGGCCGTGCTCACGCGCCGCGACATCGGCGAGACCCAGCATGGCGACGACGAGGGCGGCCTGGGCGAGCAGGATTGATTAGGGCATCTCAGCTGGCCTGGCTGGCCGGGTCGGCGGCCAGTTCACCCAGAAACCAGGCCCTGAACAGGCGCGCTTCCGGGCTCAGCGGCCGGCTCGGCTTGAGCAGCACATAACCCTCCAGCTGGCAGGACTGCGGCAGCGGGCGCACTAGCCGCCCCGCCGCCAGATCGGCGGCCACCAAGAGGTGGTTGCTGAGCGCCACCCCCTTGCCGGCCAGGGCCAGGTCCAGCACATCGCCGGCGCTGGTATAGGCCAGCTCGGCGCTCGGGCGCACACGCAGGCCAAAGCATTTGTGCAGCCAATGCGCCCACCAGCCGCCGTCGTTTTCATGCAGCAGAGGCCAGTCCAGCAGCGCGCGCGCGCTGGCCGGCGGGCCAAAACGCGCCAGCAGCTCGGGCGAGCAGACCGGAAAGATGGCGGGGCGCAGCAGCATCTCGGCGCTGGCCTGGAACTCCTCGGGCTCGCCAAAGGCGATGCCGAGGTCGGCGGACTCCGGCGGCACGTCAACGAAGCTGGGGTTGGATTCGATCACCACGCGTATGCCCGGATGGGCCGCGCAAAAGGCCGGCAGGCGTTGGCGCAGCCAGCGCGAGGCAAGACCTGGCACCACCAGCAGGCGCAGCCAGCGCTGTTGGCCGCGCGCGGTGATCTCCTGCGTGGCCTCGGCAATGCTGGCCAGGGCGGCATGGATCTGCTCGTGGTAGCGGCGGCCCTCGTCGGTCAGCACCACGCCGCGCGGCGTGCGCTCGAACAGCCGCAGCCGCAGCCGGTCTTCCAGGGCCTTGATGTGGCGGCCTATGGCCGGCTGCGTCACATGCAGCTCCTCGGCGGCGGCCACAAAGCTGCCCAGCCGCCCGGCGGCTTCAAAGGCGCGCACCGCGTTCAGCGGTGGCAGACGGGTCTTGTTGGCGGTGCTGGCATTCACGGGGCGCGATCTTAGCGTTTTGCCGCTCAGCTATTAGTTTTTGTACCAGCCAGCGGCACGAATTGCATGTTGTGGCCCGGGGGCTTGCTCCGTAGCCTTCGCAGCGTTTCACACCCTCCCCACAGCCTCCAGCATGCCGACGAATACCCAAGCGCTGATGCGCGAACGCTCAGGCCATCACTTCATCGAGGGCCGCTACCAGGCTGGCACGGGGCCGCGCCATGCGGTGCTGGACCCGGCGCTGGAGTCGCCCGTGGGCGACTATGCCGAGGCCAGCCCGGCCGAGATCGAACAAGCGCTGCAGGCCGCGCAGGGCGCGCAGCGTGCCTGGTGGGCGCACAGCGCGCTGGAGCGTGCCGAGGCCCTGCACCAGGTGGCCAATGCCATCGAGGCGCTGGCCGATGGCGTGGGCGAATGCCTGACGCGCGAGATGGGCAAGCCCTACCGCGAGGCACGCTGGGAGGCGGGTGCCGCGGCCTCGGCCTTTCGCTACTACGCCGAGCTGGCCCGGCATGAGCAGGGCCGCGTGGCCGGCAATGCCGTGGCCGGCCAGCTGCAGATGACGCTCAAGGAGCCGCTGGGCACGGTGGTGGCCATCGTGCCCTTCAACTTCCCCGCCCTGCTGTTCGGCTGGCAGGCGGCGGCGGCGCTGGCGGCCGGCAATGCCCTCATAGCCAAGCCCTCGGAACTCACGCCGCTGACGCTGCTGCTGATGATGCCGGCCTTCGCTCACCTGCCCGCCGGCCTGGTGCAGCTGCTCACCGGCGGCGCGGCGCTGGGGCGTGCGCTGGTGGAATCGGAGCGCACCCACGCGGTGGCCTTCACCGGCAGCCTGGCGGCGGCCCAGGCGGTGGCGCAGGGCGCCGCGCGGCGCTTCAAGCCCACGCTGATCGAGGCCTCGGGCAACGATCCCTTCATCGTCATGCCCTCGGCGCCGCTGGCGGTGGTGGCGCGCGCGGCGGCCTTTGCGGCCTTTCTCAACTGCGGCCAGGTCTGCACCTCGGCCGAGCGCTTTTATGTGCATGCCGATGTCTACGAGGCCTTTGTCGCCGCGCTGACGCAAGAGGCGCGCGCGCTGCGCCTGGGCCATGGCCTGAGCGCGGTGGACATTGGGCCGCTGGCCAGCGAGCGCGGCCGCGCTCAGGTGGAGGCCATCGTGGCGCGCGCGCTGGCGCAGGGCGCGCGCCTGCGCTGCGGCGGGCGGCGCCCCGAGCAGCTGTCCAGGGGCTGGTTCTACGAACCCACCGTGCTGGAGGTGAGCCATGCCATGGACATCATGCATGGCGAAAGCTTCGGGCCGCTGGCGCCGGTGTGCAAGGTGGCCAGCCTGGACGAGGCCATCGCCCTGGCCAACGATTCCGAGTTCGGCCTGGGCGCCCATATCTACACCCAGGACCTGGCCGAGGCGATGCGCGCGGTGCACGAGATCGAGTCGGGCATCGTCTGGGTCAACACCCCGCTGAACGACAACGACGCCGTGCCCTTTGGCGGGCGCAAGCTCACCGGCAGCGGGCGCGAGTTGGGCGGCGAGGGCCTGGAGCAGTTCCGGCGCGCCAAGATGGTGATGCTGGCGCCGCAGGCCCTGCCCGACCCCGAGTGGTTCCCCTACCCGGATGACGAGGCCTTCAGCGCCCCGGCCGAGGTGCGCTCGTGATGCCCAAGGCGCGCGTCGACGCGCCGCTGGCGGCCCGCAGCTTCTATGCCGCCTCGCTGCCGGAGGCGCCCGCCCATGCGCCGCTGCAGGGCGAGGCCAGCTGCGATATCGGCATCGTCGGCGGCGGGCTGGCGGGCCTGTCGGCCGCCATCGAGCTGGCCGGCCAGGGCTTTTCGGTGCGCCTGCTGGAGGCGCAGCGCCTCGGGGCCGGCGCGAGCGGGCGCAATGGCGGGCAGGTGATCCATGGCCTGGCCTGCGAGACGGCCGAGCTGGAGCGGCAGCTCGGCGATGCGGCGGCACGCCAGGTGTTTCAGATGACGCTGGACGCGATCGCGCTGATCCATGCGCGCTGCGCACGCTTTGCCATCGACTGCGACTGGTGCGAGGGCTGGCTGGCCGTGGCCACCAGCGCGGGCAAGGCGCGCGCCCTGCTGCAGGACGCCGAACGCCTGCAGGCGCGCTATGGCCATGCCCTGCGGCCTATCGCCCAGAGTGAGCTGCCAGGCTGGATTGACAGCGCGCGCTTCAAGGCCGGCGCCTACGACGCCCGCTCGGGCCATCTGCATCCCCTGAAGTACGCACAAGGCCTGGCGCGCGCGGCCGCCTCGCTGGGCGTGCACTTGCACGAGGGCAGCGAGGTGCTGGCGCTGACGCATGGCGTGCAGCCGCAGCTGCGCACCGCGCAAGGCCTGCTGCGCTGCCGCCAGGTGCTGCTGGCGGGCAACGCCCAGCTCAACGGCCTGCAGCCCGCGCTGGCGGCGCGCCTGCTGCCGCTGGGCTCCTACATCATCGCCAGCGCACCGCTCAGCCCGGCACTGGCCCTGCGCCTCATCCCCTGTGGTGCGGCGGTCTGCGACACCAATGCGCTGCTGGACTATTTCCGCTTCGCCGCCGATGGCGCATCCCAGCGCATGTTGTATGGCGGCCGGGTGCGCTACGGCAGGGCCTCGACGGCCCAGCTGGTGGCTTGCCTAAGCGCCCGCATGCGGCGCAGCTTCCCGGCGCTTGCGGGCCTGCCGATCGAGCATGCCTGGGGTGGCCTGGTGGATGTGACGCTCAACCGCGCGCCCGACTTCGGCCGCCTGGGCTTGCACCGCAATGTGTATTACCTGCAGGGCTTTTCCGGCCATGGCCTGGCCCTGAGCGGGCTGGCCGGGCAGATGGTGGCCGAAGCCATGGGCGGCGACGCCAAGCGCTTCGACGTGTTCGCCCGCCTCCAGCACCGGCCCATCCCGGGTGGGCGCTGGCTGCGCGGGCCCGCCCTGCTGCTGGGCATGGCCTGGTACCAGCTGCGCGACGCCCTGTCATGAGCGCCTGCATAACGTCTTTATTCCATTCCCCACTTTTTGTTGCATGGAGATCTGTTGCATGAAAACCGAGAAGATTGCTGTCCTGACCCTGGCGGCCTGCTGCCTGGCGCTGCCGCTGGCGGCGCGCGCCGATGCCGAGGAGGCGGTGCTGAACGTCTACAACTGGTCGGAGTACATCGGCGACGACACCATCGCGCTGTTCGAGAAGGAGACCGGCATCAAGGTGCGCCTGGACACCTTCGACAGCAACGAGATCCTGCATGCCAAGCTGGTGGCCGGGCGCAGCGGTTACGACATCGTGATTCCCTCCTCGACCTGGGCCAAGCTGCAGATCGACGGCGGCCTGCTGCGCAAGCTGGACAAGAGCCAGCTGCCCAATCTCAAGCACCTCGATCCGGCGTTGCAGGCCGAGCTGGCCAAGGCCGACCCCGGCAACCAGCATATGGTGAGCTGGCTGTGGGGCTATACCGCCGTGGGCATCAATGTCGAGAAGGTCAAGGCCGCCCTGGGCAGCCTGCCCATGCCCGAGAACGCCTGGGACCTGGTGTTCAAGCCCGAGTACATGAGCAAGCTCAAGAGCTGCGGTGTCTCCTTCCTGGACTCGCCCTCCGAGATCATGCCGGTGGCGCTGCAATACCTGGGCAAGCCGCCCGACAGCCGCAATCCGGCCGACTACACCCAGGCCACCCAAATGCTCAAGGCGGTGCGCCCGCATATCGCGCTGTTCAGCTCATCGGGCGGTTATCTGAACGACCTGGCCAAGGGGGCGCTGTGCGCATCGATAGGCTGGTCGGGCGACTTCGGCAATGCCCGCCAGCGCTCCAAGCAGGCCGGCCTCAACTACAACATCCAGACCCTGATCCCCAAGAGCGGCAGCCTGCTGTTCTTCGACGGCATGGTGATACCGGCCGACGCACCGCACCCCAGCAACGCGCACAAATTCATCAACTTCATCCTGCGCCCCGAGATCCACGCCGGCCTGAGCAACAAGCTGTACTACGCCAACGCCAACCTGGCCTCGCGCAAGTTTGTCAGGCCCGAGGTGGCGCAGGACACGACGGTGTTCCTGGGGCCCGCCGACCTGGCCAAGATGGTCGCGCCCGAGCCGCTCAACAACGATCTGCGCCGCCTGATGGCGCGCAGCTTCACCTCCTTCAAGACCGGCATCTGAGGCCAGCAGCATGATGATGATGAAACCCATATGCATGTCGCTGCTGGCGCTGGCTGCGATGGCCGCAGTGCCGGCCAGGGCACAGACCGATCTGGTCAAGGAAGTGCAGGCCCTGCGCGAGCGCCTGGCCGAGGTGGAGGCGCGCCTGCACGCCGCCACGCCGCAGCCTGGGCAGTGGGGCATGACGCCCGAGCAGGCGCGCGAGTTCAGCCGCCTGAGCCTGAAGGCCGAGGCCCTGGAGGACGCACGCGATGCCAGCGGCCTGCGCCAGCTGCGCATCAGCGGCTATGCCGACCCGGTGCTGATGCTCAACCGGCGCCAGAACCGCGCGGGCGCGCAGTTCCTCAACCCGGTGGGCGACGACGGCTACAACTACGACAACTCCTACTTCGGCAGCGCCGCCATCGACTTCCAGAAGGAGACCGAGAGCGGCACCCGCTGGCGCTTCACCCTGGTACCGAATCGCAGTGCGGGCGCGGTGCTGGACGCGCGCTCGCCGGTGCATGAGGCATCCTTGTCGATGCCGCTCACCGATCTGCAGACGCGTTTGATTGCAGGCCAGATTCCCGACTGGACCGGCTACGAGTATGTGCAGCCCCAGGTCAACAAGCTGATCACGCACAACCTGCTGTTCGACTTCACCATCCCCACCGCCTATACCGGTGCCGGCCTGGAACTCACGCGCGGCAAGTGGATCATCAAGTCGGTGCTGGGCAATGTGAACGCCACACGCAAGGCGCCGGGCCAGAAGACGCCGACGCTCTCGTACCGGGTGGACTATGCCAAGGGCGAGTTCGAGGGCTTCGGCTTCACCGGCAGCCATGGCAAGTACGGCAATCTGGCCGATCCGAGCGGGCGGCCCACGCGCTTCGATCTGCTCGAGGCCGATGCCTATTTCATCCGCGGTGACCTGACGCTGCAGGGCCAGCTCAGCTGGGGGCGACAGCGCGGCGCCGCGATTGCGCCCGACCCGCTGAGCGGAGCGCTGCGCGATGCGCGCTGGGCCGGGATCTCGGTGCTGCTGGCCTACAAGCTCAGTCCGCGCCTGGAGCTGGTGGCACGCGCCGACCATCTGCGCAACGCCAGCAACGGCGGCGGCCTGTTCGGCTTCACCGGCTACTGGGACCCGGCCAATGGCAGGCTTGGCGACGGCCGCAACGGCATCGGCGTGGACGGCCGCGCCGGCTGCCTCGTCGACGCCACGCTGCCTGCCTGCAGCCGCGGCGCGAACCGCAGTGCGCTGAGTCTGGGCGCCAGCTACCAGCTCGACCTCAACACCAGCCTGCGCTTCGAGTACCGCCTCGACCATGCAGACGTGGCCAGCTTCGTCGATACCCGCGACATGAGCTGGCACCGCGGCAACCAGGTGCTGGGCGGCTCGGTGGTGGTGAGCTTCTGAGCTGGTCCATATAGGGGTGGGTCCCCTATAGTCCTTGCACGCCGGCGCGGCGCTTGGAGCGGATATGCGGCCTGTGTCCAGACGAGACTTCCTCAACGGCATGCTGCTGGCCGGCGCCAGTGGCCCGGCGCTGGCGCAGCCACCGGCCGCCAGCTACCCGCCCGCGCTGGGCGGCCTGCGCGGCAGCCATGCCGGCTCCTTCGAGGCCGCGCATGCGCTGGCCTGGACGGGCCAGTCCAGCGCCGGCCCGCTGGCCGCGGCGGCCGAGACGGTGGACCTGATCGTGATCGGCGCGGGCATCAGCGGCCTGGCGGCGGCGCATTACTACCGCGAGACCGTCAAGCGCGACGCGCGCGTGCTGATACTCGACAACCACGACGACTTCGGTGGCCATGCGCGGCGCTGCGAGTTGGACGTGGACGGGCAGACCTACCTCAGCTATGGCGGCACCCAGTCGATCGATTCACCCGAGCGCTGGAGCCCGCAGGCCAGCGCCCTGCTGCGCACCCTGGGCATAGACCTGGAGCAGCTGCGCGAGGCCTACGATCTCGGCTTCTTCAAGCGCCACGGCCTCACCCTGGGCACCTTCTACGACCAGCCAAGCTGGGGCCGTGCGGCGCTGCTGCAGGGCGGCCTGCCGACCCGCCGCAGCACGCGCTACTACAGCCACCATTACCTGCCCGGGCTGGCCGCCGCGCCCGCGTTTGCGGCCACGCTGGCGGCGGCCCCGCTCACGGCCGCGCAGGCCGCGGCGCTGCGCGCGGTGCTGGCCGGCGCACCCGCCGCCGCCAGCGCCTACTTCGCCGGCCCGCGCGGGCGGGCGCGTTTCGAGAAAGGCCGCTATGCGGACTTCCTCAAGTCGGTCTATGGCATTGCCGACCCCGCGCTGATCGCGCTGCTGAGCATGCCGCTGGTGGAGGACATGGCGCTGGGCGGGCATGCGGTGCGGCTGGCCGATGCCTTCGAGGGCGGCCTGCTGGGCCTGCCGGGCGTGGCCGCGGTGCGCGACTGGTGGGACGGGCCCGAGCCGGAGGAGCTGCCCGCCGAGCTGGCCGATGACGAGAGCGCCTATGTCTACCATTTCCCCGACGGCAATGCGAGCATCGCGCGCCTGCTGGTGGCCCGGCTGATCCCCGGCGCGGCAAGCTGCCGCAGCGTGGAGGAATGCCTGGCGGCGCGCCTGGACTATGGCGCGCTGGACCGGCCCGGCCAGCCAGTGCGCCTGCGCCTGAACAGCCTGGCAGTGCTGGCGCAGAACACCGCGCAGGGCACAAGGGTGCGCTATCGGCGCGGCGCGGGCCTGTACGAGGTGCGCGCCCGGCACACCGTGATGGCGGGCTGGCACATGATGGCCGCCCACCTAATGCCAGAACTGCCGGCGCGCCAGCGCGAGGCCATGCGGGCCAATATCAAGATTCCCATGGTCTACGCCCAGGTGGCGCTGCGGCAATGGGCGCCGCTGAAGAAGAGCGGCGTGGCGGCGGCCTATTGCCCGGGCTCCTTCTTCCAGTTCGTGCAGATGGACTTTCCCGTTGCGCTGGGGCATTGGCAGCCGCGCCGCGAGCCGGATGCGCCCATGGTGCTGCTGATGATACGCAGCCCCTGCCCCATGCTGGGCGAGGGCAGCCCCTCCGAGCTGTTCCGCCAGGGGCGCGCCGAGCTGCTGGGGCAATCGTTCGATGACTTCGAGCTGCAGATCCGCGCCCAGCTGAGCGCCATGTACGGGCCCAATGGCTTCGACGCCAAGCGCGATATCGCCGCCATCACGGTGCACCGCTGGCCGCATGGCTTTGTCTACGGCGAGGCGCTGCTGGGCGGCGTGCCGGCGCACCACCTGGCGCGCCGGCGCCATGGGCGCATCGCCATCGCCAATGCCGACGCCGCGGGCAGCGCCTACACCCAGGCCGCCATCGACATGGCCTGGCGGGCCGTCAGGGAATTGGCAAGCCTGGCTTGAGTGCAGCCCTGGCCTGCTACGGCGCCACCAGCTCGCGCTCGGTCAGGATCAGCGTCAGCGGCTGGTCATGCGGCTCGATCGCGAAGGCCACCTCACCGCCGCTCCAGCCCAGGCCTATGCTGGTGACGCCCGGATGCTTGGCCAGCCAGCGGTCGAAATAGCCGCCGCCATAGCCCAGCCGATAGCCCTCGCGGGTGAAGCCCAGGCAGGGCACCAGCAGCACGTCGGGCACAAGCACCGCGCCGGCGCTGCTGGGGATGCCGCACCCGTCCTGCAGCGCGGGCGGCTCGCCCTGCCAGCGCCGGTACTCCATCTGCCTGCCCTCCTTGCGGGCGAATGGCAGGGCCAGGCCGCATGGTTTGAGCATGCCGTGCGACTGCGCGAACTCTGCTGCGTTAAATTCCCCTTCGAAGGGCCAGTAGAGACCCAGGCATTCGGGCTCTAATTGAGCCAGCAGTTCACGCAGCGCCGCGGCCTGCGCGGCCTGCGCCTTTTGTGCCTCCGCGCTCGCCCACCATTGCGCGCGCGCGGCCAGCAAATGACGGCGCAGCGCGGCGCGCTCGTGCGGCAGGGTGGCGTGGTCTGGCTGCATCGGCGGTTGATCCAGGAAGAGAGAGAGAAGAGATTTTGTCGGCAGTATATGGAGCACTGAATCTGCAGCGCCTGGCGCTCGCGCTGGCCTGCGCGCTGGGTATTTCCGGCGCCGCGGCGCAGGAGGCTGCGCCAAGCCCCAAGCCCGAGCTGATCGGCGAGGCGCGCGAGGCCCTGCGCCTGAAGGACAAGAAGCGCCTGGCGGGCGTGAACACCCTTGCGCAAGCGCAGCAATACCCGCTCGCGGCCTGGATCGACTACTGGGACCTGGGCCTGCGCCTGACCGAGCTGAGCCAGGCGGATCTGGAGGGCTTTTATGCGCGCTGGCCCGGCAGCTACGTGGAAGACCGCTTGCGCAACGACTGGCTGCTGGAGCTGGGCCGGCGGCGCGACTGGGGCAATTTCGCGCGCGAGCTGCCGCGTTTCAAGATGGCCGACGACCGCGAGGTGGCCTGCTACGGCCTGCTCACCGAGCACCTGGCCGGCCGCGATGTGCGGGCCGCGGCGCGCGCGGCCTGGCTGGCGCAAAAGGATGGCGACGACGGCTGCCAGCTGCTCGCCAGCACAATGCTGGAGGCCAAGCTGCTCAAGCCCGAGGACGTCTGGCTCAAGCTGCGCCTGAGCTTCGAGCTGAACCGGCCGCGCGCCATCAAGCAGGCCAGCGCCCTCCTGCCCAAGGGCCTGGCCCTGCAGGTGGGCGAGCTGCAGGACCACACCGCGCGCTACCTGGCGCGCAAGGCCTCGGTGCTGGGCCGCAGCCATGCCGAACTCAGCACCCTGGCGCTGCTGCGCCTCGGCGCCAGCGACACCGGCCAGGCCGCCGAACTGCTGGGCCAGTGGGAGGCCAGGCTGCCGCAGGACCTGGCCGCCTGGGCCTGGGCGCAGCTGGGCCGGCAGGCCGGCTTCAAGCTGCTGCCGGAAGCCGCCGACTACTACGCGCGCGCCTTCCGCCTGCTCGACAGCAAACACCAGGGCGCCGCAGAGTGGAGCGACGACACCCTGGGCTGGGCGGTGCGCGCCGCGCTGCGCGCCGACATGGGCGCCGGCCGCCCGGCGCTGGCGCTGCAGGCCCTGGGCCTGATGAGCGCGAAGGAGCAGCAGGAAACGGCCTGGCAATACTGGCGCGCCCGCGCCCTGCAGGCCGCCGCGGCCGATGGCCCCAAGGGCGAGCCGCAGCGCGCTCAGGCGCGCCAGCTGCTGCAGGGCCTGGCCTCGCCGCTGAGCTTCTACGGCAAGCTGGCCGCCGACGAGCTGGAACAGCGCCTGCCGCTGCCGCCCGCGCCGGCCGCGCTCACGCCGATGGAGAAAGGCCTGGCCTCGGTGCACCCCGGCCTGAACCGCAGCCTGCTGCTGATCGCCGCCGGCCTGCGCAACGAGGGCGTGCGCGAGTGGAACTATTCGCTGCGCGGCATGAGCGACCGCGAACTGCTGGCCGCCGCCGCCCTGGCCTGCGAGCGCGAGATCTGGGATCGCTGCATCAACACCAGCGAACGCACCAAGGCCGAGGTCGACCTGAGCCAGCGCTATCCCCTGCCCTTCCGCAACGAGGTGCTGGCCAAGGCGCGCGAGATCGGCCTCGACCCCGCCTATGTCTACGGCCTGATACGCCAGGAGTCGCGCTTCATCATGGACGCGCGCTCGCATGTGGGCGCCTCCGGCCTGATGCAGGTGATGCCCGCCACCGCGCGCTGGACCGCCAAGAAGGCCGGCCTCGACTACAAGCCCGAATACCTCACCGACCGCGACTTCAATCTGCGCATAGGCACCAACTACCTGAAGCTGGTGCTGGACGATTTCGGCGGCTCGATGGCGATGGCCGCGGCCGCCTACAACGCCGGCCCCGGCCGGCCGCGCCGCTGGCGCGAGGGGCCGGTGATCGACGCCGCCCTGTGGGCCGAGAGCATCCCCTTCAACGAGACGCGCGACTATGTGAAGAAGGTGCTGTCCAACGCCACCGTCTACGCGCGCCTGCTCGGTGCCGAGCCCAGCGCCTTGCGCGAGCGCCTGGGCAAGCTGATCGGCCCACGCGAGGCCAGCGCACCGAGCAGCAACCAGGAACTGCCATGAACGAGCGCACCAAAATCCTGATACTCGGCGGCACGGGATTCGTCGGCCGGGCCCTGTGCGAGCAATTGCTGCGTCAGCATGGCGGCGCGGCGGCCATCACGGTGCCCAGCCGACGCCCCGCGGCGCACCGCAGCCTGCGCATCCTGCCCGGGCTGACGCTGGCCGAGGCCGATGTGCACGACCCGGCCCAGCTCACGCGGCTGCTGCGGGGCCAGGATCTGGTGGTCAATCTGGTGGCCATCCTGCACGGCGACGAGGCCGCCTTCGAGCGCGCCCATGTGCAGCTGCCGCGCAGCCTGGCGGCGGCCTGCCACAGCGCGGACGTGCGCCGCCTCATCCATGTCAGCGCGCTGGGCGTCGGGCCGAACGCCCCTTCGCGCTATCTGCGCTCCAAGGCGCGCGGCGAGGCCGAGCTGCAGGCCGCCGGTCTGGACCTGACCCTGCTGCGGCCCTCAGTGATGTTTGGCGCCGACGACCGCTTCCTGAACCTGTTCGCGGCCCTGCAGGCCTGGCTCCCCCTGATGCCACTGGCGGGCGCGGACGCGCAGTTCCAGCCGGTCTGGGTGGAGGACGTGGCGGCCGCCATCCTGCGCTGCATGCAGGACCGCAGCAGCATCGGCAAGACCTACGAGTTGGCCGGCCCGCAGCGGCTGCGCCTGCGCGAGCTGGTGCAGCTGGCCGGCCGCCTGAGCGGCCACGAGCGCCCTGTGCTGCCGCTGCCCGCCCTGCTGGCCCAGGCGCAGGCCCTGCTGATGGAATGCCTGCCGGGCGAGCCCATGATGTCGCGCGACAACCTGGCCTCGATGCAGGTCCCGAATATCGCCAGCGGCAGCCTGCCCGGCCTGGCCGAGCTGGGCATCCAGGCCCATGCGCTGGAAGCCATCGCGGCGGACTACCTGCGCAGCGGCGCCAGCAGCATGGACCTGCTGCGCCGCGGCGCGCACCGCTGAACGAAATACCCTCTCACAACCCGGAGCAAGATCCCCCATGCAACTCGTGATCGGCAACAAGAACTACTCGTCCTGGTCGATGCGCCCCTGGGTGCTGCTGAAGGCCTTCGACATCCCCTTCAGCGAGCGCAAGCTGCGCTTCGACTTCACGCCCGGCTCCAGCTTCTACCGGGCCATGGCCGAGCTCACACCGGCGGCCAAGGTGCCGGTGCTGCTGCTGGACGGGGAAGACGACGGCTTCGCCGTCTGGGACAGCCTGGCCATCGCCGAGACGATTGCTGATCGCCACCCCGAGCTGGCGATCTGGCCGCGCGATGCACGCCAGCGTGCGCGCGCACGCAGCCTGTGCGCCGAGATGCATGCCGGCTTTGGCGGCCTGCGCAGCCTCTGCCCGATGAATGTCGAGGCCGATCTGAGCGCGGTGGGTGAGCGCCTGCTGGCCAGCGAACCCAAGCTGCGTGCCGACCTGGCGCGCATGCAGGCAGCCTGGGAAGAGGCGCTGGCGGCCAGCGGCGGGCCCTTCCTGTTCGGCGCCTTCAGCGCCGCAGACGCTTACTTCGCGCCGGTGGTGATGCGCGTCACGCGTTACGGCCTGCCCATGTCCGAGCCCTGCCAGCGTTATCTGGCCGCCATGCAGGCCCACCCCGCGGTGGCCGCCTGGGTGGCCGACGCGCTGGCCGAGCAGGACTTCATCGCCGACGACGAGCCCTACCGCGTCAGCGGCGGGCCCAAGGGCCAGTTGCGCTGATGCAGATCTACAAGGTCGGCGGCGCGGTGCGCGACGCCCTGCTGGGCCGCCCGGTGGCCGACATTGACTGGGTCGTCGTCGGGGCCCGGCCCGAGCAGCTGCTGGCCCTGGGCTACCAGCCGGTGGGCCGCGACTTCCCGGTGTTTCTACACCCCAAAAGCAAGCAGGAATACGCGCTCGCGCGCACCGAGCGCAAGACCGCGCCGGGCTACCACGGCTTTGCCTTCCATGCCGCCCCCGAGGTCACGCTGGAGCAGGACCTGGCGCGCCGCGATCTGACGATCAACGCGATGGCCGAGGATGAGTCCGGCCGCCTCATCGACCCCTATGGCGGCCAGCGCGATCTGGCCGACAAGGTCTTGCGCCATGTCTCGCCGGCCTTTGCCGAGGACCCGGTGCGCATCCTGCGGCTGGCGCGCTTTGCGGCGCGCTTGCCCAGCTTCACGGTAGCGCCCGAGACCCTCACGCTGATGCGCGAGATGGTGGTAGCCGGCGAGGTCGACGCGCTGGTGGCCGAGCGCGTCTGGCAGGAATTCGCGCGCGGCCTGATGGAGGCGCAGCCCTCGCGCATGCTGGCCGTGCTGCGCGAGTGTGGCGCGCTGGCGCGCCTGCTGCCCGAGCTGGAGCGCCTGTTCGGCATGCCGCAGCCGGCCCAGCACCACCCCGAGATCGACACCGGCGTGCATATGTTGATGGTGCTGGACGCCTGCGCCGCGCTGGCCGCGCCGCTGACGGTGCGCTATGCCTGCCTGTGCCACGACCTCGGCAAGGGCCTCACGCCGCCAGAGGCGCTGCCGCGCCACATCGCCCACGAGAGCCGCGGCCTGCCACTCACCAGGCAAGTTAGCGAACGCTGGCGCGTGCCGAGCGACTGCCGCGAGCTCGCCGAGCTGATGACGCGCGAGCACACCCATGTGCACCAGAGCCTGGATTTCACGCCGCAGGCGCGCCTGAACCTGCTGGAGCGCTGCGACGCGCTGCGCCGCCCCGAGCGCTTTGCCGAGCTGCTATTGGCCTGCGAATGCGATGCGCGCGGCCGCCTCGGGCTGGAACAGCGGCCCTATCCGCAGCGCCCCGAGCGCTTGGCCGATCTGCGCTGCCTGCAAGGGCTGAACCAGGCCGAACTCAGCGCCGCGGCGCTGGCGCAAGGCCTCAAGGGGCCGCAGATCGGCGCGGCGATTGCGAAGGCGCGGCTGGCGGCGCTGGCGGCGCTGGGATCCACCTAGAACACATAGAGCAGCGCCAGCTCCGGCACCCATTCCTGCGTTCGGGTGCTTGGCTGCCGCACACCGCCTACCGCATTTCCTGCGCGCCACAGCGTCGCCAATTCACCTTCGCTCAGCTGCTCCTGCCGCCAACCCAGGCCGGCGCCCAGCTGCCAGGCGGGTGCATCGGGAATGCTCCATTGCAGTTGCAGCTGCAGGCCCAGCTGGCGCTGCAGCCGGCCGCTGGGCAGGTCCACGGGGTCGGCGATCGGCAGTTCGAGGTGCAGCCGGCCCGCGGGGCCAACAGCCCATTCGCCCTGCAGCATGTACTGCCAAGCCGGGCTGAGTTCGCCGTGCAGGCGCAGCCCCAGGCCCAGCCGATAGCGGCGATGCCGCTCGGGGTAGCCGCGCACCGCGCCGGCATCCGCCAGCTCTCTATGAATCTGCTGCCACTCGCTCAGCAGCCCGAGCTCCAGCGCCGGCGCGACGCGCTGCCACAGCTGTGCCTGCAGGCGGGTATCGCGCAGCTCGGCCGTGGTGGCGAGGGCCTGGCCCTGGTTGCTCTGGCCCTGGTAGGCGCGCTCGCCCTTGCCCCGCTGCGCGCGCAATTCCAGCGCAGGCCAGCCCTCCGTGCAGGCGGCGCGCAGCTCCAGCGCTGCGCCGGGCAGACGCCCCCGCTCGCTCAAGAGCCGCCGACCCTGGGCATCATCGAACTCGGCCCAGCGGCTTTCGGCCTGCTGCAGCGCCAGGCCCAGCTGCTGCAGGCCGCAGGAGGCGTACGCTGCCGCCGGCGCCAGCAATATCAGCAGCGACAGCTGGGCGCGCGCCAACAGGCTCAATGCAGCTCGCTCCAGCTCTTGAAGCTGCTCAGCTCGAACTGGCCGTTGCCGTCGGCGTCCAGCTCCAGCAAGACGCGGCCATCGCTTTGCACCGTCATGCGCAGCAGGCTGTCGGCGGCGCCGCGCACCAGCAGTTGGCCCGCGCTGGGATCGCTGCGGCCCGAGAGCTGCAGCAGGGGCACGGCGGTTTCCAGATTGATGCGCTTGGATTCCAGGCTGGAGCTGGTGAGCGCGCCGCGCGCGGTGCTGCTGGTCTGGAAGCCCAGGCCTTGCGGCGCGGTCTGAAGCGTCAGCGCGAAGTTCTCCAGCTTCTGCGAGAAGTCCGTGCCGCCCACGCGCCCCGAGGAGCTGAAGCTGGCCACGTCCATGCTCAGGCTCATCCGGTTCGCGCCCGACGCGGTCAGCGAGACGCGGATCAGGCCGTCGCCGCTGACCTTGCTGATGCCGGTGGTGGCGGTGAAGCCGCTGAGTTTGAGATCCAGGCCGGCACTGAAGCTGTTGGAACCAAACTCGCCGCTGGCGCTGGTGACGGTGATTTCCATCTTGCCGTCCATGCTCACGCCGTCTTCCTTGCAGGCCACGGCGGTCATGGCCATGCCATCGCCCGCATCGATCTTGCCGTTGCCATTGGCATCGGTCAGCACCGCGTCGATACGCCCGCCGCCGGCGCAGGGGGTGGACTGGTTGGTGGTTGCGCCCTGCACCAGGGGCAGGCCCGCCTTGTTGCGGAACCAGGCCGGCAGCGCCTGCACCTGCCGGGCCGCGAGCGCCAGCAGCGAGGGCGCCGCGGCGGCGTCGGCACCGGTCACCAGTCCGGCGGAGCCGAGCAGGTACTGGCTGCTGGACAGCGATTGCTGCGCCACGCTCTGGTAATTGCCGCTGGTAATGGCCAGGGCCGTGGGCGCCGGCGCCGGGCCGGGCCCGTTGCCGCCATCGCCACCGCCGCCGCCACCGCAGGCCGCCAGGAAGAGCGTGCCGGTGGCCGCAAGAATCGCCAGCTTGTGGCGCTGAAGATGTTGATGCATATGAGTGACTCCCTCTGCTTGGGCGTGGGTGCAGCCTTGATGGCAGGCCGCCTGCGCCGGGTATGTACGAGCGGGCGCAGTTTAGGGCCGGCGGCCCGGGCCGAGCCTCCCCCTAAAGGGTGTGGCAGCGATCCCCACGCGCAAAGCCGATGGCCTCGAAGGGTTCGCCGGCCACAAAGCCGATCACCTTGAAGAGCTCGCCCATCTCGTGCTCGGCGATCAGCTTGTGCGCCATCACGCGCTGCGGCAGCTCGGCCGCGGCCATCAGCTCGACCAGGCCGCAGTTGATGAGGAAATGCGCCTGCGATGTGTAGCCCAGCACGGTCAGGCCGGCCTCCTGGCCGGCCAGCGCGATGCCGCTGAAGTTGACATGAGCGGTGATGTCCTTGAGCCCCACCAGGGCCAGCGGGTCGGCGTCGGCGCGGTGCTCGTGGTGGCACATCAGGGTGCCGCCCAGGCGCTGCGGGTGGTAGTACTCGCGCTCGGGGAAGCCGTAGTCGAGCAGGAAGATCGCGCCGCTGGTAAGCCGCTGCGCGAGCGTGCGCACAAAGGCCTCGGCCTGCGGGTGGATCTCGGTAACGCTGCCGGGCAGCATCTGCTCGTGCAGCGGCGGACGCAGCGCGCTGGGCCGGTCGGCAAAAGCAAGACCTGACCCTTCGGCCGTCACATCGGTAACCACACCGCGCTCGCACCAGACGCAGCCATCAAAACTCAGCAGCTGCACCGGCATCGCGTCCAGCACCTCATTGCCAAGCACCACGCCCTGCATGGTGTCGGGCAGGCGGTCCAGCCATTCGAGCTTGTGCGCCCAGGGCCGCAGGCGCTCGGCCTGGCGCGCGCGCAGCGTGCCCGAGAGGTCGACGATGCGGTAGCGCCGCACGCGCTCGCCCAGCGCCTCCAGCAATTGCGCCGCCAGCGCGCCGGTGCCGGCGCCGAACTCCCAGACCTCGTCGCTGCCGCTGGCCTCCAGCGCCTGCGCCACCTGCGCCGCCAGGGCGCGGCCGAACAGGGGCGAGAGCTCGGGCGCGGTGACGAAGTCCGAGCCGCTGCCCGGCATCAGCCCGAACTTCTGGCGCTGGTTGGCGTAGTAGCCCAGGCCGGGCGCATAGAGCGCCAGCGCCATGAAGCGATCGAAGGGCAGCCACCCCCCAGCTTGTTCGATCTCGCGCTGGATCAGGGCGGCTAGTTCGGGCGCGGTCTGGGCATGGCTCATGCCCCGATTGTAGAAACGCGGCCGCGCAGCCAGGCCTCGAAGGCCGCGGCCGACATCGGCGCGCCGATCGCCTCGCCCTGCACCTCGTCGCAACCCCATAGCGCCAGCGCTTCCCATTGCGCGCTGCTGCGCACGCCCTCGGCGCTGACGCGCAGACCCAGGCCCTTGGCCATCTGCAGCATGGCGCGCGTGATCGCCACCGCGCCCTCGTCGTCGGGCAGGCCGGCAACAAAGCTCTGGTCGATCTTGAGCTTGTCCAGCGGCAGCAGGGTCAGGTGCGAGAGCGAGGTGTAGCCGGTGCCGAAGTCGTCCACCGAGATATGCAGGCCCAGGGCGCGCAGGCTGGCGAGCGTCTCGGGCACGCCGCTCAGGTCTTCGGTCAGCATGCGCTCGGTGAGCTCCAGCTCCAGCCAGGCGCCCGGCACGCCGGCCTGCTCCAGCACCTGGGCCACCGAGCGCGCAAAGCTGGCGAGGCGGAACTGCATGCTGGAGAGGTTCACCGCGATCGGCACCTCGGCCACGCCGCTCTCGTGCCAGATGCGCGCCTGGCGCGCCGCCTCGCGCATCACCCATTCGCCCAGCGGCAGCATCAGGCGATGCTTCTCGGCCACCATGATGAAGGCCTCGGGGCTCAAGAGGCCGCGCTGCGGATGCTGCCAGCGCAGCAAGGCCTCGGCGCCGCTGAGCGCGCCGGTGCGCGCGTCCACCTGGGGCTGGTAGTAGAGCGCGAACTCGTCGCGCGCGATCGCATGCGCCAGCTCGCTCTCCAGCACCAGGTCGGCATAGGCGTTGGCCGCCATCGAGGGCTCGAAGAATTCGTAGGTGGCGCGGCCGCTGGACTTGGCCAGGTACATGGCGGTGTCGGCATGCTGCAGCAGCTCCTCGGGGCTGTCGCCATGTTCGGGAAACATCGCCACGCCGATCGAGGGCGTGACCGAGAGGTCGCGGCCATCGGCGCGCACCGGCACCTCCACCACGCTCAGCAGCGCCATCAGCACCACATGCACATCGTCGCGGCCGCTCACCTCGTCGAGCAGCACCACGAACTCGTCGCCGCCAAAGCGGCCCACCGTGTCGGTGGCGCGCAGGCAGGCGCCGATGCGCTCGGCCACGGTGCGCAGCACCTGGTCGCCCTCCAGATGGCCGAGCGAATCGTTGACGCGCTTGAAATTGTCGAGGTCGATGAACAGCAGGGCGAGCTGCCGCGCGTCGCGGCGCGCCGCCAGCAGGCGCTCGCGCAGCCGCTCGAGAAAGGCGCCGCGATTCAGCAGGCCGGTGAGCGCATCGTGATGCGCCAGGTGGTGCATGCGCTGCTGCGCCGCCAGGCGCTCGCGGATGTCGCGCACGATGGTCATGCGCAGCTTCTCGCCGCCGCGCCAGAGCGTGCGCACGATGAATTCAACGTCGATGCGGCTGCCGTCCTTGTGCAGCACCGCCGTCTCGTAGCGCGTTTCCTCGCTGCGGCCCATCACCTGGCTGACCCTGTGCAGCTGGTCGGGCGCCACCAGAGCCAGGGCCGAGCGGCCCAGCAGCTCGGCCAGGCTGTAGCCCACCAGCTGACACAGCGGTGCGTTGGCATCGGTGATGACGCCGTCGCGGTGGAACACGATGCCCTCCACCGAGGCGTGCATGAACTTCGCCATGCGCTCCTCGGACTCGCGCACCGCGATCTCGGCGACGCGATGGCGCGTGATGTCGGCGATCAGCACGAAGCTGGCGCGCGACTCGCCCTTGGCGTCCAGATGCGGGATCAGGTTCACCTCGATCCAGCGCGGTGCGGCGTTCGGGCTTTCGAGCTTGCGCTCGTACACCACCGCCACCTGTTCCTGCAGCACGCGGTCCACATGCGGCTGGATCTCCCTGGCGGCCGCCTCGCCTATCACCTCGGCAAAGGTGCGGCCGACGATGCTTTGCTCGTCCAGGCCGAACATGCGCGCGTAGCCGCGGTTGGCGAACAGGCATTGCTCGGTCTTGGCGTCGTAGAGCGCGATCAGCACCGGCACGTTGTCGGCCAGCAGGCGCAGTTGCGCGGCTTGCTCCTGCGCGCGCAGCTGGGCGCGCTTGCTGGCCGAGATATCGGTCCAGAGGCAGACATGGCTGGCGCCCTCGGCGTCCCAGCGCGAGCGGCAGCTCAGCCAGGTCGGGGCGCTGGCGCGGGTCTGCAGTTCGAGTTCGAAGTCCTGCGGCAGCGCCCATTGCGCGCACAGCTGCGCCTCGGCCTCGGGGCGCAGCCAGCCCCAATCGGTCTGGCCCTGGCTGAGCAGGACGAACTGTGCATTGCGTTCGAGGATGGTGCCGCTCGCATCGACGCGGGTCGCGGCACTTGGCAGCAGTTCCCAGCCCTTCATGTGCCCTCGCCTCCTCAGCTAGCTGTCAGGTCTTGTCGCCTTGCCGCTGCAGCGTGTCCATGGCCAGGCACAAGTCCTCCCAGGCGCGCGCCTTGTCCACCAGATTGCGCAGCAGATAGGCCGGATGGTAGGTCACGATCAGGGGCACGCCCTGGTATTCGTGTACCCGCCCGCGCAGCTTGCCGATCGGCTCGTTGCTGCGCAGCAGCGACTGCACCGCAAAACGCCCCATCGCCAGGATGATGCGGGGCTGCACCAGGGCGATCTGGCGGTTCAGATAGGGCTCGCACTGGGCCAGCTCGGCGGGCTCGGGATTGCGGTTGCGCGGCGGCCGGCACTTCAGGGTATTGGCGATGAAGACCTGGGAGGACGGTGGGCCCTCGGCACGGCTCAGACCCAGCGCACGCAGCATATTGTCGAGCAGCTTGCCGGCCTGGCCTACGAAGGGCTCGCCCTGCAGGTCCTCCTGCTCGCCGGGCGCCTCGCCCACCACCATCCAATGCGCCTGCTCATTGCCAACGCCGAACACGGTCTGCTTGCGCGCCTCGCACAGGCCGCAGGCCCGGCAGCCGGCCACGCTCTCGCGCAGCGCCGTCCAGTCCAGCGCGGCAATCGCCTGCTCGCGCGCACCGGCGGGAAGCGACGGCGCCGGTGGCATGACGGGCACGGGCGGCAATACGGCTGCGAGGGGCGCCGCTGCCTCGGCAACAGCTGATGGCGGGGCCGCAACTGCGGCAGCAGGGGGCGTGGTGGGAGGCGTGGTGGGAGGCGTGGTGCGAGGTGTGACGGTAGGGGCCGTCCAGACCTTGATGCCCATCGCCTCGAGCATGGCCTGCTGGCGTTCCGAATAGCTCATTGGGCCACCGCCAGGTTCATCACAATGGCGTCTTCGCGCTGCCCGCCCTCGGCCGGGTAATAGGCACGCCGCAGGCCCACTTCGGTGTAGCCGTAGCGGGCATAGACCTGGCGCGCGCGCGCATTGCTGTGGCGCACCTCCAGCCAGATCTGCTGCGCCGCCTGGTCGCGTGCCCAATGGCTGAGGCCGTCCAGCAGCAGGCGCGCCAGGCCGCGCCCCTGGTACTCGGGGCGCACCGTGATGTTGAGCAGGTGCAACTCGTCCACGCCCTTCATGGCGAGGAAATAGCCCTGCAGCTGGCCCTGGCTGTCGTGCCAGACGAAGGCGCCATAGCCGGCGGCCAGCGAATCGATGAAATTGCCGCGCGTCCACGGGAACGGGTAGGCACGCAGCTCGATCGCCAGCACCGCGTCGAGGTCCTGCACCGTCATCGCGCGCAGCCCGAACTGGGCCAGCGGGCCGGGCGCCCAGGCGGCGGACAGCTGGGCGCTCATGATGATGATGAGGCGCGTGCGGCCAGGCGCTCGGCGGTGGTGAAGGCCACCTTGTCGCGCACATAGACCGGCATGGCCTCGGCGGCGTCGCGCAGCGCACCGGCGTCCCAGGCCTGCTGGCTCAGCTCGGCCAGCGCCGCGGCGCGCGAGCGTGTCTCGGGCCAGCGGCTGGCGTTGCCCGTCTGCAGCGCGTCGGCGAACACCGCCAGCGCCGAGCCGGCCACCGCCGTCGGCGGCAGGGAGTTCGTGTCGGCCCAGCAGGCGTTCAGGCTGTCGGCGCCGTAGAGCGCGGGTGCTACCAGGGGCAGCCAGCGCCCGTCCTGCCAGCGGTAGGCGGCGGCATAGATCTCGTTCATGCGCGCGTCCATCGCCACCCACACCGCATCGCCCAGCACGGTGCCGGCGCACGCGGCCTGCTGGCGCGCATCCTCGGCCACCTGCATCAGGCTGTCGATCGCCAGCACCGGTTTGCCGGCCCCCAGGGCCAGGCCCTGGGCCACCGCGCAGGCGGTGCGCAGGCCGGTGAAGGCGCCGGGGCCCTGGCCATAGGCGATCGCGTCGACATCGGCCAGTTGCAGGCCGGCACGCGCCAGCAGCGCCAGCGCGGCGGGCACCATCTGGGCCGAGGCCTTGGCACCGCCCTCGCCCTCATGCAGCAGGCGCTCGGCCGGGGTGATCAGGGCCAGCGCCATGCTTTCGGTGGAACTATCGAGGGCCAGCAGCACGGTCATGGGGGCAAGTGTAGCCGTGCGATCATCGTCGCCATGCGCTTGACAAGCTTGCATCATCACCTCCGCGCGGGTCTCGCCGCATGGCTGCTGGCCGGCGCCACCGCACTCGCTGCCGCCCCCTGGCCGGCCGAGCTGGCAGCGGTGCAGCAGGCCCTCAAGCAGGCGCAGCTGCCGCCCGAGAGTCTGGGCATCTGGATCCATGCGATGCAGCCCGCGGGCGCGCAGTTCGAGTGGCAGGCCAGGCAGGCCATGAACCCGGCCTCACTGGCCAAGCTGGCCACCACCTGGGCCGCACTGGAGCAGCTCGGGCCGGCCTGGACCTGGCGCACGCCGGTCTGGCTGAACGGCAGGCTGCAGCCGGACAGCGGCGTGCTGGACGGCGATCTGGTGATCAAGGGCACGGGCGATCCCAAGCTGGTGCTCGAACGCCTCTGGCTGCTGCTGCGCCAGGTGCAGGCGCTGGGCGTGCGCGAGATCCGCGGCGACATCGTGCTGGACCGCAGCGCCTTCGCGCCCTATGCGGGCAGCCCGGCGGATTTCGACGGCGAGCCCTGGCGGCCCGGCAATGTCCAGCCGGATGCCCTGCTGCTCAACTACAAGGCGCTGACCTACACCTTCCGGCCCGATCCGGAGCGCCGCGTTGCCTGGGTCAGCAGCGATGTGCCGCCGCTTGACGGCGGCGCGGCGCTGAACCGGCTGCCGCTCAGCGGCGGCCCTTGCGAGGACTGGCGCGCCGGCCTGAAGGCGCAGTGGAGCGACGGCAGGCGGCCGCGCTTTGGCGGCAGCTACCCGGCCGCCTGTGGCGAGCAGCGCTGGCCGGTGGCCGACCCCGATCCGCGCACATTCAACGCCCGGCTGCTGGCGGCGCTGTGGCGCGAGCTTGGCGGCAAGCTCGGCGGCGAGGTGCTGGAGGGCAAGGCGCCGGCCACGCCCCTCAGCTTCGAGTTCGCCTCGCCGCCGCTGGCCGAGGTGGTGCGCGACATCAACAAGTTCAGCGCCAATCTGATGGCCGAGCAACTGCTGCTGAGCCTGGCCCGGCCGGTGGACGGCGCGCCGGTGACGCTGGAGCTGGCACGCCAGCAATTGCGCGACTGGCTGGCCCAGCGCCTGGGCGATGGCGATTTCCTGCTCAGCAATGGCTCGGGCCTGTCGCGCGATTCGCGCCTCAGCGCGGCACAGCTGGGCGGCCTGCTGCTGCAGATCTGGTCCAGCCCCAGCATGCCGGAGATGCTGGCCTCGCTGCCGCTGGCGGGCCAGGACGGCACGCTGGCGCGCGGCGATAGCAAGCGCTTTGGCGCCGCGCAGGGCCGCGCGCACCTGAAGACCGGCTCGCTGCGCGACGTGAGCGCGCTGGCCGGCTATGTGCTCTCGGTCTCGGGCCAGCGCTACGCCTTCGTGGCCATCGTCAACCATGGCCGCGCGCTGGCGGCGCGGCCGGCCCTGGACGCCCTGCTGCGCTGGACCGCGCAGGACATGCCGGGCGCCGCGCCGTAGCGCAGCCTAGAAGCTGTAGCCCAGCGACAGGGTGGTGACGATGGGGCGGAAGTCGATGGTGCTGTTGCGCGTCACCACGCCCTCGCGCGTCTGGCTCACCGCCGTCACCTCGCTCTTCACCTTGGCCATTGCCACCGTGCTGACCAGCGACCAGTTCTTGTCGAACTGCACCGTCAGGCCGACATGGCCAGCCGCACCCCAGGAGTCCTTGAGCTTGATGTCGGTGGCGCCGCCCGAGGCCAGGTCGCCCGAGGCGGTGCTGCGCGTCTTGGGAAAGCGCGTGTAGTTGATGCCCAGGCCCACGAAGGGATGCAGCTTGGGCAGCAGTTCGCCGAAGTGGTAGTTCAGAAACGCCGAGGGCGGCATCTGCTGCACCGCCGAGATCTGGCCGAAGGGCTTCAGCGAGCCCTCGCCATAGACCTTGTGGGTGGGCGGCAGGCCCAGCGCCAGCTCGGCGCTCCAACTGGGCGCAAAGCGGTAGGTGTAGCCGAAGCCCAGGGTGTCCACATCGCCCACGCTCAGGCGCGCGTCGGGCAGCGATGAATGGGTCAGCGGCGTCGAGATGGCGCGCACATCGATATGGGCGCCGCCCAGATAGATGCTGTGGGTCTGGGCCGCGCTGGCGCCGGCCAGGCAGGTCAGGAAGGCGCCCAGCAGGCCGCAGGAAAGCTTGTGTTTCATGTCAGTGTCTCCGTGCTGCTGCAACTCACAGGCCGCTGGCCAGCACTTGTTGGAAGAAGCCGCGCGCCAGGGCGCTGCAGAACGGCGGCACCAGGCCACCGTGGTACTGGGCCTGGGCGGCCGGGCCGGCCGCTGCCTTGGCCTGCTGGAAGCCGAAGTAGACGGTCTGGCCGGCCACGCCCGCAGGCAGGCTGGCGAGGTTCTCGAGGTCGTAGGCGCCCATCAGCGGCGCGCCGCGCGACTTCAGGTCGGCCGCGGAGACGCTGGTGTTGACATCGAAGAACACCGTCGGATCCTGCTTGCCGCCGCACAGGGCGATCGGGCGCTTGGGCGTCCAGCCCAGCAGGGTGTTGGTCTGCAGCGCCTTGCGGAAGCCGCTCGTTGCATAGCCGGCGCGGAAGCTGTCCTTGAGCAGGCCGCCGGCGCCGAACAGCTTGGTGAAGCTCGGATCCGCCGGCAGCTTGCCGGCGGCGATCAACTCGCTGACCGACTTGTCGCTCGGGAACAGGGTCTCGGCACTGGCGTCGAACGGCGCCTGGTAGGCGTCCGAGGGCGTGCCGTAGATGTTGCCGTAGGACTTCTGATAACTCGTCAGCTGCATGGGCGCAAAAATGGTCGCGCCGGCATTCGGCTGCACATTCACCACCGCATCGCCGAAGCCGACGATGTTGTAGGGGCCGGACATCGGCGCCGAGGCCGTGACGGTGAATTCGCTGGCGTAGTCGCGCTCGATGATTTTGTGCACCGCCATCGCCACATGGCCGCCTTGCGAGTAGCCGCTCACCAGCAGCTTGGCCGAGGGCTTGACGGCGCTTTCGGCGGCCAGGTGGGCCTTGGCGGCGCGCAGGCCATCGACCATGTCGACGCCCGAGGCCTCGGCGTTCAGGTAGGGATGCCAGTTCAGGCTGGACTTGTCGTAGCCCAGGTAGTTGGGCGCCACCACGATGAAGCCCTGGGCCGCATACATGGCCATGGTCAGCGAGGCCTCGCTGTTGTTCTTCACGTCGGCCATATTGGTGGCGTGGGCGGTGCTGGTGCCATGCGCATACAGCAGCACCGGGCGCTCGCCGCTGCAGGCGGGGTCGCTGCCGCTGGGCACCAGCACGCCCTCGGTGGCGGTGGCCGGCTGGCCCAGCGGGTCGCGCGTGAAGTAGACGATGTAGCGGATGTCGACATCGCATTTGGCCTTGCCGGACAGGGGCTGCAGGCCCTTGGCTGCGGTGCCGGCGTCGATGTCGGCGATGCTGGCCTTGCCGGCCAGCACGGCGGTTGCGATGTTGCCGCGTGCCGGTGGCGGGTCGTCACGGCTGCTGTCGCCGGTGCCGCCGCCGCAGGCGCTCAGTGCGGCGGCCGCGATGGCCGCCAGGCTCAGTGTCTTGATGCTGCTCATTCCTACCTCGTTGCGAGTGTTGTCTCCGGCCAAAAAAGAACGATCGTTCTATTTTGGAGCGATGACTATATTTCTCGACAAATAGGTCGGCCCCAAGTAAAAACCCCGACATTGCGCGGCAATGTCGGGGTTTAAGGGCTGTTTAGAGCTTGGGGACTAGAACGGATTGTTGCGTGCCCTTGTCTGCGCCAGCAGGCCCAGGCGGTTCTGGCCGCCGTTGGCCATCCAGTAATCGTCGGCCCAGAGCCAGGTGTCGGCCGAGGCGGTGTCGAGCAGGGTCTTGGTCGTGCAGTCGGGCAGCGCCACCTTGCAGGCACCGACGGTGATGTTGGCGTAGCCAAAGCCCTCGGGGAATTTGGCGATCGCCTGCGACATCTCATCGCCCAGCACCAGGCCGATCATGCGACCGTCGTTAATGATGTTGAGCCGCATCTGCGAGTTGAAGGCCTGGGTCAACTCGCTCAGCAGCGCGGCTCGATCGGTGTCGGTCTTGGTGGCCTTTTCCTTGGCGGCATAGGGCGTCAGGCCCAGGTCCGGCAGCGTCACGACCAGCACGCGCCCGCCGGCATTGGCAACACGGTTGACCTGCTCGGCCAGCGCGCGGCCACGCTCGCCGGCGCTGGCCAGCAGGGTGTCGCGGTTCTGGGCCGGGAACTGGCGATACAGATCGAGCAGATCGTTGCTGCCCACCAGCATGGCCACCAGATCCTTGCTGGTGAAGCCGCCGGCCGAGAACTGCTGATCGATCTGCGCCTTCACGCCGTCGACCTTGGCGCCCGGCCGCGCGTACATCAGGCCCGCGGGCGCGGCCACCTTGTCGGGGTTGCACTGCGGGAACAGCAGGCCGAACTGGGTGGCCAGGGCCTGCACCCAGATCGGGTTGTTCTGGCACTTGATTGCCAGGGTGGTGTCGTCCACGGCATTCACCGCGTACTTTTTGCCCTCGGGGCTCAGGTAGCTGGCCTCGTCCCCCATGGCCATGATGCGTGTGGGATGAAAGGGCTCGATCTGGCTGCTGCCGCCACCGCAGCCGGCCATCGCCGCCGCGCTCAGCAGCGCCAGCACCGCCTGTCCCCACCCATGCTTGAAACTCTTCTTCTTACTCATGAACGCTCCGAGAGAAATTGACTTGGCGCCGCCCGCCTCAAGAGGCTGCATCAAAAAAGGCGGCTGCGGCGCGGGACAGACGGTCCCTGACGCCATCCCAGGCCGCATCGGCCGGGGGTGCTTCGATCCAAATTTCGCGTGCGCCCTGCGCGTCCAACTCGCGCAAGACTGCAAACAGTTGCCGGGCCGCCGCCCGCGCATGCCTGGGCATGACGCGCTGCAACAGGCCTGGCGGCACGGCGACCGTGCGCGAATATACCGCCAGGGCATGAGGGGTTTCTTTAGCCAGGGCAGCTTGCAAGTCGGCGGGCGCCAGCAGGCGCACCACCGCGCTGGGCGCGTAATGGGCCGCCAGCGTGCCGGAGGCGCGCGGTGTCGCGGCGTCGCGCGGCGCCAGCGGCTCGCCCGCCGCCGTGCTGATCTCGGCCTCGGTGAGCACGCCGGGGCGCAGCAGCACCGGACGCCCACGGCTGCAATCGACGATGCTGGACTCTATGCCGACCTCGCAATCGCCGCCGTCCAGCACCAGCAGGCCGGGCTCGAATTCGCTCAGCACATGGGCGGCCGAGGTGGGGCTGACGCGGCCGAAACGATTCGCGCTGGGCGCGGCCACGCCCGGCACGCCCAGCTTGTGCGCCGCCGCCAGCAGCGCGCGCGCCACCGGATGCGCCGGGCAGCGCAGGCCTATGCTGCCCTGCCCGCCCGCGGCGGCCGCGGCCATGCCCGCGGCGCGCGGCACGATCACCGTCAGCGGGCCGGGCCAGAAGGCCTGCATCAGGCGCCGCGCCACCGGGGGCAGGTCTTGCGCAAAGCGCTCGGCGTCGCCGATGTCCAGCACATGCACGATCAGCGGATGGTCGGCCGGCCGGCCCTTGGCCGCGAAGATTTGCGCCACCGCGGCGTCGCTGTCGGCGCGTGCGCCCAGGCCATAGACGGTTTCGGTGGGCAGCGCCACTAAGGCACCATCGGCCAGTGCCTGCGCGGCTCGGGCAATCGCGGCGGGGTCCTGGCCGTCCAGCAACATCGGTCTCACCACTCGGTGGGCAGGCCCAGCAGGGCCGCGGCCTGGCGCGCCACCGCCTCGGCCTCGGCGGCCGTGGCCGCCGTGATGTTCAGATGGCCCATCTTGCGGCCGCGGCGCGCGCTGGTCTTGCCGTAGAGGTGCAGATGGCTGCCCGGCAGTGCCAACACGGCAGCCCAGTCGGGGCAGCGCTCGACACCGGTACCCGATTCGAACCAGAGGTCGCCGAGCAGGTTCAGCATCACGGTGGGCGAATGCAGGCGCGGCGTCGGCAGCGGCAGGCCGGCGAGCGCGCGCACCTGCATCTCGAACTGCGAGACGTCGCAGGCATTCATCGTGTAATGGCCCGAGTTGTGCGGGCGCGGCGCCATCTCGTTGACCACCAGCGATCCGTCCTGCAGCACGAAGAACTCGATGCACAGCACGCCCACATAGTGCAGGCTGGCGGCGATGCGCTCGGCCGACTCGCGCGCCTGCGCCTGCAGCGCGGCACTCGCGGCGGGCGCGGGCACCTGGGTCACGGCCAGGATGCCGTCGCGGTGCAGGTTCTGCTGCACCGGGAAGCTCACCACCTGGCCACCGGCATTGCGCACCACCAGCACGCTGAGCTCCAGCGCCAGCGGCAGCATCTGCTCCAGCACGCAGGGCACGCGCTTGAGCTCGTCCCAGGCCCGGGTCAGCTCGGCCGCGCTGCGCACGCGGACCTGGCCCTTGCCGTCATAGCCCATGCGCGCGGTCTTGAGGATGCCGGGCAGCAGACTGGCCGGCACGGCCGCGAGATCCGCCTCGCTGCGCAAGACCGCATAGGGCGCGCAGGCCACGCCGCTGGCCTGGAAATGCGCCTTCTCGTCGGCGCGGTCCTGGCATACCGCCACGGCGGCGCCGGCCGGCGCCACGAAGCGCTGCTGCGCCAGGCGCTCCAGCGCCGCGGCCGGCACGTTTTCGAATTCGGTGGTGATGGCGTCGCACAGCAGGGCCAGCCTTGCCAGGCCCGCCTCGTCGAGGTAGTCGGCCTGGACATGCTCGTGCGCGACGGCGCCGGCGGGGCTCAGCGCGTCCGGATCCAGCACCACGGTGCGGTAGCCCAGGCTTTGCGCCGCCTGCACGAACATGCGACCCAACTGGCCGCCGCCCAGCACGCCCAGCGTGGCGGTGCCCGGCAGCAAAGGCTTGCCGCTCATCATCAGATCAGGTCCTTGCTCATGGCGCGTGCCAGCTCGGTCTGGCGCACGCGGTAGGCGGCGAGCTTCTCGCGCAGCTGCGCATCGTCCTGGGCCAGCATGGCCAGGGCGAACAAGGCCGCGTTGCCGGCACCGGCCGTGCCGATGGCGAAGGTGGCGACCGGGATGCCCTTGGGCATTTGCACGATGGAGTGCAGCGAATCGACGCCCTGCAGATGGCGGCTTGCCACCGGCACACCCAGCACCGGCACCAGGGTCTTGGCGGCCAGCATGCCAGGCAGGTGGGCGGCGCCACCAGCGCCCGCAATGATGGCGCGCAGGCCGCGGCCCGCGGCGGCTTCGGCGTAGGCAAACATATCGTCGGGCATGCGATGCGCCGAGACCACCCGCGCCTCGAAAGCGACACCGAACTCGGAGAGAATGTCGGCGGCGTGCTTCATGGTCTCCCAGTCACTGCTGGAACCCATCACCACGCCAACCAGGGGAGAGGCGTTTTGCAACGAAGTAGTCTGCACGGCGCTGTCCATAGGCTGGAAAACCTTGAATTGTAGGCGGCAGCCTCCAACTGCCGCCGATTCCCTCGCAGGCCCCGAGACGACATGATCGACATCACCCTCCAGAATTTCGAACAAGACCTCTTGCAAGCCTCGCTGCAGCAACCCGTGCTGCTGGACATCTGGGCGCCCTGGTGCGGCCCCTGCAAGAGCCTGGGCCCGGTGCTGGAAAAGCTCGAGGCAGCCTATGCCGGCCGCTTCACCCTGGCCAAGCTCAACAGCGACGAGCAACCCGAGATCGCCAGCCAGCTGAGCCAGGCCTTCGGCGTGCGCAGCATTCCCTTCTGCGTGATGTTCGTGGGCGGCCAGCCGGTGGACGGCTTCGTAGGCGCGATCCCCGAGGCGCAGATCCGCGAGTTCATCGACAAGCATGTGCCCAGCCCCGACGAGCTGGCGGCTGAGGAGGACATGGCCGAGGCCGAGGCCCTGCTGGCCGAGGGCGACACCGCCTCGGCACTCGACAAGCTGACCGCCGCGGTGGCGGCCGACCCGGCCAACGAGGTGGCGCGCTTCGACCTGGTGAAGGCCCTGCTGGAGGCCGGCCAGGTGGCGGCCGCGCGCAGCGCCTTCGAGCCGGTGGCCGCACGCGCCGCCGACACCATCACCCCGCATGCCCGCTTTGCGGCGCTGTCGATCTGGCTGCAGGCGGCCGAACGCGCGCCCACGCTGGACGCGGGCGCGTTGCAGGCCGCGATTGCCGCCAACAAGCGTGATTTCGAGGCCCGCTACGCCCTCGCCCAGCTGCATCTGGCCGCGCTGCGCCACACCGAGGCGATGGACGAGCTGCTTGAGATCATCATGCGCGACAAGGCATGGAACCAGGAGGCGGCGCGCAAGGCCTATGTGGCGATCCTGGAACTGCTGACCAAGCCGGTCGCCAAGACGGCGGCTGCAACGGCCGGCGAACCCAAGGCCGGGGCCCTGCAGCTGGCGGGTCAGACCAGCGTGGCGTCCAGCGATCCGCTCATCGACCAGTACCGCCGCAAGCTCAGCATGGCGCTGTTTTAGGAAGGCTGCAGCGCGGCGGCGGCCAGCTGCTCGCGCCAGCTCTGCTGCTGGCGCGCAAACTCGGCCCATTCGCGCTGCGCTGCCACGGCATGGCGCTGGGCGTTGGCCTGATCATCGAGCGCCGCATAGACCTGGGCCAGACGGCTATGGGTGGCGGCGCGGTCGTCGACGTCGCAGCGCGGATCGAGTTCGATCTCGGCCTCGCGGGCCTGGTGCAGCGCATGTTCGCGCTGGCCGCAGTTGATGCGGCACCAGGCCAGATCGGCCAGCAGGCTGCTGCCCAGGCGTTCCAGCCCGCGCGACATCGCCAGCGGCAGATGTTCCTCATAGAGCTGACGGGCCTGCTCGTAGTCGCCCTGGATGGCCAGGATCTGGGCACGCAACACCGGCGTCAGGCCGGCCATCGCCGCCGCGCCGACGGCGGCATCGTAGTGACGCACCGAATCCACGCCTAGCAGCAGCTCCGGCCGCGCCTGGGCCGGTGCCGAGAGCGCGAGGCGCCGCGCCTCGGCGGTGCGCATCTCGGCCATGTTGTACATCAGCGCCGAGAGGGTGGCGTCGTCGCCCTCGGCAGCGGCATGGGCGCGCGCCTTCGCATACCAGGGCTGGGCCTGCTCAGGCGCGCCGGCATGGTGCCAGGCAAGACCCATGCTCATGCAGGCACGGCTGCGTGCCACGCGGTGCTCGGGTGCGGCCGTGCGCAGGCAGGTGCGCACATGCTCCAGCATCGCCGGCAGATCATGGCGAACATAGGCCAGCTGGGCCAGCCAGGCGCAGGCGAGCGACTCGATCTCGGCCACGCCCACCGACTTGGCGATCGCATAGGCGCGCTGCACCTTGTCCTGGGTGCTGGCGCTGAAGTCGGTGTAATAGCTCATCAGGCCCTCGGCCATATGCAGCCAGGCGCCGATTTCGGGATGGGGGTGCTGGAAGGCGAGCTGATGCAGTCCGGTGAGTTCCGCGCGCGCTTCCACCAGCGCACCATGGCGCGCCAGCAGCATCGCGCGCTTGGCCTTGAAGCATGCCGCCTGCACCGGCGAGGGCGCGGCAGCGATCTGCTGGTCCAGCTGCTTGAGCAGGCGCGACTTGATCTCTTGCATGGCCCGCCCCCAGTTGCTGCGCCTCAGCGCGTCAGGCGTTCCAGCGCCTCGCGGTACTTGGCCGCCGTCTGTTCAATCACCTCGGCGGGCAGGGCCGGCGCCGGCGCCACCTTGCCCCAGGGCTTGCCATCCACCTGGGCCTGCTCCAGCCAGTCGCGCAGGTACTGCTTGTCGTAGCTGGGCGGGTTGCTGCCCTCCGCATAGCTCTTGGCCGGCCAGTAGCGCGAGGAATCGGGCGTCAGCACCTCGTCCATCAGGGTCAGCGTGCCATCGGCGTCCAGCCCGAACTCGAACTTGGTGTCCGCGATGATGATGCCCTTGCTGAGCGCATAGTCGGCGGCGCGCTGGTAGAGCTGGATCGAGATGTCGCGCACGCGCTCGGCCAGGTCCTGGCCGATGATCTCGACGCAGCGCGCGAAGTTGATGTTCTCGTCGTGATCACCCATCTCGGCCTTGGTGGCCGGCGTAAAGATGGGTGCCGGCAGTTTGCTGGCGTTGCGCAGGCCGGCCGGCAGCTTGACGCCGCAGACCTCGCCGCTTTGCTTGTACTCGGCCCAGCCACTGCCGGCCAGATAGCCACGCACCACTGCCTCGATGGGCAGGGGCTTGAGGCGCTTGACCAGCATGGAGCGATCGCGCACCTGCGCCTTGTCGGCCTCGCTCACCACCGAGAGCGGGTCCTCGCCGGTGAGGTGATTGGGCACGATGCCATCGAGCCGCTTGAACCAGAACAGCGCCATCTGGGTCAGCAGCGCGCCCTTGCCGGGGATGGGCTCGCCCATGATGACGTCGTAGGCCGAGATGCGGTCACTCGCCACCATCAGGATGCGGTCGCTGCCCACCGCATAGTTTTCGCGCACCTTGCCACGGGCGATCAGGGGCAGCGAGGTCAGCGAGGAGTTCAGCAGGGCAGCAGCGGTCATGGCGGGGGTTCCAACGAAGAGGGCTGGATTTTAGGCGCGCAATGCATGCGGATCGGGCAAAAAAAGGGCCCGGGGGTTCGCACCCTCGGGCCACAAACGCGAATCGCTGTCCTTCTTCTTGTGGAGTCTGTTACTGCACGACTTGATTCAACTCGCCGCGCGCATAGGCCGCCGCGACGTCAACCAGGCTGCGTGCCTTGATCTTGCCCGCCTGGCCCTCGCAATTGAACTCCATATAGCGCTGCTTGCATACCGCCTTGGCGGCCTCGCGGGCCGGCTTGAGCCACTCGCGTGCGTCAAATTTCTCGGGATTCTCGGCCAGGAATTTGCGCACCGCGCCGGTCATGGCCAGACGGATGTCGGTGTCGATATTGATCTTGCGCACGCCGAACTTGATGGCTTCCTGGATTTCCTCGACCGGCACGCCGTAGGTTTCCTTCATCTTGCCGCCGTACTGGTTGATGATGGCCAGCAGTTCCTGCGGCACGCTGGAGCTGCCATGCATGACCAGATGGGTGTTGGGGATGCGGGCGTGGATTTCCTTCACGCGGCTGATCGCCAGGATGTCGCCTGTGGGCTTGCGGCTGAACTTGTAGGCGCCATGGCTGGTGCCGATGGCGATGGCCAAAGCGTCCAGGCCGGTGGCCTTGACGAACTGGGCGGCCTCCTCGGGGTCGGTCAAGAGGGCCGAATGGTCCAGCACGCCCTCGGCGCCAATGCCGTCTTCCTCGCCGGCCTGGCCGGTTTCCAGCGATCCCAGGCAGCCCAGCTCACCTTCGACGGTGACACCCACCTTGTGCGCCAGCTCCACCACCTGGCGGGTCACGTCGACGTTGTAGGCGAAGTCGGCCGGGGTCTTGCCGTCGGCGCGCAGCGAGCCGTCCATCATCACCGAGCTGAAGCCCAGGTCGATCGCGCCCTGGCAGATCGCCGGGGTCTGGCCATGGTCCTGGTGCATCACCACCGGGATATGCGGATAGGACTCGACGGCGGCGATCACCAGATGCTTGATGAAACTCTCGCCGGCGTATTTGCGCGCGCCGGCCGAGGCCTGCAGGATCACCGGGGCGCCGGCCTCGTCGGCCGCGGCCATCACGGCCTGCACCTGCTCCAGGTTGTTGACGTTGAAGGCCGGGATGCCGTAGCCGTGTTCGGCGGCATGGTCCAGCAATTGGCGCATGGATACGAGAGCCATGGAAGTTCTCCGAGGAAGATAAGAAAAAAACCTGCTGGCGCAAGGCGCCGGGCCGCAAGCCCCCCTGCCATGTAACCGCGCCGTAACTGCCGACGATTCTAGCGGCGAGACCAGTGTCGCCCCAGCCACGGGGGCGTGCAAGCTCGCTTGCGGCGCCCAGCGCCTCCCATTAGTCTGTTACCAGACCCGCCGTAAAGCCCCTATGACCCGACTTGCCCTCGATCACCTGACGCTCTGGATCACCGCGGCCGCGCGCGAGCATGGGCTGGACCTGGCCGCCCATGTGGAAGAGCGCACCGGCGCCAGCCACCGCGCCAGCCTGGCCGCGCTGCGCCGCCTGGTCGATGCGCAGTGGCTCACGCGCAGCGGTAGCAGCCGCCGCCCGGTCTATGGCCCCGGCCTGCTACGCCAGGTGGTGCGCTCCTACACCCTCTACGGCCTGCAGGAGGACCTGCCCTGGCAGCGCGACTTCGCGCCCAACTTCGAGCTGCCCCGGCATGTGGCGCGCATGGTCCAGCATGGCTTCACCGAGCTGGTGAACAACGCCGTCGACCATAGCGGCGGCAGCAGCGTCACCGTGTCGCTGCGCCAGACCCCCAGCCACGCGCAGCTGTTGGTGTCGGACGATGGTTGCGGCGTGTTCAACAAGATCTGCGAGGCCTTCGACATTGCCGACCCGCAGCACGCCATGCTGGAGCTGAGCAAGGGCCGCCTCACCAGCCAACCCGAAATGCACACCGGCCGCGGCCTGTTCTTCAGCTCGCAACTGGCCGATGTGTTCGACATCCACGCCAATGGCACGGCCTTCCAGCGCCGCGCCTGGGAGAGCACCGGCTGGCAACCCGGCCGGCCGCTGCCGCGCCAGGGCAGCTCGATCTATATGTCGGTGGCGCTGGATACCACGCGCACCCTGGATCAGGTGATGGAGGCCTGGAGCATGGACGGTAGCGGCATCGAGTTCGACCGCACCACCATCCATTTGCGCCTGCTGGCCGGCCCCGGCCAGGCGCTGGACAGCCGCGCCCAGGCGCGGCGCGTGGCGGCGCGGCTGCCGCAGTTTCGCCGCGCCGAGATCAGCTTCGCCGGCGTTGAGGACGTGGGCCACGGCTTCACAGACGAGCTGTTCCGCGTCTTTGCGCGCGCCCACCAGGAGGTGGAACTGCTGCCCACCCATATGACGCCGCGCATCGCGGCGCTGGTGAAGAGCGCGCAGAACGGGTGAGGTTCAACCCACCCTGCAAACCTTGAGCATATTGGTGCCACCGGGGTAGCCCATCGGCTCGCCGCAGGTGATGGCGTAGGTATCTCCGGGCATCAGCACACCCTTGTCCACCAGAATCTTCTCGGCCGCAGCCAGCGCGGTGTCGCGGTCCTCGTACTTGGGCATGAGCAGCGGCCTGACGTTACGGTACAGCGTCATCTTGGTCTGGCTGATCGCTTGCGTGGTGAGCGCGTAGATAGGCACCTGGATGCGGTGGCGGCTCATCCACAGCGCGGTGGAACCCGACTCGGTGAGCGCCAGGATGGCCTTGCAACCGAGGTGGTAGGCGGTGAAGAGCGCGCCCATTGCGATGCTCTGGTCGATGCGGCCGAACTGGCGGCCGGCAAAGTCGGTGTCCAGGCTGACGAACTCGGCGCGCTCGGCCTCCAGCGCGATCGCGGCCATCTGTTCGATGGTCTCGACCGGGAACTTGCCGGCCGCGGTCTCGGCGCTGAGCATCACCGCATCGGTGCCATCCAGCACCGCGTTGGCCACATCGCTGACCTCGGCACGGGTGGGCACCGGATTGACGATCATCGATTCCATCATCTGGGTCGCGGTGATGGCCACCTTGTCGAGCTCGCGCGCCAGCTTGATCATGCGCTTTTGCAGCGCCGGCACGGCCGCATTGCCCACCTCCACGGCCAGGTCGCCGCGCGCCACCATGATGCCGTCGCTGGCCTTGAGGATGGACTCCAGATGCGGGATCGCCTCGCTGCGCTCGATCTTGGCGATCAGGCCGGGCTTGTGGCGGTAGGGCTCGCCGGCCACATTGCAGAGTTGGCGCGCCATTTCCATGTCGGTGGCGTTCTTGGGGAAGCTGACGGCCACGTACTCGGCCTGGAAGCTCATCGCGGTCTTGATGTCTTCCATGTCCTTGGCGGTCAGCGCCGGCGCGGTGAGGCCGCCGCCCTGCTTGTTGATGCCCTTGTTGTTGGACAGCTCGCCGCCCAGCTTGACGGTGGTGAACACCGCCGCGCCGCGCACCGCGTCGACCGTCAGTACCAGCAGGCCGTCGTTGAGCAGGAGGGTGTCGCCGGGCTTCACATCGCGCGGCAGCTCCTTGTAGTCCAGGCCCACGGCCTCCTCGTTGCCGAGCTCGGTACGGTCGGCGTCGAGGATGAACTTGTTGCCGTTGACGAGCTCGATCTTGCCGTGCTCGAACTTGCCGACGCGGATCTTGGGGCCCTGCAGGTCGGCCATGATGGCGACCTGCTTGCCGGCCGCCGCGGCGGCCTCACGCACCAGGCCGGCGCGGGCGATATGGTCCTCGGCCTTGCCATGCGAGAAGTTCAGCCGCACCACGTCGACGCCGGCCCGGATCATGCGCTCCAGCACCTCGGGGGTGGAGGACGCGGGGCCAAGGGTGGCGACGATCTTGGTGGCTCGGGACATGGGGCACTCGCAGTAATTCAGTTACAGGCAAACGATTATGAGCCCCAATTAGAGGCCCCCATCGGTTACGCCCGATTACAGAAGATCAGGATTTCCCGGCCAGCACATCGGCCACCGCCAGCGCCGTCATATTGACGATGCGGCGCACCGTGGCCGAGGGCGTGAGGATATGCACCGGCGCCGCCGCGCCCAAGAGCACCGGGCCCACCGTGACGCCATGACCGCTGGTGATCTTCAGCACATTGAAGAGGATGTTGGCGGCATCCAGCGTGGGCAGCACCAGCAGATTGGCCGAGCCCTTGAGCGTGCTGTCGGGCAGAAAGGCCTGGCGCACGCTCTCCGAGAGCGCGGCGTCGCCATGCATCTCGCCATCGCTTTCGATCTCGGGATGGGCGGCCGCGAACAGCTCGTGGGCGCGCCGCATCTTGATGGCCGAGGGGCGCTTGCTGGAGCCGAACATCGAGTGCGAGACAAAGGCCAGCTTGGGTGGCAGGCCAAAGCGTTGCACCTCCTCGGCCGCCATCGCGGCGATCTCGGCAAGCTGCTCGGCGCTCGGATCATCGTTGACAAAGGTGTCGGTGATGAAGAGCGTGTGCTGCTCCAACATCAGCGCATTCATGGTGGCGAAGCTCTGCGCCCCGGGCTTGAGGCCGATCAGCTCGGCCACATGCTCCAGGTGCGAGTCGAAGCGCCCCACCATGCCGCAGATCATCGCGTCGGCATCGCCCAGCTTGATCGCCAGCGCGCCTATGGTGGTGGCCGAGCGGCGCACCGCTGCCTTGGCCATCTCGGGCGTGAAGCCGCGCCGGCCCATCGCCTTGTGATAGGTCTCCCAGTACTGGCGGAAGCGCGCGTCGTTGTCGGGGTCGATGAGCTGCACATCCTCGCCCAGCCTGAGGCGCAGGCCGGCGCGCTGGATGCGCATCGCGATCACCTCGGGGCGGCCGATCAGGGTGGGCTTGGCCAGGCCCTCGTCCAGCACCACCTGCACCGCGCGCAGCACGCGCTCGTCCTCGCCCTCGGCGTAGATCACGCGTGCCGCCGAACCCTTGGCAAATGATGCCTTGGCGGCATTGAACACCGGGCGCATGAACATGCCGGTCTGGTAGACGAAGCGCTCCAGCGACTGGCGATAGGCTGCCAGATCCTTGATGGGGCGCTCGGCCACGCCGGATTCCTCGGCGGCCCTGGCCACCGCCGGCGCGATGCGCAGGATCAGGCGCGCATCGAAGGGCTTGGGGATCAGGTAGTCGGGGCCGAAGCTGAGTTCCTGACCCACATAGGCGGCGGCCACCTCGTCGCTGGTCTCGGCCTTGGCCAGCGCCGCGATCTCGCGCACACAGGCCAGCTTCATGGCCTCGGTGATCTTGGTGGCGCCGCAGTCAAGCGCGCCACGGAAGATGTAGGGGAAGCACAGGACGTTGTTGACCTGGTTGGGATAGTCCGAGCGGCCGGTGGCGATGATGCAATCGGGCCGCACCTGCTTGGCCAGCTCGGGACGGATCTCGGGCTCGGGATTGGCCAGCGCCAGGATGATGGGGCGATCGGCCATGCTCTTGACCATGGCCTGCGTCAGCACACCGGCGGCCGAGCAACCCAGGAAGACATCGGCACCGTCCACCACATCGCCCAGCGTGCGCGCGCCCGTGACCTGGCAATAACGCTGCTTGGACTCGTCCAGCTTGCCGGCCTTGGCGTCCTCGCGCTCGCTCTGGATCACGCCCTTGGAGTCGCACACGAACACATTGGCGCGCTGCACGCCCAGGCCCACCATCACGTCCAGGCAGGCGATCGCCGCCGCGCCCGCGCCCGACACCGCCACCTTGACCTGGGCAATGTCCTTGCCCACCAGCTCCAGGCCATTCAAGAGCGCGGCGCTGGAGATGATGGCGGTGCCATGCTGGTCGTCGTGGAAGACCGGGATGTTCATACGCTCGCGCAGCTTCTTCTCGATGTAGAAGCATTCGGGCGCCTTGATGTCCTCGAGGTTGATGCCGCCCAGCGTGGGCTCCATCGCGGCGATCATGTCGACCAGCTTGTCGGGGTCGCGCTCGGCCAGCTCGATGTCGAACACATCGATGCCGGCGAATTTTTTGAACAGGCAGCCCTTGCCCTCCATCACCGGCTTGCCGGCCAGCGGGCCAATATCGCCCAGGCCCAGCACCGCCGTGCCATTGGTGATCACGCCCACCAGGTTGGCGCGCGAGGTGTACTCGGCCGCCAGCGAGGGATCTTCCTCGATCGCCAGGCAGGCATAGGCCACGCCGGGCGAGTAGGCCAGCGAGAGGTCGCGCTGATTGGAGAGCGCCTTGGTCGGCGTGACGGCGATCTTGCCGCGCGTGGGGCTGCGGTGGTAGTCGAGCGCAGCATCACGCAGCGCACTTTCGGCCGGCGACAAGGGCTTGTTGCTCATCCAGGTCTCCTGATTCTGATTCTTGGGCTGGCGAGCTTACTCCCGCGCTGGCTGCCTGGCGATGCCGTCTGTTTTGCTCGCCATGCAAAGATGGCAGGCAGCTTTCGCATCAGGGCAACAGGTCTTTGATCTGCAACTGAACCTGGGCCGCGCCCGGCTTGAGCGGCGCCGACAGCGCCTGCATATCCCCCGGCTGCGGCATCGCATTGCCGCTCTTGCTGATGCGCGCACCCACCACCACCTGCTCGGCGCCGGAGAGCTTGAGCGCCGGGTTCATCGCCATCGAGTCGTCCAGCGTGAGCGTGAGCGGCAGTTCCTTGACCTGGCGGCGCTGGATGGCCAGCGGCGCCTTGGATCCTTGCGCGGCGCGCGCGAACACGAACAAGGTGTCGTCGGGCGCGGCCTTGGCGGCGAGCTCGGGCGCCAGGCTCACGCGCACCTGCAGGCTGGCGCCAGCCGTCGACAGGCCGGCACGCTGGCGTGCTTCGGCCAGCGCGCCCTGCAGCTGCTGTGCCAGCTCGCTGCCAGGCTCCATGCCTTGAAGAGCACGTTCCCAATGCCGCGCCGCGCTGGCCGCATCGCCGCGGTCGAAGGCCAGGGTGCCGGCCAGCGACAGGGCCTTGGCATTGCCAGGATCCAGCTCCAACGCGCGCTTGATCAGCGTCTCGGGCTCGCCATCGAGCTTGCTGCCATTCGCCATCGCCAGCGCGTCGGCGTAGTCGGCGTACACCTGGGCATCGTCCGGGCGCAGCTTGACGACGCGCTGATAGGCCGTCACTGCCTTGTCGAACTGACCCAACACCGCATAGGAGCGGCTCAGCATGGTCCAGCCCTCGGCGTCGTCGGGCCGGCTCTTGAGGCGTTCGGCCAGGCGCTCGGCCATGGCCTCGAACTGCTTGGCCTCGGAACCATGGCCACCAGCCTGCTCGGGCGCCCGGCCAGGCACATGGGCCAGGCCCGCCGGATTGCCCAGCCATGCGTAACCTGCGGCGGTAAACAGCAGGGCAAACAGGGTCAGGGCCAGCAGCAGGCGGGCTGAGGGTCGGGCGGCCGGCGTCGGCGCTGCGCTACTCATGGTGTACTTTCATCATCGGGCGTGTCGGGATCAAAGGCCTCGGGCGCCATGGCCTGGCGGCGCCGCAGCACCCGCCACAGCGTGCCCAGGGCCAGCAGCAACAGCAGGCCCGGTCCCACCCACAACAGCAGGGTGCTGGCCTTGAAGGGTGGGCGATAGAGCACGAAGTCGCCGTAGCGCTCGGTCATGTAGTCGAGGATCTGACGCTCGCTCATGCCCTTGGCCAGCATCTCGCGGATCTGCCGGCGCAGATCCTCGGCCAGGCCGGCATGCGAATCGGCGATGGTCTGGTTCTGACACACCAGGCAGCGCAGCTCGGCGGCCAGCACCATCATGCGCGCCTCGATCTCGGCATTGGCGGCCACCGGCGGGGCTTCGCTGGCCTGGGCGCGGCCCAGCGCCAAGCAAAGCAGCGCCGCCAGCAAGACATGCAGGATTCGTTCACGCATTGGCATCGAGCTTCCTCAGCAGCGGTTCGATCTTGTCGCGCAGCACCTCGGGCGTGACCGGTCCGATGTGCTTGTAGCGGATCATGCCGGCGCGGTCGATCACAAAGGTCTCGGGCACACCGTAGACACCGTAGTCGATGCCGATGCGGCCCTGGGGGTCGAACAGCGTGTCGGTATAGGGGTTGCCGAAACGACCCAGCCAGGCGAGGCCGTCCTCACGCTTGTCCTTGTAGTTGAGGCCGTAGATGGGCGCCACGCCGCGGCGCGAGAAGTCCACCAGCAAGGCATGCTCGTCGCGACAGGCCGCGCACCAGGAAGCCCAGACATTCAGCACCCAGACCTTGCCCAGCAGATCCTCGCGCTTGATGCTCGCCTCGGGCCGCGCCAGCGTGCTGGCCTGGAAGGCGGGTGCGGGCTTGTCGATCAGGGGCGACGGCACCTCGCGCGGATTGAGGCGCAGGCCCAGCGCCAGGAACAGGGCCAGCAGCAAAAAGGCGCCCAGGGGCAGCAGGAAGCGGTTCATTGCCTGCCCTCCCCGGCCATGGCCACGGGCAACGCCGCGCTGCGCGTCTGCCGGCTGCGATAGCGCCGGTCGCTGGTGGCCAGCAGGCCACCGCCCATCATCACCAGGCAGCCCAGCCAGATCCAGTTGATGAAGGGCTTGTGCTGCACGCGCACGATCCAGTCGCCGTTGTCGAGGCGCTCGCCCATCGAGATGTAGAGGTCACGCAGCAGATTGCTGTCCACCGCCGCCTCGGTCATGGGGTTGCTCTGCACCTTGTAGATGCGCTTCTCGGGGCGCAGGGTGGCGAGCAAGCGGCCGTCGCGGCTGACCTCGATGAGCGCCTGCGCCGCCACATAGTTGGGGCCCTGCACATCGCTCACCGACACCATGCGGAAGCGGTAGCCCGCCACCTCTGTGCTGGCGTCGGCGCTCATCTTCACGTCGCGCTCGGTCTCGTAGGTCTTGACCATGGCCACGCCGAAGGCAAACAGTGCCACGCCCAGGTGCGCGATCCACATGCCGAGCATGGCGCGCGGCAGCAGGCGCAGGCGCCCGATCACGCTCCCACCCATGCCACTCTTGGGGCGAAGTCGCTCAATCAGGTCCACGCCTATCGATGCCACGATCCAGTAGGCCAGCGCCAAGGCGCCAGTGGTGGCCGGCGCGATGCGCCCGGCCAGCCAGCCACTGAGCACGGCGGCAGCGATGGCAATCAACAAGGCCCAGCGCAGGCGGCGCGCAAGACCTGACACCTGGTCCTGCTTCCAGCGCATCAGCGGGCCTATGCCCAGCAGCATCAGCAGGGGCGCCATGATGAGGGTGAACACGGTGTCGAAGTAAGGCGGCCCCACCGAGATCTTGCCCATGCCCATGGCATCAAGGAAGAGCGGATAGAGCGTGCCCAGCAGCACCGCGCCGCAGGCCACCGCCAGCAGCATATTGTTGACCAGCAGCGAGGTCTCCCTGGACAGCAGGCCGAAGCGCTGGCCCAGGCCGACGCTGGGCGCGCGCCAGGAGAACAGCAATAGCGAGGCGCCGATCACCAGCACCAGGAAGATCAAGATGAAGAGGCCGCGGCGCGGGTCGGTGGCAAAGGCGTGCACCGAGGACAGTACGCCCGAGCGCACCAGAAAGGTTCCCAGCAGCGAGAGCGAGAAGGCCATGATGGCCAGCAGCACGGTCCAGACCTTGAAGCTGCCGCGCTTTTCGGTGACGGCGAGCGAATGGATCAGCGCCGTGCCCACCAGCCAGGGCATGAAGGAGGCGTTCTCGACCGGGTCCCAGAACCACCAGCCGCCCCAGCCCAGCTCGTTGTAGGCCCACCAGCTGCCCAGGCCGATGCCGAAGGTCAGGAAGATCCAGGCCGCGGTGGTCCAGGGCCGCGTCCAGCGCGCCCAGGTGGCGTCGAGGTTGCCGCCGATCAGCGCCGCGATGGCAAAGGCATAGGCCACCGAGAAACCGACATAACCCATGTAAAGCATGGGCGGATGCGCCACCATGCCGGGGTCCTGCAGCAGCGGATTCAGGTCGCGCCCGTCGGCCGCGGCGGGCAACAGGCGCTCGAAGGGATTCGAGGTCACCAGCATGAAGAGCAGAAAGCCCGCCGCCACCAGGCCCAGCACCGCCAGGATGCGCGCCACGAAGACACTGGGCAGGCTGCGGCTGAAGCGCGCCACCGCCACCGTCCAGAGGTTCAGCATCAGCACCCACAGCAGCAGCGAGCCCTCATGGCCACCCCATACCGCGGCGATGCGATAGGGCAGCGGCAGCAGCGAGTTGGAGTTGGAGGCGACGTAGAGCACCGAGAAGTCGTGGCGCACAAAGGCCGAGGTCAGGCAGGCGAAGGCGGCCAGCACCAGCAGGCACTGCACGGCGGCGGCGGGGCGCGCCAGCGCCATCCAGTCAGCGCGGCCGCGCTGCGCCCCGGCCAGCGGCAGCACGCCCTGGATCAGGGCCACGGCCAGGGCCAGCAGGAGCAGCACTTGTCCGAGTTCGGGGATCATTTGTGGGCTCCCTCAGCTGTCGCGGGGCTGAGCGTGCCCTGCATCTTGGCGCGCATCTTGTCGGCACGCTGCAAGGCGTCGGCGGCTTCCGGCGGCATGTAGTTCTCGTCATGCTTGGCCAGCACCTCGCGCGCGGCAAAGCGGCCGTCGGCGCCCAACTGGCCCTGGGCCACCACGCCTTTGCCCTCCTTGAACAGATCGGGCAGCACGCCCTCGTAGCTCACCGGCACATTCTTCACCGTGTCGGTGACGACGAAACGCACCGTCACGCCCTCGCGCACCACGCTGCCGGGCTGCACCAGGCCGCCGACGCGGAAGGTGCGACCCACTGGCGCCTCCTTGGCCTCGATCTGGGTGGGCGTGTAGAAGAACACCAGATTGCTGTTGAAGGCGTTCAGCACCAGGGCGGCGGCCAGGCCGACGATGGACAGCACGCCCAGGATCAGGGCGGCGCGTTTGTGGCGGGGCTTCATCGTTCGTTCTCCGGATCTGCAATCTGCTTGGCGGCCACGAAGGCCCGACGCTGGCGGCGCCGCACCGCGGCGGCCTCGAACACCATCACGACCAAGGTCAGCCCATAGGAACCCCACACATAGAGGCCGTAGCCGCCCATGTGCAGGAAATTGTCGAGCGACTGCCAGTTCATGCCAGCTCCCGCGCATGTGTCAGGGCGCGCACCCATTCGGTCTCGCCCTCCTGCTCCAGCACGATGGCGCGCGCCCGCGTGAACACCACCGCGAAGCTGTAGGCCCAGAAGCTCAGCGTCATCAGCAGCATGGCTGTCAGCATGGTGCTCACCATCTTGGGTGCGGCCGTCATGCTGATGGTGGAACCCTGGTGCAGGGTATTCCACCAGCGCACCGAGAAATAGATGATGGGAATGTTGACCGCGCCGACCAGGGCCAGCAGCGCGCCCGCATTGGCGGCGCGGCGCGGATCGTCGATCGCCTCGGTGAGGGCGATATAGCCCAGGTACATCAGCAAGAGGATGAACTCCGAGGTCAGGCGCGCGTCCCACACCCACCAGGTGCCCCAGGTCGGCTTGCCCCACAGCGCGCCGGTCCATAGCGCAATGAGGGTGAAGAGCGCGCCGGTGGGCGCCAGCGCACGCGCATACATCGAGGCCATGCGGGCATTGAGCATCCAGCCCCAGGCGGCCCAGAAGGCCATCACCAGGTAGATCAACATGGACATCCAGGCGGCGGGCACATGGATGAAGATGATGCGGTAGGCCTCGCCTTGCTGGAAATCGGTGGGCGCCATCGCAAAGCCGACATACAGACCGGCCAGGCCAAACAACAGGGCCGAGGCCCAGAACCAGGGCAGCAAGCTGCCGGCCAGGCCGTAGAAGCGCGACGGGGCGGCAAAGGTGTTGAAGCGCAGATGCATGGTGAGGGTCACGCCCCTAGTCGAGAGAGATGCGCAGCGCGGCGGCCGCGGCCAGCGGTGCGCCCAGCAGGGTCAGCAGCAAGAGCGCGCCCTGCAGCGACAACTGCGCTTGCGGCGACAGGCCGGCGTCCACCGCGCCCACCGCACCGGTGCCGAAAATCAGCGTCGGCACGGTCAGCGGCAGCACCAGCAGAAACACCAGCGAGGCGCCGCTGCGCAGACCCAGCGTGAGCGCAGCGCCGACCGCGCCCAGCAGGCTCAGCACCGGCGTGCCCAGCAAGAGGCTCAGCGCCAGCGTGGCGATTGCCGGCGCCTGCATGTCGAACAACACGCCGATCAGCGGCGCGGCCAGCACCAGGGGCAGGCCAGAGCTGAGCCAATGCGCCAGCACCTTGCCCAGCACCAGCCACTCCAGGCCTTCGGCGGCCAGCAGCATCTGCTCGAGCGAACCGTCGTGATGGTCGCTGGCGAACATCTGCGTCACCGACAACATCGCCGCCAACAGCGCACAGACCCAGGCAACACCTGGCCCTATCAGTTTCAGGGTGTTGGGCTCCGGCCCGATCGCGATCGGGAACAGCCCCGCCGCGACCACGAAGAAGCCCAGCGGCAGCAAGGCCTCGACGCGCCGGCGCCTTGCCAGCAGCAGATCGCGTTTGGTGACGGCCCACAGCAGCCCCGTCATGCCCGCGACCGCATGTCACGCCAGGGTTCAAGATCGAACTCGCTGGCCCCGGGCAGATCCACGCTCTGGTGGCTGGTCAACAGCACCGTGCCTCCGCGTGCGGCATGCGCCTCGATCAGGCACGACAGTGCCGCCATGCTGTCGCTGTCCAGCGAGTCATAGGGTTCATCCAGTATCCAGGCACGCGGCGTTTGGTCGTCCAGCGCAAGGCGTGCCAGCGCGCCACGGCGGCGCTGGCCCTGCGACAGCGTGCGCACCGCCTGTTCCTGGCGTGAGGCCAGGCCCAGCAGGCCCAGGGCCTGGCGCGCGCGCGCATCGGCATCGTCCAGACCCTGCAACCGGGCCAGAAAGGCGAGCGCCTCGGCCAGCGTCAGATCATCCTTCAGCGCGTTGCTGTGGCCGATGTAGATCAGCTGCTGGCCGGCACCGTCGCGCCATTGCAACTCGCCCTCGCTGGCGGCCGACAGACCGGCCAGGATGCGCATCAGGCTGGTCTTGCCGCTGCCATTGGTGCCACGCAGCCAGGTGATGCTGCCACCCCGCAGCTGCATGTCCAGGCCGCGGAACAGGGTACGGCGGCCGCGCCGGCAGGTCAGGCCGCGCGCCGTCAGCACGGGCGATGATGAGTTCGACGCTGATACTGGCGCATGCATGGGCCCTATCGTAAAGGCGGCGCCCGTTCCGCTCTTGACATATCGCAAGACGGCAAGGGACGGCCCCGCTCAGCGCCACTTGCTGCTGTAAGTGATCGCGATCAGCGTCGCGCGCTGATTGGGCTGCTGCCACACCGTGCTGCCATCCGAGTAGGCAAAGGGCCGGCCCTGGTAGCCCCAGGCCCAGTCGCTCAGCCGCGAACGCTCGTGCACCAGGTCCAGCCGCAGCGCCGACTTGGCGTCGATCTCGTAGCGGCCGAACAGGCGCAGCGAGGTCTGGCGGTACACCACATCGGGCAGGCCGCCGGTGGCCGCCAACAGCGCCACGCTGTCGCTGCCGGCCTGGGCATCGAGTGCCTGGGTGTAGACGTTGACGTCATCAACATAGCCGAGGCTGCCGCCCACGCTGAATTTGGCCGACAGCTTGCCGCTGAAGCCGGCGCCCACGCCGATGTTCTTGTTGCGGAACGAGAGCAGGTAACCGGCCGGCCGCGCCTGGTGCAGGGTCTGGATGCCCTGCGAGAGATAGGCGTTGAGGTGCCAGTTGTCGGAGAGCGCGTAGTCGGCATCCAGCGCCACCATGTCCATCTCGGTGCGCTGCAGGCCGTAGCTGCTGGGCGAGGTGTAGCGGTCGCGCCCGCCCTCGGCGCTAAGCTGCAGGGTCAGCGCCTCGCTGGGCTGCAACTCGGCGCGCAGCTTGAGTTTGTCGCGCTGGCGATCGGCCAGTGTCGGCATGAAGATCGCCGTGGCGAAGCCGTGGGCCGGGTTGGCCGGGTCGCTGACCTCGCTGACGCCCAGACCGCTGTTGTCCTTCAGCCAGTTGCTGCCGTCCCGCTGGCTACGCTCGAAGCCCAGGCTGCCGCTGAAGAACTCGGACACGCTGTGGCGCAACTCGGCCTTGTAAACCGTCTCGTCGGTGCGCTGGCGCAGCGCGCTGACACCCGAGATTGCGCTGCTGGCGGTAAACACGCCACGGTCTATGGCCTCGAACTGCCCCACCAGGGTGCCACGCAGATTGCTCGTGAAGCGGTAGCTCAGCTGCAGCTTGCCGCGCGACTTGCTGCTGGGCAGGCTGCGGTTGGTATAGAAAGACTTGTCCTCCGCGTTGTAGAGCTGGATCGGCGTCTTGTCGTCTCTATCCTCGTAGCGCCATTCCGCCTGCAGCGCCAGCTTAGGTGTGGGCCGCAGACTCAAGCCCAGCTGAGCCTGCGTGCTGTCGAGCCGGCCGCCCATGTCGGCCACGCCGGCCGGCGCGCCGCTGAAGCCCGAGGCGGCGAAGTCCTGGTGCTGCAGCGCCTGGCCCATGCCCAGCTTGAAGTTCAGCTGCGCGATTGGCGCGAGCGTGTAGACACCGGTAATGTCCAGCTGGTGCGCCTGGTTGTCGGGCGCCAGCGCGATCGGCTGGCTCAGCGCCGCGAGCAGGCCTGGGCTCGCCGGCAGCAGGCTGCCGACCGGGTTGTTGAGGCTGCCAGGGATTTGCGGCGTCAGCGCGTCATAGCGGTTGTTGAAGAAGGAGCCGTAATAACCCACGCTGACACTGAGGCGCTCGCCCGCATAGCTCAGCCGGGCCTCGACCTGGCTGTGATTCGCATGGATGGGCTCAGGCAACATCAGCAGCGCCGAGCCGGTACTGATGCCGGTAGCCCCGCGGCAGCTCGGCAGCAGCAGGCTGGGGCAGTTCATGCCGACGCCGAACAGGCGCGTACCGACCTTGTCCTCGGTCTTCAGGTCCAGTTCCAGCGACAGCGCCGGGCCGAGTGCCTTCCACAGGCCGATGCCGAAACCGCTGCGCTGCTGCTTCAGGTGCAGCTCGTTGCCACCGCCGGCAGCGCCTGCCACCACCTGCGGGCTGGTCGAACCGGCCCCGGTGAGCAGCGTGTTGACGCTGTAGGGATCGTGGCGCACGGTCTCGCCGTACTGGGCGCGCAGCTTCCAGTCGCCCTGCTTCATCCAACCCAGCGCCAGCTCGCGCGTTTCGCCCAGCAGGTCGCTGCCACGCAACCACATCGCAGTGCCGGCCTCGTCGTCGCGGCGCTGATAGTCCAGGCTCAATAGTCCCACCGGCCGATCGCCCAGACGCAGACCGCTGTACTGGCCGAAGCGCGCGTTGTCGGCGCGCCCGCTGCCCAGCATGCCCAGCCCGAAATGGATGGTGGACTCGACCTCGCTGCCTTCGGCCCGCACGCCGCCCAGCGCGGTGAGCAGCGCCAGGGTCAGTGCGGCATGCCTTGCGTGCGTCATGATGGATTCCCCAAAGTCTCAGCGCAGCATCAGGTGCGGCGTTGGATTGTTGGCCGACGGGTTGTTGGACCCATGCACCTGGGTATGGCAGTTCATGCAGCTGCGCCCCTGCCAGAGGTTCACCACATTCTTGCCACTGCTGGTGCCGGTGATGAGCGCCGGCTGGCCGGGCTGCAGCGGCGTGAAGACGCCGGCCTGGCCACCCACCGCGCCCACGCCGCCGGCCACATGAGGCGTATGGCATTGCTGGCACAGCATCGGCGGGCGCGACTTCAGCATCGCCTGCACGCTGCTGCCATGCGGGTTGTGGCAGTTCGCGCAATCCTCGCTGACCGGTTCGTGCTGGTGCACGAAGGGACCGCGTTTCTCGGCATGGCAGCTGTAGCAGGTGGCGTTGGTGCTGTCGCGCCTGGCCAGCTTGGGCCCCATCGAGCCATGCACATTGTGGCAATCCGAGCAGCTCATCTTGCCCTCAGGCACCGGATGGTGCGAGGGCTTGCCGAGCTGGGCTCGCTGCTCCTTGTGGCAGGCGTAGCAGAGCTCGGACTGGCTGGCCTTGGCGAGTGCGCGGTCGTTGTTGGTGTGGATCTTGTGGCAGCTGCTGCAGGCCACATCGGCACTGTGGTGCTGGCTGCCGTTCCAGAGCGCGCGCCTGGCGTCCTTCGCATGGCAGGTCTGGCACACCGCACTGCTTTCATGGGCGGGCATGGCCAGCGCCTTGGTGAACATTCGGTCGGGCTTGGGCTGCGTCTTGGCATCCTTGGGCTTGTGCGCATGCGCCTCGCTGGGGCCGTGGCAGCTGATGCAATCGGGCACGCGCGCGTCCTTGCTCGCGGCATGGGCCGAGCGGCTCATGTCGGGCAAGTCGTCGCTGTCATGGCAGGTGACGCAGAAGGCGGCGCCGGTGGGCTCCGTCGCGGCCATCGCCATACCGGTAACACCCAGCAAGCTCACCGCGAGGGCTGCCATCCAAGCTGTGATACGCATTCGAACTCCCTGCGGGTCATGCAAACCGAGACCGACGGGCGGTACCTGCCGCCCCGTCGGTCGGGCACATCGCTACTTCTGACCGTGGACCGCGTCCACCCCCTTGAAGCCGCCACTGGCGTGGCAGTCGTCGCAGGTTTCGCGCGGCAGCGCCGCGATCTGACCCTGAGTCTTGTCACCGAAGGCCGAGCCCCCGAAGGACGTCACATGGGCGATCGCCTTGCTGGAGTCGTGGCAGGCCGTGCAGCTGGAGGCCTTGGGCGAGATCACGCGCCAGTTGTTGGCGTTGCTGTCCACGCTCAGAGGCATGGCGCTGCCGATCAGCGGCTTGGCCACCACGGCACCCAAGGTACCCAGATCCTGCTTCCAGGACTTGTTCTCATGGCAGGTGTCGCAGTTCAGGCCGACCTGCGGATAGGCCACCTCGGCAGCGTAGTTTTCGGTCCCAGCCAGGAAGGTAGAACCACTGGCCACCAGGGTCGAACTCGCGAAGGGCTGCTGACTCGTGCCCACCGGTGCCGCCGCCAAGGCACCGCTGACAAAGCCGCTGCCTTGCAGGATGCCGTCCTTGCCCCACACGCCCAGCACGGTATTGCCGTGGGTGAAGGGGTAGGTACGCCGCGAACTGCCATGGATGCCGTGGATCATGCGCTTGAACTGGTAGCTCTCGCTCAGCGCCAGGCCGTTGGTCATGATGGTCGACGACATGCGGTTGGCATCGTGGCACATCACGCAGGCTTCCACCGTATTGCGCGCTCCGCTGTGGAAGGCCTCGGACAGGGTGTTGGAGCCCGAAGTCGTGCCGAGCGCACCATGGCACACATTGCATTTGTCGTTGGACACCACGGTACGGCGCGGTTGCAAGGTACCGCTCAGCGCGAGCTCCTTGTAAGTGTGCTTGGCGATGGTGTTGATCAGCACCTTGGGCGCCACTTCCGGCCTGGGGTCGGTGGACCACTTGGCCTGCAGCTTGGGCTCCTTGATCTGACCGATGCTGATCACACGGGCGGTACCGACGGCCATGGCCGTGGCGGTATCGTCCGGCAGCGGAATATTGACGGTGTAGTGGTTGGAACCGTCGTTCGTCCCCTTGTAGGCATAGGCATTGGCCGTGCTGCCGCCGTTGTTGTAGCTAGAGAACTCGGTCTGCCCGGTCGCCTGCCCGACCATGTTCTGATAGGCCAGGTAGAAACGCAGGTTGCCGAACTTGGTAGTGTTGGCACAGTTCAGGCTCGCGCCGCTGCCGGTGCAATCGGAGGTCACCAGGTTGTAGGCAGCATTGCCATTGGTGGGATCGGACAGGAAGTACTTGACGGTGACGCTGCGACCCTTGTGGTCCGCGGTGTCATTGAAGGCCACGCTCTCGATATTCATCTTGTACTTGGCAGCGTTCTCTTCGTTCTGGTTCCAGTGCACGCGGTCCGAACCGATATTGGTGCCGGCCTTGTGGCACTCGACACATTGCGCGTTGCTCAGGTCCTTGGCCGCCGCACCCGCCTTCACCAGCGTGCCGGCATAGGTCTTGTGGCTGATTTCCCAATCGGAACCCGTGCCATTGGCGTGGCAGCTCAGGCATGCTTCCTTGCTGGGCTTGCTCTTCCAGTTGTCGCCCTGTGGCGTGGCCGGATTGGCGCCCGAGTGGCACACCGTGCAGTTGCGCAGGTCTTGCGGGAAGCCCACCTCGGCGTAGTCATGCTTGGCGTTCTGGTAGCCCCAGATGGTGAAGTCCTCGCCGCCCTTGCCGGCGTCCAGCTTGGACTTGAGCAGCTTGCCGGCGTGGATCTTGTGCGCCATGGTCGCCAGATTGAGGTTGTTGCCGCTGTTGGCATCGACCGTTCCGGGGTTGTGGCACATCACGCAGAACTGCGTGTCGACCCGACCACCGCCGTGCAGCGCGAGCCTTTCATGGCAGCCGTTGCAACTGGCCACATCGGTCATCTTGCGTGTCTTGCTCGGGTCGGTGACCGGCACGGATTTGCCGTTCGCATCGATCGTGAAATCGAAGTAGGGATTCACGCGCACCGTCTCGCCGGCCGCGTTCTGATAACTCAGCTGAATCGCGACGCGATGGGTGCGATCGGGCTCGAACACCACGCCGTTGGTTTGGGCGGGATCCTTGACGTCAGTCCTGAACGTGTAGGTGTAATAGCCATCGTCGTTATAGACCATTTGCGCCGCCAGGAGCGCTGCATCCGTCTGCTTCGGATCGGTCGTCGCCTGCTTGGCCGTTGCAAGCACAGGCTTGCCGTTAGGCCCGACGTTGGTGGCTGCCGTTTCCGTGCGATACACGTAGTTGACCCACTGGTCCGGGTTGCCATTGCTGCCAGGCACGAGCTTGGCGATCGCAAAGCTCACATTGCCAATCAACAGCCCCGTCTTCACCTTGCCGTCGGAGAAGACGGTGAAGTTCACTTTTGCTGGGCTGCTGATCGTTACCGCGCTCACGCCGGCGGCCTGCAAAACGGCGAAGGGCGCCAGCGAATTGCTCGCCGTGTCGTTGGCTGCCAAGGCGCCGGCCGTCGCGATCTGTTCCTTCACCGTCGGCGCCGGGGGCGGCGTCGGCGCGGGGGGCACCGGGGCGGGTTCCGAGCTTCCACCTCCGCCGCAAGCCACCAAGGCTGCGACACACAGGCCCAACAGGACCCAGCGACTTTGAGAGAGCTTCATACTTCCTCCGCCTTGCTCGAGAAGAACGAATGGACAAAAGACTCCATGGCTGCGTCTCAACACACCAAACAACTTGCGGCGCAGAACAAGCTTGCTTTTACGCGCCGACCGCGAGGCGAACTTGCGTTGAATCAACTGTGGGTGGATGACTGAACCGAGGTCGACTGGACGTGCCGCAGCGGCAACATTGCCACGCCATCCGGACGATGTCGTTCAATCAGTCCCTCGCATCCGGATCGGCGTCTTCGTCATATTCCTTGGGCAATTGATGCGCGACGCCCTTGTGGCAGTCGATGCAGGTTTTGCCCTTCTGCTTGGCTGCCATGTGGCGTTTGAAGTTGCTCTGCTTCTGCGCCTCATCGCCCATCGCGTCGAAGTCGTGGCAGTTGCGGCACTCGCGCGAATCCGAGGCCTTCATGCTCGCCCATTGATGCTGCGCCATCTGCATGCGGCGGCTCTCGAACTTCTCCGGCGTATTGGCGTGCCCCATCAGCGTGTGATAGACGTCAGAACTCGCGTTGATCTTGGCAAGCACCTTGTGGCCCCAGTCCTTGGGTACATGGCAGTCCGAACAGCTCGCCCGCACACCGGATCGATTCTTGTAATGCACCGTTTCCTTGTATTCCGCATACACGGTGTCGCGCATTTCGTGGCAACTGATGCAGAAGTCCAGGCGGTTGGTGGCGTCCATCGCGGTGTGGAAACCGCCCCAGAACAAGATGCCGCTCGCAAAACCGATGAGCAGCAGGCTCAGCAGCGAGTACCTGGCGCTGGGGTTTCGCAGGGCGCCCCAGATACGCGCGAACATGCCGGACTTGGTGTCGCTCATTGTTCTTCTCCGGATGCGTGGAGCCGAGCCGCCCGAGCTGATGGCAATGGCGACTGCGAAGGCAAGGGCCGCGCAGATGCACGGCCAGGCAAATCAGTGCGAGAGGACCCACTCCGCCAGGTTCTTCACGTCAGCGGCATCCTTGGCCTTGACGACCTTGTGCTCCTCTTCGTGCCCATCCGGGAACTTCGCCTTCTGAGCGGTCGTCAGGTGCTTGGTGAGCTGATCCACGGCATCGGGCTTGCCCCTGTACTTGGCCGCGGTCTCCTTGAAAGACGGGCCGTCCTTGGCCTTTTCTGTACCATGGCATTTCAGGCAGTTGTTCTGCCTGGCCAGGGCCTTCGCGGCATCGGCATCGACGGCATGCGCCGGTTGGGGCACGGCAAAGGCGGCGGCGACCAGGGCGCACAAGGCCCAGCGCGGTGAGAGGCTCTTGGAGTTCATCTTCACCCTTTCAATGCTTGTGACAAGCGCCGAGCGCCGCGCTGCATGAAGCAGGCGCGCACCCATCAGCGTGGCAAGCCTAACGGGCAGATGAGATTCTTGCACTTGATCCAACGCAAGTGCGAACGGGATGGGGCTGCAAAGCAACACCCACCCCGGGATCACGCTCAGGAGCCGGCGCGCTTTGCCAGGATCTCGAAGGCTGGCAGGGTCTTGCCCTCCAGCACCTCCAGGAAGGCGCCACCGCCGGTGGAGATATAGCCGACCTGCTTTTCGATGCCGTACTTGGCAATCGCCGCCAGCGTGTCGCCACCCCCTGCGATCGAGAACGCCGCGGACGCGGCAATGGCGCGCGCAATCGTCTCGGTGCCATGGGCAAAGGCGTCGAACTCGAACACGCCCACCGGACCATTCCAGACAATGGTGCCGGCGGCCTTGAGCTGCTCGGCCAGCTGCGCGGCGGTCTGTGGGCCGATATCGAGGATCAGGTCGTCCTCGGCCACCTCGGCCACCGGCTTCACGGTGGCCTCGGCATCGGCGGCAAAGCGCTTGGCCACCACCACGTCGACCGGAATGGGCACGGCGGCACCGCGCGCCTTCATACCCTCGATCACCGCCTTGGCCTCGGCCACCAGATCCGGCTCGGCGAGTGACTTGCCGATCGGCAGACCGGCCGCCAGCAGGAAGGTGTTGGCGATGCCGCCACCCACGATCAGGCCATCGACCTTCTCGGACAGGGCTTTCAAGATGGTCAGCTTGGTCGAGACCTTGGAGCCAGCCACGATCGCGACCAGCGGCCGCTTGGGCTGGGCCAGCGCCTTGCTGATGGCGTCGAGTTCGGCCGCCAGCAAGGGGCCGGCGCAGGCTTTCTTTGCGAACTGGGCGATGCCATAGGTCGTGCCCTCGGCGCGGTGCGCGGTGCCGAAGGCATCGTTCACATAGATATCGCACAGCGCGGCCATCTTCCTGGCCAGCTCTTCGCTGTTCTTCTTCTCGCCCTTGTTGACGCGGCAGTTCTCCAGCAGCACCAGCTGGCCGGGCGCCACGCTCACGCCGTCGACCCAGTTGGCCAGCACCGGCACCTCGCGCCCCATCAGCTCGCCCAGGCGCATGGCGATCGGTGCGAGCGAATCCGCGGGCTTGAACTCCCCTTCCGTGGGGCGGCCAAGATGCGAGGTCACCATCACGGCGGCACCGGCCTTGAGGGCCAGCTCGATGCAGGGGATGGAGGCGCGGATGCGCGTGTCTTCGGTGATGTTGCCGGCATCGTCCTGCGGCACATTCAGGTCGGCACGGATGAAGACACGCTGTCCGGCCACTTGGCCGGCAGCAACCAGATCGGAGAAACGCAGGACGTTCATGATGGGCTTGCTTGGTTGGTAATCAGGGCGGCGCGCCAGCGGCGTCGCAGGCCGCTAGCTTACCAACCCAGGCCCAGGCGCAAGGCCAGCATCACCGCGGTGCCGCTCACGATGGTGCCGAGAATGCCGCGCTTCCAGAAGAAATAGGCCGTGCCCACGGCCACCGCGAACAGGCGCGCATCCTGCCAGGTCGACAGCAGCTGACCTTTGGTCAGCACGATCTCGGGCACGATGACGGCCGCCAGCGCCGCCAGCGGCGCATAGCGCAGGCCCTGCTTGGCCCAGTCGGGCATGGGCAGCTCTCGCTTGGAAAGAAGAAAGAAACCCCTGGTCAGCAGCGTGATCAGCGCCAGGCCCAGGATGCCCAGTGCTGTTTCCCAACTGCTCATCTGCCTGCCTCCGGCTTGGGTGCATCAGGTTTCCAGTGGTCCAGCAAGAGGCCGACGGCCACCGCCGCCGCAATCGCCACCACGATATTGAGCCGCAGCGGCAGCGCGTAGGCGGCCACCGCCGCGCAGCCCGCCACGCCCGCCGAGATCCAGGACTTGCCCGAGGACAGCAGCGAGTAAGTCAGGCCCAACAGCGCCAGCACGCCGGCAAAGCCCAGGCCCCATTCGGTGGGCACGCGGTCGGCCAGCAGGATGCCGGCGATCGACGGCAGTTGCCAGGCGCTCCAGTTCAGCGTCACACCGCCCCAGTAATAGGGCTGCTGCGCCTCGCGTTCGAGCTGCGGGTCAGGAAAACGCCGCATGAAGGCGACGTAGTTCAGGTCGGCCGCGAAATAGCTCAGGGTCAGGCGTTGCCAGCGTGGCAAATGCCCGAAATAGAGGCGCCATTGCGCGCTGAAGATCACGAAGCGCAGATTGACGCAAAAGGCCGTGGCCCACAGCACCCACAGCGGCGCGCCACCGGCGATCAACGGCAGGGCGGCGAGCTGCGAGCTGCCGGCAAACACGATCAGGCTCATCAGCAGGGATAACCACAGCGACAGCCCGCTCTTCACCATCGCCACGCCGGTCACCAGCCCCCAGGCCGAGATGCCCAAGACGATGCCCAGCATCTCTCGCGCGCCGCGGCGGAATTCGGGATGACGCCACTGCGCCCAAGGAAAAAAGCCCATGCGACGATTGTCGTATGGGCTCAGACGCTGTGCCGTCGCCGCGACCTGCGGCGTGCGAGCTGCGCTCAGTTGCTGAGCTTGCGCACCGTGCCGCTGCCGGCCGTGTGCATGCTGATCTCGGGGTTGCCCAGATAGCTGACCCCGCCCGAACCGGCGATCGAGATGTCCAGCTTCTTATTGGCCTGCACGATCACATCGCCGCTGCCGGCGATGCGCACCTTGGCATCCTCGGCCACCAGGCCGCGCGCCTTCACATCGCCGCTGCCCGAGACCGAGACGTTGAGATTGCCGGCGCGGCCACTGGCCACGATGTCGCCGCTGCCGGCGATCTTGAGCGCCAGGCGCTCGGCGTTGAGCTCGTCGAAGCGGATGTCGCCGGAGCCGGCGATCGAGGCGTCGAGCTCGCCGGTCTTCATGGCCTCCACGCGCACATCGCCGGAGCCTGCGATGGCGACGGCGCGCAGCTGCGCCATGTCGATGCTGATCATGGGCGTGCTGCTGGCATGCAGCGAATAGCCGCGCTTGGGGCCGATCTCGAGCGTGCGGCCCTTGCTACCGTCCACCACCTTGGTTTCAAGGTAAGGCAGCAGGTTTTTGTCGGTCTTGACCTCGACCTTGTGGGCACTGCTCTGGCGCACCTGCACCTTGAAGCCGCCAGTGACCGAGATGGCGTCGAAGCTGCCGAGTTCGCGGGTCTCGGTGCCCAGTTCGCCCGAGCCAGTCACGCGCTCGGAGCCGATGTTCCAGCTCCAGGCCTGGGCCGAGCCCAGGGCGGCCAGGCCGGCGGCGGTGATCAGGGTCAGGGCGGCGAAACGACGGGTGCTGTGCATGATGGGCTCCATATGAATCTGGTGCCGCGCATCATGCATGCCATGCGCCGCGAGCGGCCATCACGAATCGACCAAGTGCAGGCCGGCGGGTGCCAGCTGCAGGAAATGCGCCCCCCGCCATCAATGCTTGGCCTTGGCGCCCTTGCCTTCCTTGGCGGGGCTGGCCTTGTCGTCGACCTTCTCGGCCTTCTCAGGCTCGCCCTCGCCCGGCTTGACGCTGCCCGGCCGCGGCACCACCGGCGCCACGCCCTCAAGCTTGTTCTCGCGCATGTACTCGTCCATCTCCTTCCAGCCGGCGAACACCGCCGCCTTCTGGGCCTTGGGGTTGAGGGTGTAGCAGTCCTCGATGGCGCGCAGGGCGTGGCGGCAGGCACTGCCCACGGCCTTGCCCTCGGCCTCCTTGGCGGCGGCCAGCTTGGCCGGATCTTCGATGCCCAGTTGGTCGCAGGCCGCCAGGCTGGCGAGCAGGGGCAGCAGCAGAAGGAGTCGCTTCATCCCGGAGCTATCGGCTGTTGCGGTGCCGGTCTTGAGCGTGCATTCAGCGCGGCGCCATCGCCAGCAGGCGCGCCACGCGCTCCTCGGTGGCCGGATGGGTGCTGAACAAGCCCTTGATGCCCTCGGTCGAGAGCGGGTTCATGATCATCATCTGCGCCGTTTCCGGGTGCGCCTCGGCCGGGCCCAGCGGTATGCCGCGGGCATAGCGCTGGATTTTGTCGAGCGCCGCGGCCAGTGCGCGCGGGTCGCCCGAGATCTCGGCGCCGCCGCGGTCGGCCTCGAACTCGCGCGCGCGGCTGATCGCCATCTGGATCAGGCTGGCGGCGATGGGCGCCAGAATCATCACCAGCATGGCGACGATGGGGTTGGTCTGGCGACCCTCGGAATCGCGCCCGCTGAAGAACATCGCGAAATTGGCCAGCATCGAGATCGCGCCGGCCATGGTGGCGCTGATGGTGGAGATCAGGATGTCGCGGTGCTTCACATGCGCAAGTTCGTGCGCCATCACGCCGCGCAGCTCGCGCTCGGAAAGCACCCGCATGATGCCGGTGGTGGCGGCCACGGCTGCATGCTCGGGGTTGCGCCCGGTGGCAAAGGCGTTCGGTGCCTCTTCGTCGATCACATAGACGCGCGGCATCGGCAGTTCGGCCTTGGCAGCCAGCTCGCGCACCATCGCGTAGAACTGCGGCGCCGAGGTTTCGTCCACCTCCTGCGCGTTGTACATCTTCAGCACCATCTGGTCGGAGAACCAGTAGCTGAAGAAGTTCATGCCCAGCGCCACCACAAACGCCAGCATCATGCCGCTACGCCCGCCCAGCAGCGCGCCGATCGCCATGAACAGGGCGGTGATGGCAGCCATCAGGATGGCCGTCTTCATGATGTTGAACATCGTGGTCTCTGCGTCGGAGTGGCTGGAGCCGCTTAGGTGATGGTCAGACTGCGGATTTCAAGCGCTCGCCCGGATGCACCGGGCGCGCCTGCAAAAAGGCCGCCACCGGCAGGCGCTTGCCGCCGGCGCGCTGCAACTCGGTAAGGCGCAGCGCCTGCTCGCCGCAGGCCACCACCAGGCCGGCGGCGTCGGCGGCCAGCACCTCGCCGGGCGCGCCACGCCCCGCGCAGACCTCGGCGCGCCAGATCTTCAGCGCCTCGTCGCCCAGCTGGCTGAGGCCGCCGGGAAAGGGGTCGAAGGCGCGCAGGCGGCGCTCGATCTGCACGGCCGGCGCCGACCAGTCGATCTGGCTCTCGGCCTTCTCGATCTTGTGCGCATAGCAAACGCCCGCCTCGGGCTGGGGCTGCGCATGCAAGCCGCCGCGGGCCGCCAGCTCCAGCGCCGCGACGATCAGCCGCGCGCCCTGCGCCGCCAGCTTGTCGTGCAGGCTGGCGGTGGTGTCGCTAGCGGCGATCGGCAGGCTCTCGGTCAGCAGCATGGCGCCGGTATCCAGGCCCGCATCCATCTGCATGATGGTGATGCCGGTCTCGGCATCGCCGGCCTCGATGGCGCGATGGATGGGCGCGGCGCCGCGCCAGCGCGGCAGCAGCGAGCCATGAATATTCAGGCAGCCCAGGCGCGGCAGGTCCAGCACCCATTGCGGCAGGATCAAGCCGTAGGCCGCCACCACCATCACGTCGGGGCGCGCGTCCAGCAAGGCCTGGCGTGCGGCCGCGGCCTCGTCGGGGTGCTTGCCGTCCAGCCTCAGGCTGATGGGTTGCGCCAGCTTGATGCCATGCTGCAGCGCCAGCTGCTTCACCGCCGAGGCCTGCAGCTTCATGCCGCGGCCGGCCGGGCGGTCCGGCTGGGTCAGCACCAAGGGCACATCAAAACCGGCCGCCAGCAGCGCCGCCAGCGCGCTGGCGGCGAACTCCGGGGTGCCGGCGAAGGCGACGCGCATGCCGACCATCAGCGGCCGCGCCCCTGCTCTTCGCGGGCCTTCTTGATCAGCTTGGTCTTGATGCGCTCGCGCTTGAGCGGGCTCAGGTATTCGACGAACACCTTGCCCATCAGATGGTCCATCTCATGCTGCACGCACACCGCCAGCAGGCCCTCGGCGTCGAACTCGTGCGGCTGGCCATCGCGACCCAGGGCGCGCACCGTGACGCGGCTGTGGCGCGGCACCTTGTCATAGATAGTGGGCACCGACAGGCAGCCCTCCTCGCCCTCGGTGAAGTCGGCGCTGGTGGCGATCAGCTCGGGGTTGATGAGCACGCGCGGCTTGTTGCGGTCCTCCGAGGTGTCTATCACGACCACGCGCTCATGCACGTCCACCTGGGTGGCGGCCAGGCCCACGCCCTCGGCCGCATACATGGTTTCCAGCATGTCGTCGACGAGCTGGCGGATGCGCTCGTCCACCTCGGCCACGGGCTTGGCCACGGTGTGAAGGCGGGGGTCGGGATAACGGAGGATGTTCAGTTTGGCCATAGTGGCTTCCATGCGCGCCTTGTGGACGCCGCACAACGTCTGTTTGTAAGTGCTTGCAAGAGCGCCGGGGCGCCCACCGCTTTCATTGCGACCACCCCGGAATGGGGGCAGAATCGCCGCGAGCCGAGGCGGCATTTTCGCCGATCCGCGCGTGCGCCGCCTGCACCTGCAAAAAACGCCCTGCAATGACGATAGAAAGGCAGCCCTTGAGCTCCCACGCAAGACTCACTGCCGGCCTGCTTGGCCTGAGCATCTGCATCGCCAGCGGCCCTGGCCACGCGACCAACTATCCCATCACCCCCGAGCAACGCGACACCGCGCAACGCGTGGCCGACGCCGGCGTGCCGATTTCCGAGCTGGCGCCTGGCGCGCCGGACTCGCACACCGTCAAGCCCGGCGACACGCTGTGGGACATCTCCAAGCTCTTCCTCGCCAGCCCATGGCGCTGGCCCGAGCTCTGGGGCATGAACCGTGACCAGGTCAGCAACCCGCATTTGATCTACCCGGGTCAGGTCTTGCTGCTGGTGAAGAGCAATGGTCGCGCGCGGCTGGAGCTGGCGCGTTCGATGACCGACACCGCGGCCGTGGCGGCCGGCACCACCAAGCTGTCGCCACGGGTGCGCAGCAGCCGCCTGGAAGACAACCCGATCACGGCGATCCCCCAGCATCTGATCGAACCCTTCCTGACCGATGCGGTGGTGTTCGACACCAACGAGCTGGCGCTGGCGCCGCGCATCGTGGCCACGCCCGAGGGCCGCGTGCTGGTGACGCGTGGCGACCTCGCCTATGCGCGCGGCGAACTGGTGCAGGGCGGCGAGTACCGCGTGTTTCGCAACACCACGCCGCTGCGCGATCCGGCCAGCAAGGAAATCCTCGGCTACGAGGCGCCGTTCCTGGGCACGGCGGACATGCTGAGGCCAGGCCGCGAGGGCCCGGACGCCAACGGCAAGGCTGAAATCGTGCCGGCGACCCTGAGCATCCGCACCGCCAGGCAGGAGATGGGCGAGGGCGACCGCCTCTCGCTGGTGCCGCCTCGCAATTTCGAGCGTTATGTGCCGCATTCGCCGGCCCAGCCGGTGTCGGGCCAGGTCATCTCCATCTATGGCGACGCGCTCACCGCCGGCCAGAACCAAATCGTTGCGATCAACCGCGGCAAGCAGGACGGCATGGAGCGCGGCCATGTGCTGGCGCTCTGGCAGGCCGGCCGCATCGCGCGCGACAAGACCGGCGACAAGCCTCAGGAAATCCGCCTGCCCGACGAACGGCATGGCCTGCTGTTCGTGTTCCAGGTCTACCAGCGCGTGTCCTATGCGCTGATCGTCTCGGTCAAGGACCCGGTGGCGCCCGGCGACCGTTTCAGCCAGCCCTGAGGCCCGCGCGCCCATCGCGTCGCCACCATGGACCGCGATGAGCTGTGCGCCTGGTTGCAGCTGCTGGAGACGCCCGAGCTGGGGCGTGCGAGCGTGCGCCGCCTGCTGGCAGGCCTGGGCAGCCCCCAGGCGGTGCTGGCGGCCGGCCCACTGGCCTGGGCCGCGCTGGTCCGGCCCGAGCTGGTGCAGGCGCTGCAACAGCCGCCGCCGCAGCTGCCCGAACTGCTGGAGCGGACGCTGGCCTGGCTGGCCGGCGACGCGCGCCGCAGCCTGCTCTGCCTGGGCGACGCCGACTATCCCCTGCCCCTGCTGAACAGCCCCGATCCGCCGCTGCTGCTCTATCTACAGGGCCGGCGCGCGCTGCTGGGCAGCGACGCGGTGGCCGTGGTCGGCAGCCGCCATCCCTCGCACCAGGGCCGCGACAACGCCCTGCGCTTCGCCGCTGCTCTGAGCGAGGCGGGCTACTGCATCGTCTCTGGCCTGGCCCTGGGCATCGACGGCGCCGCCCACGAGGGCGGGCTGAAGGGGCCGGGCAGCAGCATCGCGGTGCTGGGCACCGGGCTGCATGAAATCTATCCACGCCGCCACGTGGCCCTGGCGGAGCGGCTCAGCGAGCAGGGCCTGCTGGTGAGCGAATACGCGCTGGGCATGCCGGCCCTGCCCGCCAACTTCCCGCGCCGCAACCGCATCATTGCCGGGCTTGCGCGCGGCTGCCTGGTGGTGGAGGCCGCGCTGCAATCCGGCTCGCTGATCACCGCACGCCTGGCCAGCGAGGCCGGCCGCGAGGTGTTTGCCATTCCCGGCTCGATCCACTCGCCGCTCAGCCAGGGCTGCCATGCCTTGCTGCGCCAGGGCGCGGCGCTGGTGGAGAGCGCGCAGGAGGTGCTGGACGCGCTGGAGCCCAGCACCCGCCACAGCGCGGCGGCGGTGCTGCCCGCCCTGCACACGCCGCGCGCCGCCCTGGACGAGGCCGGCCTGGTGCTGGAGGCGATGGGCTATGACCCGGTGTCGCTGGATGCGCTGATGGCACGCGGCGGCTGGAGCGCTGCCCAGCTGAGCGCGCTGCTGCTGGATCTCGAATTGGCCGGTGCGGTGGCGCGCCTGCCGGGCGCGCTGTTCCAGCGCCGCGCGCAGGCCTGAAACAGGCAGGATTTGCGCAGCAAATGGCCGTTTCCGGCGCCCTTTGCGCACCATGGGGCTTTGGGGCCCTGGGTTATAGTGCGCCCATGTTTGACGTGCTCGTCTACCTCTACGAAACCTACTGGCGCCCGGACGCTTGCCCGGACCACGCCCAGCTGACGCGCAAGTTGTCGGCCGTAGGCTTCGAGACCGACGAGATCCAGGAGGCGCTCTCCTGGCTGGACGGGCTGGCCCATGCGGCCGAGTCCTACCAGGGCGAACAGGGCGTCACGAGCATGCGCGTCTACTCGGTCGACGAGCTCGACCATCTGGGCGAGGCCTCGGTGGGCTTCATCAGCTTCCTGGCTTCCGCCGGCGTGCTGCCGCCACCGATGCGCGAGATGGTGATAGACCGCGCCATGGCCATCCCCGGTGCGCCCATGGACCTGGAGGACCTGAAGATCATCGTGCTGATGGTGTTCTGGAGCCTGGGCGAGGAGCCCGACGCGCTGATCCTGGACGAACTCTTCGTCGCCCCCGAAGACCGCCTGATTCACTAGCCCGGAGGGCGATCAACTCACCAGCCGGCTCGGATCCACGTCCAGCTTGGCGAGCGCATTGCGCGTGGCGCGCACCGTCAGGGCCTCGTCCTGAGCAGGCAGCAACAGGCCAGCCTGCAGGAAGGCCGCCAGGCGATTCAGCTGGAACAGCACACCGCGCCCCTTGGGTGAGACGAACAGCGTGAGGCTGTGGCGCGCGCCGCGCCAGGCCAGTTGCACCGCCTCGTTGCGGCCGCGGTAGTCCAGCATGTACCAGCCGCCCACCTGCAGCTCATGGGCCCAGGCCAGCATCGCCGGCGTGGGCACAGAACCGCCCTCGGCAACCACTTCCAGGTCTTCGGTCTCATGGCTGGAGAGATCGCGCACCAGCGACTCGTTGAGTTCGCCCTCGCCCTCGGGCAGCAGGGCCTCCAGCGCCTCCAGCTGGCCCATCAGATCGTCCAGGCGTTCGCGCGGTATCGCCGCGGTCTTGGCGGTGAAGGCGGCGGCCAGGGCGTTGTTGAGGGCGCGGATATGCTGATCCTGCTTGTCGGTGGCCAGGCCCGCATGGCTCATGCCGTCGCGCAGGGTCTTGAGCAGAGGCGGCAAGCGGCGTATCACCTCGGCGCGCTCCTCGCGCGAGACCTTGGCGCTGGCCGACCAGATCAGGTCTGCGGCGGCGCGCTTCATCAGCTTGGTGTCCTCGGACTGCGGCCCGTGGCGCACCCCGCTGACGGCCAGCACATCGGCCCAGACCTGGAACAGGAATTCGCGCACCCCATCCTGCACCGGCACCTCGTTGAGCATCTTGCGCAGCTCGATGGTGTACTGGATCGCCATGGTCTCGCGCTGCTCGACCTGCTGGGCCAGCGAGACACCCTTGACCGAGGCCCGGTTCTCCTGCTCGAAGTAATGCGCGAGGAATTTCTCGAACTCGGTCAGCACGGTCTGGAACACGCGCCGGCCGGTATCGGGGTAGGCCTCGACCACCTGCACCACACGCTTGATCTCGCGCTCCAGCGCGTCGCCCACATCGCCCTGGGCGGCATTGAAGCCCATCACGCAGGCACCCATGCGGTCGATCAGGCGGCGCGCCGGATGGTCGGTGGTGGCAAAGAAGTCGGGCTCGGTGACGGCCACGCGCAGCACCGGCATCTGCAGGCGTGCAAACCAGACGCGCACCGACGCAGGAATGCGTTCCTCGGTGAGTATGCTCTGGAACAGCAGGGCCACCACCTCGATGGTGGCGCGCTCGGCCGGCGTGTCGGCCGCCTGCTTGAGCACCTGCTTGAAGGCCTGGTTGCGCGCCTTCAGGTCGTCCAGCACCTGCGGTGCGGTGTGCTTGGCGCTCTCGGCCGGCATCGGGCGGCGTTGCAGCGCGTCCTGCGCATGGTTGATGGCGGCGCTGAGGCGGGCCGACACCGTCACCATCGCCGGCGCGTCGGCGCTGTGAGCCGGCGCCGCTGCGGCCGCGCTCACCGCGGCCGCAGCACGCGGCAGCATGTCCGGCACATGGCGCGCCAGCACGCGTTGCAGCTGCGCCAGCACCTCCTCGGCCTGGGTAACGGACTGGCTGCGCGCCGCAGGCGCATCGGCGGGCATGGCCACAGCAGCGCGCCCGCCGACCTGGCCCGGCGCAGCGCCGCCGGCGCCAAAACCCGGCGTCCCGCCGGCCGCACTACGGCTGCGACGTATGAAGGGCCGCAGGTCCACCTCGGGCATGACCTGCTGGGTCACCAGCCAGCGATTCGTCTCGTGATAGGCCTCGCTGAGCAGCAGGCCCAGCTCTTCATGCAGACAGGGCTGCAGGAGCTGCCATTCCGAAGGGCCCAGGCCGGCACGCAGCCAGGCCTCCAGCACCACGCGCGAAATCACCTGTGCGCGCAGCAGATCGTGCGGCGGCAGGTCGTCGCTGTGCTCCAGCGCCTGCATGCGGGTGCGCAAATCGGTGTATTCCCAGGACGCCTTGTCCATCATCGCCAGCACCAGGCGCGAACCGGTGATCTCGCGTTCGATGGTGAGGTCGTCCACCAGGCTGAGCGTCTGCGCGCCGGTACTCATGGGCGCGGCGCCTGAGCCGGCCACGACGGCCTTGGGCTCGGCCACGCCATAGACCGCGGCATGACGCAGGCCGCTGACAAAACCGCTCTGCCAGGCCGGTCCCTGGCGCTGCCAGGCATTCACGGCATCGCGGCGCACCACCTGCAGGGCGTATTCCGCCGGCTGCAACTGCAGCTGCTGGGCTGCCTCGCCTAGCGCCTTGGCCACATGCGCCGCGCCGCGCACGAGGGCATCCAGATAGACGCGCCGCGCTTGCGTAGCCAGGGCTTTGGAACGGGCGTCGGCGGTCGGGGTCATTGAGTCAGGAAAGTGGCGGGAATTCGCTGCGGATCACTCTACACCAGCGCCCCGGCGTTCGGGTCGTCGGGATCTTCCTTGTTGAGCGGCACCTTCACCAGATCCTCGCGCTTGACCCCCAGCCACATCGCAATGGCGGCGGCCACGAACACCGACGAATAGATGCCGAACAGGATGCCGATGGTCAGCGCCACCGCGAAATAGTGCAGGGTCTGGCCGCCGAAGATCAGCATCGACAACACCATCAGCTGGGTGCAGCCGTGGGTGATGATGGTGCGGCTCATGGTGGAGGTGATGGCGTGATCGATCACCTCATGGGTGGTGAGCTTGCGGTATTTGCGGAAGGCCTCGCGCACCCGGTCGAAGATCACCACCGACTCGTTCACCGAATAGCCCAGCACCGCCAGCACCGCCGCCAGCACCGGCAGCGAGAACTCCCACTGGAAGAAGGCGAAGAAGCCCAGGATGATGACCACATCGTGCAGGTTGGCGATGATGCCGGCCAGCGCGAACTTCCACTCGAAGCGGAAGGCCAGGTAGATCATGATGCCGACCACGGTCACGGCCAGGGCCTTGGCCGCGTCGGCGGCCAGCTCGGCGCCCACCGAGGGCCCCACCACCTCGCTGCGCGAGAGCTTCACCGGCTCGGCGCCGTCGGCCTTGGCGCAGATCTGCTTGCTGACGGTCTCGCCCTGCTCGGTGACGCCCTGGCGTTGCGAGATGCTGCCGCCCTCGACCTTGCAGAGTTCGCCAAAGACGCGGTCCACCAGCACATCCTGCTTGATGTCGCCGCGCAGCGGCAGGCGGATCAGCACGTCGCGCGAGGTGCCGAAGTTCTGCACCTGCACTTCGCCAAAACCGAGCGACTCGATGTGCTCGCGGGTCTTGAGGATCTCGGCCGGATGCGAGTATTCGACCTCGACCACCGCGCCGCCGGTGAACTCGATGGAGAAGTGCAGGCCGCGCGTGATCAGGAAGAACACGGCAGCGGCAAAGGTCAGGAAGGAGATCGCGTTGAAGACCAACGCGTGCTTCATGAACGGGATGTCCCGCTTGATACGGAAGAGTTCCATGATTCGCTTTCTTAGGCCTGCGGGGCGTCCGTGGTGCCGGGCTCAGCGGCAGGCTTCCACACCTGCCCGATCGACACCGACTTGAGCTTCTTCTTGCCGCCGTACCAGAGGTTGACGAGGGCGCGCGAGAACATCACCGAGGAGAACATCGAGGTCAGGATGCCCAGGCAATGCACCACGGCAAAGCCCTTCACCGGGCCCGAACCGAAGGCCAGCAGGGCAATGCCGGCGATCAGCGTGGTGACGTTGGAGTCCAGGATGGTCGCGAAGGCACGCTCATAGCCAGCGTTGATCGCCACCTGGGGCGAGGCACCGCCGCGTAGCTCCTCACGCACGCGCTCGTTGATCAGCACATTCGAGTCAATCGCCATGCCCAGCACCAGCGCGATGGCGGCAATGCCAGGCAGCGAGAGCGTGGCCTGCAGCATCGACAGCACCGCCACAAGCAGCAGCAGGTTGAAGCCCAGCGCCAGCGTCGAGAACACGCCGAACAGCATGTAGTACAGGCACATGAACAGCGCCACCGCGGCAAAGCCCCAGATCACGCTGTTGATGCCCTTGTCGATGTTTTCCTTGCCCAGGCTGGGGCCGATGGTGCGCTCTTCGATGATGGTCATGGGCGCGGCCAGCGAACCGGCGCGCAGCAAGAGGGCCGTGTCGGCGGCTTCCTGCGTGGTCATTGCGCCCGAGATCTGGAAGCGATTGCCCAGCTCGCCGCGGATCGACGGCGCCGTCAACACCTCGCCCTTGCCCTTCTCAAACAGGATGATGGCCATGCGCTTGCCGATGTTCTCGCGCGAAACGTCCTTGATGATGCGCGCGCCCTTGGCATCCACCGTCAGGTGCACGGCGGGCTGCTGGTGCTCGTCGAAGCCGGGCTGGGCATCGCTCAGGTTATCGCCGGTCAGCACCACCTGGCGCTTCACGATCAGGGGCGCGCCGCCGCGCTCGGTGAAGCGCTCGGTGCCAAAGGGCACGGGGGCACTGCCCACCGCGGCCGCTTGGGCCTCGGTGCTGTCGTCCACCATGCGCAGCTCCAGCGTGGCGGTGCGGCCGATGATGTCCTTGGCCTTGGCGGTGTCCTGCACGCCGGGCAGTTGCACCACCACGCGGTCCAGACCCTGTTGCTGGATTACCGGCTCCGAGACGGCCAGTTCGTTCACGCGGTTGTGCAGGGTGGTGATGTTCTGGCGCAGCGCAGCTTCCTGCACCGCCACCATGGCCTTGGGCTTGAGCGCACCCGAAAGCTGCAGCTCGCTGCCCGCGCCCAGCGCGGTCCATTCCACCTCGGCCAGTTGCTCGCGCAGCAGCACGGCCGCCTTGTCGCGCAACTCGGCCTCGCGGAAGTTCACGATCACGTTATTGCCATCGCGGCTGATGCCGGCGTGGCGTATGCCCTTGTCGCGCAAGAGCGTGCGCAGGTCACCGGTGAGCGACTCGGCCTTCTTGGTGAGTGCGGACTTCATGTCCACCTGCATCAGGAAATGCACACCGCCGCGCAGGTCCAGGCCCAGATACATCGGGAAGGCATGCAGGCTGGACAGCCACTTGGGCGAGCGCGACACCAGGTTCAGCGCCACGATATAGGTGGGCTCGGCCGGGTCGGCGTTGAGCGCCTTGCTGATCGCGTCCTTGGCCTTGATCTGCACATCGGGGTCGGTGAAACGGGCGCGTACCGAGCTGCCCTCCAACTGCACAAAGTCGGGCTGGATGCCAGCATCCTTGAGCGCCTGTTCGATGCGGCCGCTCAGCGCGGCGTCCACCTTGACGGTGACCTTGGCGCTGGAGACCTGCACGGCCGGGGCCTCGCCGAACAGATTCGGCAGGGTGTAGATCAATCCGATCAGCAGCGCGACCAGCAGCAGCGCGTACTTCCACAGCGGATAACGGTTCATGAGGGCGTCCTCGGGAGGCCGATGGGCGCACCAGGCTGGTACGCCTCTGAATAAAGCCCGGCGCCATGTCTGGCATGGGCCGGGCTGGGAGAAGTCAATTCAAGAACAGGCCCGCAAGCGGCGGGCCGGGCCGGACTTTTTCTTACTTGACCGTGCCCTTGGGCAGCACCTGCACCACGGCCGAGCGCTGCACCTGCAGTTCCACGCCATTGGCCACTTCCAGGCTGACGATGGTCTCGCCCAGCTTGCTGACCTTGCCCAGCAGGCCGCCGGAGGTGACGATCTCGTCGCCCTTGGCGAGCGCGTCGATCATGGCCTTGTGTTCCTTCTGACGCTTCATCTGCGGACGAATCATCACGAAGTACAGCACCACGAACATCAGCACCAGGGGCAGCATGCCACCCAGCTGGCTCATCAGGTCGCCACCGGCCGCGGCAGCTGGGGCCGCTTGCGCATATGCATTCGAAATAAACACGTCGATATCCCTTTGGACTAGCTCCGCCCAGTCTGATGCAGGCGGAAGAACCGCGGATTGTAAGTGAGGCGGCGATTGCCGCACCCGCGATCCAAGCTGGGGTTGACAAGCCGCCATTCAAGCAATATTCTCCAAATATATTAACTTGCTTCCGAAAGCTGTCCCCATGAGCGCTCCCAACCTGCCCCGCTGGACCGGTGTATTCCCCGCCGTCACCACCAAGTTCACCGCCAACGAAGAGCTCGACATCGCCGAGATGGAGCGCCATTTCGAGTTCCAGATCGCCAGCGGCGTGGACGGCCTGGTGACCTGCGGCTCGCTGGGCGAGGCCAGCACGCTGACGCTCGAGGAGAAGCTGGAAGTGGCGGCGACCGCGCTGCGCGTGGCGAATGGCCGCGTGCCGGTGTTGGCCAATGTGTCGGAAACCAGCACCCGACAGGCGCTCAAGTATGTGGAAGGCTGCGCCCAGCTGGGCGTGCAGGGCCTGATGCTGATGCCGGCCGTGCTCTACCCTGCCGACACCCGCGAGGCCATGGCCAATGTGCGCACCGTGGCGAATGCCGCCGCCCTGCCCACCATGGTCTACAACAACCCGGTGTCCTACCGCGTCGATCTGAGGCCCGAGGACTTTGCCGAGCTGGCCGACTGCCCCTGGCTGGTGGCGATCAAGGAGTCCACCGACAACATCCGCCGCATCACCGACCTGCGCAATGTGGTGGGCACGCGCTACCAGCTCTTCATCGGCGTGGACGACCTCAGTTTCGAGGGCCTGGTGCTGGGCTGCGACGGCCTGCTGGCCGGCCTGTGCGATGCCTTCCCGGCCGAGACCGTGGCCATGTACAAGCTGATCCGGGCCAAGCGCTACGACGAGGCGCTCAAGCTCTACCAATGGTTCATGCCGCTGCTGCACCTGGATGTCTCCGCCAAGCTGGTGCAGAACATCAAGCTGGCCGAGGCCATGGCCGGCGTCGGCAACGAGCATGTGCGTCGCCCGCGCCTGCCCCTGGTGGGCGCCGAGCGCGAGCGCGTGCAGGCCATCATCCAGCGTGGCCTGGACACCCGGCCCAATCTGCAGGCGCTGTTTTGATTGAGCGTTTGCCCGCAGCGGGGTGGCACCCCGCTGCTGCGATGATGCCGGCATGAACGCCAAAGCCCTGACCAAAAAGCCCGCGACCAAAGTGACCGCTGCAGCTGCCGCTCCAGATGCCGACAAGCGCCGCTATGCCGACCAGGCCTACGACGCCATCGAATCGATGATCGCCACCCTGGTGTTGAAACCGGGCGCGCCCATCGTCGAGGCGGAGTTGATCGAGCGCACCGGCCTGGGCCGCACACCTACGCGCGAGGCCTTGATGCGCCTGGTGGCGAACGGCCTGATCGTGCAGCTGCCACGGCGCGGCCTGCTGGTAAGCGACATCCTGCTGGCCGAGCATCTGGACCTGCTGGAAGCACGCCGCGCGCTGGAGCGCCTGATCGCCACCAGCTCGGCACGCCGCGCCACACCGCCGCAGCGCGAGGCCCTGCTGCAATGCGCACAGGACATGCTGGATGCCGCCAAGCGCGGCGATCTGGCCGCCTATATGCAGGCCGACCAGGCGCTGGACCGCGTCAACCACGCGGCCTGCCGCAACCCCTTCGCGGTGGCCGCGGTGATCCCGATGGTGATCCAATGCCGGCGCTTCTGGGTCGCCTACCAGCACCAGGGCGACATCGGCGAGGGTGCGCGCTGCCATCTGCTGCTGGCGCGCGCCATCGCCGCAGGCAAGGGCGAGGAGGCCGCGGCCGCCAGCGACGCCCTGATGGACTATCTGCGCCAGTTTGCGCAGCAAGTGATTGAATGAATGAGTAGCAAGAGACCATGAGCCCCGCCCTGCCCACCCGCATCGTCGATTCCCATACCGGCGGCGAGCCCACCCGCATCGTGGTGTCCGGCGGCCCCGAGCTGGGCCAAGGCAGCATGGCCGAGCGGCTGCAGCGCTTCAGGACCGAGCACGACGCCTGGCGCGGCGCCCTGGTGAACGAGCCGCGCGGCTCGGACGTGATGGTGGGTGCGCTGCTGTGCGAGCCGGAGCTGCCTGACAGCGCCGCCGGCGTGATCTTCTTCAACAATGTCGGCACCCTGGGCATGTGCGGCCATGGCAGCATCGGCCTGATCGCCACCCTGGCCTATCTGGGCCGCATCAAGCCCGGCGTGCACAAGATCGAGACGCCGGTGGGCCGCATCAGCGCCGAGCTGCATGCCGACGGTCGCGTCAGCATCGCCAATGTGCCGGCCTATCGCCTGGCCAGGCGCGTGCCGGTCGAGCTGGACGGGCGCGTCTATCACGGCGACGTGGCCTGGGGCGGCAACTGGTTCTTTCTGTGCGAGGACCATGGGCTTGCGCTGACCCTGGCGCATGCCGAGCGCCTCACCGAATTTTCCTGGGCCATGCGGCAGGCCCTCGCGGCCCAGGACATCGCCGGCGCCGCCGGCGCCGAGATCGACCATATCGAGCTGATCGGCCCCGCCGTGGAGGCCGGCCACCAGGGCCGCAGCTTCGTGCTGTGCCCCGGCAAGGCCTACGACCGCTCGCCCTGCGGCACCGGCACCAGCGCCAAGATCGCCTGCCTGGCGGCCGATGGCAAGCTGGCGCCGGGCGCGCTGTGGCGGCAGGAAAGCGTGATCGGCAGCGTGTTCGAGGCCAGCTACCGGCTCGACGAGCAGGGTCAGGTCTTGCCGACCATCACCGGCCGTGCCCATGTGAACCTGGACGCGACCCTGGTGTTCCAGCCCGGCGACCCGTTCGCCTGGGGCATCCCGCAGCGGTGAGGTCGGCAGACGTCCTCATCGTCGGCGGCGGCATTGTCGGCGCCGCCTGCGCACGCGAATACGCGCGCCAGGGACTGAGCGTGGCGGTGATCGAGCAAGGCGCCATCGGCGGCGGCGCCAGCGCCGCATCCATGGGCCATCTGCTGGTGGTCGATGCCGAGGACGGCGGCGACGCCAGCGAGTTCCAGCTCTCGCGGCGCTCGCTGCGGCTGTGGCAGGACTGGCTGGACGAAGCGCCGGCCCATGCCGAGCTGGCCGAGCATGAGCGTTGCGGCACGCTGTGGATCGCCGCCGACGCCGAGGAACTCGCGCTGGCCGAGCGCAAGCGCGCCTGGCTGGCGGCACAAGGCCTGGCGGCCGAACTCGTGGATGCAGCGGAGCTGATGCGGCTGGAGCCCTTGCTGCGCCCAGGCCTGGCCGGCGCCCTGCGCATCGCGGGCGATGCGCGCGTCTACCCGCCCAAGGTAGCAGCCGCCTGGTTGCAGCAGGCCAGGGCGCAGCTGATACGCGGCGAGGTCACGGCCATCGACGGCGCGAGCCTGCGCCTGGCCGACGGCCGCACGCTATGGGGCGCCATGGTGGTGCTATGCGCGGGCCTGGCCAGCCAGCGCTTTCTGCCGCCCGGCTGGCTCTTGCCCAAGAAGGGCCAGCTGGCCATCACCCAGCGCGCGCCCGTGGCGCTACGCCATCAGCTGGTGGAGCTGGGCTATATCAAGAAGGCGCACCTGGTGGCCGAGGACACGGTGTCCTTCAATGTGCAGCCGCGCCCCGGCGGCCAGTTGCTGATTGGTTCATCGCGCCAGGTCGGCCGCAGCGATGCGCCGCTGGACCTGGCGATGCTGCGCCGCATGCTGCGATGCGCGGCCGACTATCTGCCCGGCCTGCCCGAGCTGAGCCTGTTGCGCTGCTGGAGCGGCATCCGGCCGGCCAGCGCCGACGGCCAACCCCTCATCGGCGCCCACCCCGAGCTGGCGCGCGTGTGGCTGGCCACCGGGCACGAGGGCCTGGGCATCACCACCTCGCTGGCCAGCGCCGAGTTGCTGGCCGACCTGAGCCTGGGCCGCACGCCGCAGCTGAGTCCGCGCCCTTACGAGCCATCGAGGTTTGTCGCATGAAGCTGTTCATCAATGGCCAGCCGACCGAGGTGCCCGCGGGCGTGACGGTGGCCGCCGCGCTCGCGCAAGCGGGCCAGGGCGCCACGCGCCGCTCGCTCAGCGGCCAACCGCGCCAGGCTTTTTGCGGCATGGGCGTGTGCCAGGAATGCCGCGTGCGCATCGACGGCCAGCCCGAGCGCCTCGCCTGCATGAGCCTGGCGGTCGAGGACATGCGAGTGGAGACGCTGACATGAGCAAGCAGCTGCAGGCCGATGCCATCGTGGTAGGCGCCGGGCCGGCCGGCATCGCGGCCGTGGCCCGCCTGCTGCCGGCCGGGCGCCGCGTGATCTGGGTCGACGAACAGCCGCGCCCGGGCGGCCAGATCTGGCGCGGCACCGCCCTGCCCCGGGTCGATGCGCTGCGCCAGCATCCAGGGCTCAGCTACCTGCCCGGCCATGCGGTGGTGGCGGCCGAAAGCCCGCAGGAGCTGCTGCTGCACGCAGCGGCCGGCCAGCAAACGCTACACGTGCGCGCGCCACAGCTGCTGCTGGCACTGGGCGCGCGCGAGCGCATGCTGCCCTTCCCCGGCTGGACCCTGCCCGGCGTGCATGGCGCGGGCGGCCTGCAGGCCCTGGTCAAGGGGGGCTGGCCGATCGCCGGCCGGCGCGTGCTGCTGGCCGGGTCGGGCCCGCTGCTGCTGGCCAGCGCGGCCACCCTGCGCGCCGCCGGCGCCAAGCTGCTGGGCATTTATGAGCAGGCCCCGCGCGGCGCGCTGGCCCGCTTTGCCGTCGGCCTGCCGCCGGGCAAGATGGCGCAGGCCCTGGGCCTGGGCTGGCGCTTGCGCGGCCTGCCCTACGCCGCTGGCTGCTGGCCGCTGCGCGCGCTCGGCGAGGGCAAGCTCGAGGCCGTGCTGCTGACGGACGGACGACGCGAGTGGACGCAGGCCTGCGACGCGCTGGGCGTGGGCTTCGGCCTCTTGCCCAATACCGAGCTGGCCGAGCTGCTGGGCTGTGCCCTGCAGGACGGCGCGATCGCCGTGGACGCCGCGATGCAGACCTCGCTGCCGGGCGTGTTTGCCGCCGGCGAATGCACCGGCTTCGGCGGCGTCGACAAGGCCAGCCTGGAGGGCGAGATGGCGGCCGCGGCGATGCTGGGGCAGGCGCTCCGGCCCTATGCCCGTCGCCATGCCGGCCAGCTCGCCTTCGCGCGCCGGCTCGTGCGGCATTTCGCGCTGCGCCCCGAGCTGCTGCAGCTGGCCGACGCCAAGACCCTGATCTGCCGCTGCGAGGACGTGACGCTGGGCGCCCTCAAGTCCTGGCCGCAGTGGCGCGACGCCAAGCTGCAGACGCGCTGCGGCATGGGCGCCTGCCAGGGCCGCATCTGCGGGCCCATCACGCAAACCCTGCTGGGCTGGCCCGAGGCGAGTGGCGGGCGCGGCACGCGCGCGCCGCTGCAGCCGGTGCCGCTGCGCTGCCTGATGGACGATTGATCAGGAAACCGGCTTCTTGGCCGCGCCCAGATAGGTCTCGATCACGCGCGGGTCATTCGCCAGCTCGCTGGCCTTGCCCTCCAGCCCGATCTCGCCGGTCTCCAGCACATAGCCGTAGTCGGCCACTTCCAGCGCGGCGCGGGCGTTCTGCTCAATCAGCAGGATGCTCACGCCGGTATCGCGCAGGCGCGCGACGATGCGGAAGATCTCCTTGACGATGAGCGGCGCCAGGCCCAGGCTGGGCTCGTCCAGCATCAGCACCTTGGGCCTGGCCATCAGGGCGCGGCCCACCGCCAGCATCTGGCGCTCGCCGCCCGAGAGCGTGCCCGAGAGCTGCTCGCGGCGCTCCTTCAGGCGCGGGAACAGGGCGTAGACCTTTTCCAGTTCCTCGCGCCAATCCCGCTGGCCCAGGCGCATCGGGCGGTAGCCGCCGAGCACCAGGTTGTCCTCCACGCTCATGCTGCCGAAGAGCTCGCGCTTCTCGGGCACCAGGGCCAGGCCGCGCATCACGCGCTCTTCCAGGCTCAAGGCGCTGATGTCCTGGCCGTCCAGCAAGACCTGACCCCGGGCGGGCAGCACGCCCATCAAGGCGTTCAGCGTGGTGCTCTTGCCGGCCCCGTTGGGGCCTATCACCGTCACCACGCTGCCCTCTGGCAGCGCCAGGTTCAGGCCCGTCAAGACCTCGGCGCGGCCGTAGCCGGCATGCAGGTCGCGTACTGTCAGCAGTTCATTTGCCATCTCAGTGCTCGGTTCCCAGATAGGCGCCACGCACCTCGGGGCTGGCCTGCACCTCCTCGGGCGTGCCCTCGATCAGCTTGGTGCCGAACTCCATCACGACGATGCGGTCGGTCAGTCCCATCACGAATTCCATGTCGTGCTCCACCAGCAGAATGCTCAGGCCCTCGGCCTTGAGCTGACGCAGCACCTCGGCCAGGGCCTGCTTCTCCTTGTGGCGCAGGCCGGCGGCGGGTTCGTCCAGCAGCAGCAGGGAGGGGTCGGTGCACAGGGCGCGGGCGATCTCCATCAGGCGCTGCGGGCCCAGGGCCAGATTGCCGGCCAGCTCGTGCATCTGGCCCTGCATGCCGATGCGCTTGAGCTGCTTCTCGGCCTCGGCGAGCAGGCAGCGCTCCTCGGCGCGGTCCAGCCTCAGCATGGCGCGCAGCGTGCCGCTGCTGCTGCGCAGATAGCCGCCCAGCGCGACGTTCTCCAGCACCGTCATGTCGGCAATCATCTTCACATGCTGAAAGGTGCGCGACATGCCGCGCTCGGCGATGCGGCGCGAACTCAGGCCACCCACCGGCAGGCCGCGGAAGTTGACCTTGCCGCCGCTCAGGCTCAGCACACCCGAGACCAGGTTGAAGGTGGTGGACTTGCCGGCACCGTTGGGGCCGATCAGGCCGATGATCTCGCCGGCCCGGATCTTGAAGCTAACGTCGTTGACCGCCACCAGGCCGCCGAAGGTCTTGCGCACCTTGTCGACCTCGAGCAGCAGCTCGCCCGGTTCGGGCTTGTCGCGCGCCGGCAGGGGCGCGGCGCCATCCCAATCACGCGCCCTGCGGCGTGCCGGCAGCCAGCGTGCCGCCAGGCCTTGGAAAAAAGGCCACAAGCCCTTGGGCGCGTACTTGAGCATCAGCACCAACAGCACGCCCAGCACGATGATCTCGAAGTTGCCATTGCTGCCCAGCAGGCGCGGCAGCCACTCCTTCAGCTGGTCTTCCAGGATCTTCAGCACGCCCGAGCCGATGAAGGCGCCCCAGACCGTGCCGACACCGCCCACCACCGCCATGAAGAGGTACTCGATGCCCATCTTCAGCGCGAAGGGGCTGGGATTGACGGTGCGCTGGAAATGCGCAAACAGCCAGCCCGAGACCGAGGCCAGCATGGCCGCGATGACGAAGATGATGACCTTGTAGCGGAAGGTCGAGACGCCCATGGCCTCGGCCATCACGGTGCCGCCGTTGAGGGCGCGGATGGCGCGGCCGGGGCGCGAGTCGAGCAGGTTCTTCACGCCCCAGGCGCCCGCGAGCGCAAAGATCCACACCAGGTAGTAGAGCGCGCGGCCATCCTGCAGGCTGAGGCCGAACAGGTTCAGGGCCGGCAGGCCCAGGATGCCGTCGTACTTGCCGAGGAACTCGGTATTGGCGATCAGGTAGTTCAGGCTCAGCGCCCAGGCGATGGTGGCCAGCGGCAGGTAATGGCCCGACATGCGCAGCGTCAGCCAGGCGAGCAGCAGTGCGATCAGCACGGTGCAGGCCAGGCCGGCGAACAGGGCCAGCCAGGGCGAGATGCCATAACGCGTGGACAGCAGGGCCGTGGTGTACGCCCCCACGCCCACGAAGGCGGCCTGGCCGAAGGAGGTCAGGCCGCCCACGCCGGTGAGCAGCACCAGGCCCAGGGCCACGAGGGCGAACATGCCGATGTAGTTGAGCTGGGTGATCCAGAACTCGGGCACCGGCAAGACCGGCAGCATGAACAGCAGCAGCAGGCCCAGTGCGGGAAGAAGTTTGCGCGATTGCATGGCGATCAATGTTCTTCCGTGTGCGGGTCGCGCAGGCTGCGCCACAGCAGCACGGGCAGGATGGAGGTGAAGACGATCACTTCCTTGAAGGCGCTGGCCCAGAAGGAGCTGAAGGATTCCAGCAGACCCACCAGCACCGCGCCCAGGGCGGCGCCGGGATAGCTGGAGAGGCCGGCGAACACGGCGGCGACGAAGCCCTTCAGGCCGATCAGGAAACCGCTGTCGTAGAAGATCGTCGTGGTGGGGCTGATCAAGAGCCCCGAAAGAGCGCCGATGAAGGCCGCCATGGTGAACGAGAGCCGCCCCGCGGCGGTGCTGGAGATGCCCATCAGGCGCGCACCCAGGCGGTTCACCGCGGTGGCGCGCAGCGCCTTGCCATAGAGGCTGCGCTCGAAGAACAGCCACAGCATCAGGATCAGCGCCGCCGAGGCCAGGATGATGATCAAGGTCTGGCCCGAGAGCATCAGCGGGCCGGCGCTGAAGCTGGCATCCCAGAAGCTCGGGTTGCGCGAACCCTCGGCACCGAAGAACACCAGGCCCAGGCCGGTGAGCGCAAAGTGCACACCCACCGAGACGATCAGCAGCACCAGCACCGAGGCATCCGCCAGCGACTGGTAGGCCAGGCGGTAGACCAGGCCGCCCATGGGCGTGACGATGGCCAGGGTCAAGAGCGCCTGCAGCACCAGCGGCAGCTTCTGCGGTGCCGCCCAGAGCGCCAGCAGGCCGATCAGGAGCGCCGGCGCGGCGGACTTGAGCGCCGCCGCCACGGCACGCGGCAGGGCCTGCCCGGCACGCCAGCCGGCCAGCAGGTCCAGCAGCGCCACCAGGGCGCCCATGGCGATCAGGAAATGCACGGTCAGCGGGGTCTGGCCCAGCTGCAGGCCCGCCATGGTGAGCGCCCCGAAGGCGACGAATTCGCCCTGCGGAATGAAGATCACGCGGGTGACCGCGAACACCAGCACGGTGGCCAGCGCCAGCAAGGCGTAAATGGCCCCGTTGGTCACGCCATCCAGCATCAGGATGCTTGCTATCGAGAAGTCCATGAGCCCACTCTAAACAAAATGCCCCCAAGCACCCCTGGTACAGGGCCGCATTGACAAAGCGCAAATTTCCCAGCCGACCGGTCGGTCGAAATTGATTTGGGGTAAACGCCAGCAGACTTACCCAGGGCAGAGCCCGCTTCTGACACGAGACTGACGACCGGCAAATGTCGCCCGCGGCGCCTATGTCCGAGCACCTTGCTCGGGCTTGTGGCGCGAGATGCACGGCTAGACTGCGGCGATGCCCGACAAGATCCCAGCCCTCCAGATCGATGGCGCGCTCGCGCGTATCACCCTCAGACGCAGCCATGTGGCCAATCGCCTCGAACTGCAGGACCTGCAGGCGCTTGGCGCGCAGCTGCGCGAGGTGAATGCGAACGCCGCGGTGCGCGTGCTGCTGCTGCAGGCCGAGGGTAAGCATTTCTGCAGCGGCTTCAATATCGACGCCATGGAAGCAGTTCCCGGCGTGGACGCCGGGGCTTTGTTCGAGGCCCTCACCAACGCCTGGGAGAACGCCCGCCCGGTGACGGTGACTGCGATCCAGGGCGGCGTCTACGGCGGCGCCACCGACCTGGCCCTGGCCTGCGACTTCCGCCTGGGCGTGCCCAGCTGCGAGATGTTCGTGCCGGCCGCTCGCCTGGGCCTGCACTTCTACCGCGGCGGCCTGGAACGCTATGTGAATCGCCTGGGCGTGGGCGTGGCCAAGCGCGTGCTGCTGGCCTGCGAGACCCTGGATGCCCAGGCCATGCGGGATTGCGGTTTTCTGGACCAGCTGCTGCCCGACCGCGCCGCACTGCGGGCCGCGGCCGAGGAACTTTGCACGCGCCTGGCCGGCTACGCACCGCTGGCGCTGGCGGCCATGAAGCAGCACTTGAATGCGATCGCCAGCGGCCGGTTGGACGGCGCCCAGCTGCAGGCCGACATCGCCGCGTCCAAGGCCTCGCAGGACCTTGCCGAGGGCGTGCGCGCCTGGCAGGAAAAACGCGCACCACAGTTCCGTGGGTTTTGAACAACCGGATTGCCCCCAATCATGGCGGGCCGGCAATGGTGGAAAATAGAGCTTTGGACAGGTGCGCGGCCCAGATAGAGGAAAATCGGGGCTGACGCCAACCGTCTGGCATCAATACTCTTACTCTACTCAGGACCAGCGTGGCCAAGGACAGTACCAAAACCACCATCGAAGCCGATGGTTTGCGCTACCGATCAAAAGCACCCGGCTCGCCCTTTGCGGCGACCTCTTCCTTCGGCGCGGCCACCATGTCGTGCTTCCTCTGCGGCAAGCATCGCCCGCGCGCGATGCTCAAGTCCAAGAAGCTGCTGGGCAAGTCGCAGCCCGTCTGCGCGCCGTCCTGCAAGGAATTGGAAGAGCAGCTGAGCAAGAAGCCCTGAAGGAGGGAACGCCCGCTCAGCTCTGCCTGAAGCAACGCCCGCAGACCGCACGGTAGCGGGCGTTGCCGCCTATCTCCACCTGCGCCCCTTCGGTGATCTTGCGGTTGCTGGCATCCACCCGCATATTCATCGTCGCCTTGCGACCGCAGTCGCAAATCGTCTTCATCTCATCCATCTCGTCCGCCAGGGCCAGCAGCGTGGCCGATCCGGGGAACAGCTCGCCCTGGAAGTCGGTGCGCAGCCCGTAGCAGATGGCCGGCAGATTGCGCAGATGCGCGATCTCGTGCAGGGCCCAGACCTGGGCCTTGGTGAGGAACTGCGCCTCGTCCACCAGGATGCAGGCAATGCCCGGCTGCTCGCCCAGCAGGGCCTGGAAATCCGTCTCGGCGTTGAATACCTCCGCATGGCGCTGTGGCCCCAGGCGTGAGGTGACGACGCCATGCCCATAGCGATCGTCGACCTGGGCGGTGAAGATGCGCACACTGTGGCCACGCTCCTCGTAGTTATGCGCCACCTGCAGCAAGGCGGTGGACTTGCCGGCATTCATGGCGGCATAGCGGAAAAACAGTTTGGCCATCTTGGATCGGATGCGTGGAATGGGTGCGCCGGTTCAGCGGGCCTGCTGCTTGCGCGCCGCGCCCGCCGGGCGCTGCACAAAGGCCTGGCGCGCCTGCAGTTGCTGCTCGAACTGGCGCGCGATATTGCCGCAGACCAGATCGCAGAGTGCATAGACCGAGGGGTCGGCGATGCGATAGAAGACGCTGGTGCCACGCCCCTCGCGGCTGACGAAGCCCTGCTTGGTGAGCAGGTTCAAGTGGCGCGACACGTTCGCGGCCGTGCATTCGCAGGCAGTCGCCAAGTCACCCACATTGCGCTCGCCGCCGCGCAGCAGGTTGAGGATGCGCAGGCGCGTGGGCTCGGATAGCACCTGAAAGTAGCTGGCCACCTGGTCCAGTGCTTCGGGGGGCAGGTCTTGCATGGAACGCTTGCTCGGCTCGTGAACAGGCCGCCATGATGCCTGATGCCAAGCTCAGGCGGCGGTACTGCCTGTCGTCGGCCTGGCCAAGCTCCATTGCGAGAGCGGCATGTCCGGGGTCAGCGCGAGCACCCGACGGCTTGGCGCAGCCGTGGACCCGTCGGCGCCCTGGACCCAGGTCTTGCGGTTGGGCGGGGATTCGGCCGGCGCCAGCAGCGCCTTGATCGCCGCGTGCCCCGCCGCGCGAGCGGGTTGCGCACACATCCAGTTGAAGAACTGCCTGGCAGCAACCGGCGCGGCCACGCTGGATCCGCTCATGCGCACCAGGCCGCCCGACTCGACCCCCGCCGCACACAGCCCATCCGCAGTGCCCGAGGCATCGGCGCTGGCCAGGGCATCCACATCGCGCCGCCACGGCCATCTGGGGTCACCGCCGCGCGAACCATAGTCCGCCGGTTGACCATCCACCAGGCGACTCGCGCCAACCACCAGGCAATGCCGGCCGGTGGCGATGCCGTTGAGCGTGCCTCCCAGCAAGGCATTGCCGTCGTCGATGTCCTCCAGGCGCGACTGCATGAGGTCGCCACTGGCATTGGTGGGTTGATCACCCTGCACCCAGGCGAGCCAGTCCAGCGCCTGCTTGCCTTCGTTGACGAGTTGGACGCGCCAACGGCCCGGCATGCCGCTGCCGCGCGGCCCATCGCTTGGCGCCAGGGCGATCAGGCCACGCGCGCGCACCTCGCCCCGACGCGCTTGCACAAAGATGGCCGCCAAGGGTCGGCCGTCGCGCATCAACAGGCTGGCCTGGCCGGGCCGCACCGGCGCGGACTCCTGCCCATCGGGCGAGCGCAGCCGCAGGCTCGGTCCGGCCTCAGACTCGCCCGGCTCGGGCAACTCGGGCCACCAGAACTCCAGAAAGCTGTCGGTACTGTCGCCCGGCATGCTGCGCCAATAGAGGGTCGTGCCAGCCCCCGCGGCCAATTGGCCACCCGCATTGAAGGCCTGGCGAGCACCATTGCCGGCCGCAATCACGATATTCAGCGCACGCTCGCCAGGCTGGGTGAGCAGTTCGTCCATGGCCTGCTCCAGCAGCGAGCGGCCATCATGTGGCCCGGCCTGCACGCCCACGCTGAGATTGACGATCAGGCGCCCCGTCGGGTCGCTGTTGGCCATCGCATAGCGCAGGCCGTCAAGGATGTAGACCGCCGGCCCGCCACAAGTGCCGTCCTGGGCCTGCACATCGGGAATCGACACATAGACCAGCGCGGCAGCGCTCGCGCTGTCGGCCACTTGTGGCTTGGCACTGTCCCGGTAGGCCTGGGGCTCGGGCAGCCCGGCGGCACAGTCGAGCACAAAGCTGCCGTGGTCGCTGACGGGCACGGGCTCAGCTGGGGTACCGAAATGCCCCAGCTTGCGGTAGAGATCGGCTTCGCTATGGTGCTCGCGCTTGGCCAGCAGCGCGTCGATCTGTGGCGCACGCAGCTCGCGCCCATAGGCGGCAAAATCCGGGCCCTGCCAGGTGCCCGCCACGTTGCCATGGCCCTGATCCCAGAAGGCGGCGATGCGGGTATGCGCGGCGCCGTCGCCCGCGCGCGCATGGCGGAAGTTGGCATGCAAAAAGGCGCCACCGCCCTTGTCGATCACGGCCACGGTGTGCTGTGGCTGGCCGGCGGTCGCGGCCGGCCGCATATGGCGCTCCTCCACGGGTCCGGCGGCAATCGGCAGCGACATCTCGAGGGCCTCGATGCCCCGGCCCAATTCCTCGCTGAGCGCCTCGACCCGTTCGATGGGCACCCACAGGCAGGCAAATTGACTGTTAGGTTCCGGCGTGTGGCTGAAGATGCCAAAGCGATCTAAGCTCGCCCACGCAGCATCGGGTCGCCGCTTCACCAACAGGGGCAGCAGCCCCTTGCCATCGGCCAGGGCGGCATGGCCGCTGAAGCCGGTGCAAATGCTCCAGCATGCATAGGGATCGAAACCCGGCACCAGCCAGGCCGCCGCACCTGGCTCACTCCAGCGCGCCGGCGCCTGCATCATGGCCATTCCTTGCGCGCCTGGGCAAAGATTTCCGCCAGCAAGGGCAGGCACAGGGGCTGCGCGATCGCTTCATCCAGATAGCAACCGACGCCCGGGCCCGCGGCCATCGGATCAAATCCACCCTGCCCGCCCTGGGCGTCGGCAGGCAGGACGAAGCGGCGTGGCTGTCGGCGCCCGCCCGCCATCGCGCCCAGGCCCGCCAGCAGGTAGTCGGCGACCGCCTCGCCCAGCAAACGACCGGCCACCAGATCGATCGGAAAGTGCACGCCCGCAATAACGCGGTTTTCCGAGATTCGGCCGGCCAGCCGGCGCAGATAGGTGGCACCTTGATGGCCCTCGAAACCCGGCACCAGGGCGCTGAACAGCCGCGCCATCAGATGCGATTCCGCGGCGTGCCCGGCCGGCAAGGTGGCATGCTGCGGCACCTCAATGACGGGCTGGATGGCGGCCGAATACTCATGCGGACGCGGGCAGGCCAGCGCATGTTTGAAGCTCATCACCACCGCATAGGTCAGCGCCAGTGCGGTGTCGATGAATTCGATGCTGCGCTTGTGTCGCCCCGGTTGCAGGCCCACTACCGAGGCGAAGAACGGCCATGGTGCCTGGGTCTGCGCGATGATCTCGTTGAGGCGCGGTTCACGCCGTGGCGTCTGCGCCTCGACCAGCGGCAGTTGGGCCAGGAAATAGTCCGACTCGGGACGGGTCAGCGAGGCGATCAGGCCCGTCGGGCAGCTCAGCCTGGCCTCACCGGTCTTGCCGTCACAGCCGAAGCGCACCGAGCCCAGCAACTCAAAGGTCAGCAGGGCAGCGCGCGGTTGCTCCCCCCAGCGCAGCAGTGCGGCGGGCTGGTCCAGCGCCGGCATCTCGGGAGGCCCGCCGCGGTCGCCCGGGCCGCCCATGGCGTCCAGGCCACCGCCCTGCAGCAAGGCCAGCCTGGTCTCCACCAGCGCACTGCTGACCATGGGGTCTTCGCCCGGCCCGCCCGTCGCGGCCACTGCCTGCGCCTGGCTGAACGAGTAACCGGGGGCGTGCGCGAAGCGCCGCGAGAACGAGGACTGGTTCGGAAATGAAAGCTCGACGGTCGTGGCCATGCTTCACCTTCAGACGATGGCAGCAAGCGTTGCACCGGTGACGCCATCGCGGCCACCGCGCCCTGTTTCAATGCTCCGGCAGCCCCGCTTCGCGCAGTGCCTGCGCATAAGCATCCGCGTGCGCCGCCTGGCGCCCCGCATAGCGTTGCCGAAATTCATGCAGGCTGTAGCCGGGATTCAGCTTGAGCAGGCGCTGCACCGATTGGCGCGCCTCCGGCAACTGGCCGGCAAACACCTGTGCGATTGCCAGCGCCCGATAGGTCGGATAGTGGTTGCCGCGCGCGCGGATGGATCGCTGCGCCAGGTTCATGCATTCGTGCAAGCGCCCAGCGGCCAGCATCGCGTTGGCGGCGAAGGCGTCGTAGTAGTAGGCCCAGGGGTCCAGCGGTGAGAGCGACAGGGCCACGGCGGCGGCTTCGGCCGCGCGCTGGCCTTGGTCCTGGTAGCTGAGCAGGGCCGACTTGAACAGCCAGGCCAGGGCCTCGCTGGGGTTTTGCTGCAGGGCAGCGTCGTAGCGCAGCCGCGCGGTCTCGAGCTCACCGCGCAGAAAGCCTTCGACCAGCCCGTCCATCGCGAGGCTGAGCGCATGCTCGGGCTGCGCCTGCAGCGCCGACTGCGTGGCCGCATGTGCAGCCTCATAGCCCTCGTCGGCATGGGTCCACCCCTGCGCAACGCTCATCACATGCCATTTGGCCAACCAGGCCAGCGGCTCGGCGGCCCGCGGATGCAAGGCATGCACATGCTCCAGCAGCACACGCGCCTGCCGGAATGTGGGCGGCGACAGTTTGTGCAACTGCGTTATCCCGGCCAGCAACAGGCTGTAGTCCTGCACGCTGTCCCAGTTGGGCAGCTGGGCCGCGCGCAAGGCGCCGGACACCACCAAGGCATTGACGTCCTCGACCACGCGCCCAACCACCTCGGCGTCGCCGCGCAGCAGGTCACCGATGTCGCATGAGAGCCGCTCGGCCCAGATGGGACGGCCGCTGGCCACCTCGAAGAACTGCAGCTCCAGAAAGAGACGCTGCCCCATGCCGACGCTGCACTGCCCCCGCAACAGATGCGACGCGCCGAGCTTGGCACCGATGTCGGCAACCGCTTGCTGGCGATTCCTGAACGCGGCGCTGGAAAGCCTGGTGATGATGCGCAAATGGCTGGAGCGCGACAGCCCCGTGATCACGGCATCGGCGAACAGATCCCCCGCCACCGCGAACTGCGGCTCGCCGCCCAGCACCTGCAGGGGCAACACGGCAATGCTGGGCAGCAGTCCAGGGCCGGCGCGCTCGGCGGGCAACCAGGGTGCATCGTCCAAGACCCGAAACACATGGCAAGGGTCCAGCCCCACGCGCAAGCTGGCCTCGCCCTGATCTTCCAATTCCGCATCCAGGCGGGCGCTCACACCATCGCAGGCCTGAGCGGACAACCACAGGCCGCCCGCCTCGGCCAGCGAGGCCAGCCGGCGTGCCACGAGCAACTCGCTGGCATCGGCCTCCAGGCTTTCCGGCACGGGGTGGGCGTGCAGCCCAAAACGCAAGGCGATGTCGCCGGGTTTGCCGCTCATGGGCAGCAAGCCCTGGCGCAGCTTGCGCGCCAAGGCCAGCATGGCCAGTGGCGGGCCGTCGCGCAGCACGATGCAGTCGGGCGCTTCGCTGGCCACGCTGAAGCCGGGCTGGCTACCCACGGCCTCGTGGACCTGTTCGCGCACCTGGCGCCATATCACATGGGTACGCAGGGGCGGGGCATCATGTCCGGCGTCGGCCAGTATCGCCAGGCTGCTCATCGCGTGCTGCGATGCGCCGGCGTCCAGTGCATGCGACTCAGAGTAGCCTGTCTCCACAGCACCCCCTTGCTGAGGGCGATTGTGCGGGATACGCCCGAGCCACAGCAAGCCGTGGCGGTGCTTTTTAGACACGGCCGTAACCTTGGCCAGCCACATGCTGGTTGTTTATCGCATGACCCCCGGGCAAGCGAGATGGCGCTGTCACAAGCGGAGCGCCTAATATGAGCCGAGAGGGAAGCAAGCGACCACCATCACAACCGGGACCGACCGCACACAAGGCGGTACGGGCTCGAACCAGACAGCCACCACAATGAGCAAAGACACCTACACCAGCGTCAGCGAAGACGGCCTGCGCTATGAGTCGAAGTTGGGGGGATCACCGTTTCTGGGCAGCGGCCACACCCGCTCCTGCTTCAAGTGCGGCAAGCACCGCCCACCCACCAGCCTGCAGTCCAAGCGCATCCTCGGGCGCACCGAGGTGGTCTGCAAACCTGGTTGCAGCACGGGCAAGTAGCGCGCATTGACGACGCTGCGGTCACGGCAGCGGCTCGACTGAATGGGGTGAGATTTGCCAGGGCTGGCGCGGCATGGGCACAATGCCGCCTTTCCTGCTCACAAAGCCGCCAGCCGGCGCCATCCATGTCGTCTCCCAATCCGCAGCCCGCCGCGCCGGTCGATCAGAGCCCGGCCGCCTGCGCTGCCCAGCTCAAGCAACTGTTCCCTGCCTTGTTCAGCGGCGGCGCCAAGCCGCTGAAGCTGCGCATCCAAGCCGACATCCAGGAACGGGCGCCCGGCGTCTTCACCAAGCAGATGCTGTCGGCCTTTTTGCGCCGCTACACCGGTGGCACCGGCTACCTGATCGCGCTCAGCAAGGCCCAGCATCGTTTTGACCTCGATGGCCAGCCAGCCGGTGAGCTGAGCCAGGAACACCGCGATGCGGCCGTGCAGGAGCTGGCGCGCCGCCGCAATCTGACCGAGACACGCCGCGCCGAGGAAGAACAGCAGCAGCGCCAGCGCGCCCAGCTCCTGCACGATTTCTCGCGCACCACGCTGACACCGGCCAATTTCTGCGCCCTCAAGGGTATTGCCCCCGAGGCGCTGGAGCCCCTGCTGGAGCAGGCGCGTGAGGAAGAGAAGGCTCGTCGTGCCGTACCAACGCCGGTGCGCCGGCCGGCGCCGCGCCGGGCCGATCAGCGTCGGCCCAAGGCCAAGCCCGAGGCGCAGTAGCTCAACGCTGCGTCCAGATCACCCCGGCCACGATCAGCACCATGCCGATCACCGACACCGGGCCGGGGAACTCCGCGAACAAGGGCATGGCCATCAGGGCCGCCAGCACGGGGGCCAGCGCGCCACCCGTGGCCGCACGTTGCGCGCCCAGGCGCGCGATCGCGTAGGAATAGCACAGGGTGGACGCCAGCCCCACGCCAAGGCCCTGGATGGCACCGTGCAGCAGCATGTCGTGCCCCGACATGCTCAGCAGGCCCAGCGGCGGATGCAGCAGCAACCAGGGCGCCAGCAGCAGCAGCGACACGCACGAGATCAGCGCAGCCGCTTCGACGGGCGCCAGCTGAGCACGGCGCAGCGCCAGCGTGTAGTTGGCCCACATCAGACTGCCCAGCAGAAACAGGGCATAGCCCTGAGCGAGGCCACCATGGCCATGGTTAAAGGCCAGCAAGCAGGCTACGCCCGCGGCAATCATGACCAGTGGTGCTGGCTTGGACAAGGCGGCCCGACCAAGGCGCAGGGCGTTGAGCAGGGCCACGAACAGGGGAATGGTGCCTGGAATCAGGGTGCTGCCGTCCAGCACCGGCGCATGCTTCATGCCCCAACCAGCAATCAAGAAGTAAGGCAGGCCGGCACCGGCCACGATGCTCAGCCAAGCCGATAACGGCAGAGCGGCAAGGCGGCGCCAGCGCATCCACAGCACCGGTGCGAACACCAAGCCGGCCGGCAGGAATCGCACCAATGCCAGTTCGGCCGGCGCCAGTTGTGCACGCGCACCGGCGCGCAGCGAGACAAAGAAGCCGGCCCAGATCAACACCGTGACGCCCAGGGCGATCCAGCCCGCGGTATCGCGGCGCTCGCGACCGAAGCTGGCGCTCATGCCGGCGGTGGCGGGGACGGGGTGGGGAACTATTTGCATGTGGACCTAGGGTTACTACCAGAACGCATTTTCTCGAGCAAGCTCGAGCCGAATCGACCAGCTTTTCCCCATCGCTGCTTCATCTGCGCGCGAATTCACCAATGACTGCGAGAATCAGGCGTTTTCCCTCCAAGGAGGCACGCTGTGGATCGCATCGATGTGCAAATGCTCGAGTTGCTGCAGGCCGAAGGCCGGCTCAGCATCGCGGAGTTGGCCGAGCGCGTGGCGCTTTCACCCACGCCCTGCGCGCGGCGACTCAAGCGCCTGGAGGAAGGCGGGTACATTGCCGGCTACCGCGCCGTGCTGGACCGCCAGCGTCTGCAGCTCGCCACCACCGTGTTCGTGAACGTGCGCCTGATGCACCATCGCGAGGACGCGGTGCGCCTGTTCGAGGCGGCCATGCAGGCGATGCGTGAGGTGGTGGCCTGCCACGTCGTGTCGGGCGCACACGACTATTTGCTTGAGGTCGTCGTGCGCGACCTGCCCGACTATGAGCAGAGCGTGCGCAAGTTGCAGGCCCATCCCATGGTGCAGGACATTACCAGCAATTTCGCCATCCGCAGCGTCAAGAGCGGCGCGGCGCTGCCGCTCAAATCGCTGTGAGCCGCCGCGCCCTCTGCCCGCGCTGCGAGCGCCCACTGAGCGCCTGCCTGTGCGAACTGGTGCAGCCGGTGTCGAATCGGGTGCGGGTGCTGATCCTGCAGCACCCCTCGGAGAAGCGGCAGGCCAAGGGCACGGCGCGCCTGCTGTTGCTGTCCTTGCAGCATTGCGAGCTGCGTGTGGGCGAGCAGTTTGCGCCCGATCCAGACACAAATGGGCGCTACAGCCTGTTGCTTTACCCGAGCAGCCCCGCCGACGCGATGTTGCCGGCGGGTCCGCCACCGGACGTCACGCGTCTGACCCAGTTGGCAGGACTGCGGCTGATCGTGCTGGACGGCACCTGGCGCAAGAGCCGCAAACTGCTCTATCAAAACCCCTGGCTGCAGGCCTTGCCACGGCTGCCGCTACAGAGCCTGCCAGCACCGGCCTACCGCATCCGGCGCGCACATGCCAAGCATCAGCTCTCCACGCTGGAGGCCGTGGCCTGTGCCCTGCAGCAACTCGAGGGCAGGCCGGCGCACTGGCAGCCGCTTTGGCAGAGCTTTGAAGCCTTCATTGCGCGCGAACTGGAACGGCAGCGCCAATGAGCGCTACAGTCCGCGATCGAAAAATGCTTGGCAACCGAAACACATGCGCGCATTGATCAGCCCCCGCAGCACCGACGTGCGTGCCTGGGTCACGCCCGAGGACCTGAACGTGGCGCCCGAGTTGCTCGGCAAGCCGCTGGCCACGCCGGCCAAGCGGGCGATGGCAATGCTCATCGACCTGCTGTTGATCTCGCTGACATCCAATCTTGGCAATATCTGGTGGCTTTGTGCCACCGGCGTCGGTGGCTTGCTTTGGCTGCGCCGCAAGCCCGAGAAGCCACGCCGGATCGGCTGGGCCGTCGTCGCTGTGATGCTGGCGCTGGGGGCGCAGCAGACTTGGCAAGACCTGACCCGTGAACCGCACGCCGCCCGACCGCATGAGGCTGCGGAGTCGGCGAGCACGGATGACGAGGCAGACAGCAAGGACCGGCGCATCGCCGAACTGGAAGCCAAGCTCGCCAAGGAGCGCGCCAAACAACCGCTGGACTTGCGCGGCCAGATCAAGCACTGGATCGATGAAATCGGACTCAGCTACGGCTGGGCCTTGCTGTACTTCACATTCCTGCCGGTGGCCTGGCCCGGCCAGACGGCTGGCAAACGCCTGCTCGGATTGCGCGTGGTCGAGTTGACCGGCAAACCGCTGACGCTGATGACCTGCTTCAAGCGCTATGGCGGGTACGCCGCCGGCATGGCCACCGGCTTCATGGGTTTTCTGCAGATCTTCTGGGACAGCAACTGCCAGACCATCGAGGACAAGACGGCGCACACGGTGGTGATTGATCTGCGCAATCCTGCGCGCCTGGCCATGCAGGCAGGGGGCGAGGCAAACGCCGGAAACGAAAAAGCCGCTAGCAATTAGCGGCTTTTGACTTGGTTGCGGGGGCAGGATTTGAACCTACGACCTTTGGGTTATGAGCCCAACGAGCTACCAGACTGCTCCACCCCGCGACTGATCTGAACAAAAAAGCCGCCCGACTGGTGAGCGGCTCTTGCCGAACCGAAGTTCTGTTATTTGGTTGCGGGGGCAGGATTTGAACCTACGACCTTTGGGTTATGAGCCCAACGAGCTACCAGACTGCTCCACCCCGCGACTGAAGCTAGCAGTATAGCGCACTATTGCGAGTCTTGTCAGAGCCCGGCGGCTTCTAGCGAAGAAAGAAAGCGTGGCGCGTCCTGAAAACCAATCACGCGCACGCCCTGCAGTTCCTCACCGGCAGGACTGAAGAAGATGGTGCCGGGCGGGCCAAACAACTTGAAACGCTTGAGCAGTTCGCGATCGGTCGCCGAGTTGGCCGTGACGTCGGCCTTCAAGAGCAGCGCCTTCGCGAGCCGTTGCTGCACCGCGGGTTCACTGAAAGTGAAACGCTCCATCTCCTTGCAGGACTTGCACCAATCGGCGTAGAAATCAAGCATCACCGGCTTGCCGGCAGTCTTGAGGATCTGGTCGAGCTCGGCCACGTCGTGAACAAGCTTGAACGGCAAATCGGCCGATGCGCCCGCGGCAAGCGGGACCGCGCCGCTCTTGAGCGTCGACGCCTGCGCCAGGCTCACGCCACTCAGTGGCTTGAACGGATCGGTGCCTCCCGCGGCGGCCCCCACCCATTGCAACAGGCCAAAGGTTAGCGCCGCGAACGCGAGCGTCTTGCGCAACCATGCACGCGGGCCAGCACCTGCATGCCAGGGCTTGAACAGGCCCAGGGCCAGCGAGCTGCCGACCAGCAGGGCGCCCACAAGGGCCTGGTGGAGCGCGTCAGGCAGAACGGGCTGCACCGTCCAGAGCGCCACCGCCAATAGCAGCATGCCGAAGAAATGCTTCACGCCATCCATCCACGGCCCGGCGCGCGGCAGCAAGGTGCCCGCCGACAGCCCCAGCAGCAGCAGCGGCACGCTCATGCCATTGGCCATGGCATAGAGGGCCGAACCGCCCAGCACCACATCCTGGCTCTTGCTGAGATAGAGCAAGGCACTGGCGAGCACGCCCGTGACGCATGGGCTCACCAGAATCGCCGACACCGCCCCCATCAGGAAGACCGCCGCGAAGCGACCGCCCTCAAGCTTTTGCGTGGTGTCGTTGAGCCTGTTGGCAAAACGGCTGGGCAGTTGCAGCTCGTAGGCACCGAACATCGACAGCGCGAACAGCAGCAGGGCCAGGCCGAACACGATCAGCACCGGGGTGGACTGGAAATAGGCCGCCAGGCCCTCGCCCGCCAAGCCGGCCGCGATGCCCAGGGCGGTATAGACCAAGGCCATGCCTTGGGAATAGGCCAGCGCCAGCGCAAAGCCACGACCGCGCGAAACCTTGCCGCCGCCGCCCACGATGATGGAAGCCAGGATGGGCACCATGGGCAACACGCAAGGCGTCAACGACAGGCCGACGCCGCCAATGAAGAACAGGCCCACCACCAGCCAGAAGCGGCCGGACTGCAGCACCTCATCGAGCCGGTTAGCCGGCTTGTCGGCCGCACCGCTCGGTATCGACTTGGCCACAGTGTCTATGGCGGGCGACAACTCGCCGCTCCCGCTCGCCGCCCCAAAGCTGCCAAAGCCTTCGGCAGCAGGCAGCAGGCTCGCCGAGCCGTCGCCACCGAACTGCTTGAGCCTCAACGCGACGGGACGTGTCATGGGGGGGTAACACAGGCCCTTGTCGGCACAGCCCTGGCCGGTCACGCGCAGTTCAAGAATGGGCGCCCCCTGCTCGATCGCCACGCGCACCTTGAGGCCATCGCGGTAGACCTCGACTTCCTTCTGGAAGGTCTCGTCGTACTTCTTCTTGCCATCGGGAATGCTCACGGCGCCCAGTTGCCCGGCGCCCTGCAGTTCGAACTTGAACTGGTCGCGGTACATGTAATACCCGGGCGCAATGATGAAGCTGACTTCGGCGCTGCGTTCATCCACAGCGCGCACCGCCAGCTTGAAGGCTTGTTCGGGCTCGAGGAAATCATCGGCATGCACGGCAATAGCGGATGCCAGGCCGAGCAGTACGAAGAAGAATAGGCGACGCAGGATGGACATGAAGATCAGCAGGATGTGAGCTCGAATGCAGGCCTACGGCATGCCCGCTCAAGCGAAGCGCGCAGCTTAGCGCCATTCAAGACTGGCCGCCTTAGGTCTTACGGCAGACCTTGCTGCAGACGAAAAAAAGGCCAGCTGGTGCTGGCCTTTCTCGATGCGCGTTGCAGATGAATTTATTCTGCAGCGGCTTCCACGGTGGCTTCGGCCACTTCGGGGCGATCCACCAACTCGACAAACGCCATCGGAGCGTTGTCGCCGACGCGGAAACCCATCTTCAAGATGCGGGTGTAGCCGCCCGGACGGGTGTTGTAGCGCGGGCCCAGCTCGTTGAAGAGCTTGGTGACGATTTCGCGGTCGCGCAGGCGGGCAAAGGCCAGGCGGCGGTTCGCCACGGTAGCCACCTTGGCCAGCGTGATGAGGGGCTCAACGACGCGACGCAGTTCCTTGGCCTTGGGGACCGTGGTCTTGATGGCTTCGTGACGCAGCAGCGACACAGCCATATTGCGCAGCATGGCGGCGCGGTGCTCGCTGGTACGGTTGAGCTTACGGAGTCCGTTACGGTGACGCATGGTGCTTTTCCTTTCCTAAATAATCGCCGGCAGCCGTATCAGGTACTGCCGGGTGCACCGGCTGGGGTTGGTCAGCGCCCCAGCCACTTTCAAAACTACTTGTTAACGCTTGTCCAGGCCTTGCGGCGGCCAGTTTTCCAGGCGGGCACCCAGGGTCAGGCCGCGCGAAGCCAGCACTTCCTTGATTTCGTTGAGCGACTTGCGACCCAGATTCGGGGTCTTCAGCAGCTCGGTCTCGGTACGCTGGATCAGGTCGCCGATGTAGTAGATGTTTTCGGCCTTCAGGCAGTTGGCCGAACGCACCGTCAGCTCAAGCTCGTCGACCGGGCGCAGCAGGATCGGGTCGAAGCTGCTGGAGCGCTGGGCCGGCTGGTCGAAGGCGTCGACCAGGTCGGTGCCTTGCAACTGAGCGAAGACGGCGAGCTGTTCAACCAGAATCTTGGCCGAGGCACGGATCGCTTCCTCGGGCGAAATCGCACCGTTGGTTTCGATTTCCATGACCAGCTTATCCAGATCGGTACGCTGCTCAACGCGGGCGTTTTCGACGGCGTAGCTGACGCGGCGCACAGGCGAGAACGAAGCGTCCAGCACGATACGACCAATGCTCTTAGTCGGCTCGTCGCCGTAACGGCGCATCGTGCCGGGCACATAGCCACGGCCCTTCTCGACCTTGATCTGCATGTCCAGCTTGCCGCCTTGCGACAGATGGGCGATCACGTGGTCCGGGTTGATGATCTCGACGTCGTGCGGAGTCTGGATGTCGGCAGCCGTCACCGGGCCTTCACCTTCCTTGCGCAGGACCAGGGTCACTTCCTCACGGTTGTGCAGACGGAACACCACACCCTTGAGGTTGAGCATGATGTGAACGACATCTTCTTGCACGCCATCGATGGCCGAGTACTCGTGGAGCACCCCAGCGATCGTGACTTCCGTCGGCGCATAACCCACCATCGAGGACAGCAGCACACGGCGCAGGGCATTGCCCAGGGTGTGGCCATAACCGCGTTCGAACGGCTCCAGGGTGACCTTGGCGCGGTGACCGCCCAGGGGCTCCACATTGATGGATTTGGGTTTGAGCAGATTGGTTTGCATGAGGTCTTTCTTTCAATACCCTCGGTTCGTTACACCGATAAGGCTGATGGACCAACCGGGTGCAGGCCAGCAATAGCCAGACCCGGACGAGGAACAGCCGAGCAGGCCCCTCAGGAGCCGCTCGGCAGACACGGGTCGATTAGCGCGAGTACAACTCAACGATCAGCGATTCGTTGATTTCAGCACCGAATTCATCACGGTCCGGAGCCTTCTTGAACACGCCTTCTAGCTTGCTGCCGTCCACGGCAACCCAGGCCGGTAGGCCGATGGAATCAGCCAGCTTGAACGCGTCGATGATGCGCAGCTGCTTCTTGGCCTTTTCGCGCACGGCGACCACGTCACCGGCCTTGACCAGGTAGGAAGCGATGTTCACGACTTCACCGTTCACGGTGATGCCCTTGTGCGAGACCAGCTGACGTGCTTCAGCGCGCGTCGAGCCGAAGCCCATGCGGTAGACGACGTTGTCCAGACGCGATTCCAGCAGGGTCAGCAGGTTCACGCCGGTCGAGCCCTTGCGGCGCTCGGCCTCGGCGAAGTAGCGGCGGAACTGACGCTCCAGCACGCCGTACATGCGCTTGACCTTCTGCTTCTCACGCAGTTGCAGACCGAAGTCCGAGGTGCGCTGACCGGAAGTGCGACCATGTTGACCAGGCTTGGAATCAAACTTGGCCTTGTCGCTGATGGCGCGGCGGGCGCTCTTCAGGAACAGGTCGGTGCCTTCGCGGCGGGAAAGTTTGGCCTTGGGGCCGAGATAACGTGCCACTTTGCGTGTCCTTGTTCAATCTGACGCAGGTCTGCCGCAGTAAGCAGCTGAGCTTGCGCGAGTCCGGCCAGTGTTTTTCTAGGCTCGAACGGTGGTCTTAGGAGGCTTTCGAGACATCCGGGGGATGCGTCATGGGCCTCAGCAAAACAGCCGGCGCGGCACTTGCGTGCCCGCCGGCGCGGGGGTCAAAACCGCGATTATCGCACTAAAGACGAAATCTTAGATACGACGACGCTTCTGCGGACGGCAACCGTTGTGCGGCACCGGCGTCACGTCGGAAATCGAGTTGATGCGGATGCCGAGTGCAGCCAGGGCACGAACCGAAGACTCACGGCCAGGGCCGGGGCCCTTGATCTTGACGTCGAGGTTCTTGATGCCTTGTTCCTGAGCGGCGCGGCCCGCCACCTCAGCAGCCACCTGGGCAGCGAAGGGCGTCGACTTGCGCGAACCCTTGAAGCCCTGACCACCCGACGAAGCCCAGGACAGGGCGCCGCCTTGACGGTCGGTGATGGTGATGATGGTGTTGTTGAACGAAGCGTGGACGTGCGCAATGCCGTCGGCAACGTTCTTGCGAACCTTCTTGCGAACGCGCTGGGCAGCCGAGTTATTGGGTGCTTTTGCCATGATGAGCTTTCTTCAGTGGGGCCGCGCGTTACTTCTTGCCGGTAGCGGCGGACTTACGCGGACCCTTGCGGGTACGTGCGTTCGTACGCGTGCGCTGACCGCGCATCGGCAGGCCACGGCGGTGACGGAAGCCGCGATAGCAGCCCAGATCCATCAGACGCTTGATGTTGATCGACATCTCACGGCGCAGATCGCCTTCGATGGTCATGCGACCCACTTCGTCACGGATCTTTTCCAGATCAGCGTCGGTGAGGTCCTTGACCTTCTTGTCGAACGGAATGCCGCAAGTGGTGCAGATCTTCTGTGCGGTCGTACGGCCAATGCCGTAGATCGAAGTCAGACCGATCTCAGTGTGCTTTTGCGGCGGAATGTTGATACCAGCAATACGTGCCATGTGCGTCCTCTAATTCGCTCGTGTCGTGCAGCAATCAGCCTTGGCGCTGCTTGTGGCGCGGATCTGTACAGATCACACGCACCACGCCCTTGCGGCGGATGACTTTGCAATTGCGGCACATTGCCTTGACGGATGCCGAAACTTTCATGGTCTGCTCCTTGACCTACTCATTAACGCTCAAACAGCGTGCCCGGGGAAACCTTAGCTCACTTCGCCCGGAACACGATGCGAGCACGACTCAAATCGTACGGCGTCAGCTCCACGGTCACTTTGTCACCAGGGAGGATGCGTATGTAGTGCATACGCATCTTGCCGGAGATGTGACCGAGAACGACATGGCCGTTCTCCAACTTCACTCGAAACGTAGCGTTGGGGAGGTTCTCCAGAATCTCACCCTGCATCTGTATGACGTCGTCTTTCGCCATGCCTACGCTTCTTGCTCAGTTGGTCTAATTCACCTTCAGGTCGGCCTTTCAGCCAGCCTTGAAATTTGCCTTCTTCAGCAGCGACTCGTACTGCTGACTCATCACGTAAGACTGAACCTGGGCCCAGAAGTCCATGGTGACCACGACGATGATCAACAGGGAGGTGCCGCCGAAGTAGAACGGAACGTTGTACTTCAGCGTCAGGAACTCAGGCAGCAGGCACACACCGGTGATGTAGATGGCGCCAGCCATGGTCAAACGCGACAGGATCTTGTCGATGTGCTTGGCGGTCTGCTCACCAGGACGAATCCCGGGGATGAAGGCGCCGCTCTTCTTCAGGTTGTCTGCGGTCTCACGGCTGTTGAACACCAGCGCCGTATAGAAGAAGCAGAAGAACACGATCGCAGCAGCGTAGAGCAGCACATAGATCGGCTGACCCGGACGCAGCATGTCAGCGATGTCCTTCAACCAGCGCATGCTGTCACCCGTGGCAAACCAGCTCACCAGCGTGGTCGGCAACAGGATAATCGACGACGCGAAGATCGGCGGAATCACACCCGACATGTTCAGCTTGAGCGGCAGGTGCGAAGACTGACCACCGTAGACCTTGTTGCCGACCTGGCGCTTGGCGTAGTTCACCAAGATCTTGCGCTGACCGCGCTCGACAAACACCACCAGATAAGTCACGGCCACGATGATGGCAGCCACGATGAGGAAGGACACAGGGCCCATCGCACCGGTACGCACCAACTCCAGCAAGCCACCAATCGCGCCAGGCAGACCCGCGGCGATACCGCCGAAGATCAGGATCGAGATCCCGTTGCCCAGACCACGCTCGGTGATCTGCTCGCCCAACCACATCAGGAACATCGTTCCGGCCACCAAGCTCGTCACCGCGGTGAGGCGGAAACCAAAACCAGGCGCAATCACCAGGCCAGGCGAACTTTCAAGCGCGAGCGCAATGCTCAGCGATTGGAAAATGGCCAGACCCAGCGTGCCGTAACGCGTGTACTGCGTGATCTTGCGACGCCCTGCTTCGCCTTCCTTCTTCAGCGACTCCAGCTGCGGCAGCACATACGTCATCAACTGGATGACGATGGAGGCCGAGATGTAGGGCGTGATGCCCAGCGCGAAGACGGTGAAGCGCGACAACGCACCGCCCGAGAACATGTTGAACAGGCTCAGGATGCCACCCTCCTGACCCTTGAAGAACTGCTGCAGCTGCGCCGGATCGATACCAGGCACGGGGATATGCGCCCCGAGTCGGTACACCACCAGCGCCAGCAGCAGGAACACAAGCCGGCGACGCAAGTCGCCGAACTTGCCGCTCTTGGCCAGTTGGTTTGCGTTGGTAGCCACTCGCCTGATCCCTTGCCGCCTTAGGCGACCGAGCCGCCAGCGGCTTCGATGGCCGCCTTGGCACCAGCCGTCGCAGCCACGCCCTTGAGCGCGACCTTGCGGCTGATGGCGCCCGACAGGATGACCTTGACGTTCTTGGCCAGCTCGGGCACGAGGCCCACGGCCTTGAGCGTCAGCACGTCGATTTCATCGCCAGCCAGGCCTTGCAGATCGCTCAGCGTGATTTCGGCGTTGAAGGGACGAGCCAGCGACTTGAAGCCACGCTTGGGCAGACGACGCTGCAGGGGCATCTGGCCGCCTTCGAAGCCGACCTTGTGGTAGCCACCGGCGCGCGACTTTTGACCCTTGTGGCCACGGCCGGCAGTCTTGCCCAGACCCGAGCCAATGCCACGGCCCACACGACGCTTGGCGTGCTTGGCGCCAGCGGCAGGCTTGATGGTATTGAGTTGCATCTTGTTGTCCTTAGTCCGTGATGTGCTTAGAGCACTTGCACGAGGTAGGCGATCTTGTTGATCATGCCGCGAACCGCGGGCGTGTCTTCCAACACGCTGGTGCTGTTCATCTTGCGCAGGCCGAGTCCAGCCACGGTGGCGCGGTGCGATGCACGCGTACCGATGGGGCTGCGAACCAGCTTGACCGTCAGAGTTTTCTTGTCAGACATGTGTCTCTCCAGTGCAGCGATCAGCCGACGATGTCTTCGACCGACTTGCCGCGCTTGGCTGCCACTTCGGCTGCCGTGGTGGAGCGCTTCAGCGCGTCCAGCGTGGCGCGAACCATGTTGTAGGGGTTGGTCGAACCGTGGCTCTTGGTCACGATGTCGGTCACGCCCATCACTTCGAACACGGCACGCATCGGGCCACCAGCGATCACGCCGGTACCAGTCTTGGCCGGGATCATCATGACGCGGGCAGCGCCGTGCTCGCCATTCACGCTGTGGTGAATGGTGCCGTTGCGCAGGTTCACCTTGACCATATTGCGGCGTGCCGACTCCATGGCCTTCTGCACGGCGACCGGAACTTCCTTCGCCTTGCCCTTGCCCATGCCGATACGGCCGTCGCCGTCACCCACCACCGTCAGCGCTGCGAAAGACAGCGTGCGGCCGCCCTTCACCACCTTGGTGACGCGGTTGACCGCGATCATCTTTTCCTTCAGGCCGTCGTCATTGCCTTCAGTCTGCGCACGTGCTTGAAACTTTGCCATTTCGAATTCCTTTATGCGTCAGAACTGCAGGCCGGCTTCACGAGCAGCTTCGGCCAGAGCCTTGACACGACCGTGGTAGGCAAAGCCCGCGCGGTCGAAAGCCACTTTCTCGATGCCAGCAGCCTTGGCCTTTTCGGCGATACGCTTGCCGATCAGGGTCGCAGCAGCGACGTTGCCACCCTTGCCATCGGCGCCCAGCTGAGCGCGGACTTCCTTCTCGGCAGTCGAGGCGCTGGCCAGCACCTGGGAACCGTCGTCGGAGATGACGCTGGCGTAGATGTGCAGGTTGGAGCGGAACACCGTCAGGCGAGCCACACGTTGCACGGCGATACGTGCACGGGTTTGACGCGAGCGACGGATGCGCTGTTCTTTTTTGGTCAACATGGCGCTGCTCCTTACTTCTTCTTGGTCTCTTTGAGGGAGACCTTCTCGTCGGAATAGCGGATGCCCTTGCCCTTATAAGGCTCGGGAGGACGGATCGCGCGAACTTCAGCGGCGATCTGACCCACCACTTGGCGGTCCGCACCCTTGATCAGGATTTCGGTCTGGGTCGGGCACTCAACCTTGATGCCAGCCGGCATGTCCTTCACCACGGGGTGAGAGAAACCGATCTGCAGGTTCAGCTTCTGACCTTGAGCCTGGGCACGATAGCCCACGCCGACCAGATTCAGCTTGCGCTCGAAGCCCTTGCTCACACCGCTGACCATATTGGCCACCAGGGCGCGCATCGTGCCGCTCAGCGCATCGGCATCGGCCGACTCGTTCACCGGAGTGAAGGTCAGCTTGCCAGCGTCGTTCTTCACGCTCACCAGAGCATTGGCCGGACGAACCAGCGTGCCCAGGGAGCCCTTCACGCTGATCTGCTCAGCGGTGATCGTCACGTCCACACCTTGCGGGACGGCGACCGGCATTTTTCCTACGCGGGACATTGTCTGTCTCTCCTTGCGCTTAGGCGACGTAGCAGAGCACTTCGCCGCCGATACCGGCTTGACGTGCCTTGCGGTCAGTCATCACGCCCTTCGGCGTGGTGACAATCGCCACACCCAGGCCATTCATGACCTGAGGAATATCGTGGCGGCCCTTGTAGATGCGCAGGCCGGGACGGCTCACGCGCTCGATGCGCTCGATCACCGGACGGCCGGCGTAATACTTCAGCGCGATCTCCAGCTCCGGGCGGGCTGCGTCGCCGCGCACCGCGAAACCGTCGATATAGCCTTCGTCCTTCAGGACCTTGGCGATCGCAACCTTCAGCTTCGAGGAAGGCATCACGACACTGACCTTCTCAACGCTCTGAGCGTTGCGAATGCGGGTCAGCATATCGGCGATAGGATCACTCATGCTCATACGAAATCTCCTAAACCTGCCGATTACCAGCTGGCCTTGACGACACCGGGGATGTCGCCCTTGAAGGCCAGCTCACGAATCTTGTTACGGGCCAGGCCGAACTTGCGGAAGGTACCGCGCGGACGACCGGTCAACTCGCAGCGGTTACGCAGGCGAGTCGGGTATGCATTGCGGGGCAGCTTCTGCAGCTCGAGGCGAGCGGCGTAACGCTCCTCATCCGACTTCTTGGCGTCGTTGATGATGGCCTTCAGGTCCGCGTACTTCTTGGCAAACTTGGCGACGAGTTGTTCGCGCTTCAGTTCACGTTGTTTGATCGAAGTTTTAGCCACAGATCACCTCAGTTCTTGAACGGGAAGCGGAAGGCGCCGAGCAGGGCCTTGGCTTCGTCATCCGTCTTGGCAGTCGTCGTGATGCTGATGTTCAGACCACGCAGAGCATCCACCTTGTCGTATTCGATTTCGGGGAAGATGATCTGTTCTTTGACGCCGATGTTGTAGTTGCCGCGACCGTCAAACGAACGACCCGAGATACCGCGGAAGTCACGAACGCGCGGCAGCGCGATCGTCACGAAACGGTCCAGGAATTCGTACATCTGAACGCCACGCAGGGTGACCATGCAGCCGATAGGCACGCCGTCACGAATCTTGAAGCCGGCGATAGCCTTCTTCGACTTCGTGATCACGGGCTTCTGGCCGGCAATCTTGGTCAGGTCGCTCACGGCGTGGTCCATGACCTTCTTGTCGGCGACCGCCTCGCTCACACCCATATTGAGCGTGATCTTGGTGATGCGCGGCACTTCCATGATCGACTTGTAGCCAAACTTCTCAACGAGGCCTGGCACAACTTTTTCGCGATAAAACGCTTGCAAACGAGCCATGTCGGACCTCTTAAGCCTTGATCTCTTCGCCGGTCGACTTGTAAACGCGCACCTTCTTGCCGTCGGCGAGGAGCTTGATGCCCACGCGATCGGCCTTGCCGGATGCAGCGTTGAAAATCGCCACGTTGGATTGATGGATGGGCATCGTCTTGTCGACCACGCCGCCGGTGGTGCCCTTCATGGGGTTGGGCTTGACGTGCTTCTTGACGATATTGACGCCGTCCACCACGAGGTGTGCGTCATCGACACGCTGCGACACAGTGCCGCGCTTGCCCTTATCGCGGCCGGTCAACACGATGACCTCGTCGCCTTTACGAATCTTGTTCATGGCAATACCTTTGACTTGACGATGCTTAGAGCACCTCAGGTGCCAGCGACACGATCTTCATGAAGCGCTCGGTACGCAGTTCACGCGTCACGGGGCCAAAGATACGGGTGCCGATCGGCTCCAGCTTGGCGTTCAGCAGCACGGCGGCATTGCCGTCGAACTTGACCAAAGAGCCGTCTTGGCGACGCACGCCCTTGGCAGTGCGCACGACCACAGCACTGTAGACCTCGCCCTTTTTGACGCGGCCACGCGGCGCAGCTTCTTTGATGCTGACCTTGATGATGTCGCCAATGCCGGCATAACGACGCTTGGACCCGCCAAGCACCTTGATGCACATGACGGACTTGGCGCCAGTGTTGTCCGCGACGTCAAGTCGCGATTGCATTTGAATCATGTCTGTCCCCAACTTTTCCCGTATCCACCGATGCGACCATTCGCAGCGAATTCAACGGTCAGTCTTGGGCCCGTAGCCCGTTCGCTTCCCGCTTGGCTGTTCAGCCTTCGCTTGAAGCGCCCGGTGGTTGAGGGCGAACCCGAGGCCATAACGCACCACAAGATGCGCCTGACGTTCGGCGAAGCATTGGATTGTGCACTAGATGGCCTCCGCATGTCAAGCGGTGCCGCACAAATACTGGAGGCGGCGCCTCAGCCGAGACGGCGCCCAGTCGACGGCAGCGCTCAGGCGGCCTTGGCTTGCGCCAGCATGGTGCCGGCGTCACTGACCTCGAACTTGCCGGGGCCTTCGATATTGAGCGTCTTTACCACCCCGTCCACCACCAACATGGAGTAGCGCTGCGAGCGCAGACCCATGCCCTTGGCCGTCAGATCCAGCGTCAAGCCGGCAGCCTTGGTGAAGTCCGCGCTGCCGTCGGCCATCATGCGCACCTTGCCGGCGGTCTTCTGGTCGCGGCCCCAGGCGCCCATCACGAACGCGTCGTTGACCGAGATGCACCAGATCTCATCGACGCCGGCGGCGCGCAGCGCCTCGGCCTGCTGGACATAGCCCGGCACATGCTGGGCCGAACAGGTAGGGGTGTAGGCACCCGGCAGTGCGAAGACGGCAATCTTCTTGCCGGCCGTGAGGGCATCGATCTCGAAGGTGTTGGGGCCCAAGGAGCAGCCGTTGCCTTCAACTTCCACGAATTCCTGCAACTTGCCCGAGGGCAGGCGGTCACCAATCTTCAACATGTCTCGCTCCTTCTGTATGAACTACGCCCAGCACATCCGCCAGGGACATGGCTGGGCGTCAATGAAAAACGGCCGGACGCCAGTATTCCAGCGTTCCGACCGTTTGTGTGAGTCGCGGCGTTGATAACCCCGCGACGCACAGGCACAAGGCCTGCTTAGACTGCTTCTGCCTTCTCGACCAGACGGGTCACGACCCAGCTCTTGGTCTTGGACAGGGGGCGGCCTTCAGCGATCTCGACCACGTCGCCCATCTTGTACTCGCCCTTTTCGTCGTGGGCGTGGTACTTGCGGGAACGGGCCACGATCTTGCCGTAGAGCTCGTGCTTAGCGCGACGCTCGACCAGGACCGTGACGGTCTTGGCGCGCTTGTCGCTCACCACGCGACCAACCAGGGTGCGCGTGTTCTTTTCTTGAGCTTGCGTCATTACACGGCTCCCTTCTTCTTCTCGGCCAAGACGGTCTTGACGCGAGCGATGTCGCGACGGGTCTTGCCCAGCACCGAGTGATTCGTCAGCTGTTGGGTCGCCTTTTGCATGCGCAGGCCGAAATGGGCCTTGAGCAGATCGGTCACTTCCTTTTCCAAGGCAGCGACGTCCTTGCCACGCAGTTCAGATGCTTTCATGGTGTTCTCCAATCAGGCGCCGACCATGCGCGCGACGAAGGTGCAACGCAGGGGCAGCTTTGCAGCAGCCAGCGTGAACGCTTCGCGAGCCAGGGCTTCCGGCACACCGTTGATCTCATAGAGCACCTTGCCAGGCTGAATTTCAGCGACGTAGTACTCAGGGTTGCCCTTGCCGTTACCCATCCGGACTTCGGCAGGCTTTTGCGAGATCGGCTTGTCCGGGAAGATGCGGATGAAGATACGACCACCGCGCTTGATGTGGCGCGAAATCGCACGACGTGCAGCTTCGATCTGGCGAGCCGTCAGACGGCCGCGCTCGGTGGCCTTCAGGCCGAAGTCACCGAAGGACACGGCAGCACCACGGGTGGCAACACCAGTGTTACGACCCTTTTGCTCTTTGCGGTATTTGCGACGAGCAGGTTGCAGCATGCTTATTCTCCTTTGGCCTCACCGGCAGCGGGGGCCTTGCGGACCACACGCTTTGCGGCGGGCTTGGCTGCGTCGCCAGCGGCGGCGTCAGCGGGCTTATCTGCACCATCACGCGGGCCACGGTCGCTGCCGGGACGGCCACGGCCGCTCGGAGCACCCGGACGGGCGTTACGACGAGGACGACGGTCGTCTTCAGCGCCCGGAGGCGTGTTGATCACCGGTGCCTCACCATTGGCAAGGCGGTCACCGCGGTAGACCCACACCTTCACGCCGATCACGCCATACGTCGTCTTGGCTTCGGAGAAGCCGTAGTCGATGTCAGCCTTCAGGGTGTGCAGAGGCACGCGGCCTTCGCGATACCACTCGGTACGAGCGATTTCAATGCCGTTCAGGCGGCCGGCGGACATGATCTTGATGCCCTGGGCGCCCAGACGCATCGCGTTCTGCATCGCGCGCTTCATGGCGCGGCGGAACATGATGCGCTTTTCCAGCTGCTGGGTGATCGAGTCGGCGATCAGCTGAGCATCGATTTCAGGCTTGCGCACTTCTTCGATGTTCACTGCCACCGGCACGCCCAGACGCTTGGTCAGTTCGGCCTTCAGGTTTTCGATGTCCTCGCCCTTCTTGCCGATCACCACGCCCGGACGTGCCGAGAAGATGGTGATACGGGCGTTCTTCGCGGGGCGCTCGATCAGAATGCGCGACACGGCAGCATTCTTCAGCTTGGCCTTCAGGTATTCGCGAACGCGCAGATCTTCGGCCAGCATGGTGGCGAAGTTCTGGTTCGACGCATACCAGCGCGAAGCCCAGTTACGGGTGACGGGCAGGCGGAAGCCGGTCGGATGTATTTTCTGTCCCATAGTCTTCCTTCAGCCTTCAGTTGCCGACCGACACGAAGATGTGGCACGTGGGCTTGCTGATGCGGTTGCCACGGCCTTTGGCGCGGGCGGAGAAACGCTTCAGCGTGGCACCTTGTTCCACATAGATCGAGGTGACCTTCAGTTCATCAATGTCAGCGCCGTCGTTGTGCTCGGCGTTGGCGATGGCGCTTTCCAGTGCCTTCTTGATGATCAGGGCCGCCTTCTTCTGGGTGAATTCCAGGATGTTCAGCGCATGGTCCACCTTCTTGCCGCGGATCAGGTCCGCCACCAGGCGGCCCTTGTCACACGAGAGGCGAACGCCACGAACGATTGCTTTGGTTTCCATCGTTGGCATCCTTACTTCTTCCCGGCCTTCTTGTCGGCCGGATGGCCTTTGAAGGTACGGGTCAGTGCGAATTCACCCAGCTTGTGGCCGACCATCTGGTCAGACACATAGACCGGCACGTGCTGCTTGCCGTTGTGCACAGCGATCGTCAGACCGATGAACTCGGGCAGGATCGTCGAGCGGCGCGACCAGGTCTTGATGGGCTTCTTGTCCTTGTTGGCAACTGCCTTGTCGACCTTGGCCAACAGGTGAGCGTCAACGAACGGGCCCTTCTTCAGTGAACGAGTCATGGCCTACCCCTTACTTCTTGCGACGCGAAACGATGAACGTCTGCGTGCGCTTGTTGTTACGAGTGCGGTAGCCCTTCGTGAGGGTGTTCCACGGCGACACAGGGGCTTGACCCTCACCGGTACGGCCTTCACCACCACCGTGCGGGTGGTCCACCGGGTTCATGGCGGTACCACGAACGGTCGGGCGGATACCCTTCCAACGAATCGCACCGGCCTTGCCGTACTGGCGCAGGCTGTGCTCTTCGTTGCTCACCTCGCCAATCGTGGCGCGGCAGTCGATGTGGATCTTGCGCACTTCACCCGAGCGCATACGCACTTGAGCGTAGGTGCCTTCACGCGCCATCAGCACAGCGGAAGTGCCGGCCGAACGTGCGATCTGGGCGCCCTTGCCAGGCAGCATCTCGATGCAGTGGATCGTCGAACCCACGGGGATGTTGCGGATAGGCAGGGTGTTGCCGGCCTTGATCGGCGCTTCCGCGCCGCTCAAGATCGTCGAACCCACTTCCAGACCACGCGGAGCGATGATGTAGCGACGCTCGCCGTCGGCATAGCACACCAGAGCGATGTGGGCCGTACGGTTGGGGTCGTACTCGATACGCTCGACCTTGGCCGGGATCGCGTCCTTGTTGCGACGGAAGTCCACCACGCGGTAGTGGTGCTTGTGACCACCGCCCTTGTGGCGAATCGTGATGTGACCGTTGTTGTTACGGCCAGAATTTTGCTTTTGGGGTTCCAGCAGCGAAGCTTCCGGAGCGCCCTTGTGCAGGTGCTTGTGCACCACCTTCACCACGGCACGGCGGCCAGGCGAGGTCGGCTTGACTTTAACGACGGCCATTACGCAGCCTCCCCGGAGAAGTTGAGCTCTTGGCCCGCCTTCAGAGCGACATACGCCTTCTTGACGTGGTCGCGACGGCCGGCACGGCCGCCGAAGCGCTTGGCCTTGCCCTTCACGTTCACCACGTTCACCGACTCAACTTCGACCTTGAACATCAGTTCAACGGCGGCCTTGATTTCGGGCTTGGTGGCGTCGCGCAGGACCTTGAACAACACTTGGTTGTGCTTCTCAGCAACCGCCGTGGCCTTTTCGGACACGATGGGAGCCAGCAGCACCGAGGCCAGACGGCCTTCAGAATATTTCACGGCGCTCATGCCAGCATCTCCTTGAGTTGCTCCACTGCGGCCTTGGTGACCAGCACTTTCTTGTAGTGCACCAGGGACAGCGGGTCGGCGTAACGCGGCTCAACAACCAGCACATTGGCCAGGTTGCGCGAAGCCAGCGCCAGGTTGTCGTCCACGACGTCCGAGATCAGCAGCACCGAGTCCAGACCCATGGCCTTGAACTTGGCAGCCAGCAGCTTGGTCTTGGGGGCTTCGATCGCGATCGAATCCACCACGGCCAGGCGACCTTCGCGAGCCAGCTGCGAGAGGATGGCGGCCATACCGGCGCGGTACATCTTCTTGTTCAGCTTGTGCGAGAAGTTCTCATCGGGCATGTTCGGAAAGATCCGACCGCCCCCACGCCACAACGGCGACGAAGTCATACCGGCACGTGCGCGGCCCGTACCCTTTTGGCGGAACGGCTTCTTCGTCGAGTGATGAACTTGTTCGCGGTCCTTCTGGGCGCGGGTGCCTTGACGGGCGTTGGCCTGGAAGGCCACGACCACCTGGTGCACCAGGGCTTCGTTGTAATCGCGAGCAAACACGGTATCAGGAGCATCCACCTTGGAGGTGGCCTGACCTTGCTCATTCAGGAGCTCGAGCTGCATCAGTTGGCCCCTTTCTTGAGCTTGACCTTGACAGCGGGACGCACGACCACGTGGCCGTTCTTGGCGCCCGGCACCGCACCGCGGACCAGCAGCAGTTGACGAGCTTCGTCAACGCGCACGATGTCCAGGTTTTGGATCGTCTTCGTCACGTCGCCCAGGTGACCCGACATCTTCTTGCCGGGAAACACGCGACCAGGATCTTGCGCCATCGAGATCGAGCCAGGCACGTTGTGCGAACGGCTGTTACCGTGCGATGCGCGCTGCGAACTGAAGTTGTGACGCTTGATGGTGCCTTCGAAGCCCTTACCGATGGAAGTGCCCTGTACGTCGACCAGCTGGCCCGCAGCAAACAGGGTCACGGGCACTTGCGCGCCGGCCTTGTACTCGGCAGCCACATCGGCAGCAACACGGAATTCCTTCAGGACTTCACCAGCCTCGACACCTGCCTTGGCAAGGTGGCCGGCTTCCGGCTTGGTGACGCGCGATGCCTTGCGCGTACCGAACGCCACTTGAATGGCGCTGTAGCCGTCGGTCTCTTCGGTCTTGACCTGGGTCACGCGGTTGTTGGACACATCCAGCACCGTCACAGGAATGGCATCGCCATCGTCCGTGAAGATGCGCATCATGCCCACCTTGCGGCCCAGCAATCCGAGACGATTGCTTAGACTCATGGTTTTTCTCCAGCCCCCTGCGGCATACGCCTCGAGAGCCATTTACACACACCCGACATCGATTGGTCGGGCTGACCAAGTGCACCATCAACCCCCACCCGCAATTGCGTGCGAGCTTGTTGCTGATGATGCGCCGAAACCGCGCAAGCAAATGCTTACGCGGAAAAGCTGGCGAGTATAGCGTGAACCCTAGCTTGACCGCAAGCGCCGTCATCGCCGAGTCACGAAAAAGGGGCAATCTTACGATCGCCCCTTCTCTCGCCTCCTGAGGCGGCAAGCAGCCTCAGTCAGTGATTGCTGCGCTTTACTGCAGCTTGATTTCGACGTCGACGCCGGCCGGCAGGTCGAGCTTCATCAGAGCGTCGACGGTCTTGTCGGTGGGGTCAACGATGTCCATCAGACGCTGGTGCGTACGGATTTCGAACTGATCGCGCGAGGTCTTGTTGACGTGCGGCGAACGCAGGATGTCGAAACGCTCGAAGCGCGTCGGCAGAGGCACGGGGCCCTTGACGATGGCGCCGGTACGCTTGGCAGTCTCAACGATTTCCAGAGCCGATTGGTCGATCAGCTTGTAATCGAAGGCCTTCAGACGGATGCGGATCTTTTGCTTTTGCATGACGATTCCTTCAAAGAACGTGCGGCGTGACCATCAGGCCTGAGCCGCGTTTGGTGTGAACCCAGCGTGCAAGCACGCCGGGCCGGTCACGCAAAAGATTTACTCGAGGATGGTGGCAACCACACCCGAGCCGACGGTACGGCCACCTTCGCGAATAGCGAAGCGCAGGCCGGTTTCCATGGCGATCGGAGCGATCAGCTTCACGGTGATGCCGACGTTGTCGCCGGGCATGACCATTTCCTTGTCCTTCGGCAGCTCCACGGCACCGGTCACGTCCGTCGTGCGGAAGTAGAACTGGGGACGGTAGTTGTTGAAGAACGGGGTGTGACGGCCGCCCTCTTCCTTCGACAGCACGTAGATCTCGGCCGTGAAGTGGGTGTGGGGCTTGATCGAGCCGGGCTTGGCCAGCACTTGGCCGCGCTCGACGTCTTCACGCTTGGTGCCGCGCAGCAGGATACCGACGTTGTCGCCGGCTTGACCTTGGTCCAGCAGCTTGCGGAACATTTCCACGCCGGTCACGGTGGTCTTCTGCACGTCGCGGATGCCGACGATTTCGATTTCCTCGCCAACCTTGATGATGCCGCGCTCAACGCGACCGGTCACCACGGTGCCACGGCCCGAGATCGAGAACACGTCTTCCACCGGCAGCAGGAAGGTGCCGTCAACGGCGCGGTCCGGCTGGGGGATGTAGGTGTCCAGCGCATCGGCCAGGCGCATGATGGCTTGCTCGCCCAGGTCGCCCGTGTCGCCTTCCAGCGCCAGCTTGGCCGAACCCTTGATGATGGGGGTGTCGTCGCCGGGGAAGTCGTACTTGGACAGCAGCTCGCGCACTTCCATTTCCACCAGTTCCAGCAGCTCGGCGTCATCCACCATGTCGCACTTGTTCAGGAACACGATGATGTACTTCACGCCCACTTGGCGAGCCAGCAGGATGTGCTCGCGGGTCTGGGGCATCGGGCCGTCAGCGGCCGAGCACACCAGGATCGCGCCGTCCATCTGAGCCGCGCCGGTGATCATGTTCTTCACATAGTCGGCGTGGCCAGGGCAGTCCACGTGAGCGTAGTGGCGGTTCGCCGTTTCGTACTCGACGTGAGCGGTATTGATGGTGATGCCGCGGGCCTTTTCTTCGGGGGCCGCATCGATCTGATCGTAAGCCTTGGCTTCGCCGCCAAACTTCTTCGACAGCACGGTGGCGATCGCAGCGGTCAGCGTGGTCTTGCCATGGTCAACGTGACCAATCGTGCCCACGTTCACGTGGGGCTTGGTACGTTCGAATTTACCTTTTGCCATTTCAATTCTCCAGAAAAGAGCATCCGCCAGTCTGTTGGTTTAGCGTTTCCGCAGTGCCCTGATGCCCCGGCGACTGGCAACCGGGAGAGCCTCTGCGAAGACGATTCTCGAAATCAAGCAGCCGGGGCAGGCGCCCCGGCTTGGCATCACTTGCCGCGGGCAGTGATGATGGCGTCGGCCACGTTCTTCGGAGCTTCGGCGTAGTGCTTGAACTCCATCGTGTACGTCGCACGGCCTTGCGTGGCCGAACGCAGCGTGGTCGAGTAGCCGAACATTTCGGACAGGGGCACTTCGGCCTTGATGATCTTGCCGCCGCCGACCATGTCGTCCATGCCCTGCACCATGCCACGACGGCTGGACAGATCGCCCATCACCGTACCAGCGTAGTCTTCCGGCGTCTCGACTTCCACGGCCATCATCGGCTCCAGGATCACCGGCGAAGCCTTGCGGCAGCCATCCTTGAAGCCCATCGAAGCGGCCATCTTGAAGGCGTTTTCGTTCGAGTCCACTTCGTGGTAGGAACCAAAGGTCAGCGTGACCTTCACGTCCACCACGGGGTAGCCCGCCAGCACGCCGTTCGGCAGGCTGTCGATCACGCCCTTTTCAACCGCGGGAATGAACTCGCGGGGCACCACACCACCCTTGATGGCGTCGACGAACTCGAAGCCCTTGCCCGGCTCTTGCGGCTCGACGGTCAGCACGACGTGGCCGTACTGGCCCTTACCGCCCGACTGCCGAACGAACTTGCCTTCCACATCAGTGGCGGTCTTGCGAATGGTTTCGCGATAGGCCACTTGCGGCTTGCCGACGTTGGCTTCCACGCCGAATTCGCGCTTCATGCGGTCGACAATGATTTCCAGGTGCAGCTCGCCCATGCCCGAGATGATGGTCTGGCCCGACTCTTCGTCGGTACGCAGACGGAACGACGGATCTTCCTTGGCCAGACGGCCCAGGGCGATACCCATCTTCTCCTGGTCGGCCTTGGTCTTGGGCTCGACGGCCTGCGAAATCACCGGCTCGGGGAACACCATCTTTTCCAGCGTGATGATGGCTTCGGGATCGCACAGGGTTTCGCCCGTGGTCACGTCCTTCAGGCCCACGCAGGCAGCGATGTCACCGGCCAGAATTTCCGAGATTTCTTCACGCTGGTTGGCGTGCATCTGCAGAATACGGCCGATACGCTCCTTCTTGGCACGGATCGGGTTGTAGACCGAGTCGCCCGACTTCAGCACGCCGGAGTAGACGCGCACAAAGGTCAGCTGACCAACATAGGGGTCGGTCATCAGCTTGAAGGCCAGCGCCGAGAACTTGGCTTCGTCGGAAGCGTCGCGCGAGGCCGGCTGGTCGTCTTCATCCGTACCGGGCACGGGCGGCACGTCCACCGGCGAGGGCAGGAAGTCGATCACGCCGTCCAGCATGCGCTGCACGCCCTTGTTCTTGAAGGCGGTGCCGCAGAACATCGGCTGGATTTCAGCAGCCAGCGTGCGCACTCGGATACCTTGCATGATTTCAGCTTCGCTGAGCTCACCGGTTTCCAGGTACTGGTTCATCATGTCTTCGCTCGACTCGGCAGCCGCTTCAACCAGGTTGTCGCGCCACTTCTGCGCGTCAGCCTGCAGCTCGGCAGGGATGTCGCGGTAGTCGAACTTCATGCCCTGGGAAGCTTCATCCCAGTAGATGGCCTTCATCTTGATCAGGTCGACGACGCCCTTGAAGTTCTCTTCGGCGCCGATAGGGATCACGACGGGCACGGGGTTGGCCTTCAGACGCAGGCGCATCTGGTCATAGACCTTGAAGAAGTTGGCACCGGTGCGGTCCATCTTGTTCACGAAGGCCAGACGCGGCACCTTGTACTTGTTGGCCTGACGCCAGACGGTTTCCGACTGGGGCTGCACACCACCCACGGCGCAATAGACCATGCAAGCGCCGTCCAGCACACGCATCGAACGCTCGACTTCAATCGTGAAGTCCACGTGTCCAGGGGTGTCGATGATGTTGAAGCGGTGCTCCGGATAGGACATGTCCATGCCCTTCCAGAAGCAGGTGGTCGCAGCCGACGTGATGGTGATACCACGCTCCTGCTCTTGTTCCATCCAGTCCATGGTGGCAGCACCGTCGTGCACTTCACCGATCTTGTGGTTCACGCCCGTGTAAAACAGGATACGTTCGGTCGTGGTGGTCTTGCCAGCATCGATGTGCGCAGAGATACCGATATTGCGGTAGCGCTCGATGGGGGTCTTGCGGGCCATGATGTGACTCCAAATGCATTGAGCCGCCAACGGGTTGGTAGAAACCCGAGGCGGCTGGAACGGTGTAGTTTAGAAGCGGAAGTGCGAGAAGGCCTTGTTGGCTTCTGCCATGCGGTGCACTTCGTCACGCTTCTTCATCGCGCCGCCGCGGCCTTCGGAGGCCTCCAGCAGTTCGTTGGCGAGGCGCTGTGCCATCGACTTCTCGCCGCGCTTGCGGGCCGATTCCTTCAGCCAACGCATGGCCAGAGCCATACGGCGGACGGGGCGAACTTCCACGGGAACTTGGTAGTTCGCACCGCCAACGCGGCGTGACTTCACTTCGACCATGGGCTTCACGTTGTTCAGCGCGACGATGAACACTTCCAGCGGATCTTTGCCGACCTTCTTCTCGATTTGCTCGAGAGCGCCATAAATGATGCGCTCGGCGACGGCCTTCTTGCCGGACTCCATCACAACATTCATGAACTTCGACAGATCAACATTGCCGAACTTGGGATCAGGCAGGATCTCGCGCTTGGGTACTTCGCGACGACGTGGCATGGGATTCTTCCTCTTGCTTCAGTTTGGCTCGGGGCTTAGGCCCGTCACCGTTGAACGACCACCAACATCAGGGGTCATCCACTTACTCGGCTGCTACCGCTCTACTGAGTCAGCACAAACCGCTAAATATCCGACGACAGCCTAGACGATGCCAGTGCCGCGCCATGACAAACTCTTGATGCTTACTTCTTCGGGCGCTTGGCGCCGTACTTGGAACGCGATTGCTTGCGATCCTTCACGCCCTGCAGGTCCAAGGAGCCGCGCACGATGTGGTAACGCACACCGGGCAAGTCCTTGACACGGCCGCCGCGCACGAGCACGACGCTGTGCTCTTGCAGGTTGTGGCCTTCACCGCCGATGTACGAGATGACCTCGAAACCGTTGGTCAGGCGCACCTTGGCAACCTTACGAAGCGCCGAGTTCGGCTTCTTCGGGGTCGTGGTGTACACGCGGGTGCAAACGCCGCGGCGCTGCGGGCAGTCCTGCATCGCCGGCGACTTGGATTTCGTGACCTCGACCTGACGGCCGTGGCGCACGAGCTGATTGATGGTTGGCATAAGTAACTTGTTCCCGTTTGAAGTCACAGTCTTCGATGGACTGACCACGACGGCCAGCAACCCTGCTACGCAACACCTGACGAAAAGCCAAAAGCGCACGACACCATGCAAGGCATGACGCTGTGCGCAAACTTTCCGGACGCTGATGCCTAGGCGCAGCAAGGCCCATTGAAGAGCCCGCGATTGTAGATCAGAAGCTGGCAATGGCACAAGTGAGGCACTCAAGGGCCTTGGCAACGGCTATGCTTGCCGCCATTTGCCGTTGCCTCCATCCATGCCCACACCCCAGGCCGTCCCATGCGCCGTCATCGATACCCAGGTGGTAATGGATTGGCTGATATTTGCCGAGCCCTCGGTGCAAGCGCTGGTGCTGGCCCTGACGTCCGGGCGCCTGCGTTGGGTCGGTAGTGCGGCCATGCGCGCGGAGTTGCTGCATGTGTTGGGCAGGGGCATTGCCGCCAGCCGCGCACCCGACCTGGGTGCCATCGAGGCGGCATTCGATCAATGGTGCCATACCGTTCCGGAAGCGCCGCCGCCGGCGGTCCGGCTGAGCTGTCGCGACCCGGACGATCAGATGTTCATCGACCTGGCCGTCGCGCAGCAATGCGAATGGCTGATCTCACGCGACCGCGCCGTGTTGGCCCTGGCCAAGCGGGCGCGCGCCTTGCGGCTGAACATACTCACGCCCCAAGCCTGGATCAAGGCACAGGCATTGCCGCCTCAGAAGTAGAAAAGGGCTGCCGAACCGGCAGCCCTTTTAGGCATGAAGCCCTTGCGGGCCTGATCAGTCGGCGCTGCGATCGCTCGCGTCGTCCACGGCTGCCAGCTGTGCGGCGGCCATTTCCTCGGCTTCCTGCATGGCGATGGCGCGGCGCTCGGCGTCGTCCATCTCTTCCTTGACGCGGCGAGCGTCGTGGAAGGCCATGCCGGTACCGGCCGGGATCAGACGGCCGACGATGACGTTTTCCTTCAGGCCGCGCAGCTCGTCGCGCTTGCCCATGATGGCAGCCTCGGTAAGCACGCGAGTGGTTTCCTGGAAGGAAGCCGCGGAGATGAAGGAATCGGTCGACAGCGAAGCCTTGGTGATACCGAGCAGCACGTCGGCATGGGTGGCAATCATCTTGCCTTCCTTGCGCAGACGGTCGTTGGTGTCCAGCAGCTCCGAGCGCTCCACCTGCTCGTTGACGATGTAGTTCGAGTCGCCCGAGTTCGTGATCTGCACGCGACGCAGCATCTGGCGAACGATCACCTCGATGTGCTTGTCGTTGATCTTCACGCCCTGCAAGCGGTACACGTCCTGCACTTCGTCGACGATGTAGCGAGCCAGCTCCTCGATACCGAGCAGGCGCAGGATGTCTTGCGGATCGGCCGGGCCGTCCACAATCAGCTCACCGCGGTTGACCACCTGGCCTTCGTGCACCAAGATGTTCTTTTCCTTGGGCACCAGCTCTTCGTGCTTGTTGCCGTCCGGATCGGTGATCTCCAAGCGCACCTTGCCCTTGGTTTCCTTGCCGAAGGAGACCGTACCGGTCTGCTCGGCCAGCACGCCGGCATCCTTGGGCGAGCGGGCTTCGAAGAGCTCGGCCACACGCGGCAGACCGCCGGTAATGTCTCGAGTCTTCTGGCCTTCCACCGGGATACGCGCCAGCACCTCACCAGGCGCAAGGTCCTGGCCGTCGCGGATCTGGATCAGCGAGCCGACCTGGAAGCCGATCGTCACCGAGTGGTCGGTGCCGGGGATCTTCACCTCGTTGCCATTGGCGTCCAGCAGCTTGACCTGCGGACGCACCACCTTGGCGGCACCACGACGCTTGGGATCGATCACCACCAGGGTGGACAGACCGGTCACCTCGTCGACCTGCTTGGCCACGGTGACGCCCTCTTCCACGTTCTCGAACTTAGCCTGGCCGGCGAATTCCGTGATGATGGGTCGGGTCAGCGGATCCCAGTTCGCCAAGATCAGGCCAGCCTTGATGGTCTGGTCGGCCTTGATGTTCAGGATCGCGCCGTACGGCACCTTGTGGCGCTCGCGCTCGCGGCCATGCTGGTCGCTGATGATGATTTCGCCAGAACGCGAGATCACCACCAGTTCGCCCTTGCCGTTGGTGACGTAGCGCATCGTGGCATTGAAGCCGATGATGCCGTCCGACTTGGCTTCGACGCTGGAGGCCACCGCTGCACGCGAAGCCGCACCACCGATGTGGAAGGTACGCATGGTCAGCTGGGTACCCGGCTCACCGATCGACTGCGCGGCAATCACGCCCACGGCCTCGCCGGTGTTGACCAGGCCGCCGCGGCCCAGATCGCGGCCATAGCACTTGGCGCAGAGGCCGAAGCGCGTGGCGCAGGTCAGCGGCGTGCGGACCTTGACCTCGTCCACGCCGGCTTGCTCCAGCATGTCCAGGTTGTCTTCGTCCAGCATATGGCCGGCCGGCAGCAGCAGGCCTTGCGTCTCGGGGTGCAGCACATCGATGGCTGCCACGCGGCCGAGGATACGGTCGCGCAGCGATTCGATCACTTCACCACCCTCGACCAGGGCGCGCATCGCGATGCCGTTGTCGGTGCCGCAATCGGCTTCGGTCACGACCAGATCCTGGGTCACGTCCACCAGACGACGCGTCAGGTAACCCGAGTTCGCGGTCTTCAACGCCGTATCCGCCAGGCCCTTACGAGCACCGTGGGTGGAGATGAAGTACTGCAACACGTTCAGGCCTTCGCGGAAGTTCGCCGTGATCGGCGTCTCGATGATCGAGCCATCCGGCTTGGCCATCAGGCCCCGCATACCAGCCAGCTGGCGAATCTGGGCCGCAGAACCGCGGGCGCCCGAGTCGGCCATCATGTAGATGGAGTTGAAGGACTCCTGATCCACTTCCTTGCCGTTGCGGTCGATGGTCTTCTGCTTGGACAGCTGGGTCATCATGACCTTGCCGACCTCGTCGCCGGTCTTGCCCCAGATGTCCACCACCTTGTTGTAGCGCTCGCCGGCGGTCACCAGGCCCGAGACGTACTGCTGCTCGATTTCCTTGACTTCCTTTTCGGCACGCTCGATCAGCTGCACCTTCTCCTTGGGCACCAACATGTCGTCGATAGCGATGGAGATGCCAGCACGCGTAGCCAGCTTGAAACCAGATTGCAGCAGCTTGTCTGCCAGCACCACGGTTTCCTTCAGGCCGCACTTGCGGAACGAGGTGTTGATCAGGCGCGAGATCTCCTTCTTCTTCAGCGCCTTGTTGATGTTCGAGAACGGCAGGCCCTTGGGCAGGATCTCGCTCAACAGGGCACGGCCGACGGTGGTGTCCACCAGCTTGGTCTCGGGCACCCATTCACCGTCCGCACCCTTGCTGTACTCGGTCAGGCGCACGGCGATCTTGGCGGTGATCTCGACCACGCCGTTCTCCAGCGCGCGCAGCATTTCGCTGACATCGGAGAACACCAGGCCTTCGCCCTTGGCGTTGATGCGATCGCGGGTGGCGTAGTACAGGCCCAGCACCACGTCTTGCGACGGCACGATAGAGGGCTCGCCCGAGGCCGGGAACAGCACGTTGTTGGAGGCCAGCATCAGCGTGCGGGCTTCCATCTGCGCTTCGATCGACAGCGGCACGTGGACGGCCATCTGGTCACCGTCGAAGTCGGCGTTGAAGGCCGCGCAGACCAGCGGATGCAGCTGGATCGCCTTGCCTTCGATCAGCACCGGCTCGAAGGCCTGGATACCCAGACGGTGCAGCGTCGGCGCGCGATTCAGCAGAACCGGATGCTCCTTGATGACCTCTTCCAGGATGTCCCAGACCACCGGCGTGCCGGATTCGACTTCCTTCTTCGCGGCCTTGATGGTGGTGGCGATACCCATCGCCTCCAGGCGCGAGAAGATGAAGGGCTTGAACAGCTCCAGCGCCATCAGCTTGGGCAGACCGCACTGGTGCAGCTTGAGCGTCGGGCCCACGGTAATCACCGAACGACCGGAATAGTCGACGCGCTTGCCCAGCAAGTTTTGACGGAAGCGACCGCTCTTGCCCTTGATCATGTCGGCCAGCGACTTGAGGGCACGCTTGTTCGCGCCGGTCATGGCCTTGCCACGACGGCCGTTGTCCAGCAGCGAGTCCACGGCTTCCTGCAGCATGCGCTTTTCGTTGCGCACGATGATCTCAGGGGCCTTCAGCTCGAGCAGACGGGCCAGGCGGTTGTTACGGTTGATGACGCGGCGATACAGATCGTTCAGATCCGAGGTCGCGAAGCGGCCGCCGTCCAGCGGCACCAGCGGACGCAGGTCCGGCGGCAGCACGGGCAGCACATCCAGCACCATCCAGTTCGGCTTGATGCCGGACTTCTTGAAGGCTTCCATCACCTTCAGGCGCTTGGAGTTCTTTTTGACCTTGAGCTCGGAGCCGGTCATGTCGTTGCGGAGCTTGTCGATCTCGACGTCGAGATCCATGTCTTCCAGCAACTTCTTGACGCCTTCCGCACCCATCAGCGCGATGAACTCGTCACCGTACTCGACGCGCTTGGCGTCGTAGTCGTCCTCGCTCATGATGCTGAACTTCTTCAGCGGGGTCATGCCGGGGTCGACGACCACATAGGCTTCGAAGTACAGCACGCGCTCGATGTCGCGCAGCGTCATGTCGAGCACCAGGCCCAGACGCGAGGGCAGCGACTTCAGGAACCAGATGTGGGCGCAGGGCGCGGCCAGGTCGATATGACCCATGCGGTCGCGGCGCACCTTGGTCTGGGTGACTTCAACGCCGCACTTCTCGCAGATCACGCCGCGGTGCTTCAAGCGCTTGTACTTGCCGCACAGGCACTCGTAGTCCTTGATCGGGCCGAAGATCTTGGCGCAAAACAGGCCATCACGCTCGGGCTTGAAAGTCCGGTAGTTGATGGTCTCGGGCTTCTTCACCTCACCGAAAGACCACGAACGGATCTTCTCGGGCGAGGCCAGCCCGATCTTGATCGCGTCGAAGTGCTCGTCGGGCGTGAATTGCTTGAACAGGTCCAGCAAACCTTTCATGTGTTTCTCCTGTTCCTATGCTTAGTTGCGCTCGAGCTCGATGTCGATGCCGAGCGAACGAATTTCCTTCACCAGCACGTTGAACGACTCCGGCATGCCGGCATCGATCGCGTGCTCACCCTTGACGATGTTCTCGTAGACCTTGGTACGGCCGTTCACGTCGTCGGACTTGACGGTCAGCATTTCCTGCAGCACGTAGGACGCGCCATAGGCTTCCAGGGCCCACACTTCCATCTCACCGAAACGCTGGCCGCCGAACTGCGCCTTACCACCCAGCGGCTGCTGCGTGACGAGCGAGTACGGGCCGGTCGAACGGGCGTGCATCTTGTCGTCCACCAAGTGGTGCAGCTTCAGCACATGCATGTAGCCAATGGTGGTGGGGCGCTCGAACTGCTCGCCGGTGCGGCCGTCGTACAGGAAGGCCTGCGTGCGCGTCGGGGTCAGGCCCTTCTTCGCCGCGATGTCGTCCGGATAGGCCAGCTTCAGCATGCCGCGGATTTCTTCTTCCTTGGCACCGTCGAACACCGGCGTCGCGAAGGGCACGCCATTCGACAGGTTCTGCGCCATCTCGACGATTTCCTTGTCGCTCAGCTCGTCCAGGCTCTCGGACTTGCCGCCACTCTGGTTGTAGAGCTCGTCGAAGAACTTGCGCAGCTCGGCCACGGCCGAGTGCTGCTGCAGCAGATCACCGATACGCTGGCCAATACCCTTGCCGGCCCAGCCCAGGTGCACTTCCAGCACCTGACCCACGTTCATCCGCGAGGGCACGCCCAGCGGATTCAGCACGATGTCGGCAGGGGTGCCGTCGGCCATATAGGGCATGTCTTCGATCGGGGTGATCTTGGACACCACACCCTTGTTGCCGTGACGGCCGGCCATCTTGTCGCCAGGCTGCAGGCGGCGCTTCACGGCCAGGTAGACCTTGACCATCTTCAGCACGCCGGCCGGCAACTCGTCGCCCTGCGTCAGCTTCTTGCGCTTTTCTTCAAACGCCAGGTCGAAGCTGTGGCGGGTCTGCTCCAGCGAGTTCTTGATCGATTCCAGCTGGTTGGCGACCTCGTCCTCGGCCGGACGGATGTCGAACCAATGGAACTTCTCAACGCCGGCCAGATAGGCCTTGTCGATGACCGTGCCTTTGGCGATCTTCTGCGGGCCGCCGTTGGCCACGCGGCCGTTCAGCAGCTTCTCGATACGGTCGAAGGCGTCGGCCTCGACGATGCGCAGCTGGTCGTTTAGGTCCAGGCGGAAGCGCTTCAGCTCGTCGTCGATGATCTGCTGGGCGCGCTTGTCACGCTGGATGCCTTCGCGGGTGAAGACCTGCACATCGATCACGGTACCGTTGGTGCCCTGATCCACGCGCAGCGAGGTGTCCTTCACGTCCGAAGCCTTCTCGCCGAAGATGGCGCGCAGCAGCTTCTCTTCCGGCGTCAGCGTGGTCTCGCCCTTGGGCGTGACCTTGCCCACCAGCACGTCGCCAGGGTTCACCTCGGCGCCGATGTAGACGATGCCCGATTCGTCCAGGCGCGCCAGTTGCTGCTCGCTCAGGTTCGGGATGTCGCGGGTGATTTCTTCGCTGCCCAGCTTGGTGTCACGGGCCATCACCACCAGCTCCTCGATGTGGATCGAGGTGTAGCGGTCTTCGGCCACCACGCGTTCGGAGATCAGGATCGAGTCTTCGAAGTTGTAGCCGTTCCAGGGCATGAAGGCGACCAGCATGTTCTGGCCCAGGGCCAGCTCGCCGATGTCCGTCGATGCACCGTCGGCAATGATGTCTTCCGCAGCCACCTTGTCGCCACGGCGCACGATCGGGCGCTGGTGGATGTTGGTGTTCTGGTTGGAACGCTGGTACTTGATCAGGTTGTAGATGTCGACACCGACTTCGCCAGCCACGGTCTCATCGTCGTTCACGCGAATCACGATGCGGTTCGTGTCCACGTAGTCGACGATACCGCCGCGGCGTGCGGCCACCACTGTGCCCGAGTCCTTGGCGGCGACGCGCTCGACGCCCGTACCGACCAGGGCCTTTTCGGGACGCAGCACCGGCACGGCCTGACGCTGCATGTTGGCGCCCATCAATGCGCGGTTCGCATCGTCGTGCTCCAGGAAGGGCACGAGCGAGGCAGCCACCGAGACGATCTGCGTCGGCGCCACGTCCATGTACTGGATGCGCTCGGGCGAGGTCAGCACCGATTCGCCGTTTTCACGCGCAGACACCAGCTCGTCGGTCAGCTCGCCAGCGGCGTTCAGCGTCGCGTTCGCCTGCGCGATCACGTACTTGCCTTCTTCGATGGCCGAGAGGTAGTCGATCTGGGTCGTCACCTTGCCATCGACGACGCGGCGGTAAGGCGTTTCCAGGAAGCCGTACTCGTTGAGCTGAGCGAACAGCGCCAGCGAGTTGATCAGACCGATGTTCGGGCCTTCCGGCGTTTCGATCGGGCAGACGCGGCCGTAATGGGTGGGGTGCACGTCGCGGACTTCAAAGCCGGCGCGCTCGCGGGTCAGACCACCCGGGCCCAGGGCGGAAACGCGACGCTTGTGCGTGATTTCCGACAGGGGGTTGGTCTGGTCCATGAACTGCGACAGCTGCGAGGCACCGAAGAACTCCTTCAGCGCCGCGGAGATCGGCTTGGAGTTGATCAGGTCGTGCGGCATCAGGGCTTCGGTCTCAGCCTGACCCAGACGCTCCTTCACGGCCTTTTCGATACGTGCCAGGCCCGAGCGGTACTGGTTCTCAGCCAGCTCGCCCACGCAGCGCACACGGCGATTGCCCAGGTGGTCGATGTCATCGACCTCGCCGCGGCCATTGCGCAGTTCCACCAGGATCTTGACGACGTCGAGGATGTCCTCGTTCGACAAGGTCATGGCGCCTTCCGGCGTGTCGCGGCCCACGCGGGCGTTGAACTTCATGCGGCCCACGCGCGAGAGGTCGTAGGTGTCTTCGCTGTAGAACAGGCGGTTGAACAGCGCTTCCACCGCGTCTTCCGTCGGCGGCTCGCCGGGGCGCATCATGCGATAGATCGCGACACGCGCAGCCAGCTGGCTGTCGGTCTCGTCCGAGGCCAGGGTCTGGCTGATGTAGGCGCCTTCGTCCAGTTCGTTCGTGTAGAGCGCCTGAATCTCCTTGATGCCGGCGCTGCGCAGCTTCTTCAGCAGCGCTTCGGTCAGCTCTTCGTTGGCCTTGGCAATGATCTCGCCGGTGTCGCCGTCGACCATGTTCTTGGCCAGCACGCGGCCGAGCAGGAAGTCTTCGGGCACGGTCACATGCTGCGTGCCGGATTGCTCCAGCTGGCGCACATGGCGGGCGGTGATGCGCTTGTCCTTCTCTACGATGACGGCACCGCTCTTGTCGGTGATGTCAAAGCGGGCCACTTCGCCCTTCAGGCGGTCGGCCACGAATTCCATCTGGGCACCGGAGTCCATCAGACGGAAGTTGTCGAACACGAAGAAGTGCGCCAGGATCTGCTCGGGGTTCAGGCCAATGGCCTTGAGCAGGATGGTGACCGGCATCTTGCGGCGACGGTCGACGCGGAAGTACAGGATGTCCTTCGGGTCGAACTCATAGTCCAGCCAGGAACCGCGATAGGGAATGATGCGGGCCGAGAACAGCAGCTTGCCGGACGAGTGGGTCTTGCCCTTGTCGTGCTCGAAGAACACGCCGGGCGAGCGGTGCAGCTGGCTGACGATGACACGCTCGGTGCCATTGACGATGAAGGAACCGTAATCGGTCATCAGGGGCACTTCGCCCATGTAGACCTCTTGTTCCTTGATTTCCTTGACCGTCTTGGCCTGCGGGCTCTCACGGTCGTAAATGATCATTTGCAGCTTGGCGCGCACGGCCGCTGCATAGGTCAAGCCACGTTGCTGGCACTCGCGGGTGTCGAACGGGGGCTTAGCGATATTGAACTCGAGGAACTTCATTTCCACGAAACCGTTGTGCGAAACAATCGGGAACGCGGAAAGGAAGGCTGCCTGCAGGCCTTCGGGCTTGCGCTTGGCAGGGGGGACGTCTTTTTGCAGGAAGGCGACGTACGAGTCCTTCTGCATGGTGAGCAAATAGGGAACGTTGAGAACGCTCTCACGCTTGCCGAAGCTCTTGCGGATTCGCTTGCGCTCGGTATAGCTATAGGGGGTTGCTTGCGCCATAAACACTCCGTGTCGAGAGCCCACCCCTGGCCGTGGGACGGGCTTCGTCGGCGACTGGCTTCTCGAGTATTGCGCTCGATGCTTGGTGGTTGGCCACTACCAACCGCTGGCGGACAACCCTGGCATTGCACCAAGGCCCGACCAAACCGGCTCTCTGCAGTCGGATCAGAGAACACTTGAAAGAACCGCGCATCATACCGCACGCGATCCTTTCAGCTATCCTCAAGAGTGTTTACCCTTGAAACGACTAAAGGGGAGGCCCGCAGGACCACCCCTTTAGCACAGTGGAGCCGGGCAGCTTGCGCCACCCCGCTCCCCAAGGTCTTACTTGAGTTCGACCTTGGCGCCGGCTTCTTCCAGCTTCTTCTTGGCGGCTTCGGCGTCGGCCTTGGCCACGGCTTCCTTGACAGCCTTGGGAGCGCCGTCGACCAGGTCCTTGGCTTCCTTCAGGCCCAGGCCGGTGATTTCGCGCACGGCCTTGATCACGCCAACCTTGTTCGCGCCGGCTTCCAGCAGCACGACATTGAACTCGGTCTTCTCTTCAGCAGCAGCAGCGCCACCGCCAGCAGCGCCGCCAGCGGCGGGAGCAGCCATCGAAGCGGCGGACACGCCGAACTTCTCTTCAATTGCCTTGACCAGATCGTTCAGTTCCAGAACGGTCATGCTGTCCAGAGCGGCCAGGAATGCGTCTTTATCGAATGCCATGATAGTTTCCTAATAACAGATAGATTGCAGGGGACGTAGCGTCTTAAGCAGCAGCTTCGGCCGGGGCTTCGGCAGTAGCGCCGCCACCCTTTTGCTGAGCCAGGGCAGCCAGCACGGCGGCGGTGCGTTGCACCGGCGACATGAGCAGGCCAGCCACTTGGGACAGCAGCACTTCCTTGCTGGGGATGGATGCCAGGGCCTTGACGGCATTGACGTCCAGAGCCTTGCCACCATAAGCGCCGCCCTTGATGACGAGCTTGTCGTTGGTCTTGGCGAAGTCAGCGATGACCTTCGCGGCAGCGACCGCGTCCTCGGAAAAACCGTAGATCAGCGGGCCGACCATGCTCTCCGAAGCAGCTTCGAACGAAGTGCCGGCGACAGCACGACGTGCCAGGGTGTTCTTCAGCACGTGAAGATACACACCTTGGGCACGCGCAGTGACGCGCAGCTTGTTCAAGGCTTCAACGGTGAGGCCACGGTACTCGGCCAGCGCCAGCGTCTGCGACTTGGCGGCTTGCGCTGCCACTTCGGAGACGACGGTTGCCTTCTCGTTGCGATTGAGACTCAAGGTCTACTCCTCACAAAAACGTGTCTTCGGCCTCGCAGCCTCCGACACACCGGGATTCAGCGACCTTCTGTCAGGAAACATTCATTCCTTACAGCGGGACCGCCATCTGCGCTGGACGGAAACAGAGTTCCCGATTAAGCCTTGCCCCCAGTACTGCAGGGGGCGCATCTCCAGCGGTCTTGGATGACGCGCCACCGGCCGAAACCAGCAGCGCCCCACCAATTCATCAGCGCGGCGCCAGACTAGCGCCACACCTCATCTGAATTCGCTTAGGCCGAAGCCTGAGCGTTGATCGAAGCGATGTCCACGCGAGCGCCGACGCCCATGGTGGACGACACGGCGACCTTGCGCAGGTAGACACCCTTGCTCGACGCCGGCTTGGCCTTGTTCAGGGCCTCGATCAGCGCGCGCAGATTGCCTTCCAGCTTTTCGGTGTCAAAGGAACGACGGCCGATGGTGCCGTGGATGATGCCGGCCTTGTCAACGCGGAACTGGACCTGGCCAGCCTTGGCGTTCTTGACAGCGGTAGCGACGTCCGGGGTCACGGTGCCAACCTTGGGGTTAGGCATCAGGCCGCGCGGGCCCAGAATCTGACCCAGGGTACCGACGATACGCATGGTGTCGGGCGAGGCGATGACCACGTCGAAAGGCATGTCGCCAGCCTTGACGCGCTCGGCCAGATCTTCCATACCGACCACGTCGGCGCCGGCGGCCTTGGCTTCCTCAGCCTTGGCGCCTTGGGCGAACACAGCCACGCGCTTGGTCTTGCCGGTGCCGTGAGGCATCACGACGGCGCCACGCACCACTTGGTCCGACTTCTTGGCATCGATGCCGAGTTGCACGGCCACGTCGATGGACTCGTCAAACTTGGCGGTCGCCAGTTCCTTGACCAGGCCGAGGGCGGCGGTCAGGGGGTACAGCTTGGTGGTCTCGACCTTGCCTTGCAGGGCTTTTTGCTTCTTGGTCAGCTTAGCCATGTCACACGCCCTCCACGATGATGCCCATCGAACGGGCGGAACCAGCGATGGTGCGAACGGCGGCGTCCATGTCGGCGGCCGTCAGATCCTTCTGCTTGGTCTTGGCGATCTCTTCCAGCTGGGCGCGGGTCAGCTTGCCGACCTTGTCCAGATGGGGGCGCTGCGAGCCCTTTTCGATCTTGGCAGCCTTCTTGATCAGCACGGTCGCCGGGGGCGACTTGATCACGAAGGTGAAGCTCTTGTCCGCGAAGGCGGTGATAACCACCGGCAGCTTCAGGCCCGGCTCATAGCTCTGCGTCTGGGCGTTGAACGCCTTGCAGAATTCCATGATGTTCAGACCACGCTGACCCAGCGCGGGACCGACCGGAGGCGAAGGATTTGCCTTGCCAGCCGGAATTTGCAGCTTGATAAAGCCGACAATTTTCTTGGCCATGATTTCTCCTGACAGCGCCACGGCGGCCTCGCCGCAACGCCTGAGTGCTAGCGCAAGGGGCTAGAGGCTCACGCCTCGTACCCTTGCTCCTCTTGTCCGCATCTCGTTGCGGACTGACTACGAGTGAGATGCCCACCGCTTGCGCAGCGAGCGAGCCTCACCAGGCTCTTAAACCTTCTCGACCTGCGCGAAGTCCAATTCCACCGGCGTGGCACGTCCGAAGATCGTGACCGAGACGCGCACCTTGGATTTGTCGTAATTGACTTCCTCGATAGCGCCGTTGAAGTCCGTGAACGGGCCTTCTTTGACGCGCACGATCTCGCCCACCGTCCACTCGACCTTGGGCCGGGGCTTCTCGATGCCTTCTTGCATCTGGTTGACGATCTTCATCACCTCGGCTTCCGAAATCGGGGCCGGGCGATTCTTCGCGCCACCCACAAAACCCGTCACCTTGGAGGTGTGCTTGACCAGATGCCAGGTGTCATCCTCCATCACCATTTCCACCAACACATAGCCGGGGAAGAAGCGACGCTCGGTGACCGCCTTCTTGCCGTTCTTCAGCTCCACAACCTCTTCGGTCGGAACCAGGATGCGGCCAAACTTGTCCTGCATGCCGGCGCGATCAATGCGCTCGCGCAGATTGCGCTCCACGGCCTTTTCCATGCCCGAGTAGGCATGCACCACATACCAGCGCTTGGGCAGGCCAGCAGGCACTGCCGCTTCGTTCGCAACGACGTTCAGTTCTTCGCTCATCGGGAATCCTTTAGCGCTTCCAGCCCAGAATCAGGTCGATCAGGACCCATTCCAGCGTCTTGTCGGTCAGCCAGAGGAACAAGGCCATGACCACCACGAAGGCGAACACATAGCCGGTCATCTGGGTCGCTTCCTTGCGCGTGGGCCACACCACCTTGCGCACTTCGCGCAGCGAGTCGCGGCCATAGGCCACCAGCGACTTGCCGGACTCGGAGGTGAAGAACGCGCCCGCAGCGGCCGCCAGCAGGGCCAGCAGCGCCGCCCACTGCGCGATCGGCCCTTGCTTGGCCAGCGCATAGAACGCCACCAGGCCACCAATCAGCAGCAGCACAGCACCCGCCAGCTTGGCCTTGTCGGCGCTGGTGGTAACTGTTTCGACTTGAGGATTCGACATTGAACTAACTTTCAAGCCCGCCTGAGCGGACTCGGCACGCATAGGGAATGAATTGACCCAACAGCAGCAAAGCCCGCCGGGACCAAATCCCGCGGGCTTGCTTTGACCACTATACCAGCGTCAGATCAGTGACTGCTGGCAGGGGCAGAGGGTCTCGAACCCCCAACCTTCGGTTTTGGAGACCGACGCTCTGCCAATTGAGCTATGCCCCTGTGGTCTTTCAGACTTTACTCGAGGATGGTGGCAACCACACCCGAGCCGACGGTACGGCCACCTTCGCGAATAGCGAAGCGCAGGCCGGTTTCCATGGCGATCGGAGCGATCAGCTTCACGGTGATGCCGACGTTGTCGCCGGGCATGACCATTTCCTTGTCCTTCGGCAGCTCCACGGCACCGGTCACGTCCGTCGTGCGGAAGTAGAACTGGGGACGGTAGTTGTTGAAGAACGGGGTGTGACGGCCGCCCTCTTCCTTCGACAGCACGTAGATCTCGGCCGTGAAGTGGGTGTGGGGCTTGATCGAGCCGGGCTTGGCCAACACTTGGCCGCGTTCGACGTCTTCACGCTTGGTGCCGCGCAGCAGGATACCGACGTTGTCGCCGGCTTGACCTTGGTCCAGCAGCTTGCGGAACATTTCCACGCCGGTCACGGTGGTCTTCTGCACGTCGCGGATACCGACGATTTCGATTTCCTCGCCAACCTTGATGATGCCGCGCTCAACGCGACCGGTCACCACGGTGCCACGGCCCGAGATCGAGAACACGTCTTCCACCGGCAGCAGGAAGGTGCCGTCAACGGCGCGGTCCGGCTGGGGGATGTAGGTGTCCAGCGCATCGGCCAGGCGCATGATGGCTTGCTCGCCCAGGTCGCCCGTGTCGCCTTCCAGCGCCAGCTTGGCCGAACCCTTGATGATGGGGGTGTCGTCGCCGGGGAAGTCGTACTTGGACAGCAGCTCGCGCACTTCCATTTCCACCAGTTCCAGCAGCTCGGCGTCATCCACCATGTCGCACTTGTTCAGGAACACGATGATGTACTTCACGCCCACTTGGCGAGCCAGCAGGATGTGCTCGCGGGTCTGGGGCATCGGGCCGTCAGCGGCCGAGCACACCAGGATCGCGCCGTCCATCTGAGCCGCGCCGGTGATCATGTTCTTCACATAGTCGGCGTGGCCAGGGCAGTCCACGTGAGCGTAGTGGCGGTTCGCCGTTTCGTACTCGACGTGAGCGGTATTGATGGTGATGCCGCGGGCCTTTTCTTCGGGGGCCGCATCGATCTGATCGTAAGCCTTGGCTTCGCCGCCAAACTTCTTCGACAGCACGGTGGCGATCGCAGCGGTCAGCGTGGTCTTGCCGTGGTCAACGTGACCAATCGTGCCCACGTTCACGTGGGGCTTGGTACGTTCGAATTTACCTTTTGCCATCTTGCGCTCCTGGCGATCAGATCAGAGAAGGGAGAAGAAAAGACGAGAAGAGGTGGTGCCCATGACGCGGATCGAACGCGTGACCTCTCCCTTACCAAGGGAGTGCTCTACCACTGAGCCACATGGGCATCGACACAGGTTTGCTGACCACAGATCAGCAAACCAGTGCCGACACATACTCCTTCCAAGCAAGCCGACTGGAGCGGGAAACGGGAATCGAACCCGTGTCATTAGCTTGGAAGGCTAAGGTTCTACCATTGAACTACTCCCGCCCGGGAGTAACGCCTGCTCATCGCTCGGACCTTTCGACCCTTGCCCTAAACAAGCTTCAATCGCTTGAATTGTGTTTGCCTTGGTGGAGGAGGCTGGATTCGAACCAGCGTACGCGTTAGCGGGCAGATTTACAGTCTGCTGCCTTTAACCACTCGGCCACCCCTCCGAGGCAAGCCCGCAACTATAGCACAGCATTTTTGCGCTGCAAACAATTTTCAACAGCTGGCGCAACAGAACCTGGAAAGCGGCTCGCTCGGCACGCTGGAACAACATGCGCACGAGTCAGCAATGCAAACCTGCCGCCCCAACGCACGGAACTAGATACCAATTTACTACCAAGCCCAGCACTCGGCAGCACCCAGAAGTCCGCCCCGGCCACCCCCAACGGCGCCGACACCTGCGCCTCAATCACTATTGCAGGCTTGCCACAGCAGGGAAAACACGCCCCCGAAAGTGGTAGCAAAGTGGCACTACTGATGGCTATAGTGGCATGGCATTGGTTGCATTTGCATTGCATTTCGAGGCGCCAGGCACATGTCGCTCACACGGTCATGCGCCTTGGCTCCGAGTCTCAACAGGCCGAGCACGAAGCCAACGGCCATATCGAGGAGCAGTTCATGAAGGTCCGAAAGACCCCTATCGCCGCAGCGGTGACGATCACCCTGCTTGGTGCCGCCTTTGGCGCGCACGCCCAACAGGTCGACAAGAAGGCTGAGGCGTCGCAGCTGGATCAGGTGGTTGTCACCGGCATTCGCGCCTCGTTGGAGACCGCGGTCAACATCAAGAAGAACGCCAGCGCGGTCGTCGACGCCGTGTCCGCGGAAGACGTGGGCAAGCTTCCCGACTCCGACGTCGGCCAATCGCTGGGCCGAATCCCCGGCGTCTCGGTGGGTCGCGCCTTTGGCCAGGGCGCCTCGGTGTCGATCCGCGGCTCTGACCCGCAGATGACCTACACCACGCTGAACGGCCAGACCGTCGCGTCCACCGGTTGGTACGACCAGATGGACATCGACCGCTCGTTCAACTACTCGCTGCTGCCCCCCGAGTTGATCGGCGGCATGGAGGTCTATAAGTCCTCCCAAGCCGACCTGACCGAAGGTGGCATCGGCGGCACCGTGATCGTGAAGACCCGCAAGCCCCTCGACATGGCAGCCGGCACCGCCTTCGCCAGCGTCAAGTATGGCAAGGGCACGATCAGCGACGATGAGAAGGAGGTCTCCGGCCTCTATAGCTGGCGCGACCAGAGCCGCCGTTTCGGCGCGCTGATCGCCGGCGGCCATTCGGAAGGCGCCTATATCCGCCAAGGCATCGAAGCCGACAGCCGCTGGTCGTCGGACGTTGCACCGACCGCCTTTGTGCAAGACCGCAAGCGCGATGCCGTCAACGTCATCCTGCAAGCCAAGCCGGTCGACGGCATGGAGCTGGGCTTGAATGTCCTGCACCTGAAGCTGGGCGCCGACAACTCGAACAGCAGCGACTACATCTTCCACGACGCCAATTGCGACCAACGCAATACCGCTGTGAAGTCGGATTTCAACCCCAACGGCGTCTGCCTGCACAGCACCACCACGGCCGCCAAGCCGCTGATGAACCAGTTCTTCCAGAACTGGGCCCGCGCCGCAGCGATGACCTCGGACAGCGTCACCGTCGACGGCCACTACCGTGTCGACGGCGCCAAGTTCGATCTGGTCGCCGGCAGCACCAAGGCCAAAGGCGGCACCTCGCTGACCACCAACTACGCCTACGGCTGGTGGGATACGCCAGCCAAGTGGCAGGGCACCATCGACGCCACCGGCAAGCAGATCGCCGTGAACCCCAGCAAGGATCAATCCTTCGGCGTGAGCGCCCTGCCCAAGCAGAGCTCGCCGGAGACCTGGGCCTCGTCGCAGGGCCCGAACAAGGATCAGGAGAAGTTCGCCCAGCTGGACGCCACCTTTGACCTTGCCTGGGGCGCGATCTCCTCGTTCAAGACCGGCATCCGCATGGCCGACCACACCTTCGAGAAGCGCAGCTTCCGCCCGGTCTGGAGCTCGACGATTGCACCGATCGACACCGCCAGCCTCTACAGCGGCTCGGTGGGCGTGGGTGGCTGGGACGTGCCGCGTCCCAATATCGGCGCGATGATCGCCAACACCAACAAGAACATCGCATCCTGGATCGAGGACCGCTCTGGCTACAGCGAGCTGAACGAGAAGAACAAGTCGGCCTACGGCATGTTCGAGTTCGACGCGCAGAACATGCGCGGCAACTTCGGCCTGCGCTACATCTCCACCGACGTGAAGAGCACCGGCTATGCCTTCGACGGCAGCCCGCTGGCCACCGGCGACTACTCGGGCAACCTCAACTGGGGCCGCAACACCGCCACCAAGAAGTCCAGCTACAACGACGTGCTGCCCAGCGCCAACCTGGCCTTCGACCTGAGCCGCAATATGGTGCTGCGCGTCGCTGCCTCGCAAACCATCACGCGCCCGAATTTCGCCAATATGTTCGGCGTGACGGTGTCGGGCTACAACGATGACCGCGTCGGCAACGAGACCTGGACCAACGGCAGCGTCTCGCTCAAGCCGATGAAGTCCAGCAACGCCGACATCGGTGTGGAGTACTACTACGGCAAGGGCAACCTGCTGTCGGCCACCTTCTTCAGCAAGGACATCTCCAACTTCATCACTGCGGAGGTCAAGAACAACCAGAAGGTGGGTCTGGTGGACCCGGTGTCCAAGCTCGACAACTGGACGGTGCAGAGCTACGTGAATGCCGGCGGCGGCCGCATCCGTGGCCTCGAACTGCAGGCCAACCATGCCTTCAACAACGGCTATGGCGTGATTGCCAACTACACCTTCACCGAAGGCACCGCACCGGCCAGCAGCTATATCGACAATCTCGGCATCTTCACCCAGGCCTCCAAGCACAACGTCAACCTGGTCGGCTACTACGAGAACGAAACCTACTCCGGCCGCCTGGCCTACAACTGGCGCTCGAAGTACATGATTCGCGAAGGCGCCTTCTGGTACGGCAACCGCATGCATGATGCCTACGGCACGCTGGACGCAAGCTTCGGCTGGAACATCAACAAGAACCTGAAGCTGTCGCTGGAGGTCATCAACCTGCTCAAGCAGGACGACGTGCAGTACGGTGCGGCAGAGGCGTCCAACACCGCCATCAAGGATCCGCTGCGCGCCGGCTTCCCGGCCTGGTCCTTCCAGGGCGAGACCACCTACCGCCTCGGCCTGAGCGCCAAGTTCTGATCGGTCGCTGACCGAATGCAAAAGCCCGGCAGTCGCCGGGCTTTTTTCTTGCTCCTTCGGCGCCGTCTCGGATGGGTGATCAAGCGTCTGCCGGCAGACCGAAGTCGAAAAACGAGTTGACCGTCAGGCGGCCGCTGCGCGGATCACCCGTGAGGCTGATGGCCGGATTGATGCAGGCGCTGTGCAGCAGGCTGCCGGGGTAGACGACCAGCCGGTTGCGGCGTGCCGGCATCATGCCCAGCAGCTCGAAATGCTCGTCGGAGTCGGCAAAGTAGCGCGGCCTGGGCGGCCGCCGGGCCAGCTCCTGCTGGTAGGCATCGAGGTAGCGATCGCGGTTGTCGGGCGTCACCCGCTGGATACCGGTGGCCCTGTGCCGGTAGAAGCCGGTGCCGCCATGCTGTTCCCCGCACAGATAGAGCAGCACTGCCATGTGATGTGGCGTGCTGGCATCGAAATGCGGGGTGCGCTGCAGCGGCCCCAGCTTGCCGGGCGCCTCGGTGATGAGCGAGAACGCGCACATGCTCTTGCGCAGCGGCAGCGCCTCGGGCACACCGAAGTTGATGCGTATCAGCGGCTCCACCAGCGCCACCAGATGCTGGGTGTAATCGCCAGGCGCCTCGGCACGCACGCCCGGATAGCCCTTGTGCTCGCCCACGCCCGGATATGGCAGGAAGGGTTGTTCCAGCGCCTGCGCATGCAGCGCGTCCGGGTCCTCCAGAAAATCGTCGATGAAAACGACGTCGTGATCGCCGATCCGCACCGAGCGGACATCGGGTGGCATGCGTACGGCAAAGCGCTGGCTCATGCGGAGATCCTTGGCTTCTTCTTTCAATGCGCCGCAAGATGGTACAAGCGCAGCCTGCCTGGCTAGACCTTGAAGTACCAGCCGCGACGGTCGAGCCAACGGACGATCAGCGCCCAGACGGCCACGAACAGCAGCGCAAAGGCAAGCGATGCCATGCTCGGTCCGGCGAGCTCGCCCAGCCAGTCGAAACCATGGGCATAGAGCGGCGCCATCCAGCCCAGACCTTCCAGCAGCACCGTGCACATCCAGGCGCCCGCATAGGCGGCAATCGCATTCACGCCGAAGGCCCGCCCCAGCGGGCGGCATTGCAGACGGTCCACCAGCTGGTGGGCCAGCAGCAGGGCCGCGGTGGCCCAGCCGCCGGTCCACAGCACGAAGCTGGGGGTCCAGAGCTGCTTGTTCCAGGGCAGCCATGGCGTGAGCAATGCTCCCAGCAGCAAGCAGCCGGCGGCCAGCCAGCACAGCTCGCGGCGCGCGCCGCGGCGCAGCCAAGCGCCGGCGCGCAGGCCCAGCAAGGTGGTGGCCAGCGCGCCGAGGGTGCTGAGCAGACCTTCCGGGTCATGTGCGCGGCCCGTGCCGGCATCCCACTCGTAGGCAAAGCGCCCCAGCAACTGCGTGTCCAGCCGGGACGCGATATTGCCGACCTTGCTGAGATCGCCGCCGGCCAGCAGCAAGCCGCCATAGCCCAGCAGCAGGGCCAGCAGCACGGCCCACTGCGCCCTGGCCGAGCGCCAGCCACAGGCCAGCAGCGCGGCCAAGCCGAAGCACAGGGCAATGCGCTGCAGGACACCCGTCACGCGGAACTCGGGCTTGTGCATCAACCACCAGGCCAGCAGGTGCAGCAGCAGGCCCAGCGCCATGATGCGGCCGGCACGCTGCAGGGCACCGCGCAGCAGTGGCACCGGCGGCGCGCCCGCGTCCAGACGCGGCCCCAGCGCCAGCGCCAGCGAGACGCCAACGATGAAGAGGAAGAAGGGAAAGATCAGGTCGGTGGGCGTGCAGCCATGCCACTCGGCATGCTCCAGCGGCCAGAACACATGGCCCCAATCACCGGGGTTGTTGACAAGCAGCATCGCTGCCACCGTCAGGCCTCGCAGGGCGTCCACCGACGCCAGACGCTGCTGTTGCTGATGCATGAGGGCGGGCCTCCTCTGACCCGGAATCAGAAGTCGCAGGGGCTGGCCAGCGCGGGCGTTGCAGCGGGCACCGTGTCCACCCGCGCCTGGCCGGCCGCGCGATAGGCCGCCACTGCCGCCTCCACCTCGGCCGGGCTCAACAGCTCCTTGCGCGCATGGAACACCCAGTCCACGTCCTGCTCGTAGACGCGCGGCTCGGCGCTGCTGGGCAAGAGCCCGCCGGGGGAAAACCAGAGATTGAAGTTGATAGACATCGGCGACACGGGAACGTTGCGCCCGCCATGCCGGGCGATCTGGCGCCCGTCCAGGAACAGCCGCACCTGGCCGTCGGCCACCTGCATCATCAGCTGATGCCAGCCCTGCAGGCTGCCGGATTCCTCATGCGCCTGGTTGTAGCTCTTCCAGGGATTGAGCTGCACGGTCTGCCAGGCGATGCCATAGAGCCGCGTCTGCGTGCTGCCCCAGCCGCCATTGGGCAGGTATTCCCAGTCCATCTCGCTGAACTCGGGGTCGTGGTCGAAGCGCAGCGGCGTGACCGTGTAGAAGGTCTGGATGATGGGGTCGCCATCGCTGCCCTGCGTTGGCGCATCGCTGAAGCGCACCCGCGCGGCATAGGTGCCCTCCAGGTATTTGCGCTGGTGGCAGAGCTGGGCCTGGTAGGTGCCCACGCCGCTGCCATCGGTGCTGGCGCGCAGGCGCAGCAGGCGATTGCCTTGTTGCGCCGGGTCGGCCAGCAGGCGCAGCTGTTGCTCGCTCCAGTTCGCGCCCTCCACGCCCGGGTGGCCGGCCTGGGTACGCGGGGTCCAGCCGCCGGCACGCAGTTGCTGCAGATCGGCGTAGCTGAAATCGTCAAAAAAGCGCTCCGCCGCCCATGCGGGGGCGGCAGCCAGCGCCAGGCCCGTGACCAGCAGCGAGAGCGTGTACATGGCTCAGCTGCTGGTGGCGGGCGTGCCCACGGCGGCCTGGGGCGGCTCGGCCGCCGCCGGAATCTTCACGAAGAACATCAGCACGAGGGCCGGCAGGCCGCAGGCGATGGTCCAGAGGAAAAAACTCTGGTAACCCAGCGCCAGCTGGATGTCGCCGCTGATGGTCTTGGAAAAGATGAAGCCCAGCTGCATCACGCCCGAGCCCAGCGCGTAATGCGCGGTCTGGTACCTGCCCGGCGCCACCGCCTGCATGATGTAGAGAATCATGCCGACGAAGCCGAAGCCATAGCCGAACATCTCCACGCTGATGGCCGCGCCGATATGGAACAGATCGGCGGGCAGGCTGGCGCTGAGGTAGTAGAACACCGCGTTGGGCACCGCCATCGCCAGGATCAGCACGGGCATGGCGCGCCTGAGGCTCAGCCAGGAGGTGAAATAACCGCCCAGAATGCTGCCCACCAGAAAGGCCGCCGTGCCCGCCGTGCCATAGATGCCGCCCACCTGCTCGGTGCTGAGCCCCAGCCCGCCATGTTCGCGCGGCTCGATCAGGAACAGCGGGCCTATGGTCTGCACCTGCCCCTCGCCGAAGCGGAACAAGACGATGAAGAGGATCGCCAGCCAGATGCCGGGCTTCTTGAGGAAATCCGCCACCACTTCCCTGAGCGTGGCGAACACGCTGCGCACCGTCAGGTCCGCATGCTCGGTATTGAGCGTGCCCGGCAGCGCGTAGGCGTTGTAGCCTGCCAGCAAGGCCAGCAAGAGGGCCAGCGCGGCGAAGATGATGGACCAGGCATTGAACACCCCCAGGCTCTTCTCCAGATGCCCGGCCAGCACAAGCAGGCCGCCCAGGGTGAGGAACTTGGAGGCGTTGAAGAACGCGCCCTGCCAGCCCGCATAGGCCGCCTGCTTCTTGCTGTCCAGGGCCGCCATATACAAGCCATCGCAGGCGATATCGTGCGTGGCCGAGGCATAGGCCAGCAGAAACAGCACCGCGATGCTGGCCGCGAAGTACATCGGCAGCTGCAGCGCCAGCGCCATCAGGCCCAGGCCCGCGCTGCCGGTGAACTGCATCGCCACCACGATCAGCTTCTTGCTGCGCGCCAGTTCCAGGAAGGGGCTCCACAGCGGCTTGAAGGCCCAGGCCAGGCCCAGGAGCCCGGTCCAGCGCGCGATCTGGTCATTGGCCACGCCCATGTTCTTGAACATCAGCCCGGCGATCAACATCACCACGAAGAACTGCATGCCCTGCACAAAGTACAGGCTGGGGATCCAGCGCATCGGCGATCGGTTGGGGCTGCTGGACATGCGGGTCTCCTGGGGAAGCTTTGCTAGACGTTCAGTTCAGTGTCACGGGGGACCGCGCCGTGGACGGGGCCCGGCCTTCCAGCCATTGCTTCAGCCCCTCCAGGGCGCCATCGGCATAACCCCAGGTGATCACGGTCGGTGCGGGCACATCCAGAGCCTGGAAGGGATTCCAGAGCACCAGGTGCAGATCGGGGCGCCAGGCCTGCGCCTGAGCCTCGTAGCGGGCACGCTGGGTGGAGGCAACGATGGTCTTGCGGCCGTCCTTGGGCACCTGGGCCCAGTCCAATGCGGCGATGTCCGGCAGCACCAGCACCTCGGCATCGGCAAAGCCATCGAACAAGGCAGCCACCTGGGCGCCGGTCGGGCCGGCCTCGGAGACGCCATCGGTAGGCACCTGACCCTGCACGTACACGCGCAGCGGTGCCTGCAGCGAGGGTGCCTCAGCGCCGCGCAAGAGCGTCAGGCCGCGCGCCCAGGCGCGACGCATCAAGGCGTCGTCGTCTGCGCGTGCCGCGGCGTCGTAGGCGGCATGCTGCACCGGGTAGGCCCGGGCCAGGGCATCCAGACGTGCGCCTGCGCGTTCTCCCTGGGCCAGGGTCAACTCGCCGCTGGCAAAGGCGGCCTCAAGTGCCGCAATGGACTGGCCCTGCTCTGCCAGCGAGCCCTGCGCCAGGATCATGTCGGCCCCGGCCTGCAGCGCCAGCACGGCGGCACGCGCATAGCCATACCGTTCGCAGATGGCCTTCATCATCAGCGCGTCGGTGATCACCACGCCGTCGTAGCCCCATTCCCCGCGCAGGATGCCGCCAAGGACCTTCTTCGAAAGCGTGGCCGGGTGCTCGGGGTCGATCTGCGGGTAGACGATGTGCGCCGTCATCACGGCGGGCGCGGTATCGCGCAGGGCTTTGAACGGGCGCAACTCCAGCGCGTCGAGTTCGGCGCGGCTCTTGTCCACCGTGGGCAGGGCCAGGTGCGAGTCCACATGGGTGTCGCCATGGCCTGGGAAATGCTTGACGCAACAGGCCACGCCCTCGCGCAGCGAGCCGCGCATCCAGGCACCGGCCAGGCGGGTCACATCGTCGGCGTCTTCCGAGAAGCTGCGCTCGGCGATGACCGGATTGGCCGGGTTGTTGTTGATGTCCAGCACCGGCGCAAAGTTCCAGTTGATGCCGATGCTTCTCAGTCCGCGCGCCACCGCCGCGCCGACGCTTTCGGCCAGGGCCTCATCGTCGGCGGCGCCCAGCGCCATCGCCGAAGGCGCCTGGGGCAGAAAGGTCGCACGGACGACCGAGCCGCCCTCCTGGTCGAGGCCGATCAGGGCGTCGGGGCCCATCACCTCGCGCAGATCGCGGGTGAGCTGCTGCACCTCGGCCTCGCTGCCCAGGTTCTTGCGGAACAGGCAGACGGCGCGGATCTGGTGCTGGCGCAAAAAGGCGGCGGTCTCGGCATCCAGGCGCTTGCCCTGGATATCCACCATCACCAAATGGCCGGGATGAAATGCCTTGGACATGGCGCTGTGAACCTCGGTCAATGCGTCTTGGTAACTTTGGCCAGATGGCGCGGCTGGTCAGGATTCAGCCCGCGTGCGCGCGCCAGCGCCTCCACCATGGGGTAGAAGCTCTGCACCGCGGCGATCGCGTCCAGATCCTCGTTGCCGGTGCAGGCCAGCGGCAGCTCGGCACCCGGCGTTCCCTCGGGCGCAGCCAGCAGCACGCGTGCGCCACGGCCGCGCATTTCCTCGGCCAGGCTCAGTAGGCCGGCCTGGGCCGGGCCGCGTGGCGCGAACACCAGGAGCGGATAGCCCTCGTCCACCAGCGCCATGGGGCCATGCTTGACCTCGGCGCCCGAGAAGGCCTCGGCCTGGATGCCGCAGGTTTCCTTGAACTTGAGTGCGGCTTCCATGGCCACCGCCAGGCTGGTGCCGCGGCCGATCACGAACAGGCGGTCGGCATCCTTGAGCGCGTCCACCGCCACATCCCAGCGCTTGGACGCTGCCTGCTCCAAGGCCTGCGGCAGTTGCTGCAGCGCGGCCTGCAGGTCTTCATCTTCGCTCCAGGCGGCCACCACGCGGGCGCCGGCCACCAACTGGGCGATATAGCTCTTGGTGGCGGCCACGCTCTGCTCCACGCCGGCGTGCAGCGGGAACACATGCTCGGCGGCCTCGGCCAGCGGCGAGCCCTCGGCATTCACGAACGCGACAGTGCGGGCGCCGCCGGCGCGGAAGAACTTGGTCGGCGCCACCAGGTCGGGGCTCTGGCCCGATTGCGAGAAGGCCAGCGAGACCAGGCCTTCGCAGGCTATTCTGCTTTGGTACAGCGTCACCAGCGACATCGGCAGCGAGGTCACCAGGCGGCCCAGACGCGCCATCATCAGATAGGCCATGTAGTGCGCCGCATGGTCCGAGCTGCCGCGCGCCACCGTCAGCAGCGAGGTCGGCGGCTGCTCGCGCAGCGACTTGCCAAGGGCGGCATAAGCATTTTGATCAGCGGCCAGTTGGCGCGCCACCACGGTCGGAGCGCTCAGGCACTCCTCATACATTCGCGAGGTCAATCTCTTCCCCTTCAACGACCACGCGTTGCAACTGCAAGTCACGGTCCATCACCACCAGATCCGCCCAGGCGCCCACGGCCAGCTGGCCACGCTCGCTCAAGCCCATGTATTCGGCCGCATAGCTCGAGACGCGCCGCGACGCGTCCGCAAGCTCCAGCCCCAGCTCCACCAGATTGCGCAGCGCCTGATCCATCGTCAGCGTGCTGCCGGCCAGGGTGCCGTCGGGCAGGCGCACGCCGCCCATGCACTTGGTGACGGTGTGGCGGCCCAGCTGGTAATCGCCGTCGGGCATGCCGGCGGCGGCGGTCGAATCGGTGACGCAGAACATGCAGGGGATGGCGCGCAGCGCCACTTTCACGGCGCCCTCATGCACATGCAGCAGGTCCGGGATGATCTCGGCATAGCGCGCATGCGCCAGCGCCGCGCCCACCATGCCGGGCTCGCGGTGGTGCAGGCCGGTCATCGCATTGAAGAGATGGGTAAAGCCGCCAGCACCGCGCTCGAGCGCGGCCACGCCGTCTTCGTAGGTGCCCAGGGTGTGGCCGATCTGTACCTGGAAGCCGGCCGCGCGCAGCGCCGTGATCAGTTCCAGATTGCCGGGCAGCTCGGGCGCCAGCGTAATCAGCTTGATAGGCGCCAGCGCGTTCAGCGCCTGGATTTCCTCGATGCTGGCGGGCTTGGCAAAGTCGGGCTGGGCGCCCAGCTTGCCGGGGTTGATGTAAGGGCCCTCGAGGTGCACGCCGAGGATGCGCGCGCCCTGCGAGACGCGGCCATGGCAGGCCGGGCCGAGCGCGGCCAGCGCGCTGCGGATCTCGTCCAGCGGCGCCGTCATGGTGGTGGCCAGCAAGGCCGTGGTGCCATGGCGCACATGCAGACGCGCAATCTGCGCGGCGGCATCGCCGCCTTCCATGGTGTCGCGCCCGCCGCCGCCATGCACGTGAATGTCGATGAAGCCGGGCAGCAGCAGCGGCAAGTCCTGCTTGCCGTTGCGCACCTCGGACTCGCTGACCGCCTCGCCCGTGATGCGCGTGATGCGCCCATCGGTCTGCTCCAGCGCGCCACGGACGAAGCCCTGCGGCGTCAGAACAAACCCTTCAACCTTGCTCATCCCTCACGCCTCATCTCCGCCACGAAATCGTAGTAATCGCTGCGGCAATACGAATGGGTCAGCTCCACCGCCTGACCCGACTCCAGATAGCCCACCCGCGTGATGAACAAGACCGCCTGGCCGACCGGAATTTCCAGCAGGCCGGCCAGTTTCGTGTCCGCATTGATGGCACGTATATGTTGCAGCGCGCGCGCCGGTGCGCCCGCGCCCTGCGAGAGATGCTCGTAGAGCGAGCTGTCCACCGCCTCGGGGTCGGGCAGCACCGCCTCCGGCAGGACGCTGACTTCATAGGCCATGACGACGCGATCGGCCAGGCGCAGGCGCTCCAGGCGCGCCACGCGCTGCCCCGTCACCAGGCCCAGCGAGAGCTGCTCGTCGGGTGCGGCCATCGCAAAGCCGCGCAGCAGCCAGCGCGAGCTGGGCTGGAAGCCGCGCTGGTGCAGCTCCTCCGAGAAGCTGGTGAGGCGCGAGAGCGGCTGCTCCAGCTTGGGCGCGATGTAGTTGCCGCTGCCGCGCTTGCGGATGATCAGCCCCTGCTCCACCAGGCGGTCAATCGCCTTGCGGGCGGTCACGCGCGAAAGGTCCAGCGCCTCGGACAGCACGCGCTCGGAGGGTAGGGCCTCGTCGGCCTGGTATTGGCCCTCGCGGATCGCCTGGGCCAGCTTGTGCGCCAGCTGCATATACAGCGGCGACGCCGCCTCGGCGTCAGGTTTGAATTGGAACGGCAGTTTGGCAATCGACATCACACACCCGGTTCTGAGTTGAGTGCACTGCGTACCAGCAGCAGTGCGCCGTCGGCCGAGTCGCCTAGCGGCTCGACACAACGGGCACGCATATTGCCTGAGAATTTTTCGCGCAAGCGCAGCGCAATGCTGCCGCACAAGGCCAGGGGTAGCTGCTCGCTGGGGTCAAGCGCGCGCGCCAGGTTTTCCAGCTCGGCCACCGCCTCGGCCAGGAAGGCCCGGGCCACGTCGTCGTCGGCCGCGGCCTCGAACACCAGCGGCGCGAGCCTGGCATAGCCATGCTGGCCGGCCTTGGCGCACCAGGCCAGGATGGTGTTGCGGTCTTGCCCCGCCACCGCCCAGACCGCGCGCGCCAGCGCGCCGGGCGCGGCGCGGCCATCCAGCGCCTGCTGGGCGTGACGCATGGCCTTCAGCCCCAACCAGGCACCGCTGCCCTCGTCGCCGGTGATCCAGCCCCAGCCACTCACATAGGCACGCGAGCCGTCGGCGCACAGGGCCTCGCCCACCGCGCCGGTGCCGGAGGCGATCACGGCGCCGGGCCGGCCGCCATGCGCGCCCAGCACGGTGGTGTAGCCATCGTTGTCCAGGGTCACCAGGGCATAGCCGGGCTGACGGGCATGAAACTCTGCCACGGCCTCGACCAGATTGGCGCCCGAGATGCCCAGGCCGATCGCCACCTCGCCCAGATCCAGCGGCGCCAGGCCGGCCTGCTCGGCCGCCGCGGCGACGGCTTGCTGGATGTGGCGCCAGGCCTGCTCGGCGCCCTGCCCGAGTGCCGACGGGCCGGCTTCGCCCTGACCCAGGGTGCGGCAAGCCAGATCGCTCAAACGCACCCGCGTGCCGGTGCCGCCGCCATCCACGCCGACGAGATAGCGCACCTTGTTCAGGGGCGCCTTGGCGGTGGACAGCTTGGCCGCTGTGGCCTCGGAGTTGGGGCGATTCATGTTAATACCAGTTTAGTACCAAAGACGACAAAGCGTCAATTGGTACGCCACTGGACTTAACCTATCGCAAACCCTCCCCCGCCCAGGCCGGCAAGCTACCAAGTGATGGGCCTGCCTCTTGCCGCCAGCCAGGCGGCCGCCTCGGAAAAATGCCCGCAACCGATGAAGGGTGCAGGCGGGCGCGTGGCCGACAGCGGCGAGGGATGGTTGGCCATGAAGACCAGTTGCGTCGGGCCGGCCGCGGCAATCAAGGGCGCCTTGGCCTGGGCATGGGCGCCCCAGAGCATGAAGACCTTGGGCATGGGGTCGGCGGCGGCGGCGCGTATCAGCGCGTCGGTCAGCGCCTCCCAGCCGCCCGCCTTGCCGCCGATCTTGGCATGGCTGGCGGGCGCGCCGTCTTCCACCGTCAGGCAGGTATTGAGCAAGAGCACGCCCTGCGCGGCCCAGGGGCCGAGATGTGGGCTCATGGGCGGCGGTTGCCCCAGGTCGCGCTGCAGCTCCTTGAAGATATTGCGCAGGCTGGGCGGCAGCTTGTTGCCATCGGGCACCGAGAAGGCCAGGCCCTCGGCCTGACCGGGGCCGTGATAGGGGTCCTGGCCGAGGATCACCACGCGCACCTGGGCCAGCGGCGTGAGGCGTAGCGCGCGCAGCGGATCGGGCGGGTAGATGGCGGCGCCGGCCGCCTCGCGCGCCTGCAGATGCGCCAGCACATCGCGGCCGGCGGGGCTGGCGAGCCAGCTATCCAGCGGCGCCTGCCAGCCAGCGTCGAGACTGGCGCCGCGGATTGCGTCGACCAGCGACATCAAGCGGCGAACAGCTCGGCCAGGGCCGTGCCCGGATCCGGCGCGCGCATAAAGGCCTCGCCCACCAGAAAGGCGTTGACCCCGGCGGCCCGCATGGTCTGCACATCGGTGCGGGCCAGGATGCCGGATTCGGTGACCAGCAGGCGCTCCGCGGGCACGCGGTCCAGCAGGTCCAACGTGGTCTGCAGCGTCACCTCGAAGCTGCGCAGATTGCGGTTGTTGATGCCCAGCAGCGGGGTTTTCAGCCGCAGCAGCGCACGCTCGAGTTCGGCGCCGTCATGCACCTCCACCAGCACGTCCATGCCCAGGCCCAGGGCGCAGGCTTCCAGATCGGCCATCAGCGCGTCGTCGAGGCTGGCGGCGATCAGCAGGATGGCATCCGCCCCCATCGCGCGCGCCTCGTAGACCTGGTATTCGTCCACCAGAAAATCCTTGCGCAGCACCGGCAGGGTGCAGGCCTCGCGCGCCTGCTGCAGATAGGCCACCGAGCCCTGGAAGAAGCGCTCGTCGGTCAGCACGCTCAAGGCAGCAGCGCCGTGGCGCGCATAGCTCTGTGCGATCTCCGCAGGGCGGAAATCCGCGCGCAGCACGCCCTTGCTGGGGCTGGCTTTCTTGATCTCGGCGATCACCGCGCTCTGGCCCGCGGCGATCTTGGCGCGCATGGCGGCCTCGAAGCCGCGCGTGTCAGGCCGCGCCTCGGCCTCCTCGCGCAGGCTGGCGAGCGAGCGGCGCGCCTTGGCGGCGGCCACTTCCTCATGCTTGACGGCGTTGATCTTGTTCAGGATGTCCGACATGATTTTTCTTCAACCCTTCTTCCCCAGCGCCTGGGTGGCGGCCACGAATTGCTCAAGCTTGGTGCGCGCGGCACCGCTGCTGATGGCCTGGCGTGCCTTGGCGATGCCCTCGCCAATGCTGCCCACCACGTTGGCGGCATAGAGCGTGGCGCCGGCGTTCAGCAGCACGATGTCGCGCGCGGCGCCGGGCTCGTCGGCCAGCGCACCCAAGAGCATCACGCGCGACTCTTCCGGGCCGGCCACCTTGAGGCTGCGGTTGCTGACCATGGCCAGGCCAAAGTCCTCGGGGTGGATCTCGTATTCGCGCACCTCGCCGTTCTTCAGCTCGCCCACCAGGGTGGCGGCGCCCAGCGAGATCTCGTCCATGCCGTCCTTGCCGTAGACCACCACCGCATGCTCGGCACCCAGGCGCTGCATCACACGCACCTGTATGCCCACCAGGTCCGGGTGGAACACACCCATCAGGATGTTCTTGGCATCGGCCGGGTTGGTGAGCGGACCCAGGATGTTGAAGATGGTGCGCACGCCCAGCTCGCGCCGCACCGGCGCGATGTTCTTCATGGCCGGATGGTGGTTGGGCGCGAACATGAAGCCTATGCCGGTCTGCAGCACGCTCTCGGCCACCTGGGCCGGCGTCAGCATGATGTTGGCGCCCAGGGCTTCCAGCACATCGGCACTCCCGGTCTTGCTGGAGACGCTGCGGTTGCCATGCTTGGCCACCTGCGCGCCCGCGGCCGCGGCCACGAACATCGAGCAGGTGGAGATGTTGAAGGTATGGGCGCCATCGCCGCCCGTGCCCACCACATCCACCAGATGCGGCGAGGGGGGCACCGGCACCTTGTTGGAGAGCTCGCGCATCACCTGGGCCGCCGCGGTGATCTCGCCTATGGTCTCCTTCTTGACGCGCAGGCCGATCAGCAGCGCCGCCGACATCACCGGCGACATCTCGCCGCTCATGATGCGGCGCATCAGGGTGAGCATCTCGTCGTGGAAGATCTCGCGGTGCTCGATGACGCGGGTCAGGGCTTCGTTGTCGGTGATGGGCATATCAGTCTCCGAAATACGCTTGCATGGCGGCGATGGCGCGATCCACGCCCGCCTCATCCACATCCAGATGGGTCACGAAACGCAGGCGATACAGGCCGGTGGCCAGGATTCCGCGCGCCTTCAGGTGCGGGATCACGCCCGCCGCTTTTTCACCCGCCACATCGACGAACACGATATTCGTCTGCGGCGCCTCCACCGTCACGCCGGGCAGGCCCTGCAGGCCGGCGGCCAGGCGCTGCGCCAGTGCATGGTCCTCGGCCAGGCGCGCCACATGATGGTCCAGCGCATGCTGGGCCGCCGCGGCCAGCATGCCGGCCTGGCGCATGCCGCCGCCGGCCATCTTGCGCCAGCGATGCGCGCGCGCGATGAAGTCGCGGCTGCCGCACAGCACCGAGCCCACCGGCGCGCCCAGGCCCTTGGAGAAGCACACCGAGACGCTGTCGAAATGGCTGCAGATCTGGCGCGCCGCCTGGTAGGGGTCGCCCCCTGCGGCCAGCGCCACGGCGGCATTGAACAGCCGCGCACCATCCAGATGCCGCGACAGGCCTTTGCCCAGCGCCAGGTGCGAGGCCGCCGACAGATAAGCCAGCGGCAGCACCTTGCCGCCGCTGGTGTTCTCCAGCGTCAAGAGCCTTGTGCGCGCGAAATGGGCGTCGTCGGGTTTGATGTTGGCCTCGATGTCGGCCAGGGCCAGCGAGCCATCCGCCTGATGCGGCAGCGGCTGCGGCTGGATCGAGCCCAGCACCGCGGCGCCGCCGCCCTCCCAGCGGTAGGTGTGGGCGAACTGGCCCACCAGGTATTCGTCGCCGCGCTGGCAATGGCTCATCAGCGCGCACAGATTGCTCTGCGTGCCGGTGGGCATGAAGAGCGCGGCCTCAAAGCCCAGGCGCTCGGCTGTTGCGGCCTGCAGCGCGTTGACGCTGGGGTCGTCGCCGAACACATCGTCGCCCAGCGGCGCCGCCAGCATGGCGGCGCGCATCGCGGCGGTCGGGCGAGTGACTGTGTCGCTGCGTAGGTCTACCGTGGTCAAAGCGCCCCCTGCAGGAAGTTCTTCAGCATCGCATGGCCATGCTCGCTGAGGATGGACTCGGGATGGAACTGCACCCCCTCCATCGGCGTGGCCGTGCCGGCGAGCTCGCGGTGGCGCACGCCCATGATCTCGCCGTCCTCGCTGCGCGCGGTGATGTCCAGCACCGCCGGCAGGCTGGCCTCCTCGATCACCAGCGAGTGATAGCGGATGACGCTGAACTCACGCGGCAGGCCCTTGAACACGCCCTGCTGATCGGTGCTGATGGTGCTGGCCTTGCCATGCATCTGGGTCTTGGCGCGCACGATCTTGCCGCCCAGCGCCGCGCCCATGCTTTGATGCCCCAGGCAGACGCCCAGGATGGGCAGCTTGCCCTGGAAGGCCTGGATGGCGCTGACGCAGATGCCGGCCTCGGCGGGCGAGCAGGGGCCGGGGGAGAACACCAGCTGGTCCGGCTTCAGCGCGCCGATCTCCTCGACGCTGATCTCGTCGTTGCGCACCACGCGCACGGAGGCACCCAGCTCGCCGAAGTACTGCACCAGGTTGAAGGTGAAGCTGTCGTAGTTATCGATCATCAACAACATTTCAGAACCCCTCTTCCACCAGTTCAGCGGCACGCAGCAAGGCACGCGCCTTGGCCTCGGTTTCCTTCCACTCCAGTTCGGGCACCGAATCGGCGACGACGCCAGCGGCCGCCGCGACATAGAGGGTCTGATCCTGCACCACGCCCGTGCGGATCGCGATCGCCAGGTCCATGTCGCCAGCAAAGCTGAGGTAACCGCAGGCGCCGCCGTAGATGCCGCGCTTCACCGGTTCCAACTCGTCGATGATCTGCATCGCGCGGATCTTGGGCGCGCCGCTCAGCGTGCCGGCCGGGAAGGCAGCGCGGAGCACATCCATATTGCTGAGCCCATCGCGCAGCGTGCCCTCGACGTTGGAGACGATGTGCATCACATGCGAGTAGCGCTCGATCGCGAACGCGTCGGTCAGCTTGACCGTGCCGGTCTTGGCGATACGACCAATGTCGTTGCGCGCCAGGTCGATCAGCATCAGATGCTCGGCGCGCTCCTTGGGATCGGCCTTGAGCTCGGCTTCCAGGGCCAGGTCTTGCTCGGGCGTGCCGCCGCGCGGCCGCGTGCCGGCCAGCGGCCGTATCGTGACCTGCTGCCCCTCGGGCGTGCGCTCATGCCGAACCAGGATCTCGGGCGAGGCGCCGACGATCTGGAAATCGCCCATGTCGTAGAAGTACATGTAAGGGCTGGGATTGAGCGAACGGAGAGCGCGGTACAGCGACAGCGGCGACTCCGTGTAGCGCTTGCGCAGGCGCTGGCCGAAGACGATCTGCATGCAGTCGCCGGCCGCGATGTATTCCTTGGCCTTGCGCACACCCGCCTCGAAGTCGGCCTTGGCGAACTCGCGCTCCACCGGATGCGCCAGGCCGCGCTTGACCTGCGGGGCGGAGACGCTGTAGCTGAGCTTGTCGCGCAACTCGGTGAGGCGCTTCTTGGCCTTGTGGAAGGCCTCGGGCTGGCCCGGGTCGGCATAGACGATCAGGTAGAGCCGGCCCGAGAGATTGTCGATGACGGCCAGCTCTTCGCATTGCAGCAGCATCACGTCGGGCGTATCCAGGCCGCCGCTCTTCTCGGTCTTGGCCAGCTTGGGCTCGATATAGCGCACCGCGTCGTAGCCGAAGTAACCGGCCAGGCCGCCGCAAAAGCGCGGCATGCCGGGGCGCAGCGCCACCTTGAAGCGCTTTTGATAGGCCTCGATGAAGTCGAGCGGATTGCCCTCATGGGTCTCGACGACCTCGCCGTCGCGCATCACCTCGGTGCGCAGGCCGCTGCTCTTGAGCACGGTACGCGCCGGCAGGCCGATGAAAGAGTAGCGGCCGAAGCGCTCGCCGCCCACCACCGATTCGAGCAAAAAGCTGTGGCGACCCGCATTGCCACCATAGGCGCCGGCGCCGGCGCACAGCTTCAGGTAGAGCGACAGCGGGGTTTCGAGGTCCGCAAAAGCCTCGCTGATGAGGGGGATGCGGTTGTAGCCTTGGGCGGCCAGGCTCTGGAATTCAAGTTCGGTGATCATCACGTGCTCAAACCTTGCGTTTGGAGGCGCAGCAGGCGCGCGCCGTCTCAGGGTTGCCGCGCTGCGGCCACTCCAAGCCTGGTGTGGCTCAAAGCATAAGGTCTTGGATCTCGGCCGGCCAGGACGGGCGGCAGACGGCAAGCAGCGGCAGCGGCTTCAGGCGAAGTCGTGCGGGCGACGCCAGGGCCAGGCTCCCCGGTCGTTCGACCCCTTGATCTGCTTGCGCGTGATGAACATGATACGGCCGAGTGTAGCAGTGCTCACTGCTCGCACGGCTTACGCATCGCCCCTATGCACGGCAGGCGCGTCGATGGCAGATACTTGGCGCACAAGCCTGCAGGTCGTTGGGTCCAGGCGCAGACAGACTCTGAACGGAGCGAGACAACAAATGCGACGAGCAATACTGGCCTCCATGGCCGCGATGGCCATGGCCCTGCCCCTGAGCGCGCTGGCGCAAAACGTCGAGGTGGCCGGGGTCAAGTACGAGCCCACGGCCGAGGTTGGTGGCGCCAAGCTGCAGCTCAATGGCGCGGGCATCCGCTACAAGGCCTTCTTCAAGGTCTATACCGCCGGCCTCTATCTCGCGGCCAAGGCCGGCTCGCCCGAGGCCGTGCTGGGCGCGGCGGGCGCGAAACGCCTGCACATCCAGATGTTGCGCGAGATCGACGGCAACGAACTCGGCAAGCTCTTCACCAAGGGCATGGAAGACAACTCCACGCGCGAGGAGTTTTCCAAGGCCATCAACGGCGTGCTGCGCGTCGCCGAGATCTTCTCCAGCAAGAAGCGCATGAGCACCGGCGAGCATTTCAGCGTCGACTGGGTGCCGGGCACCGGCACGGTGGTCTATGTGAACGGCAAGGTGCAGGGCGAGCCCATCAAGGAGGCCGAGTTCTACAACGTGCTGCTGAAGATCTGGCTCGGCAAGTCGCCCGCCGACGAGCAGCTCAAGGACGCCCTGCTGGGTATCAAACGCGAGCGCCCTGGTCGCGGCTAACTTTCCCCCAATCAAGCCAGCGCGGAAATTCGTCCAGCGAATCGAACACCGCGTCGGCATCCACCGCGTGGATGGGCTGGCCATGGTTGTAGCCATGGCTCAGCAGCACCACCGGGCAGCCGGCGGCACGCGCGGCGCGCGCATCGTTGCTGGAGTCGCCCACCATCCAGCTATGCGCCGGCGCCGTGCCCAGGGCCTCGCAGGTCTTCAGCAAGGGCAGCGGGTCGGGCTTCTTGCGCTCGAAATCGTCGCCGCCAAACACCCGATCGAAATAGCCGGCGAGTTGCTTGCGCGCCAGCAACTCGCGCGCGAAGGCCGCCGGCTTGTTGGTGAGGCAGGCCATTGGCAGGCCCATGGCCTTGAGCGCATCCAGGCCCGCACGCACGCCCGGGTAGACCTCGGCATGGCGGCCGTTGATGTCGCGGTAGTAGCGCTGATAAAGCTGCCAAGCGGGCTCGTACAGGCTGGCCGCACCGCCCACCTCGGCCAGGGTGCTGCGTATCAGATGCTCGCTGCCCTGCCCCACCGTATGCGCGACGAATTCGCGATTCACCAGGGGCAGCGACAGCTCGGCCAGCACGCGCTGCAGCACGGCGACGAAATCGCCCAGGGTATCGACCAGGGTGCCGTCGAGGTCGATGATGAAAGCGCGGGGGGTGGGGAACAGGCTCATGCTGCGCATTGTCGCCATGCCGCGCAAAGACAAATGTTCTCTCACAAAAACACTTGTCCTAAAATGCAAGCATGGACAACAAGAGAGAACAGCTCTACGCCCTGCTGCGCGCCAACCCCTATGTGAGCCAGCAGGACCTGGCCCGGCAGCTGGGGCTGTCGCGCTCGGCGGTGGCCGGGCATATCGCGGTGCTCACCAAGGAGCGGCGCATCCTCGGTCGCGCCTATGTGCTGCCGCAGGCGCGCCCCATCGTCTGCATAGGCGGCAGCAATGTGGACCGCAAGCTGCGCAGCCTGGCGCCGCTGCAGATGCGCACCTCCAACCCGGCGGCCCTACGCGAGACCCCGGGCGGGGTGGCGCGCAATGTGGCCGAGAACCTGGCACGGCTGGGCCTGCCGGTGCATCTGCTCACCGCGGTGGGCGACGACCCGGCCGGGCGCGGCCTGCTGAGCCAGCTGCAGCAGCTGGGCGCGCAGACCGGCGGCAGCCTGCAGGCCGCCGACGCCCATACCGGCAGCTATACCGCGGTGCTGGACCGCTCCGGCGAGCTCGTGCTGGCGCTGGCGCAGATGGAGTTGACCGAGCGCCTGGGGCCCGACTACCTGCGCCTGTGCGCGGCCCAGCGCGCCCAGGCCGGCAGCCTGGTGCTGGACCTGAACCTGCCGGCCGCCAGCGTGCAGCTGCTGATCAAAGAGGCGCGCGCCAGCGGCCAGCGCCTCAGCGCGGTGGCGGTCTCGCAACCCAAGATGCAGCGCCTGCCCGAGGATCTGCAGGGCCTGGACCTCTTGATCCTGAATCGCGACGAGCTGCAGACCCTCTGCGGCCTGCGCCTGAGCAGCGAGCGCGCCTGGCAGCGTGCGCTTGAGCAGCTGCGCGCGCGCGGCCTGCAACGCCTGGTGGTGACCGACGGTGCCGCCGGCCTGCGCCTGGCCGAGCAGGGCGGCAGCCTGCAGACCATGGCGGCCGCGGCCGTGCCGGTGGCCGATGTCACCGGCGCCGGCGACGCCTTTGCCGCCGGCGTCTGCGCCGCCCTGCACCAGGCACCCGAGGATCTGCCGGCTGCCTGCCGCCTGGGCCTCAGGCTCGCCGAGCTGACACTGCAGACCGAACACACCGTGCACCCCGACCTAACGCCGGAGTTTCTGAGCCATGCATGAGTTTCTTGAGTTCTCGGCCGAAGTGGCCGCAGCACGCCGCGCCGGACTGCCCATCGTGGCGCTGGAGTCCACCATCATTTCGCATGGCATGCCCTACCCGCAGAACGTGCAGACGGCGCGCGAGGTGGAGGCGCTGATACGTGCCGAGGGCGCGGTGCCGGCCACCATCGCCGTGCTGGGCGGCAAGATCCGCATCGGCCTCGCGGAAGAAGAGCTGGAACTGCTGGGCCGCTCACCCGAGGCGATGAAGCTGAGCCGGCGCGACCTGCCCTACGCGATCAGCGCGGGCAAGATAGGCGCCACCACCGTGGCCGCCACCATGATCTGCGCGGCGCTGGCCGAGATCCAGGTGTTCGTGACCGGCGGCATCGGCGGCGTGCATCGCGGCGCCGAGACCAGCTTCGACATCTCGGCCGATCTGCAGGAGCTGGCGCGCACCTCGGTGGCGGTGGTCTGCGCCGGTGCCAAGAGCATCCTGGACATCGGCCTGACGCTGGAATACCTGGAAACCCATGGCGTGCCGGTGCTGTCCATCGGTCAGGACAATTTCGCCGCCTTCTACACCCCCGACAGCGGCTTCAAGGCGGACTTCCGCATCGACAGCGCGGCCGAGCAGGCGCGCTTTCTGAAAACCAAATGGGCGCTGGGCCTCGCCGGCGGCGTGGTGATCAGCAATCCGGTGCCGGCGGCCGAGGCCATGCCGCGCGCCGAGATAGCCGCCATCACCGCGCAGGCCCTGCACGAGGCGGCCGCCCAGGGCATCAGCGGCAAGGCCGTCACGCCATTTTTGCTGGCGCGCATCAAGGCCCTCACCGAGGGGCGCAGCCTGGCCACCAATATCGCGCTGGTGAAGCACAACGCGGTGGCGGGGGCGCGGCTGGCGCTTGCGCTGATGGTTTGACATGCGCACGGCGCGGCGGCCGTTCACCGACGCGAAACAAGCGCGGCGGAGGGAGCGGCTAAGCTGAGTGGCCTCTCCAGCCGAGCCCGACACCGCATGCGCAGCGCCAAGCCCATCGCCCTCACCGCCCTCCTCATTGCCCTGGGAGGCGCCACCTGGTGGTGGACACGCGCGCCAGCGCCCGCCACGCCGGCGGCCGGCAAGGCGGCCGCGCCGCAGAGCGTGGGCGTGGTGAAGGCACTGCGCCAGGATGTGCCGGTAGCCCTGGAGGCCAGCGGCACGGTCACTGCGCTCAACCATGTGGACCTGCGCGCCCAGACCACCAGCACCGTGCGCGAGGTGCTGGTGAAGGACGGCCAGATGGTGCGCAAGGGCGCGCTGCTGTTCCGCTTTGACGACCGTGCCGACCGCGCCGGTCTTGACAGGGCGCGCGCCCAGGCGGCGCGCAGCCGCGCCAGCCTGGCCGACCTGGAGCGCCAGTACCAGCGCGCCCGCGAGTTGCTGGCGCAGCACTTCGTGGCGCAGAACGCGGTGGATACCGCGCTGGCCAATCTGGAAGCCCAGCGCGCCCAGCTGCAGGCCGACGAGGCCGCGCTGCAGTCGGCCCAGGTGGCGCTCAGCTACAACGAACTGCACGCGCCGCTCTCGGGCCGCGCCGGCATCGTCAGCGTGGTGGCGGGCAGCCTGGTGCAGGCCAATGCCGCCGCGCTGCCGCTGGTGAGCATCGCGCAGATCGATCCGATCGGCGTCAGCTTCAGCCTGCCCGAGACCCAGCTCGGGCCCCTGCTGGACGCCACCCGGCAGGGCCAGGCGGCCGGTCTGGAGGTCCAGCTGCAGCTGCCCGGCGCGACGCCAGCGGCAGCAGCCAAGCTGCTGGGCCGGGTGAGCTTCGTGGACAACAGCGTGGATGCCAGCACCGGCACGATCAAGGTGCGCGCCGATTTCGAGAACGCCCGCGCGACGCTCTGGCCCGGCCAGTATGTGCGCGTCCGCGTGACGCTGCGCACGCTCAAGGACGCGGTGGTGATTCCGCAGGCCGCCATCATCCTGCGCGGCAACGAGCGCTCGGTCTATGTGGTGGATGCCGACAAGACCGCGCGACTCTTGCCGGTGCAGCTGCGCCACGCCTTCGGCGAGCTGGCGGTGGTGGAGGGCATTGCCCCCGGCGCCACCGTGGTGCTGGACGGCAAGCAGAACCTGCGCCCGGGCACGCCGGTGCAGGAACAGGCAGCGGCAGTGAATCCCGCGGCCGCGGCCAAGAAGGCTTTCGATGCGGCATCCGGAGCCGCCAAATGAACCTCACAGAATTGTTCATCCGGCGGCCGGTGATGACTGTGCTGCTGAACATCACGCTGGTGATCGCCGGCCTGGCCGCCTGGGGCAAGATCCCGGTGGCCGCCCTGCCCTCCTACAACACGCCCGTCATCAATGTGCAGGCCAGCCTGCCCGGCGCCAGCCCCGAGACCATGTCGTCCTCGGTGGCGCTGCCGCTGGAGAAGCAGTTCTCCACCATCGCCGGGGTGACGACGATCTCGTCCACCAACATCCTCGGCTCGACCTCGCTGACGATCGAGTTCGACCCCGCCCGCAATATCGATGCCGCCGCGCTGGATGTGCAGGCGGCGCTGTTCCGCTCCTTGCGCGCGTTGCCGGCCGAGATGAGCTCGCCGCCCTCCTACCGCAAGGTCAATCCGGCCGATGCGCCGGTGCTGCTGGTGGCGCTGACCTCGCCCTCGCTGAATCTCTCGGAGCTGAACGACTTTGCCGAGAACCTCATCACCCCCAGCCTCTCCACCATCAACGGCGTGGCCCAGGTCTCGATCTTCGGCCAGAAGCGCTATGCGGTGCGCATCCGCGTGCGCACCGAGGAGCTGAACCAGCGCGACATCACGCTGGAGGAGCTGCAGGCCGCCATCCGGGGCGCGAATGCCAACACCCCGGTGGGCGTGCTGGACGGCACGCGCCAGATGCTCACCATCCAGGCCAACCGGCAGCTCAAGAACGCGCGCGAGTTCGGAGGCGTGGTGGTGGCCTCGCGCAATGGCGCGCCCATCTACCTGCGCGATGTGGCCGAGGTGCAGGACAGCTACGAGACCGTCAAGTCCTTCAGCAACTTCAACGGCGAGCGCTCCATCGTGCTGGCGGTGCAGCGCCAACCCGATGCCAACACGGTGCAGGTGGTGGACGCGGTGAAGGCGATGCTGCCGCGCTTTGCCAGCCAGCTGCCCGCCTCGGTGCAGATGACCACGCTGAACGACCGCTCGCGCTCGATCCGCGAGTCGCTGCACGATGTCTATTTCACGCTGGCGCTGACGGTGGCCCTGGTGGTGCTGGTGATCTTCATCTTCCTGCGCCGCGCGGCGGCCACGCTGATCCCGACGCTGTCGCTGCCGATCTCGCTGATCGGCGCCCTCACCCTGCTGTTCGCGCTGGGCTACAGCCTGGACAACATCTCGCTCTTGGGCATCACGCTGGCGGTGGGCCTGGTGGTGGACGATGCCATCGTGATGCTGGAGAACATCGTGCGCCATGTCGAGGACGGCATGGCGCCCTTCGCCGCGGCGATACGCGGTGCGCGCGAGATGGCCTTCACCATCATGTCGATCTCGATCTCGCTGGTGGCGGTGCTGATCCCGATCTTCTTCATGCCCGGGGTCATCGGCCTGCTGTTCCATGAGTTCGCGGTGGTGGTGTCGCTGGCCATCCTGGTCTCGGCCGGCGTCTCGCTGAGCCTGGTGCCCATGCTCAGCAGCCGCTTTCTCAGGCCGCATGGGCAGGTGCAGGAGAGCGCGCTGGGCCGCGCCTTCGAAGCCGGCTTCAACGCGCTGCTGGCGGCCTATACGCGCAGCCTCGACTGGGCGCTGCGCCATCGCGGTTCGATCCTGGGCCTGGCGCTGGCCAGCTTTGCTGCCACCATATGGTTCTACACCACCATCCCCAAGGGCTTCTTCCCCGAGGAGGACATCGGCCAGATCCAGGCCAGCACCGAGGCCAGCGAGGACATCAGCTTCAACGCCATGACGGTGCTGCAGGAACAGGCGGCCGCGCTGGTGCGGTCCGACCCCGCGGTGGCCAGCGTGGCCGCCGCGGTGGGCCAGGGCGGCGGCGGCGGCAATGCCAGCAACACCGGCCGCATGTTCATCAACCTGAAGCCGCGCGCCGAGCGCCCGCCCATGCCCCAGGTGCTGGAAAGCCTGCGCAAGAAGCTGCGCGGCCTGCCCGGCATCGCCGTCTATCTGCGCCCGGTGCAGAACCTGCAACTGGGCGGCCGCCAGAGCAAGAGCCGCTACCAGTACAGCTTGCAATCGGTGGCGGCGGGCGAGCTCAACCAATGGGCGCTCAAGCTGCAGGAGAAGCTGCGCGGCGATGCGCTGTTCCGCGACGTCACCAGCGACTCGCAGCTGCGCGGCCTGGAGGCCAACCTCGTCATCGACCGCGAGCGCGCCGCCATGCTGGGCGTGCAGATGCAGGACCTGCGCAGCGCGCTCTACGACGCCTTCGGCGAGCGCCAGATCTCCAGCATCTTTGCCGAGAGCAATACCTACCAGGTGATCATGGAGGCCAGCGAGGGCGACCGCCTCAGCGAGGATGCCTTCAACAAGATCCATCTGCGCGGCAAGAACGGCGCCCAGGTGCCGCTCACCGCTTTTGCCACGGTGCGGCGCGGCCTCGGGCCCACCGCCATCAACCACCAGGGCCAGCTGCAGGCGATCACGCTGTCCTTCAATCTCGCGCCCGAGGTACCGCTGGGCGACGCCACCGCCAGGCTGGACGCCTATGTGAAGGAGCTGCAGCTACCCGCCAGCATCATCACCAGCTACGGCGGCGACGCCGCGGTGTTCCAGGACTCGCAGGGCGGCCAGCTGCTGCTGATCGCGCTGGCGCTGGCGGTCATCTATGTGCTGCTGGGCGTGCTGTACGAGAGCTATATCCACCCCATCACCATCCTGGCCGGCCTGCCCTCGGCGGCGGCCGGGGCCTTGCTGACGCTGCAGCTCTTCAATGTCGAGCTGACGGTGATTGCCACCATCGGCATCGTGATGCTGATTGGCATCGTGAAGAAGAACGCCATCATGATGATCGACTTCGCGCTGGACGCGCAGCGCCTGGGCGGCATGAGCCCGCAGGCCGCCATACGCGAGGCCTGCATCCTGCGCTTTCGCCCCATCATGATGACCACGCTGGCGGCGCTGATGGGCGCGCTGCCGATCGCACTGGGCCTGGGCGCCGGCGCCGAGCTGCGCCAGCCCCTGGGCCTGGCGGTGGTGGGCGGCCTGATCGTCTCGCAGGCGGTGACGCTCTACATCACGCCGGTGATCTATCTGGCGCTGGACCGCTACAGCGGCAAGGGGCCGGATATGCGCGAGGTCAAGGCCACGCGCATGACCGAGCATGCGACAGGTTAGCCTGCCGCCCCGGCCGCGGCCTTCTGCATCTCGGCCTTGACCTTGTACATGTCCTGATCGGCGGCGCGCAGCAGGTCCTGCATATCGCGCGCATCGTCGGGGAAGATGGCGATGCCCATGGCGGCGCTGACATGCACCGCCACATGGTGCTGGGCCAGGAACACCGGCGCGGCCAGCGCCGCCACCAGCTTCTCGCGCACCAGGGCCGCGGCCTCACGGCTGGCCGCCTCGGGCAGGATGATGAGGAACTCATCGCCACCCACGCGACCCACCGTGTCGGCGTCGCGCAGGCCGGCGGCGAGGCGCTGTGCCATCGTCTTCAGCACCACGTCGCCGCTCTCATGGCCATAGCGGTCGTTCACCGGCTTGAAGCCGTTCAGGTCCACGAACATCAGCGCCAGGCCCTGCTGGTGGCGCTGGGCATGGGCGAGGGCGCGGTCCAGGCGGTCGTGCAGCAGCCGCAGCGAGGGCAGGCCGGTGAGCGCATCGTGGTTGGCCAGGTGCCGCACCACCTCCTCGGCGCGGGTGCGCTTGGCCACCTCGTCCTTCAGCTCGGCCAGGCTGCGCTCCACCGATTCGGCCATCGCGTCGATCACCGCAGATAGCTCGCCGAACTCCGAGCTGTCCTGCAGCTTGGTGCGGCTGCCATGCCGCCCCTCCCGCACCGCCTGCGCCCAGCGCCGCAGCACCTCAAGAGGATGCCGCACCGAGCGATCGAAGTTGTAGAACAGCAGCAGCGCATGCAGAAACAGCACCATGGCCACGCCCGCGGCCAGCCAGATGGCCCAGCTGATCTGCTGCTCGGTGGCCTCGCGCTGCGCGCTCAGGCGCTGCTCCAGCAGCTGATGAAATTCGCGCAGCGGCCGCATGATCTCGGCCTTGGCCTGACGATAGGCAGCGCCATGCACCAGTTCCAGCGCCTGACGCCACTCCTCGTCGCTGAGGCTTTGCGCCGAGCCGCGCGTGTCCACCATGCCGATGGCCTGCTCCTCCACCGCCAGCAAGGCATCGGAACGCCGCTTGGCGGCGTCCAGCAGCGCCAACTCGTCGGTGGCGAAACCGGCCTGGCGGATACGCTCGCTCAGCGAGCTCTCGCGGCCCTGGCCGCGCACCTGACGCCGGCCCGGCTCGGCCAGCACCATGTCCCAGTAGAAGCCGTCGTCATGCTGCGGGCGCGGCACCAGGCCGTCGCGCATGCGCGAGATCTCGCGGAAGTACTCGGCATAGCGGGGCTCGCGCGTCACCACGAAAAGGCGCGCCATCAGCGTCAGATCGTCGGAGGACTTCTGCATCTCGCCGGCCAGCTCGCGTGCCTCGACGCGGCGCGTCTGCACCTCGCCCAGGCGTTTGTAGGACATCGCCAGATGCAGCAGCGCCGCCATCATGGCGCCGACCAAGACCGCCTGGAGCGAGAGATGCAGGGCGAGCTTGGTGCGTATCAGCATGAGCGCTTAGGCGACCGGACCTCGGGCCAACTGCTCGGCCCGCGCTTCGATCAGCGTGAGCACATGCTCGAAGCCCTTGGCGCTGCCATAGTAGGGATCGGGCACCTCGGCACCGTCCCCGAGAAACAGGCCCAGGCGCGGCAGCAGCGCCGGAGGGCATTGCTCGCGCAAGGCCTCCAGCACCTCCAGGTCCATCGCCAGGATCTGGTCGAAACGCTCGAAGTCCGCCGGTGTGACACGGCGCGAGCGCCATTTCTTCGCGGCCTGGTACCGGCGCTGTGCCAGCGCGGCGATGGCACGCGGGTCCATCGGATTGCCACGCGGCGAGGCCCGCACGCCGGCCGACTCGATGCGCGCCAGGCCCAGCAGCGGTGCGCGCGCCCTGAACACCACCTCGGCCATGGGTGAGCGGCAGATATTGGCCACGCAGACGAGGAGGATGGAACTCATGGGCGCCGATGATAAAGCTCAGCGGCTCAATTCGGCCCGCATCGCGTCGATCACGGCCTTGTAATCGGGCTTGCCGAAGATGGCCGAGCCGGCCACGAACGTGTCGGCGCCGGCATCGGCGATCTGGCGAATATTGTCGACCTTGACGCCACCGTCGATCTCCAGGCGGATGTCGCGGCCGCTCTTCTCGATGATGCGGCGCGCCTGCTCAAGCTTCTTCAGCGCCGAGGGGATGAAGCTCTGGCCACCGAAGCCGGGGTTGACGCTCATGATGAGGATCAGGTCGACGTTGTCGATCACCCACTCCAGCACATCCAGCGGCTCGGCCGGGTTGAACACCAGGCCGGCCTGCGCGCCCTCGGCCTTGATCAGCTGCAGGGTGCGGTCCACATGGGTGGAGGCATCGGGGTGGAAGCTCACCAGGTCGGCGCCGGCCTTGGCAAAGGCCACCGCCAGGCTGTCCACCGGCTGCACCATCAGGTGCACGTCGATGGGCGCCTTCGTGCCGTCGGGCTTGACCGCATGCTTGCGCAGCGCCTCGCAGACCATCGGCCCGAAGGTCAGGTTGGGCACGTAATGGTTGTCCATCACGTCGAAGTGGATCCAGTCGGCGCCGTCGGCCAGCACCTGGCGCACCTCCTCGCCCAGGCGGGCGAAATCGGCGGAGAGGATGCTGGGGGCGATGCGATAGGTAGTGCTCATGGTGCGGCGGCGCTCGGAGTTGATGCTGAGCGATTTTAGGTGGGCACCTTGAAGGCACGCCGCGCCTCAAGCACGCGGCCATGCGTCACGCAGGCCGGATGATGGTCGTTTACCAGGCCCATGGCCTGCATCAGCGCATACATGGTGGTGGGCCCGACGAACTTCCAGCCGCGTTTCTTCAAGTCCTTGGAGAGCGCGCGCGAGCGCTCGGACTCGGCACGCCAGCCCGGCTGCGCCGCCTCTTCATAGCGCCAGAAAAAGGCCGCCAGGCTGCCGCATTCGGCGCGCAGCTCGATGGCGCGTGAGGCGTTGTGGATGGCCGCCGCTATCTTGCCGCGATGGCGCACGATGCCGGCGTCCTGCAGCAGGCGCTCGACATCGGCCGCGCCGAAGGCGGCCACGCGCTCGAAGTCGAAGCCCGCAAAGGCGGCGCGAAAGGCCGCGCGCTTGCTCAGGATGGTGCGCCAGGACAGACCGGCCTGAAAACCCTCCAGGCACAGCTTCTCGTACAGCCGCACATCGTTGTCCACCGGGAAGCCCCACTCAGCGTCGTGGTAATGCAGATAGGCGGGGAAGCCGGGCGCCTCGCACCAGCGGCAGCGTGCGCCGCCGTCGGGGGCGATGTATAGAGTGGTCTCATCGGTGCTCATGGCCGAGCATTCTGCCTAGGGTCCCTAGAATGACCCGCATGCCACATCCCGAATTCCGTTGCAGCGTGCAAGTGCAGCCCCTGGCCGAGCAGACCGATGCCGCTCAGGACCTCTATGCCTACAGCTACACCGTGACGATAGAGAACAGCGGCGACATCGCCGCGCAGCTGGTGGCCAGGCATTGGCAGATCACCGACGCGCGCGGCGAGGTACAGGAGGTGCATGGCTTGGCAGTGGTGGGCCACCAGCCACTGCTGCAGCCGGGCGAGCGCTTCCAGTACAGCTCCTGGGCCCAGATCACCACCAAGCAGGGCAGCATGAAGGGGCGCTACCTCTGCGTCACCGAGGCGGCCGAGGTGTTCTACGCCGAGGTGCCCGAATTCACGCTGGCCGACAGCGCCAGCCTGCACTGAGCAGACCCCTCAGGAGCGCTTGTCGTCCGCGTCGTCGCGCCGCTCACCACGCTTGCGGCCCGAGAACATGGTCCACCAGACAATGAACAGCAGCAGGGCCAAGGCACCCAAGGCTTCCAGCAAGATCACGCCCATGTCGGTCCGTACTTTCCTGTCGTCTCGCTGCGCCCCATGCGCGGCGGCGCTGATTCTAGGTGCGCTGGCCGGCTGCGCCGCGCCGCCGCCCATGCGCGAGCCCGAGCCGGCCCAGGCAGCCGCGCCCGCCAGCACCAACGCCAGCGCGCCCGAGCGCCAGCGTATGGTGCTGCAGCGCGAACGCGCGCGCTGGGTGGCGCATGACTGGTCCGAGCTGCCCGGCTGGGGCGAGGACCGCGCCACCGAGCTCTGGCCCGCGCTGCTGCAGTCCTGCGCAAGACCTGCCCCCGGATGGTCCGCCTTGTGCGCGCACGCGGCCCTGCAGGCCCCGGCCGATGACATGGAGGCCCAGCTGTTCCTGATGAAGCATCTGCAGCCCTACCGGGTGGAGAGCCTGGAGGGCGAGGCGCAGGGCCTGATCACCGGCTATTACGAGCCCATGCTGGAGGCGCGGCGGGCGCCGCAGGGCGGTTTCCGCACCCCCCTGCACGGCCCGCCGCCGGATCTGGCGCAGCGCCGCCCCTATTACACGCGCCAGCAGATCGAGAGCGACGCCGAGCTGCGCGCGCGCCTGCGGCGGCACGAACTGGCCTATGTGGAAGACCCGCTCGACGCGCTGGTGCTGCAGATCCAGGGCTCGGGCCGCTTGCGCCTGCAGGACGGCAAGTGGATGCGGCTGGCCTTTGCCGGCCACAACGACCAGCCCTACCAATCGATCGGCCGCAGCCTGATCGAGCGCGGCGAACTGCGTGCCGGCGAGGCCTCCTGGCCCGCCATCAAGGACTGGGCGCGCCGCAACCCGCAGCGCCTGGCCGAGCTGCTGTGGAGCAACCCACGCTATGTGTTCTTCCGCGAGGAGGCCCTGCCCGACCCGAATCTGGGCCCGCGCGGCGCCCAGGGCGTGCCGCTCACGCCGGGCCGCTCGATCGCGGTGGACCGCGCCAGCATTCCCTATGGCACGCCGGTCTGGCTGGACACCAGCGAGCCCCTGTCCAACCAGCCCCTGCGCCGCCTGGTGATGGCGCAGGACACCGGCAGCGCCATCACCGGCGCGGTGCGGGCCGATTACTTTTGGGGCTGGGGCAGCGAGGCCGAGGCGCAGGCCGGCCGCATGAAGCAGCCGCTGCGCATGTGGGTGTTGTGGCCGCGCAGCTGATCGCCCCCGTCTCCTCAATCGACGATCTGCACGCCTTTCCAGAATGCATAGCGGCCCTTGATGGCGGCCGCGGACTCGCTGGGCTCGGAGTAGAACCAGACCGCATCGGGGTTCATCTCGCCGTTCACGAACAGGCTCAGGTACTGGGCCTGGCCCTTGTCGCTGCTGCTGCGGTGGTTGCTGAAGCTGGTGTATTCGCGCTTCAGGCTGTCGGCGGGAAAGTAGTGGTTGCCTTCCAGCACCACGGTATCCTCGCTCTCGGCCAGCACCACGCCGTTCCAGATCGCCTTGGTCATCGCTTGATCTCTTTCACAAAGTCCACTGTTTGAAACGCTACCACACCCACCTCGGCCGCGACATCTTCGTCACCTCCGGCAGCGCGCGTGAACTCGCGCCCGGCAGCTTCGGCATCTGCGCGATCGGCGGCGGCGCCGAGGGCTGGGCCGTGGTGCATGTGGGGCCCGAGGGCGATGTGGCCGATCTGGGCGGCGAGTACTACTTCGCCACGCCCGAGGAGGCCTTGGACTTCGCCCGCGAACTGATCGAGCTGATGCAGCCGGCCGAGGGCGCGGCTTAGCAATTTTTTAGGGTCTTGCGAGCCAAGTTTTAAGAGCGCGCATCGAACGGGCGCCCTAAGGTTGAGCCCTGTCCTCAACACCCTCGGAGCAGCCTCATGAACTCCTCAACGACTTGGCAACAGCGCTGGATCCTGGTCGCGCTGGTCTATTTCCTGCTCGCCGTCACGCTCGGTGTCGGCATGGCAGCCACGCACGACTTCCGCCTGCGCGGCCTGCATGTGCATCTGAACCTGCTGGGCTGGGTCTCGGCCGCGCTGACGGCCTGGGTCTACCAGCAGTTCCCGGCGGCGGCGGCCGGCGTGGCCGCACGCACGCATTTCTGGCTCTACAACCTGGCGCTGCCGGTGATGATGGGCTCGCTGGGGGCGCTGCTGCTCGGGCAGACCCAGGCCGAGCCCGTGGTGGCCGCCAGCAGCGTGCTGATGTGGCTGGCGATATTGATCTTCGTGCTGAACGTGTTCTGGCACCGCCAGGCTCGCGCGCTGGCTACGCCTCGGCTTCAACAAGCTTGAGCGTGGCGGCCACACCGAGCCTGAACTGCCCGCGGCCGGTCTTCTCGATCGCCAGCTGCGGGCAGCGGTCGAGCAGGCGCCGCTGCAGCAGGATCAGGCGCGCCTCCAGGTTGTCGCTGACCTCGGGCAGGCCCAGGTCGCCGGCCATGCGCAACTCCCGGTTGCTGAACTCGCTACGGCCGCTGCCGCTGTACTGCCGCAGCAGCTTCCACAGAATCGCACCGGCCACGCCCTTGATCAGGTAGTCGCCTGCGATGAACACGCTGTGGTCCTGCGGAAAGTGGCGAACTTCCAGCACCGGCCCGGTCTGGCCGGCCAGCGCCGCTGCTGCCGCCGCCGAGCCCGCCTGCGGGGCCTCGTCGTCCTGCTGCAGGCGCAGCGTTGCCAGCCCCAGCTGGCTGGCCAGCGTCATCAGCGCGTCTTCGTCGTCATAGCTGAAACGCAGCTCCTCCATGCTCTCCACACAGAGCACGCCCAGCAATCGGCCGCCGGCCAGGATGGGCACCGCGAGCTGGCTGTGCGGCGCCGGCAAACCCGGGAAGGGAATTTCCGCGTGCAGCGGCAGCGCCTGCGCCCGCGCCGCCTCTCGGCCGGCACAGCCATAGCGGTATTCCATCGTCATATGGCTGATGCGTATGGCGCAGCGATGTTCGGCGGCAACGCCGATCACGCCGTCGCCGAACGCGATCTCCGATCCCACGCCGCTGGCCTTGTAGCCACGGCTGCCCACCGTGTAGAGGCTGCGCGCCTGCTCGTCGGCCATCATCAGCAAGGCATAGGGGATCTGAAACTCGCTCAGCAGATCGGCCAGCACCTGATCAAACAACACGCACAGCTCGCTGCAGGCCGACAGGCGTGCCGAGCTGTTGCGCAGCGCATTCAACAGATTGCGCGGCGGCGCCGGGCGCGCCAGCTCGGGCCCCGGCACGCGCTCCACCAGCAGCACGCGATAGACGTCCGCGCCCTGCAGCTTGAACACCCCACTCATGCCGGTGTGCGAGGCTATGCCCGCCAACTTGGCCTTCATGCTCTGGAACAGCGCGCCCTCGGTTTCGGTGCGCAGGTACAGCAGCTCCAGCCGGTAGGACGCCGCCGTCACGGGATCGATCACCAGGGCGGTGACCTGGGGATTGGCCAGGATGTTCTCGCGCGTCTTGTTGAAAAACTGGAACGACAGTGCCACATGCCTGGCATCCACATACTGCATCTGCGAGACATAGGTGGCGTTCGGAATACCGTCGGCCGAGCAGGTCGCCACGGTGGCCGGTATCGCCCCCTCCAGGCAGCTGCGGATGGCATCCAGGCTGACGCGCGGCATCGTCGACCTCAGGGCTTCAAGGGGCTGCCAGCCTGCGGACCGGGGGTCTGGGCATAGGCGCCGTTGGGCGTGAAGCGGATCGCCAGCAGCGCGCCCGGATCGCGCCAGAGCACGGCGTCCACATAGGCGGCGTCCCAGCCCAGCGGGGCCAGGTCTTGCGCGAACAGGTCGAGACTGCGCCGCACCCAGGCCAGGTCCTGGGCGTTGGCTGCTCGCGCCTGCGCATCGCTGCCCTTGATCTGCACCGTCTCGTGCGTGCTGGGTCGACTGAAGCAAACCGCCAGCTGGCCGTTGCTGGCAATATCCCGGCAGACCGCCTCTGCAGCATCGGCAAACAGCAGCACCGTGAGCGCGCGCCCATCCTCGTCGACCCGGCATCCGGCCGCCTTGCAGATCGAGGGCTGCAGCCGTTCGCCGCGCGCCGCCACCGTGATGGACAAGCCGGACTGGATGAACTCAGCGATGGCCGGACTGATCAAGCGCGCGCTCATGGCTGCGGATGTTATGCCAAGGCCAGCGCTTGCCTACGCCAGCACATGCCCGCTATCCTGCACGCTCGCAAGGCAAGCGGGAGCGGACATGGGACAGATGATCGAATTCAAGCGCCCGGATGGCGGACTGTCGCAGGCCTATCTGGCCGATGCCGGCCCCGGCAGCCCAGGCCTGATCCTGATCCAGGAATGGTGGGGCTTGAATGACCATATCCGCGGCCTGGCCGAGCGCTTTGCCGCCGCCGGCTTCAGCACCCTGGCGCCCGACCTCTACCGCGGCCGCCTGGCCAGCAGCGCCGACGAGGCCAGCCACCTGATGACCGGCCTGGATTTCGCCGACGCCACCCACCAGGACCTGCGCGGCGCCTGCCAGCAGCTGGCGGCCGGCGGACGCAAGGTCGGGGTGCTGGGCTTTTGCATGGGCGGCGCGCTGACGGTGGCCGCCGCCGTGCATGTGCCAGGTCTTGCCGCCGCGGTCTGCTTCTACGGCATCCCGCCGGCCGGCCTGGCCGACCCGGCGCAGATCAAGATCCCCTTCCAGGGCCATTTCGCCAGCCGCGACGACTGGTGCACACCGGCCGCCGCGGCCGCGCTTGAGAAGGCCATGCGCGCGGCCGGCGCCCAACCCGAGATCTACCACTACCAGGCCGACCACGCTTTTTTCAACAACGCGCGCCCCGAGGTCTTCGACGCCGCCTGCGCCCAGCTGGCCTGGGAGCGCTCCATAGGCTTCTTGCGCCGGCATTTGCACCCCTGAGTTGCAGGGCGAGGCAATCCCTGCCCCTACCCTTGGGGGGCTGACGCCGCTGGGCAACGCTGGTCTTATGAAACGGCGCTGGTGTGCTGCGCGCCTGTCAAAAGGGGGTTCCCATGAGCTTTGCCTCGACTCGTTTTGTTGCGCGCGGCTGCGCCCTGTTGGGCGGCTTGGCGCTGAGCCTGGCGGCCCAGGCGGCCCTGCTCAGCCCGGTGCAGGTGCAGTTGCTGGCGCCCGGTGGCACCGCCCAAGGTAATCCGCCCATCAATGTCACCGAGAGCGCGGCGGTGGCCACCGGCGTCTCGGTCGGCAGCGGCAACGTGGGTGCTTGGATGTTGGACGACGAGTTCATCCACTTCGATGGCAACTCCATCCAGCTCAGGCTGGAGGCCGGCGACGACAGCAACGGCGTCTTCAGCACCGGCTACCTGGGCGCTGCCGGTGAACATGCGCGTTATGTGTTCAGCGGCCTGAACATCAGCGGTTTCACCATCACCGGCGTGCTCGCCTCGGCCTTCGATGGTTTCGCGAACAGCGGCAGCACCGGCCTGGCCGGCCCGGGCCCGGCGCAGGACTTCGTGCACCTGCTCGACGCCCATAGCGTCAGTTTCGACCTCGACGAGTTGCTGTTCGTTGGCACGCATACCTTCAACGGCGGCTACCGCTATATGGACGTGCGGCTGGACCTGCAGACGCGCCCGAGTACCCCCAATCCGGTGCCCGAACCCGCCAGCCTCGCCCTGGCCTTGCTGGGCATGGGCCTGCTGTGGTGCGGCCGCAGCGCGGCCAGGCCTTGAGCGCCGCTGCGGGAGCCGTCATGCCAGCGTCAGCCATCGACACCCTGGAGCGCTTCAGCCCCCTGGTGGGCGAGCGCTTCGAACTGCAGCTGGACGACGGCAGCGCCTGCAGCGCCGCGCTGGTCGAGGCCAAGGCCTTGCCGAAGCCGGTGTTCCAAGGCCGCCAGCCCTTCAGCCTGCTGTTCGAGGGGCCGCCGCAACCGCTACTGCCGCAGCGCATCTACCGCATCAGCCATCCGAAACTCGACGCGATGGACATCTTCCTGGTACCCGTGGGTCGAACCCAGAGCGCCACGCAGTACGAGGCCGTCTTCAATTAGGAGCACCCACCATGTCCGAACCCTTCCTCGGCGAAATCCGCATGTTGGGCTTTGGCTTCGCACCCAAGGGCTGGGCCCTGTGCAATGGCCAACTGCTGCCCATCAACCAGAACCAGGCGCTGTTTTCCTTGCTGGGCACCATGTATGGTGGGGATGGCAGGGTGAACTTCGCCCTGCCGGACCTGCGCGGGCGCAGCCCCATGCATGTCGGGCCGCAGAGCACGCAGGGGCAGCGCGCTGGCACCGAGGCGGTGACGCTCAATATGAATCAGATGCCCGCCCATCAGCATGGGCTGTACGGCACTGGCGACATCGCGAACGCCAACGCACCCGGCCTGGCCCTGCCGGCGGCCAAGGGCCGCGGCGGCAGCAACCGCTATGCCGGTGCCGGCAGCAGCGATGCGCTGATGCATACCGATTCGATCGGCCGCAGCGGCGGCAGCCAGCCGCACAACAATCTGCAGCCCTACGCCGTGCTGAATTTCAGCATTGCGCTGCAAGGCATCTTCCCCTCGCAAAACTAGGAGCGCGTCATGGGCCAACCCTATGTCGGAGAGATCCGCATGTTCGCCGGCAATTTCGCGCCCGCCGGCTGGGCGTTCTGCAACGGCAGCTTGCTGCCGATCAGCGAGAACGAGGTGCTGTTCCAGCTGATCGGCACCACCTATGGCGGCGATGGTCAGCAGACCTTTGGCCTGCCCGATCTGCGTGGGCGCGTACCCATGCATCAGGGCTCGGGGCCGGGCCTGGGTTCGACGCATGTGTTGGGCGAAGTGGGCGGCAGCGAGACGGTCACGCTCACCAGCGCGCAAATGCCCATGCATTCGCACGCCTTGCGGGCAGCCTCCGCAAGCCTGGCCAGTCTGGGCAGCCCGGCCGGCACGGTGCTGGCCAAGACCGCCGGCAACAGCTATGACACTGCGGCGCCCAGCGTGGCCATGGCAGCCAGCGCCCTTCCGGTGGCGGGAGGCTCGCAGCCGCATGAAAACATGGCGCCCTTCTGCGCGATGAACTACATCATCTCGCTGTTCGGCATCTTCCCTTCGCAGAGCTAGAGGCCCGCCATGTCCGATCCCTTTGTCGCAGAAATCCGCATGTTCGGCTTCAACTTTGCGCCCAAAGGCTGGGCCAAATGCGACGGCCAGCTGCTGCCAATCAGCCAGAACACCGCGCTGTTCTCCTTGTTGGGCACCACCTATGGCGGAGATGGAAAATCCAACTTCGGCCTGCCCAATCTGCGCGAGCGCTTTGCCCTCGGTGCCGGCCAGGGGCCCGGCTTGAGCCCACGTGATCTCGGCGAGATCGGCGGTGCCAGCGAGGTCACGCTGATCGGCACGGAAATGCCTGCGCACAAGCACAGCCTGATGGCCGGCGCGTCGGCACAGACCGGCAACCCGGCCGGTGCTGCATTGGCGCCGCCGGCCGCGGGGGCGCTGGCCTACCGCATCCCGGGCAATCAGGTGGCGATGGCAGGCGACAGCAGCGGCGCCGTCGGCGGCAACCAGCCGCATGCCAATCTGCCGCCCTACCTCGCAGTGAATTTCTGCATTGCGATGCAGGGCGTCTTCCCGCCGCGCGGCTGAGGCCCGATGTCGATCTGCCTGCGCCCCGCCACCGAGCAGGACCAAGCCCTGCTGCAGCGCATCTATGCCAGCACCCGCTCGGCCGAACTCGCGCTGACCCAATGGGACGAGGCGCAATGCCGGGCCTTCACCGGCATGCAGTACGAGGCGCAGCGGCGCTACTACGCCGAACAATATCCGCGCGCGCTCTGCCAGATCATCGAGCTCGACCGCCAGCCCGTCGGCCGGCTCTGGGTCGACCGCCGCCCGCAGGCCCTGCATGTGCTGGACATCAGCCTGCTGGAGGCCGCGCGTGGCCGCGGCGTGGGCAGCCATTGCCTGCGCGCGCTGATCGCCGAGGCCGAGTCAGAAGGCCTGCAGGTGAGCATTTATGTTGAGTTGCACAACCCGGCGCGCCGGCTCTATGAACGCCTGGGCTTCCGCGTCGATGGCGCGCCACGTGGCCTGCATCAGCACATGATCCGCCACAGCCTGGTCGCCCTTTCTTCCCACCCGCAGGAAAGTCAGCCATGTTGATCACCATGAACAAGCGCAGTTTCATGCTCGGCACTGCAGCCACTCTGGCGGCGCCCGCGGCCATGGCGGCGGCCAGCTGCAGACCCGCCCTCGACGGGCGCTCAGGCCGCCTGGATTGGCAGGCCTACCTCGGCGAACGCTTCGAGCTTGAAGACGAGCAAGGGGCCCGCGCCATGGTGCGACTGGCCAGCATCGGCACGGCTCCGGCCCGGCGCGGCTGCGAGCAGTTCTCGCTGGTGTTCGAAGCGCCGCAGGGCGAGCCGGCGCCACCCGCCGGGCTCTACCGGCTTGAGCATGCCGATGGCCATGCCACGGCGCTCTATATGAGCGCGGGGCTGCGCGCCGATTTCAACCTGCTGCGCAGCGGCTGAATGCCACAATGGCCGCTCCACAATGCCTGGAGCGAGCCGGTATGACGATCGCGCGAGTGGCCACGCTGGCCGCGCTTGTGCTGCCCCTGCAGCTTCCTGCCGCCCATGCCGACGCGGCCACCGACGCCAAGCTGGCGCAGATCCTGCAGGACATCTCGGCCCCGCGCATCGAGGCCCGCATCCGCGCCCTGGTGGGCTTCCAGACCCGCCACACGCTCTCCGAAACCGCCTCCGAGTCGCGCGGCATCGGCGCGGCGCGGCGCTGGATACAGCGCGAGCTGCAGGCCTGCAGCCAGGCCAGCGGCGGCCGCCTGCAGGTCGAGATGGACAGTTTCATCGAGCCCGCGGGCCCGCGCGTGGCCCGCCCGACCGAGCTAGTGAACGTGGTCGCCACCCTGCCGGGCAGCTCGCCAGCCGCGCGCGATCGCCTGCTGGTGGTGAGCGGCCATTACGACTCGCGCAACAGCGATGTGATGGACGCCGAGGGCGCGGCGCCGGGCGCCAACGACGACGCCTCGGGCGTGGCCGCGGTGATGGAGATGGCCTGCGCGATGGCCAGGCACAGCTTCGACGCGACCCTCATCTTCATGGCTGTGCCGGGCGAGGAGCAGGGTCTGCTGGGCGCCACCCATTGGGCCAAGCGGGCGCGCGCCAAGGGTTTGCGCGTAGAGGCCATGATCACCAACGACATCATCGGCAGCTCTACCGGCGACGCCGGCCAGCGCGACCCGCGGCAGCTGCGGCTGTTTGCCGATGGCTTCGACCCGCTGCTGCGCCTGCTGGTGCAGGCGCGCAGCAACAGCCCCGCCAGCGAAGCCGAGGCGCGCGCCAACGAGGCCTGGCGCGAGCCGCTCACCCAGCTGGCCCTGGCGGGAGGCGCCGAGGACCTGCCCACCCAGCAGCTGGGCCGCCATCTGAAGGCCGCGGGCGAGCGCTATCTGCCCGGCTTCAAGGTCAACCTGATTCAGCGCCGCGACCGCTATCTGCGCGGCGGCGATCACCTGCCCTTCCTGGAGCGCGGCTATGCCGCGGTGCGCTTCTCCGAACCCTTCGAGGACTTCCGCCACCAGCACCAGAACCCGCGCACCGAGGGCGGCGTGGTTTATGGCGACCTGCCCGAGTTCGTCGATTTCGACTATGTGGCCAATGTCGCGCGCATCAACGCCGTGGGCCTGGCCACGCTGGCGCTGGCGCCTGCCGCGCCGCAGAACGTGCGCCTCGACGCCACCGAGCTGAGCAACGACAGCACGCTCAGCTGGGCCGCCAGCAGCGAGCCCGAGCTGGCCGGCTACCGCATCGTCTGGCGCAGCACCGATTCGGCGACCTGGCAGCAGTCCAGGGATGTCGGCCTGGTCACCAGCCATCGCCTGCCTGGCGTCTCCAAGGACAACGTGATCTTCGGCGTGCAGGCGCTTTCCAAGGCCGGATATGCCAGCCTGGCGAGCTACCCGCTGCCGCTCAGGCGCTAGGAGCAGCCAGGGTCTCGGCCCAGGCAGCGAGCAACAGCCTGGCACCCGCCACATTGGTGGCGCAGGGCACGTCGTGCACATCGCAGGCGCGCACCAGGGCGTTGATGTCGGGTTCGTGCGGTTGCGGCGTCATCGGGTCGCGCAAGAAGATCACGCCGTCCACCTCGCCCACCGCGAGGCGCGCGCCGATCTGCAGGTCGCCGCCCAGCGGCCCCGAGAGCAGGCATTCGACCTCCAGCCCCAGTTCGCGGCGCAGGCGGCCGCCGGTGGTGCCGGTGGCCATCAAGCGGCAGCACTGCAGGAACGGCACAAAGCCGGCCGCCAGCGCCACCATCGCGTCTTTCTTGCCGTCATGGGCGATCAGGGCAATTCGCATGCCTGCATCTTAGGCCTTGGCAGTTACATCACCGACTCAAGTTGAGCCGGCAAAATCGGACCATGCTCACCCTGCTCTTCCTCGCCGTTCTCGTCATCAACGTGCTGCCGGCCTTTGCGCCGCCCACCTGGATGGTGTTGGCCTTCTATGGCTTCAACTTCCCGCCTGAGCAGCTCTGGCAGGCCTGGGAGATCGGCCTGGTGGCGGCGCTGGCGGCCACCGCGGGCCGCTGCCTGCTGGCGCGCTTCGCCCAGCGCGTGACGCACAGCCGCTGGATCAATGCCGCGACGCGCGACAACCTGGATGCGGTGGCCGAGGCGCTGCAGCGGCGCCGCACCGCCAGCGCGCTGGCCTTCTTGATGTTCGCGCTCAGCCCGCTGCCCTCCAACCTGTTGTTCCTGGCCTATGGCATGACGCGCGCGCCGCTGGCCTGGCTGGCCCTGCCGTTCTTCTGCGGCCGCCTCGTCAGCTACAGCCTGGCGCTGGCCGGCGGCGCCTATGCGGCCAGTCGGCTACCGCGCGAATTGAGCGGCTGGACGGGCGCGTACTTCCTGCTCACCCAGCTGCTGCTGCTGGCCCTTGTCTATGCCTTTGCCAAGCTCGACTGGCGCCGCGTGCTGCGCAGCCAGTGGCTGCGCTGGCTGAGGTGATTTCAGCCCCAGACCTGCGCGGCCACGCGCCGCATATTGCCGCCCATCACCAGCGCCGCGTCGGCCGCACTGAAGCCCGCGGCCCGCAGCGCCGGCAAGATCTGACCCCAGGTCTGCACCGGCGTGTAAGAGATGCCGCCCAGCGCCGCGCCATAGCCGGCCGCGGCGGGCCACCAGTAGCCGGGGTCGAAGCGGCCGGGCGGCCTATCGTCCAGGCCCGGCTTGGAGAAACCGATGTCCAGCCCCAGGCCCACATGGGCCACGCCCACCAGGGCGGCCACATGGGCGGCGTGGCGGGCCACATCGGTCGCGTTCGGCGCGGCGCTGCCGAGGAAGGCCGACACGCCCGAGATGCACACCACCCCGCCGGTGGCGGCACAGGCGCGGATCTGCGCATCGCTGATATTGCGGCCATGCGCCACCAGCGCCAGCGGGTTGGCATGGCTGAAGACCACCGGCTGGCTTGAGGCCGCCATGATGTCCAGGCTGCAGCGCCGGCCGGTGTGCGAACAGTCCATCAGCATGCCCGCGGCATTCACGGCCTCGACCATGCGCCGGCCCAGCGGGGTCAGGCCTTGCTCCTCGTCGTGGCAGCCGCCCGCCACCGCATTGTTGCGGTTGTAGGCGAAGTGGATCTGGTTCACCCCCAGGCTGCGATACAGCGCCACCATCTCGGGCCGGCCCAGCAGCGGCAGGCTGCCCTCCAGGTCGAAGCCCAGCGCCAGCCGGCCGGCGGCGCGGGCGGCGTCCAGCTCGGCCAGCCGCTGCACCAGGGCATAGCGCGTGGGTTCGGCGGCGATGCGGGCCCGGAATGCAGCGATCACCGCCATCACCTGTTCCAGCGGATTCATGTCCATGCCCACGTTGACGGACACATAGTCCACCCCCTGGGCGGCATAGGCCTGCAGCGGCGCCAGGCTGGCATCGGGGTGCAGCGGCAGGCAGGCGTGGGCGTCCCAGACGGTCATGGCGGCTTCGTGATTTCCGGCCAGTATCGGCGAAGGTGAGGCTCGATACACTCGGGCCGTTGTTGTCAACGATCGGAAAAGCGATGCAAGCGCGGTGCTGGCAAACGGGCCGGCGATGGTTGGAGCTGCTGGCCTTGCTGATAATGCTCTGCGCCCCGGCAGCCTCGGCCTGTGATCGCCCGCTGCGGGTGGCGATGGGTCTATTCCCGCCTTACATCCTGCGCGATGCGCGTGGTGCGGCCAGCGGCGCCGAGCCCGAGCTGCTGCGCGCCATCCTGCAGCAGGCCGGCTGCCAGCTGGAAATCGTGCCCGACCTGCCGCGCAAGCGCCGCTATGCGATGTTCCTGGCCGGCGAACTGGACATCCTGCTGGCCGCCAGCGAAACCGTGGAGCGCCGCGAGGTGGCCTGGTTCACCCCGCCCTACCGCATGGAGACCACCGCCTGGTTCGCCCTGCCGGCCAAGGCCGCGGCCTTGCGCGAGCTGGACGGCTTCGGCGCCGTGCTGCAGCGCCGCATCACCATGGTGACGCAGAACCTGGGCTGGTTCGGTGTCGAGTACGCCACCCTGCTGCCGCAGCTGCAGCAGGCCAAGCTGATATCCCAGTACGAGAACACCCGCCAGGGCTTGCAAATGCTGCTGGCCGCGCGCGGCGAGATCCTCATGGCCGACCGCGGCGCCGCGCTCTACGAGGCCGCCCAGCGTGGCGTGGCGCTGGCGGAGCTGCCCTTTGTGCCGGTCCGCGAACCGGTGCACCTGATGCTCAGCAAGAAGTCGGTCAGCGCGGCCGATGCGCGCACCATCAGCGCAGCCTTGCTGGTGCTGGAGGAACGCGGGGTACTCAAGGAGATACGTGGCCGCTACGGGCTGCGCTAGGGCAAGGCCAGATGCCCGAGGCCGCGGTTCATCGCATTCAGGATGGCGCCGTTGTCCTGGCTCAGTTCCCAGGCAAACAGGCCGGCCAGGCCCTGCTCGGTGACGAAGCGGCCCTTGGCCAGCACCGCGCGTGGGTCGTCGTAGCTCATCCAGAGCCTGAGCCCCGGGTGGTAGAGGCTCCAGGCCTGGGTCTGCGCATCGAACAGGGCGCGGTAGCCGCGCAAGCCCTGACCCCGCGGGCCCAGCTGGCGCTGCGCAATCTCGCGGTAGCCGGCCGAGCCGTCGGACCCGGGATAGACGCCGCTCTTGGCCGCGCCGCTAACGGGCTTGGCCACACCGCTGAAACCGCGTCCGTACATCGCCACGCCGGCCACCAGCTTGCGCTTGGGCACGCCGGCAGCCACCAGGTTCTGCACCGAGCGTTCGAGGCTGTCGTCGGCGCCGGGGGCGGAGCTGCGCAGGGCGCTGTGATGGCCCGCCCCGCTGCTCCAGCCGCCGTAGAAGTCGTACGTCATCATGAACACCAGGTCCAGCGCCGGCTCCGCCTGGCGGAAGTTGATGCCTTGCACGATCGCCTGGGTGCTGTTGACGGCGCTGCTGAGCAGGTAGAGCCGGCCGGTCTCGGCGCTCAGCCGGTCGAGCGCCCGGCGCAGCTCCAGCATCAGCTCCGCATAACCCTGGCCATCGGCGGGGCTGCCTAGCGATACCCCATTCGCCGCGCCATTGCCGCCGGGGTGTTCCCAGTCGATGTCGATGCCGTCGAAGGCCGCATGCTCGCGCAGAAACTGCTGCACCGAGGCCGCGAACAAGGCGCGCCGCGCCGCATCATTGGCCAGATGGAAGAAGGGGTCCGAGCCGCCCCAGCCGCCCACCGAGGCCAGCACCTTGAGCTGCGGCGCGCGCGCCTTCAGGCGGGCAAAGGCGGCGTCAAAGCGACGATCGACCTCGCTGCTGGCGAGCTGGAAGTCAGCTCGCCCCTCGCAGCGCACCGCATCCGCCGGCAATTGGCCGGGGCCGCACAGGCGCAGGAAGGCGTAGAGGATATGGCTCAGGCTGCCCGATGGAATCGCCTCAACCTGGGCCAGCGGCTGCCAGTTGGCCACATAGGCGCCCACCACCTTGGCGCTGTTGCGCTCGAAGTCGAGTGCCTTGGCGGCAAACAGCTCGGCCGCGGGCTGGGCCTGGCTGCTAGCTACCGCCGCCAGGCTGAGGCTGGCGGCCAGGGCCAGAAACGCAAGGCGAGATCTCATGGCGCCAGTTGCACCCGCAACTGCAGCTCGCGCTGGCCGCGCGCCTCGGCGTCGCGGCTGCTGAGCACGCCGCGCTGCTGGCGCTGCAGGTCCTGGCCGCTGCGCGCCACCGTGACCCAATCGCCCAGCGGCACCTGCACCGTGCTGAGCACCTGCTGGCGCGCGGCCGCCCCGGCATGGGCGCCCGGGCCGGCTGGGGCCAGGTCTTGCGCCTTCAATTCCACCCGCACCGGCTGGCTGCCACCGGGCCAATGCGGGCTGACGGTGAAACCGCGCGTTTCCCGCTCCACCACGCTCATGCGCGGCACTGCATAGACCTTGCCGGGCTGAGCCTGACCGGCGTTGAGGTCGGCCTGCACACCGTAGTCCAGCCATTCCACCGGCGCCAGCTCGCCGTGCTGCACCGAGGCACTGTGGCCGTTCAGCACCAGCAAGCGCTGTTGCGCCTGCTCTTCGCCTTCGTCGCGCCGCCGGGTGCTCAGCTCCACCGCGCCACGCGGCGACACCGAGCCGGCCGTGCCCACCACCACCGCGCCCTCGCGCACGCCCGCCACCGCGGCGCCGCTGACGCTGGACTCGACCCAGCGCAGCTCGACCCAGAGGTTCTGGCGCGGCCCCTCGGCGGCCCAGGCGGGCAGGGCCAGCAAACCGGTCAACAGAACGAGGAGGCGGCGATACATGCAGGCAGCATACGCCGACGATCAGGCCTTGAGCAGCGCCATCAGGCGGCCAACCGCCGGCTTGATCGTGCCATCGAGCACGGGTCCCAGGGTATCGGCGGCCTGTTCCATGAGCGCCTCGCCGGCCTTGGACGCCAGCTTGGCGCCCAGCTTCTTGAAGGCGGCGGCGAGCAGGCCGCGCAGCGAGGTGTCGGGCGCGCCGGCCTTGACCAGCGCCAGGCGCAGCTGCTCCTGCTCGTCGATGCTCAGGCAGGAGGCCACCAGGGCCACCATCGCCTCAAGCTTGAGCGTGACCAGGCTGGCCGAGAACGAACCGTCGCTGGCATGGCCCAGCTGCTGCAGGCGTGCCTTCAGGTGGTCGGCCAGCAGCGGGTTCTCCACTTCCAGTGCGAACAGCTCGCCCTGCTTGTGCAGCATGGGTGTGCGCAGCAGGGCCTTGAGTTTGGCGTCCAGCAGAGCCGGCGTGGAGCGGCGTAACTCCAGCGCATAGAGCAGGTTGCGCGCCTTGGCGCGCGTGACGCGCAGCGTCGCCACCAGCTCGTAGATCGACGGGTCGGGGCCGATGGCGCCCAGGGCCTGCAGCGCAAGCAGCATCGCCAGCTCCAGCTCGGCCTTGGGCAGCACGCCGAAGGACGGCGCCGTATACGCCGTCAGCAGACCGGCCAGCACGGCCCGGACCTTGGCCTCGGGAGCCGCCGCGATGAGTTTGTCAGTCTCCATGGCGGCCGAGCATAGCGCGCTAAATGCCCGCCACCCGCTTCCAGGGCCGCAGCGGCCACAGCAGGTTGAGCGCCAGGCCGCTCAGCACCAGGGCGGCGGCCAGCAGCTTCCAGGCCGGCAGCGACTCGCCCAGATACCAGGCTGCCGTGCTCATGCCGAACACCGGCACCAGCAAGGCCATCGGCACGATGGTGGCGGCCGGGTTGCGTGCCAGCAGCCAACCCCAGATACCGTAGCCGAACAAGGTATTGCCCACCGCCTGCCACAGTACCGCCGCCCAGGCCCCGGCACCTGCCGCCTGCACGCTCTGCCAAGCAAGACCTGGCCCCTCGACGAGCAGCGACAACGCCAGCAGCGGCGGCACCGCGAAGGCGCTACTCCACACCATATAGGCCAGCATATTCACCCGGCCGGCGCGCTTGCCCACCATATTGCCGCAGGCCCAGCTGAAGGCCGCCAGCAGAATCATCGCCAGGCCCAGCACGGTGGTGCTGCCATCCGTGTGACTGGCGATAACGCCTATGCCCGAGGCGGCCAGCAGCAGCGACAACCATTGGTAGCCCTGCACGCGCTCCTTGTTCAGGCGCATCGCCAGCATCAGGGTGAAGAACACCTGGGTCTGTATCACCAGCGAGGCCAGGCCCGGCGAGATCTGGCCGCGCATCGCCAGGAACAGCATGCCGAACTGGCCCACGCCGATCAGCAGGCCGTAGGCGGCCAGATTGCGCCAGGAGCTGGCGGGCCTCGGCACGAACAGGATCGCCGGCAGCACCGCCATGGCAAAGCGCAAGGCCGCGAACAGCAGCGGCGGGAAGGCATCCAGCCCCAGCCGGATAACGACGAAATTACTGCCCCAGATGGCGACGACGGCCAGGGCCAGCAGGAAGTGCCGCAGCGGCAGGGAGGCGGGCGCTTGACTCATCCGGCGAGACTAGCATCACGCTAGTCGCGAGCACGAGCGGATGTGCGAACTCCGGCCGGCGACGTGGCGCGGCGGGGGCATGGCCTTGGAGCCTGCTTACTTGCGCGCCGGCAGCTCAGTCACGAGCGTTCCGCGGCCCCGCGTCGAGTGGTAGTAGAAGGCCAGACCGTTCTGCCAGCCGGCGCAAGGCATCTCGGGCGAGGGCGTCCCCTTGCTGGCGCAGAACTTCGCCAGCGCCTCCACCGCAGCCATCTCCTCGGGCAGTGCCGGGCGCCGCGAGATGAACAGCAAACTGGCATCGCGGAAGGTGGTGGGCATGCACTTGCCGTACACCGCCTCGACGTCAGCGGCAGTGCCGCCATGCAAATGGTGTGGTGCAAGGGCACGGGCTCAAAAGCTGCAACGATGCAAGGCCTGCCCCGCGGTTCCGCGCGATCCGCAGGCCTTACAGGGACGACCCGGCATGCAAGATGGGAGACCTGACCCTTGGCCCGCTCGGCCGCTGCATGGGTCAATGCATGAGTTGCCTCCAGGCGTTCTTGCGATCGATGATCACGTCTGCGGGAGCATAGCGCGCGGGCCGACTCATGCCCATTGCGTGGGCTTGCGCGGACTGCACTGTAGGACCGGTGATTTCAGCGCTTACGGTGCAGCGATTGCTGCACGCATACGCCAGACCTGGGGGCGTCACATCGCCGTTCATCCGGTTGCCCGCACCGTTACCCGTGTGCGTGCTGAGTACGATGTCAACGACCGCAGCTTCTGCTTCCGTGAGCGGCTTGCTAGAAATCACCAGCGTGAGCAGATGCATGTTTTTCACTGCGCCTGCGTATACCGGAGTTCTCGCACCGTACACACGGAGAATATCCACACCCGTGGCAAGTGAAACCTTCGCGTCGGGAACACTCGAATTCACACCAAGCGACCAGCCGTAGTCGAGGTCGTTCACGTAGTAGAACGGCAAAACTTCCGAGATATTCGCCATGCCAGCCAAATACAGGTCGAGCATAGAAAACTTCTCGTAGCTACCATCAACCAACGTTGTCTTCCATGCACCCATGCCACCCGCGAGCGTGAGACCACCCTGCTCCATGATCGTCTCACCGAGAGACGAAATGCCCCAGTGACCACCTTGATATGCGAGGCGTAGCTCCGGCTTGGTCATATATGCAGACCAGCAGTGCCCCGTTTCATGATTGAAAGGATACGCCGCCAGTGAAGACGAGCCGAAATTGATGACACCGCAAATGCCAGGCAAGCCAAAGTTCGCCGAGTTGTCATAGGCATCGTCAATACCGATGCCCGCCGCGTACTGTTTGGCGCGTTCGAAATACGCCCAGTTCGCACCATAGGTTTCGCCATAATTGAACTTGGCGACCGTATCGAACGTACCCACAACATACTTCGCTGCCAATCGAGAAACCCACTGACTGTCATCGCGACGCGCGTAAGTCGGATCAATAATAGTGATGAAGTGACGCGAGCGATAGACGTTATCTGCGATTTTTTGGGCCGCGTCGGACGCCGGCGCCGTGTCCTTCAGGATCATCAAAGTAACCTCTGAAGTCATCAGCCGATCGATATTGAACGGAGAAAGTTCATTCCCCGCGCTGTCGAGTGCAACGATTTCCGAGGACACTGCGCGCATCATCCCATTATGAAGGGTGCTGTAACGATTCTCGTAGCGAGTCGGGCGGATGGTGGCGGTGTATATGCCATCAGCTGCACTCGAGTCGCCATGAGTGCCGTCGTCATAAAGTGTGACGTATTCTTCCTCATTCGGAGCAGGCGAACCTACTCCAAGGAAGCGTGTACGTGCAACAACCTTATTCACTGCGGCGACCGTTCCATCCTTGCGCTTCCCTTGGTTGCCCGTGAGATACGCCGTGTAGGTCACATCTGTTTTCCCCAGCATCGCTTCACGCATGGCCTTCGGCGCTACTTCAACGGCATGCAAGATGAAACTTGCTTCGTCTCTGTCTGGCTTGCCATTTTGGTTGTCATCTAGCAGGGTGAATTTATATTTCACCGAGCAATTAGCCACCGGCGTAATGCGGCGGACAGAGAAGCTGACCTGCGTGGCAGGGCAGTCACCCGAGAGACCATCAGAGTCTTCGCGATAACCGATCCCCTGGTACAGCTGATACCCACGATCGGGAGTCAGCAGTACCTCGATCGAATCACCCGGCTTGACGTCGACAATCGCGCCACTAAGCGACTGAGTACCGTCAAACGTCGAAATGACACCATTCACCGAGGCAAAGCTTACCTTGCTGACCGACGGCGGCTTCTTTGCCGAGCCCGTGATCGTGCAATTTCCAGCTAATGCCGCTGTCGCGATCGCTGCTGTCCCCGCACTTGCGAGCTCGATATGCGCACCGCAGCCGTCAAAAACTCCGCTGGTATAACCAGGCTGGAGCGTCACAGTCAAAGTCGCAGTTTTTCCTGCTTCCACCGCCACCGTTGCTGGAGCGAAAGATACCCCCTCAATCGCCGACGTCAGGACGGTATAGGTCACAACCGCTGGAGTTGGTGGAGTGATTGGCCCGGAAACCGCACCACCACCACCACCACCACCACCACCACCACCACCACCACCACCACCACCACCACCACCACCACCACCACCACCACCACAGGCTGCAACCATGAGAACGAGCGCTGCAGAGATTAGTTGAAAAGAAGTCCTCTTATAAGTACACATTCGGCCGCCTACATACCTAGGTTAATCAATCTAGTTGAATTCCACAACCTGTCGGGAGCTTACGCCCCTCTAAACGCGCGTGCAATTTAGAGATGTTCAAAAAACCAGAACGAAAGCAAATATCAAACTCGCCGTCTACCTGTCTTCCTGGGCATCGACCCGGAATCATTAGTTTTCATGCGGCATGCTGGCGTTCAGCGGGGCCGACTGATCAGACGTCAACCCGAGATTCCGCGCGTCAACGATTTTTCAAATCTCTCAAGCTCTCCTGAAAAGCAACTGCCAGTGTCACACCGACTCTTCAAGAGCTTCCGGGCCTGTGTGAAGGCCTCCTCGGATTTGCTCCTGTTCTTATCAAGACTTTCTGCGGAGCTGAAAAGCTCCACAAATGAGCGAATAGCATAGACTTGATCGCCAATATCGTGCCTTTCGTAAGCGCGCTTCTCTTTGGCAAAAGACATCAGCCTCTTGATGAAGCCGTCAAGCAATGCACTGGCGGCAGCTGCCATAACCGTGTCATCGGGCTTTTCACATGAATAGCGATTGAATTCGCCCCACACCTCATCGATCCCGCCATTGTCGATCACGTTCGCGCCGGAGACCCATCCGCGAATTTCCATTTGTTTGATGCCTTTTGCGAGTAGTTTTTCGCAGCTTTCTATTTTTATTTGCTTGCCACGCTCAACGTCGCCGTCAAAAGCGAAGTTCTTCTCCAGTTCACGGAGATCAACCTTTAGATTTCTTACTTGATAACCGTCTTTGTCGATATATCCCCGGATATGCTTCAACGTTGCATTGAATTTCTCTGCACGTTCAAGTTTTTCCTGTGTCGCCTGAATCCGTTTAGCATCCTCAGGAGACCTTCCTTGCCGCTCTGCAAGCGAAAGATACTGTCGATAATCCTCTCCCGTCTTAATCGCCGCCTCCGCGGCTTTTAGATTTTCGCCAACATGGTCGGAACAACCAGCGACGTTAAATACAATAAACAAAGATGCGAACGCCAATTTTCTCATGATCACCCTTTTATCTTGACTGTCGCTATGACGCTACTTCCAACTGCCGCGCCTATTAGGAAAATTTCTAAAATCGGCTATTTAAATCGATCAAACAGCTCGGAAAGTCCACCATTCTTCTTCTTCGACTCCAAGGGCATGCCAACCTGGAGCACATTCTTCTCGCCAACCACCTTCGCAGTGGAGAGGTCGTCGTCATTGACGGCGGTGACCTTCAACTCGTTGACTATGCGCCTCTCACCCTTGATGCGTTTGCCGGTCACAGGATGGATGATGTCTTCGCCTTGCGCGTAAACGACGAACATGTCCCCGGGTTTCACGCCATGACTTTTTCCAAGGTCGATCAGTGCCTCGCCATCATTCACCAATTTGATAACAAAACCCAATGACGGAAATAGATTTCCTATCTCGCGCTGCGTATTTTTACTCAGCATTTTCACCGCATCATTGATGGACTCAGCATGCGAAATCCCAGAGGACTTTCCCTCCACGGTGATAACGTTATCGACCGAGCCAGTCTCGGTATTGACGATGCGAATATTTAAATTAATGCCAGACTCATACATCGTGCCCAGACCCTGCTCGTGCCGACTATTTGAAAATGTCGAGAATGAACCCACAACAACCTGCCTGGCGCCGATCTGTTTCCCGATGGCGACTGCGGTTCCTTCGTCAACGAGTCCACTTTTCTGAAACCCTCCTTCGCGCAGTACTTTTCCAAGCATTTCGCGCTCGATGATTTTGAAACGTTTTAACCCGAAGAACGCCTCTGTTACCGTCTGATTAATTTCCGCTTCCACCTTCTCTTTGTTGGACCAATTCCAATAGTGATCCTTCTTGACGATCGGCAAAATAGCAAGCGTGGGTAGAGTGTCCGCTGTGCATTGTGGGCTCACGAAAATACTGGTGATGGTGATTAACCCTGCAATCAGCCTGCCAAGGGCACGAAATGGAAGCATTGAACCGAACTCCTGTCGTTGGTTTGAAAAATTTGAAAGCCTCAAAAAGCGCTGTCCCCAATAATTGCAATACCATTGCAACAGCTGATTTTTGCCGTCAACGATTTGATAGCTGGGGTGCTATTTCCGTACCGACGTCTCCGTTACGGGCGTCCGCGACCGGTAGTGGACTCGTAGAAGGACCGGCCATCTCGCGATCCCGCGCGTGGAATGTATGGTGATACTGTGCCGCGTGACGCGTAGAACTTTGGCTGTATTTCCACGGCGACCACTTCTTCAGGCTGAATCCGCGACTTCATCCTACCCAGCCATTCACAATTCCTTAATCTGATACACGAATCCTGCCGTTTCAGGTGACGGCGGCCTGCACCCTCTCGCTAAAGTCGAAGAGTCTTTCATCAGAACATTCGCCGACAATTGCCGCATGAGCAAACTCTTCGTCAAGCGGCATTCCTCTGAGTTCATGCCGGCGGCAGGACTGGCCCCCCTCAGCCTTCGCGTCATGCAAGATGGGAGACCTGACCCTCCGCCTTGACCCTCCGCCTTTTCTCCGCCTTCTCCGCCTTGCTCTCGGCATTGGACCCTCGGCCTTGGCGCCGGCATTCAAGATGGGAGAGATCCACGATGACTGGCAGCAGAATTTAGGCGAAACGGCTTTATTTGTTCAGAAGACTCCTGAGGACCACCTCGACTTCCGGAGGGTATCCAAACCAATACTCATCGCTTCTTCGGTACGGGTACAAGTTGGCAATCAGCGGCAAAACACCAAACTCCTGCGCCACCGACTCGAAAGTAGGCAGGACGAGCTTTTCAACAAACTCTGCCTCCTCTCTGACGTGGGTGAAGTACCCTTCCACCATCACGGCGTGAGCTGCGTACAGTGAGAACTGATCAGCGTAATGCCTTTTTATATCACTGCGGCCCCTTCGGGAGATCCACTTTGCGTCATCGACAAGACGCACGCGATCTGTAACGATTTCGCTGAACAGTTCATTGTGAAACTGCATCAATGACTGTCCCCACAAAGTTTTCACATCCTCGATTCGCTTTCCATTAACAGCATCAAAATCAACTATTTTATATTTTCTAAATATCTCTTTTCGCACGCCACCCACCTCCGCCACATCGACCAGGACGTGAATACTACCCAGCGCGCGCTTCATATGATTGACCGATGTGAACTTGTCGCCAGAATCCTGACCTATGACGACCTCAAACCCCAATGCACTGAAATCCTTGACCATTGCGATGGTTTCATGATTGGGGGATGCAACATGGCGTGAAAAGTATGCGACTTCACCGCCCACCCACTTCGGAAGATCCCCGTCGAGCCGATCGGTTACTTTTCCAAGAAGAATTGAATCCCTCCTGCGGGTGCGCAAGGTCTCCAAGGCATGCTCGCGCGGAACGAACAATCTGCCAATGGCTTTGTTGATGCGATCCATTGTGTTGTCTTAATATTATTGCAAACGCGCAGATCTATTTGCAGTTTCTACTCTGCAACAAGTGGGCACCTGACGTGGGCATGTGCAGCGCCCATTGATTCAGCTTGAATATTATCCTGCGGGTAACGAGTGCCGCGCCGAATGAAGTTCTCCTCAATATCCTTGAGCTCAAACTGTTCACTGAAATACTCCCGAATCGTCTCGCGATCAAGACCGTTTTGGCAGGTATAAACATCCGCCGTGAGGAAGCGCCGTTTCGGAAAGTTGTGGATACTGATGTGGCTCTCCTCAATCACCACAAAGCCGCTCCAACCGCCAGGGTCCTTGCCGTCATTCCCCTTCGCGAAATACACCTCAGGTGTCGAGAGCTTTTTCATACCAAGAAGCAGGGGAAGCTCATCGAGCGCGCGCAGAACGAGCTCACGGCTGGCGAGCTTTTCCTCGTTTCCACCGTAGCCGTCGATAGTTATATGTTCACCAAAATGCATGCAACAAGCTCCAAGACCAAGTATCAAGAAAAGAGCAGCGTTGTCCCCGCTCCGGAGATGATGAGTGCTAATGCTTTCTGCGCCAAGGCTCGCCGCCCCCCCATGGCACGTCTGCGACGAAGCGACACGGCAACAATCAGTGCCTCAAAGAGGAATAAATAGACTGCCTGGAAAGTCTGCATCAGCGCGACGAGTGCAACCACGGTTTCCATTGCCACGATGTAGATCATCGTGTTACCCACGACGTAGAGAGTTTCGTTGAGCACGCACAAGGTAATGATGCCTTTTCGCTGATCGCGAAATTTCTCGAGGAATGACCGTCTGCTCGTTGTCGAACAGCTGAAGACCGCCATACCCAAAGCGACATGCGCGACGCTGGTCCAGAACAGCGAGGGCCACACACGTGCGTCAAGCGCCACCATCTTGAAGACCACCGTCTCGGCGGCCCAGCAGCTGCAAGCAATGAGCATGAACCCCACGGTCTTGCGCTTGAAACCCCGGGATCCCATGCGCAGGTCGAATGACGCGATCCCTGTCCCAAGCATGATGACAATCATCGCCAGGCCTTGTTTGAGTGTCACGATCTCATGCAGAAGTACATAACCCACGCCAAGAGAGAGCACTGGCACCATTTGATAAAAAATGACTACCGTCGTCGGATCGTCCTGGCTCAGCGCACGCAGGTACGCCCATAGCAGCAGCACATTGATCACCGCGACCAGGACCATGCCCCCGATATTGCCGGGGCTCATTGTGAAAACAGTGGGATCCATCGCATACGCACAGGGGATGACGATGGCAGAGAGCAAGGAGGAAAAGATGAGCAAGGTGCTCACTCCGCCTTCGCTGAAGTATGTCGACAATAGTCTCTTGTCGACGATATTCGTGACGGCATATGCTATGGGCGATATCTGCGCCACAAGAAACAATTTAATATCCATCGGCGTCCCGGATATCCAATCGGAAACAATGTTCAATGAGGCAATGGCGCGCAAAGGCCTTCTTTCCAGGTCGCCTTGAAATACCTCCCTGAAATCAGCAAAAGCGGCCACCACTGCACGTCTAGGGCTAATGCCGTTTCTACGAATCAGTTGCGCCTACTGCGCCGGAAATGCGGCCTTTTCGCAATGAACGCCAGTCGTGCAAGCCACTGTGACGCAACGTCACGGCACTAGCCCAACAGCGCCCCTCGGCAAGCCCCCGCAGCATCCTTGATTCCGTGCATGGTTGTCTTGTGTCACTTGTGTCAGAGTCCCTTCACCAGCCCGGTCAACAAGGGCCAAGCAACGCAGGGAGGACGAATCCGTGATGCAACTTCACATCGATCAGGCGCGCAATCAACTGCGCATCGGCGTCGATACCGAGCCGGTCACCGGGCGCTTGCGCTGGGAGGCCGCTGTGCTGGCCTTGCTGATTCAAGGCGGGCATGAAGATGCGGCCAGCGCCTGCGGTATGGCCAGGCTGCAGGCCCGGCTGGCGCAGCTGGGGCAGAAGACGGCGCTGAACCGCAAGCAGCTGAGCCGGCTATGGGACAGTTTGGCCGAGCTGTTCGAGGCCGCGGGGCAGGCGACGGCGTTTGCCGCACGCTTTGGCCATGCGCCGCGGGCGCGCACGGTGGGGCCCTGGTGGTGGGCGCGGCTGCCGAGCGATGAGTTGCATTGCGTGCTGTCGCACCCGGCGCTGGATGAACAGCAGCTGTATGCCACCGCCTTGCCGGGTTTGGCTGCGCAGGCCGATGTCGCCGCCACAGCGGCGCTGTGCCGACAGTTCCTGCTGTTTCACGGCCAGGTGGCCGATGGCAACCATGCCGCGGCGGTCGAGACGCTCACCGATGCGACGGCCTGGCAGGGGGCCAGCCAGGAGCTGGACGCCTTGCGTCTGCTGCGGCTCAACGACAGCTACCGCACGTTGCGCGACTTCCCGCGCGGGCGCGCGGCGATGCGCGCTGCGCAGGCCCTGCTGGCCGAACACAGCCTCGCGCGCAGCTACCTGGCCGGTACCGCGCTGGTGCTGGAGCAGCGCATGAGCTACAGCGAGGCACCCACCACGAATTACGCGGCCATCGGCGCGGTGCTGCGCCCTTTTGTCGGCCAGGCCGCCGGCCAGGCGCATCTGGAGGTGGATTGCTTTGTGCGCGGCAATGCGCTGAACCTGGCCGCGCTGTGCGAGCGCCGCTGGATCGAAGAGCATGCGCGCCGCGAGGCGCCCGAGTTGTGGCAACCGCATTGGCAGGCCGCGCTGCGCTACTGGTGCGCGGCCTTGTTCAGTTATCTGGTGAGCTGCCAGTTCGAGTATGTACAGTACGCCTGCGCCAATCTCGCCTACTTCCTGCAGCGCTGCTATGTGCTGGGTCTCAGCGCCGAGCCCGACGGCGCGCTGGCCTGGTATGGGCTGGCGCAGGCCTGGCAGAACCGTTTCGACCTGGCCGACAACACCGTCTGGGAGTATGTGTTCCTGGGCGATTTCTGGCTCTACCACCCGCAAGCGCGCCAGGCCTTCGCCAAGCTGGATGTGCGCGCAGAGTGGGAAGGACGCCGCCCCGATTCGCTGGATTTCTACGTCTATGCCGAACGTCGCGCCCGCGAGATTGGCGACCCTCGGCAGACCGCGCACGCCGCGTTGAACCTGTACCACTTCGTGCGCCAGCGTGGGCTGGGCGAGTTGATCGAGCCGAGCCGCAGCGCCCTGAGCCGCGTGTTGCGCGCGCATCCGGATGTGCTGGAAATCCTGCTCGCCGAGGGCTATCCGCTGCCCAACCTGCGCGGCACCGCGACAACCGAGCTGTTGCAGGCAGGCTAGGCCCTACTCCATCTCCACCCGATTGCGCCCCTCGTGCTTGGCGCGGTAAAGCAGGCGGTCGGCACGTTCAAGTGTTTGTTCCAGGGTCTCGCCCGCACGTTGCTGGGTCAGGCCGGCTGATACGGTCACATTCAGGCTGGCTTCCGCCACCGCCACGCGCTGCTCTGCGACGCGCTCACGCAGGCGCTCCAGCGCGGCCAGGGCCGGCGGCAGGCTGCTGTCGGTGAGCAGGACCACGAACTCCTCGCCGCCCCAGCGCGCCATCACATCGGCGGCGCGCAGGGTCTCGGTGCAGGTGCGTGCAAAGGCGCGCAGCACCGCATCGCCGGCGGCATGGCCATGGCTATCGTTGACGCGCTTGAAATGGTCGATGTCCAGCAGCGCGATGCACAGGCCGCGGCCGTTGCGCAGGCTGCGCAGCAGTTCCTGCTCCAGCTGGGTCTGCATATGACGGCGGTTCAGGAGGCCGGTGAGCTCGTCGCGCGTGGCCAGGGCCTGGATACGGGCCAAGGCCTCGGCCAGCTCCTTCTTCTGCTCGGCCAGGCGCTCGCGTATCTGGCTCAGCCGCCCGGCCAGTATCGACACCGCCGGCAGCATGCAGGCCAGCATCACGAAATGGCCCAGCTCGACCGCGGGCACATAGACCGCCGGTTTGATCCAGGCCATCAGCGCCATCGCCAGGCCCATCATCGCGAGCGCGTACAGGCTCACCGCCAAGGCCGTGCGGGCGCGCACCTGGAACATGCCGAACATCAGGATCACCATCAGGATGGGAAACACCGCGCCGCGCACCGGCCCGGCCAGCGCGTAGCCCGCGGCCCCGCAAGCGATGGCATAAACCATTTGCGGCACCGTCAGCGAGGGATCCTTGAGCCGCAAGGACCAGCCGCAGCGTATCGCCAGATAGGCGGCCAGCAGCCCGCCCAGCGAGAAGCCCGTCCACCAGGCCACCGGCGTGCGGGGCGCCTCGCCCACCCAGACGGCATAGTGCATCACCGCGATGCTGAGGCTCATCAAGAGCAGGGCCAGGCCGGCCTGGGCCAGGCGCAGGCGCTGCCTGGGCTCGCGGGTGAGCAGCAGGTCGGCGAGGGCTTGGCGCAGTGCTGGCAGCAAGGTGTGGGCGCGGGGGAGAGTCGTTGAAGGGATACGACTCGCCGCAGTCTAGCCTGCGCCTGCACCTTGCGCGGTGGGGGCTGCCCTTCCTGTCAACCCTGGTGTTCGCAGCGCCCCATCTTGGCGCCCGACTGGATCTTGGAGATGAAGCCCAGCGGGAAGCCGGTCTGTACCGAGTTGCCGTTCTGGCACACGAAGACCTGCTTCATGTCCACATACCAGGTGCCCATCGCCCCCAGCAGGCCGCCCACCATCTCGGTGCCGGCGCCGTTGATCGAGCCCGGGTTCTGCATGCCCAGACGGTAGGCCTCGGCCACGCCCTGCTTGCGGAAGAAGTCCGCGAGCTTGATCCAGCCCACGCCCTCGACCCACATCACGCCCTCGAAGTTGCCCAGCCAGTAGGAGCCGGCACGACCGATGATGACCTTGCCATCGTCACTCATGTCGTTGATCTGCAGCGGCACCAGGCCGAGGTCGGCCTCGACGGCCGCCGGGCCCTCGGTGGCGCAGCGATCGACATACTGCCAGGTTGCCCAATCGATCTGCGCCGGCAGCGCCACGTCGGTACACCAGCGCAGGCCGGCGATCTTGCTGACCGCGTTCGGACCCTTCTTGGGGTTCCACAACAGCGGGCCGTTGGAGATGCGGTCCTCGTAGCTGACACCGTCATAGTTGCGCATGACCGCCTTGGTGGTGTCCAGCATGACCCGGGTGCCGTCGCGATTCACCGCATAGGCATTCACCGCGCCGTGTAGCTTGAACAGGTCGATGCGCTTGCCCTGGTTGACCCAGGCCATTGCCTTCGAATAGTTGGTCTCGCCCAGCACGACGCTGCCGTCGCCCGACACAGCCTGGGCGCGCAGCCAGCCTTCGCTCGCGTAGTCGAAGCCGCTGTCGTCGAGCTTGCGCATGCCGCCCGCCTCGGTCCAGGCCACCGGCACGATGGAGCCGCCGAAGCTGTCCTGGCATTGGCCGTTCTTCTTGACGTCCAGATAGGCCAGACCCACCGCCGTGCGGCCGTCGTCGTCCATCGCAAAACCGTAGCTGGAGGACACGCCCTGCTGCCCCTCGCCGCCGCAGCTGTCGCCATTCAGGTCGCCGATGCTGCTGAGCTTGCCCGGGCCGGCCCACAAGGCCATCGCGTTGATGCCGTTGCCGTTGAGATCGGCGTTGACCAGGATCTTCTGCCCGTTGCGGCTGATCGCGCCATTGGTGCCGATCACATTCGGCGGCATGACCTGGATGCCCTTGTTGATGTCCCAGGTGAACTGGGTCGCATAGAACAGGCCCGAGGCCATGCCGCCGTTCTTGGACAGCTTTGCCAACGCGGCATCGACCACCGGATAGAACTGCACGCCCTGGTCATAGCCATTGAAGGTCAGGTTGGCGGTCTGGGTGCTGCCGGCCACCGCGGTGATGGCCGTCATGTCGCAGGCCTTGTCGTTGGCCGGGTTGGCACTCTCGGCCACGTTCCAGTATTCGGCCTCGGACACCAACGGGCGCGGCGTGGTCGGATAGCCGCCGGCGACGATCTCCTCCATGTACAGCCAATAGCTTTGGCCCGGCTTCAGGTTGTTGATGCGGAAGCGGCCATCCGGGCCGAGCTTGCCCTGGGTCTGATCCCCGGTCATCGCCGACACGGCGTCGCCGAGCGGGTTGTTGACGTTGCGGGCGATGATGTTGATGCCGCTGTAGGGGGTGCGGCCGTCCTTCAGGCGCAGCACACCGCTGATCGAGCCGGTGCCGCTGCGGTAGGCCGCGGTGGGATAGAGGTCGGAAATCGCCGCGATGTCGTCGGGCATGTCCACCGTGCTCATCTCGGCGCCGATCTGGGCGCGCGGATTGATGTAGGGGAACATGGTCTCGACATACTGGATGGGCATGTCGTTGCCGCCCCAGCCCGGGATGTGGCGGGCCGGCACGCAGCCAGGTACTCCGGGGTAGAGGTCGTACCAGCCCGGCATGCTGAAGTAGGCCATCGAGCCGTTCACCTGCGAATGCGACAGGTTGAAGGCATGGCCGAACTCATGCGTCATGATGCCGTTGAAGAAGCGGCCGTCGGTATCGTTGGCCTGCACCGCATAGCCGTTCATCAGGGCCATCGCCTCGACGATGGTGTCCTCGTAGCCGTCGCCGTCGCTGTCGATGGCGATCTTGGGGAAAGCGATGCCCAGCACCGAGTCGGGCGAGACGCCGAAGAAGTCGGCCAGGATCTCGCCGGTGGTGTCGTAGACGACATGCAGTCCGCGCCCGTTCTCCTGCGCATAGACCTGCCGGGCATTGTTCACCGTCACGTCGGCATTGATGGACGGCACCTTGCTGAAGTCGCCGGCCCAGTAGGCCTTCAGCGTCGAGGTCGGCACGGCGCTCCACTGCCCAATCGCGAACTTGACCATCTCGTTGGCGCGCGCGTTGGTGATGAAGGGCGTGGTGCCGTCGAAGTCGTAGGTAAAGACACCCAGGTCGGTATAGACCGGGATCGGCGTGGCGGTGTTCCAGCGCAGCGGCTGGGGATCGCGCGGCTTGTCGTTGAGCATCAGCGGGCCGGCGGCCTGCACGGCCACGCTGCCCAGCAGGCCGACCGCGAGTGCGGCGACGATTCGGTAGGTCTTGTTATTCATCATCGCATCACTCCTTTTTCAATCCACTGGCCGGCAACCGCGCGGTTCACCAGCGACATCAGTGCTACGGCGTCCACATCGCCGGCGGGCTTCTTCAGCATCGCGGTTTCGGTAGCGCTCAGCAGGCCGGCGTTGACCGCCACGTCCTTGAACAGGTTGCGGTTGAAATCGGCATTCGCGGTGCGTCCGCCCACCGTGGTGAACTTGCCCTGCTCCAGGCCCACGGTGGTGCGCAGCCCGGTCTTGGCCGCGGGCCGGTACATGAAGGCGATGACCTGCTCGTCCTTGCGCCACTTGGCAAAGCCCTCGGGCGCCTGGCCCAGGAAGAACTTGCCATTGGCCATCTTGCGGGGCTTGAGCATGCCGAACTGGCGGAACTTGAACTCCGAGCGCGGAGCCAGCTTCTTCTTGGCCGAGGAGGCCACCGACAGGGTCACCTCGGTGTAGGGCACACCGTTGTCCATGCCGTCGCTGACGTTCTTGACCGTGCCGGAGACGATCAGGTCGGAGGTTGCGATCAGCTTGGTGAGGTTGTGCGGCAGCAGTTGGGTGGCCGCCGCCGGCATGGCCGTCAGGGCGCCGGCCAGCAGCAAGGCCGCCAGGCCGGTCTGGCGCCAGGCACTGGTGGCGGAAGGGGCTCGGGGCTCGGGCGCCTCGGGGCGAGCAATCATGGGGGTCTCTCCTATGGGCTGGGGCGGCGGTGCGTTCACATGCAGACATGCGGGCACCGGGAAGGCCCAGCATAGGGAGCCAGGGGGGTGGCCCGGGCCCCCCGGCGCGGGGGGCCCTGAGCCATGGGGGCGGGAAAGCCATGAGGCCGCTGCCGGCCTCGACGCCGGAGGCTCGGGGCCCGCCTATCAGGCGCCGATCAGGCCCAGCGCCCGGGCACGGCTCACCGCGTGCTTGCGCGTGCCGGCCTGCAGCTTGGCGTAGACCTTCTTCAGGTGCCACTTGACCGTTTCGTCGCCGATCGCCAAGGCCTGGGCAATTTCCTTGTTCGAATAGCCGCGCGCCAGCAAGGCCAGGATGGCGCGCTCGCGCGGCGTCATCTGCAGCGCCGCGGCCGCGGCGTCCGCATCGCCCAGCGGGGTGGCAAAGGCCGGGCGCCACAGGCCGCCCTCATCCGACAGCAAGGCCAGCGGCGCCTCGGCCACACGGCGCGCGGCCGGCGCCTGGCCGCTGGCCGGCTGACGCTGTTGCTGCTGCTGCAGCAGCTCGATGGCCTTGCGCGCGTGGCCGAAGGCGGCGGGCCAGTCCTGCGCGGCCGCGCAATCGTCGGCCAGCTCGATATAGAGCGGGGCGAGCGGCTTCCAGCCGGGGATCTGCTGGCCCTCGTGCAGCGCGGCCAGCGAGTAGTGCAGGGCCGGCGTGGCCGCGCGCATCTCGGCCGGGGGCGGCAGACGGTGGCGGCGATGGATCTCCGCCAGCGCCTCGTAAACGCCCAGGGTCAGGGCCGTGAAGCCATGCGCGGCGATCAGCTCGCGGGCCTCGGCAATCGCCGCCAGCGCCGCATCGGGCCGGCCCGCCGCGGCCAGGGCGCGCGATTGATGGATCAGGCACAGCGCCAGGTTGTCGGTCGAGCGAGCCTCGCGGTACATGCGTATCGCCTCGTCCATGGGCGCCACCGCCTCGACGCCACGCCCCTGCAGCAGCAGGTTGCGCGACAGCTCGGCGCAGGCATTGGCGCGGTTGATGCCGCCCGGCGTGGCGGCCAGCGAGCGCAGCGAGGCGCTGGCCAGCTCATGCGCCTCCTCCAGTCGGCCGAGTTCGTTGAAGAGCGCCGCCAGGCGCGTCTGGATGGCGCCCAGCAGGGTCGGCCAGCCGGTCTGTTGGGCGACGCGTTCGGCCAGGTCGAAACAGGCCACCGCATCGTCGGTCTCGCCCAGGCCCTGCAGCGCCGTGCCGGCGTTGATGACGCAGATCAGCGCCAGGCGCAGCAGTCCCATGCGCTGGGCCTGCTCGCTGGCATGCAGGAACAGCGCCGCCGCCTCGGCCGGCTCGCGCCGCGACAGGCGCAGCGCGCGTGCCGCGCTCCACAGCGCATCGCCCGCCGCGTCGATGCCCACGCCCGCGGGCGGAGCCTCGCCCGGATCGACAAAAGCGCCCTCGTAGGCAGCCCAGGCCTCGGCCAGCGCCTGGCGCTCGAGCAGCCGCGCCTCGGCGTAGACGGCCGCGGCACGCCGGTAGGCATCGAGCTCGCGCTCGCGCTGGCCGCGCGCCTTGGCCACGGCGGCCTCGGCCAGCAGCGCATCGCCGCTGGCCAGCGGATCGGGGTGCTCGGCCAGCCAGGCGCGGGCGTGCGCCAGCTGCTCCTCGGCCGCGTCCAGGCGCCCGAACAGGGCGGCGATCTCACTGCCCGTCAGCGCCAGCCGGATCTGCAGGCGCCAGTCGGGCGTGCCGGCCGCAGCGCGCAACTGGGTCAGCGCCTCGTCCACCAGTCGTTGGGCGCGGCTGCTGTCGCGCTGCCGCAGGGCCCAGGCCAAGGCCGCACTTTGCGCCGGCTGCGCCCCGGGCAGCTGGCACTCCAGCGCCGCCAGCTGGGCGCCCGACAGATACAGAGGCAGGCTCGCGGCGGGCTCAGTCATGCGGCATGCTCTTGTGCAGCAAGCGCTTGGCGCGGATGTCCGTCATGGGTGGCAGGTTCGGCAAGGTGGCGCCGGCCATGCGGGCCGGGGCGTGGCCCAGTTTAGGGGACTGCTACATCTCCTTGAACAGATGCAGATAGCTGCGGCTCACCGGCAGGCGTTCGGGCCTGCCCTTGAGCGCGATCTCGGCGGTCTCGTTGTCGCCGCGGGTGACGCGCTGGATCGCCGCCAGGTTCACCACCACCGCGCGGTGCACCTGTGCGAACTGGGCCGGGTCCAGCTGCGCCAGCAGTTCCCTGAGCGAGAGCCGGACCAGCGCCTCGGCGTGCTTGCCCTCCTCCTCGTCGCGCCAGGCCACCAGCGTGTACTTGGCATCGGCGCGCAGATAGGCGATCGCCTGCACCGGGATCATGCGCAGCGCATTGCCCACCGAGGCACGCAACCAGCGCAGCGGCTCGACGCCGGGCGCGGCGATGCCGGCGGCGCGCGCCAGCTGTGCCGCCAGCTGCTGCAGCAAGGCCTCGGAATGCACCACCGGCGCCGCGCTGGCCAGGCGCTCCTGCAGGCGCTGCACCGTCTCGGCCAGGCGCGTGGACGTGACCGGTTTGACGAGGTAATCGAGCACCCCATGCTCGAAGGCCTGCAGCGCGTATTGCTCGTAGGCGGTGACGAACACCAGGTGCGCGCGCCGGCCGATGCGGCGTGCCGCCTCGACGCCGTCGACGCCAGGCATGTGCACGTCCAGAAAACAGATGTCGGGCCGCAGCGCCTCGACCTGCGCGATCGCCTCGCGGCCATTGCGCACCTCGGCGACGATCCGCAGCGCCGGCCAGGCCTCGGCCAGGCGGCGGCGCAGCACCGCGCGCAAGAGCGGTTCGTCGTCGGCGATCAGGGCGGTGGGGGCAGCTTCGCTCATGCGCTCAAATCCTGGGCGGGCAGATCCAGCTCGGCGCTGACCCCATGCGGCAGCACCTCGCGCAGCGTGAGTGTGGCATCGCCGTCGAACACCAGGGCCAGGCGCTCACGCAGGCCGGCCAGGCCGGTGCCCAGGCCGCTGCCGCCGGCGCGCAGGCCCACGCCGGTGTCGCGCACCTGCAGCCGGCAGCGCAGGCCCTCGCGCCACACCTTGACATCGATCCGACCGCCCTCCTCGCTCGGGTCTATGCCGTGGCGCACGGCGTTCTCCACCAGCGTCAGCAGACTCATGGCCGGGCAGCGCAGGCGCTCGCAGCCGGGTTCGACCTCGATGCCAAAGCTCAGGCGGTCCGGCATGCGCATCTGCATCAGGCCCAGGTAGGCGCGCACCAGCTCCAGTTCCTGGTACAGCAGGCATTGGCTCTCGTCCAGGCGCGGCACGGCCGCCCGCAGGTACTCGATCAGATGCTCCAGCACCGCGCTGGCATGCGGCGCGTCGGTCTCCACCAGGGCATGCACATTCGCCAGGGTGTTGAACAGAAAATGCGGCTGCACCTGGGCGCTAAGCAGGCGCATGCGCGCGTCCAGGGCCTGGCGCGCCAGCTCGCTGCGCTCGAGCTCGAAGGCCAGGGCCTGCTCGCGCGCCCAGGCCTCGCGCTGACGCACCAGGGCGGTGAGTGCCACCCAGGGCGCCACCAGCAGGGGAAAAATGGTCAGCATCAGAAAGCCGCTCAAGCGCGCACTCTCGCGCCAGAAGGGCGGCGCACCGGCCGGGGTGCTGAGCACATAGATGCTCAGGGTGCAGATCGGAATCGCGAGCGCGACCGCCAGCACCTGCAGGGCCCAGCGCGCCAGCCAGGCCGGCAGGCGGCGCGGCCATTGCTCGGCCAGGCCATAGGCCAGCATCGCGCTCAGGCCCACCGAAACAGCGCGCATGACGAAGCTAAGCTTGCCGCTCTGCCAGGTCAGGCTGATGGGCAGGGCCAGCAGCAAGGTGGCGATGGCGGTGGCGCGCAGCCGGCGCGGGTTGAACAGCAGGCGCAGGCCTTGCGGTTTGGCTGCTGGGGTGCTGGCTTCATTCACGGCGGCAGCCTAACTCAGGCCAGGCGTGGCAGCCACATCAGCATGGCGGCGGCGCCCATGCCGGCCGCCGTGGCCAGGGTCAGCAAGGCCAGCACGCCGGCCATGGCGGCCTGTGGCAGCGCGCGGCGGCTGGCCTGCGCCCACAGCACCAGTTGCAGCACCGCGAGCGGCAGCAGGGTCTGCGCGAAGCTCAGAAAGGTAAGAAACGGGCCCTCGAAGGTCTTGGGGTCGAAGCCCACCGGCGCCCGGTGCACCACCAACCACAGCATCAGGCCGATGCGGAAGAACCAGACCCCGCCCACCACCAGAAACAGCCGCAGCATCCAGCGCCGGTGCGCGTCAAAGCGGCGTGCGCGGGCGGCCTGCCAGCCCAGCCAGGCAAAGCCCAGGATCAGCAGCGCGTTCAGGCTGATGCCCAGCCGCTGGCCCAGGCCGCCCAGGCCCACGCCCTCGCGCGTCCACACCATGGCCAGCCCGCCCAGGCTAAGCAGCAGGGCCGAGAGCAGGTAGAGCCGGCCGTTCCAGCGGTGCAGGGCCGGTGCCCGGCGCCGCAGCGCGGGCAGCAGCTGCAGCGCACCGCCCACCAGGATCACCACAGTGAAGAGCAGGTGACCGGCCAGCACGCTGTTGCCCAGCGTATGCCCTGCCTCCCAGCCATGCGGCAGCACCTTGTTCCACAGCTCGGGCCGGCCCTGCCAGGCATGGCGGCCGTAGAAGCCCATGACATAGACGACGAAGAGCAGCTGGCCCAGCAGGGCCACGGACAGCCAGACGGCCATGCTGCGCGCCAGCAGCCTGGCGGACGTGGCCACCGGGGCCTGGGCGAAGGAGGGGGTCAGCACGGCACTCATGGCGGGGTCTCGAACATGAACATGGCGGCCACTGTGCCCAAGCCCGCGCCCGCCCGGTGGCACGGCGCGACGGGCCACGCCGGGCGGCGACGAAGCAACGCCGGCAGGGCCTGGTCAGCCCTTGGCGCCCAGCTGCGCCAGCGGCGTCATGCCCCCCGCCTTGACCTCGCCCAGCGAGAAGCTGGTGTGCACATCCTTCACGTTCGGCAGATTCAGCAAGGTGTCGATGGTGAAGCGGCTGAAGGCGTCGAGGTCGGTGGCCAGCACCTGCAGCTCGAAGGTGCCTGCCCCCGAGATGTAGTGGCAGGAGATCACCTCGGGCAGCTCGCGGATCGCGTCTTCCAGCGGCTTGGTGGAGGCGCCGTTGTTGCGGTCGGCGTCCAGGCGCACAAAGGCCAGCACGCCCAGACCGACCTTGCGGCGGTCGATCTCGGCGCGGTAGCCGGTGATGAAGCCCTGCTCCTCCAGCCAGCGCACACGCCGCCAGGTGGGCGCGGCCGAGAGGCCGATGCGCGCCGCCAGCTCGGCATTCGAGAGCCGCGCATCGCGCTGCAGCTCGGCCAGGATGGCGATATGCCAGCGATCCAGGCTGTCGCCCTGCGAGGCCGGTTCGTCAGGCAGCACCGCGGGCTTGCTCATGGTTTGCCCTGATTTTGAGTTCTTGGATACCAATCGTCACCTCAATTGGGTAGCTGAGAAAGATTATTGCTCAACGAACGCAAATCGCGCGGCAATTAGCAAGCACCCATCGCGGCCCTTTCCCTACACTCCCCTGCCGGCACATACTGCCGAAATCACGGCCATGCGCGCGATCACAAGTCGCCCCGCCTGCCCCGCCCACCCTCTGGAGTTCCCCCGATGAATGCACCGCTACCCGACCATATCCTGCGCGCGCTGGAAAAGGTCACGCTGGACGACAAGTACGCGCTCGAGCACGGCCGTGCCTTCATGAGCGGGGTGCAGGCCCTGGTGCGCCTGCCCATGCTGCAGCGCACGCGCGACGCGATGGCCGGGCTGAACACCGCCGGCTTTGTGTCGGGCTACCGCGGCTCGCCGCTGGGCGGCTACGACCAGGCCCTGCAGGCGGCCAAGAAACACCTGGCCAAGCAGAACATCGTGTTCCAGCCGGGCGTCAACGAGGAACTGGGTGCGACGGCCGTATGGGGCACGCAGCAGCTGGACCTGTTCCCCGAGAAGAACAAGTTCGACGGCGTGTTCGGCATCTGGTACGGCAAGGGTCCGGGCGTGGACCGCAGCATCGACGTGTTCAAGCACGCCAATATGGCCGGCACCGCCAAGCATGGCGGCGTGATCGCGGTGGCGGGCGACGACCATATCGCCAAGAGCTCCACCGCCGCGCACCAGAGTGACCATGTCTTCAAGGCCGCTGGCTTCCCGGTGTTCTTCCCCAGCAGCGTGCAGGACATCCTGGACATGGGCCTGCATGCGATCGCGATGAGCCGCTTCTCGGGCCTGTGGTCGGGCATGAAGACGATCCAGGAGATCGTCGAGTCCTCGGCCTCGGTGAGCGTGGACCCGGACCGCGTCAAGATCGTCATCCCCACCGACTTCCCCATGCCCGCTGGCGGGCTGCACATCCGCTGGCCGGATCCGCCGCTGGACCAGGAAGCGCGCATGATGGACCACAAGTGGTACGCCGCGCTGGCCTATGTGCGTGCCAACAAGCTCAACTACAACGTCATCGAGAGCAAGCAGGACCGCTTCGGTCTGATCGCCTCGGGCAAGGCCTACAACGACACGCGCCAGGCCCTGCACGACCTCGGCCTGGACGACGACACCTGCCGCCGCCTTGGCATCCGCCTGCACAAGGTGAATGTGGTGTGGCCGCTGGAAGCCACCATCACGCGCGACTTCGCCGACGGCCTGAAGGAAATCCTGGTCGTTGAAGAAAAGCGCCAGGTCATCGAATACCAGATCAAGGAACAGCTCTACAACTGGCGCCCCGACGTGCGCCCGCATGTGCTGGGCAAGTTCGACGACGACGCCGAAGGCGGCATGGGTGGTGAATGGGGCCTGCCCAACCCCAGCAAGAACTGGCTGCTGCGCCCGCAGGCCGACCTGACCCCGGCCATCATCGCCCGCGCCATCGCCAAGCGCCTGAAGAAGCTGGGCGTCGATGCGGACGTAGCGGCGCGCCTGGACGCGCGCATGGCCATCATTGATGCCAAGGAAAACGCGCTCAAGGCCGAGGCCCAGACCGCCGGCGGCGCGGACCGCACGCCATGGTTCTGCAGCGGCTGCCCGCACAACACCAGCACCCGCGTGCCCGAGGGCTCGCGCGCCGTGGGCGGCATCGGCTGCCACTACATGGTGACCTGGATGCCCGGCCGCAACACCGCCACCTTCACCCAGATGGGCGGCGAGGGCGTGCCATGGACCGGCCAGCAATGGTTCACCGACGAGAAGCACATCTTCTCCAACCTGGGCGACGGCACCTACTTCCACAGCGGCATCCTGGCGATACGCCAGAGCATCGCCTCGGGCGTGAACATCACCTACAAGGTGCTCTACAACGACGCCGTCGCGATGACCGGCGGCCAGCAGGTGGGCGAACGCGCCGAGGGCCACACGGTGCTGCAGATCATGCAGAGCCTGATCTCCGAGGGCGTGGCCAAGCTGGTGATCGTGACCGACGAGCCGAGCAAGTACAACGGCGTCTCACTGCTTGCCGGCGTGACCGTGCACCACCGCGACGAGCTCGATGCGATCCAGCGCCAGTTCCGCGAGATCAAGGGCACCACTGCCATCATCTACGACCAGACCTGTGCCACCGAGAAGCGCCGCCGCCGCAAGCGCGGCAAGCTGGTGGACCCGGCCAAGCGCGTGGTCATCAACGAGCTGGTGTGCGAGGGCTGCGGCGATTGCTCGGTGCAGTCCAACTGCCTGTCGATCGAGCCGCTGGAGACCGATTTCGGCCGCAAGCGCCAGATCAACCAGAACACCTGCAACAAGGACTATTCCTGCGTGAAGGGCTTCTGCCCCAGCTTCGTCACCGTCGAGGGCGGCGAGCTCAAGAAGCCCAAGAAGGAAAGCCGTCGCAGCCCCTTCGACAGCGCGCTGCCGGCCATCCCGCAGCCGCAAATACCTAACGCCGACAAGGCCTGGGGCATCGTGGTGGCGGGCGTGGGCGGCACCGGCGTGATCACGATCGGCCAGTTGCTGGGCATGGCCGCGCACCTGGAAGGCAAGGGCGTGATCACCCAGGATGCCGCCGGTCTGGCGCAAAAGGGTGGCGCCACCTGGAGCCATATCCAGATCGCCAACCATGCCGACGACATCCACTGCACCAAGGTCGGCACCGCCGAGGCCGATCTGGTGATCGCCTGCGATTCCATCGTCGCCGCCAACAAGGCCTCGCTGCAGGTGATGCGCGAAGGCCGTACCTTTGTGGCGCTCAACACCCATGGCTCGCCCACCGCCACGCTGGTGAACGATGCCAACTGGAGCTTCCCGGGCGCCGCCTGCGAGGCCGCCGTCGGCAAGGCCGTGGGCCAGGCCGGGCTGGGCAGCTTTGATGCCGAGGAGGTGTCCGTCAAGCTGCTGGGCGATTCGCTCTACACCAACCCCCTGATGCTGGGCTACGCCTGGCAAAAGGGCCGCGTGCCGCTGAGCTATGCCGCGCTGATGCGCGCCATCGAGCTCAACAATGTGCAGATCGACAACAACAAGGCCGCCTTCGAGTGGGGCCGCCGCTGCGCCGTCGATCTGGCCGCGGTGCAGAGCCTGTATGCCGCGACCCAGGTCATCAACATCGTCAAGCGCCCCGGCGTCGACGAGCTGGTGGCCAAGCGGGTGGAGTTCCTCACCGACTACCAGAACGCCGCCTATGCCGAGCAGTACAGGGCCTTCGTCGAGAAGGTGCGCGCGGCCGAGGGCAAGCTCAACAGCACCAAGCTCACCGAGGCGGTGGCCCGCTACCTCTTCAAGTTGATGGCCTACAAGGACGAGTACGAGGTGGCGCGCCTGCACACCGATGCCAAGTTCCTTGACAAGATCGCCGCGCAGTTCGAAGGCGACTACAAGCTGGTGCACCACCTGGCCCCGCCGCTGCTGGCCAAGAAGAACGAGAAGGGCGAGCTGGTCAAGCAGCCGTTTGATGGATTCTGGGGCGCCTGGGTGCGCCCGGCCTTCGGCATCTTGGCCAAGCTCAAGGGCCTGCGCGGCACCGCCTTCGACATCTTCGGCCGCACAGAAGAGCGCAAGATGGAACGCGCGCTGATTGGCGAGTACCGCGAGAGCATTGAGGCCATCCTGAGCAAGGGCCTGACGCCCGAGCGTCTGGCGCTGGCCACCGAGATCGCCCGCATCCCCGAGGAGATCCGCGGCTATGGCCATGTGAAGGAACGCCATCTGCACGCCGCCAAGGCCAAGTGGCAGACGCTGATGGGGCAGTGGCGCGCGGCTTGATGCGCTGGCGCTGAGCTCGCTTCATCAAGACCCGCTGTGCCGCAAGGCCGGCGGGTCTTGTTCTTTGGGCTATTGAGTCTGCTCTGTTTGCCAAGGCCATCGGGTGAGGGACTTCGCTCCTGTCCCCCGGCCCTGGCTTCGCCAGGCCCTCCTCCTCTACCTCGCTGCGCCCCTCACCCGACGCCCTTGGCACATCCACCGCCTTGCACTGCATGGAGGTGGCAGGCCGTGCCAATCCCTTGCAGGCGGCCTGCGGTGGAATTGCCAAGTGGCGTCGGGGGTGTGGTGGAGTGAAGTAAAGGAGGAGCCGGCGCCCGCAGGGCGTGGGCGGGGGACTGAGCCCGGACTCAAACAGTCCTGTGGACTGCTTGAGCCTGGCGAAGGACTGGGCCTCTGGCCCAGGCATGAACGGAATCACACCCCCGGCGTCGCTTGGCACACGCCAACCCACAACAGGCGGCTTGGCGCCGGTTCCGGCCGCCCATCCCCGAGTCCTGATAAGGTCGCGCCCATGCTCAAACTCCTGCTCCTGCTCTTCTCCGGGCTCAAGTTCGGCAAGCTGCTCACTACCGGCGGCAGCATGCTGCTCTCGGTGTTCGTCTACGCCTGGATCTATGGCTGGCGCTATGCGGTGGGCTTTGTGGCCCTGCTGTTCGTGCACGAGATGGGGCATTACATCGCGGCGCGGCACAAGGGCCTGAACGTCGGCGCGCCGACCTTCATCCCCTTTGTGGGCGCCTGGATCGAACTCAAGGAGCTGCCGCATGACGCGCAGACCGAGGCCTATGTGGGCCTGGGCGGGCCGCTCCTGGGCACTATCGGAGCGGTGCTGGTCTATTTCGCGGCCCGCAACTGGGGCATCGACTGGCTGCTGGCGGTGGCCTACAGCGGTTTTTTTCTGAACCTCTTCAACCTGATCCCGCTCTCGCCCTTTGACGGCGGGCGCATCACCGCGGTGCTCTCGCCGCGCATCTGGTTCTTGGGCGTGCCGGTGCTGGTGGCGCTGTTCATATGGCGGCCCAGTCCGATGCTGTTCCTGATCGCGCTGATGGCCTGGCCGCAGCTCTGGAAGGCCTGGAAATACCGGCACGACAGCGTGGAAGCGGAGACCTATTACGCCGTGCCCACGGCGGTGAAGTGGGAGTACGGCACGTACTACATCGCGCTGGCCGGCTTTCTGGCGGTGATGACGCACGATGTTCACGAGATGCTGAACGCCATGCCGCGCTGAGCACGGCGCTGGTCGTCACTTCACGTATGTGAGCGGCAAGGCCGTGGTGAACTTGAGCTCCTCCATCGCAAAGCTGGAGCTCACGTCGAAGAGCTGGGTGCCGGCGATCAGGCGCTTGTAGACGGCGTCGTAGGCCGCGATGTCGGGCACCACGATGCGCAGCAGGTAGTCGATGTCGCCGCTCATGCGGTAGAACTCCACCACCTCGGGGATGGCCTGTACGGTGGCGCGAAAGATCTCGAACCATTCCTGCGTGTGCGTGCTGGTGCGCACCGAGACGAACACCGTCACCCCCACATTCACCTGGCGCGGGTCCACCAGGGCCACCTGGCGGCTGATCACGCCGGCTTCCTTCATGCGCTGGATGCGGCGCCAGCAGGGCGTGGCGGAGAGCCCCACGGCGGCGGCGATCTGCGCCAGCTGTTGCTCGGCGTCCACCTGCAGGATTTGCAGGATCTTGATATCAATCGCATCCAGTTTCATTCGCCCACCAGATTTTGGAATGTGTTTCCAATTATCGGAGCCCACACGGTAAAGAACGCGATCGCTTGCTCCGCGTGGATGCGCAGAATTTCGCCATCTTCCAAACCTCACCGGAGCACGACATGAAATCCATCGGCCTGATCGGCGGCATGAGCTGGGAATCCACCGCCCTGTACTACCAGATCATCAACCGCGAGGTGGCGCGCCGCCTGGGCGGCCTGCACTCGGCCAGGCTGCATCTGCAAAGCCTGGACTTCCAGCAGGTGGTGGCGCGCCAGCAAAGCGGCGCCTGGGCCGAGCTCTCGGGCATGCTGGCCAGCGCCGGTCAGGCCCTGCAGCACAGCGGCGCCGACTGCGTGCTGATCGGCACCAACACCATGCACCGCGTGGCCCCCGAGGTACAGGCGCAGTTGCAAGTGCCCTTGCTGCACATCGCGGACGCCACCGCCGCCGCGATCAAGGCGGCGGGCTGCCGGCGCGTGGCGCTGCTGGGCACGCGCTACACCATGGAGCAGCCCTTCTACACCGAGCATCTGGCGCGCCATGGCATTGCCTGCCTGGTGCCCGAGGAGGCGGAGCGCGCCGAAGTGCATCGCATCATCTTCGATGAGCTGTGCCAGGGCCACTGCCTGGAGTCCTCGCGCCAGACCCTCAAGGCCATCATCGCCGGCCTGGCCGCGCAGGGCGCCGAGGGCGCCATCCTGGGCTGCACCGAATTGCCGCTGCTGCTGCAAGCAGCCGACGTGGCGCTGCCGCTGTTCGACACCACCCGCCTGCACGCACTCGCGGCGGTGGACTTCGCCCTCGGTGATTACCCCCAGGCGGCCTGAATCGGGGCAGCGGGCGCGGCCAGACTTCTTTCACGGACCCGCAAGCCTGCTAGGCTGGCGCGCGTCTCAACGAGGAGCCGGTTCATGACCCCCATTCAAAGACTCAGCCTGACCCTGAGCCTGTCCCTGCTGGCCAGCGCGGCCGGCGCGCAGGGCGCGATGAAACCTATCACCGCCGTCGAAGGCATCACCGAGTACCGCCTGCCTAACGGCCTGCAGGTGCTGCTCGCGCCCGACGCCTCCAAGCCCAGCACCACGGTCAACGTGACCTACCGCGTCGGTTCCAAGCACGAGAACTATGGCGAGACCGGCATGGCGCACCTGCTGGAGCACCTGATCTTCAAGGGCTCGCCCAAGTACAAGAATCCCTGGGCCGAGTTCAGCAAGCGCGGCCTGCGCGCGAATGGTTCGACCTGGCTGGACCGCACCAACTACTTCGCCAGCTTTGCCGCCAACGACGAGAACCTGAAGTGGTACCTCGATTGGCAGGCCGACGCGATGGTGCACAGCCATATCGCCCGCAAGGATCTCGACACCGAAATGACGGTGGTGCGCAACGAGATGGAGATGGGCGAGAACAACCCCGGCAACATCGTGTTCGAGCGCGTCCTGGCCACCATGTACCAGTGGCACAACTACGGCAAGAGCACCATAGGCGCGCGCGCCGACGTCGAGAACGTCGACATCCCGCGCCTGCAGGGCTTCTACCGCAATTACTACCAGCCCGATAACGCGACCCTCATCGTCTCGGGCAAGTTCGATGCCGCCAAGGTGCTGGGCTGGGTGAGCAAGAGTTTTGGCGCCATCCCCGCCCCCAAGCGTCAGCTGACGCATTTCTACACCGTCGACCCGGTGCAGGACGGCGAGCGCAGCGTCACCGTGCGCCGCCTCGGTGGCGTGGCCAGCGCCACCGCAGCCTACCATGTGCCGGCCGGGCCGCACCCGGACTATGCGGCGGTGGAGGTGCTGGGCCTGATCCTCACCGAGCCGCCCGCCGGCCGCCTGCACAAGCAGCTGGTCGAGAACACCAAGCTGGCCGCTTCGGTGAGCGCCTTCAGCATGGCGCTGGCCGAGCCAGGTTTCGTGATGCTGGGCGCCGACAGCGCGCCCAACGCCTCGCTGGACGAGATGAGCCGCGAGATGCTCAAGGTCATCGAAAGCCTGGCGCAGAACCCGATCACCGCCGAGGAACTCAAGCGCGCCCAGCAGCGCTGGCTGAACCGCTGGGAGCAGCAGTTCTCCGACCCCGAGCAGGTCGGCACCGCGCTCTCCGAGACGGTGAGTCAGGGCGACTGGCGCATGTTCTTCCTGCTGCGCGACCGCATCAAGGCGCTCAAGCTCGAGGACGTGCAGCGCGTCGCCAACGAGCGCCTGATCCAGGCCAACCGCACGCTGGCCCAGTACATCCCCACCGACAAGCCGCTGCGCGCGCCCGCGCCCGCGCTGGTGAAGGTGGACGAGCAGATGAAGAGCTTTGTGCCGGCGGCGGCGCAGGCCGCCGTGGCCGCCTTCGAGGCCACGCCCGCCAATATCGACAAGCTCACCCAGACCAGCACATTGCCCAACGGCCTCAAGCTGGCGCTGCTGCCCAAGCCCACCCGCGGCGAAGCGGTGCAAGGCTTTCTGACCCTGCGCTTTGGCGATGCCGAGAGCCTGCGCGGCCAGCGCGCCGCCGCCGAGGCACTGGCCTATGTGCTGGACAAGGGCACGACCACGTTGGACCGCCAGCAGCTGCGCGACCGGCTCGACGCGCTCAAGGTCGAGCTGCAGATCCAGCCCGGCCCCGACTCCCTGACGGTGGCCTGGGTCACCAAGCGCGCCCACGCGGCCGAAGCCGCCAGGCTGATCGCGCAGATGCTGCGCCAGCCGCGCCTGGCGCCCGAGGCACTGGAAGAAGTGCGCGCCCAGATGCTCTCCGGCATCAAGGCGCAGCGCGATGAGCCCGAGGCCATGGCCGAGAACACCGTCGCGCTGGCGCTCAATGGCGACTACCCGAGCGGCGACGTGCGCCTGGCCCGCACGTTCGACCAGATGACGGCCGATGCCCAGGGCGTCACGAACGAGCAGCTGCGCGCCTTCCACCGGCGCTTCTACGGCGCCAACCATGCCGAGTTCGCGGCCGTCGGCGATTTCGACGCCACGGCCCTCAAGCAGGCCGTGAGCGAGGCGCTGGGCGACTGGAACTCGCAAGCGCCGCACCAGCGGGTGGCCTACCCCAGCGTGGCCAAGCCTGGCAAGCTGAGCCTGGTGCCCGCGCCCGACAAGCAGAACGCGGTGCTGGCCGGCCGCATGCCGCTGGCGCTCAACGACGAGCATGCCGACTACCCCGCCGTGTCCATGGCCAACTACCTGCTCGGCAGCGGCGGCGATTCGCGGCTGTGGAAACGCATTCGCGAGAAGGACGGCCTGAGCTACGGCGTCTGGTCCTACCTGATGTGGGGCCAGAAGGACCTGAGCTCGCCCTGGAACGTCGGCGCCATCTTTGCGCCGCAGAACCGTGCCAAGGTCGAGCAGGCGCTGCGCGAGGAAGTGGCCCGCGCCCTCAAGGATGGCTACAGCCAGGCCGAGCTCGATGCCGGCAAGCAGGCCATCTTGAACGCACGCCGCCTCGGCCGCGCGCAGGACGCCGGCCTGGTGCGCGCTCTCGCCGGCAACCAGTTCCTCGGCCGCACCATGGCCAAGTCGCAGCAGGTGGATGACGCCATTGCCAAGCTGACGCTGGAGCAGGTGAACGGCGCGCTGCGCAAGTACTTCAAGCTGGAAGACTTCCAGCTCGTGTTCGTGGGCGACTTCAAGTAAGCAGCAGGGGCTGGGGCGCCGGCCGGCGGCGGCAAAGACGGCCGTCAACCCCGGCCAATTCCCAGCAGCGCGGCGCCGGCCTGCGGGCAGAATTGGCGCATGCATCTGGGCCCCAGTTTCGACATCGCTGCGCTGCGAGATGAGCAGTTGCGCCTGCATCGGCGCACCGTGCTGGGCTCCTCGCTCACCAGCCTGGCCGGCGCCCTGCTGCTGACCCTGACGGTGCGCCAGATGCATGTCGGCACCGGCTGGCTGCTGTGGTTGGCCCTGGTAGCCGCCGCATTGCTGCTGCGCGCCGCGCTGTGCGCCCGCCCCCCGAGCGGGGCCGCCGCGCATGCCAGGCTGCGTGCGGTGCGCCTGGCCTTCGCCCTGCATGCCCTGGCCTGGAGCTCGGGCGTGCTGCTGCTCGCCGAGGGGCCCGACAGCGCGCTCTACCTGGCCTTCGCCCTGCTGCTGATGAGTGCCGGTGCGCTGGTGATCGCCTCCTTCGACCTGATGGCGGGCTGGCTGTTCACGCTGCTGGCCCTGCCCGGCCTGCCCCTGATGCTGTGGCTTGGCCTGCTGCCCCTGAACCTGCCCGGACTCTGCCTGGCCGGACTCTTCATCGCCACGACGGGCCTGGCCGCGCTGCGCAGCCACCGGCTCTTTCTCGAGCACTGCCGTTCGCGCCATGCCGAGGCCGCGCATCTGCGTGACCTGCAGACCTACCAATTCGTCGTCAACTCCATCGCCAGCCCGGTCAGCGTGGTGGATGCCGAGCTGCGCTACCACCTCGTCAACCAGGCCTGGTGCCGCGAGGCCGGGCTGCGGGCCGAGGACGTGCTGGGCACGTGCCCCGCGACCATGGTGGCGGCGCTGGACAGCGCCGAATGCCGCCAGGCGCTGGCCGACTGCATAGACCAGGGTGAGCAGCGCAGCATCGAAGTCCGGGTGGATCGCCCCGCCGCCGGCCCGCGCTGGTGGGAGACCAGCTTCTACCCCTATGTGCAGCAGGGCTGGAAGGCTGCCGTGCTGGTCTCGCGCGACGTCAGCGCGCGCAAGGAGAGCGCCGCCGCCCTGAGCCGAAGCCTGGCGAATCTGGAGCTCACCCTCAACGCCACCGGCGACGCCATCTTTGCCCTCTATGCCGATGCGCCCGACGAGCCGCTGCTGTTCTGCAACCAGCGCATGCTGCAGATGTGGGACATCGCGCCGGAGCGCCGCGCCGATCTGACGCTCAACGATGTGCGTGCGCAGAGCAAGCCCCTGTATGTGGACCCAGCCTACGAGGCGCAGCGCATCCAGGCCATCGCTGCCGCCGGCCTGCCCAGCGAAGACCATATGACGCTCAACGACGGGCGCGTGCTGCTGCGCCGCTGCATCCCCACCACCGGCCAGGGGCGCGGCATCAGGGTCTGGAGCTATCGCGACGTGAGCGCCGAGGCCGAGACCCTGCGGCAGCTGCAGCAGGCGCGCGAGTTGGCCGAGCAGGCGAATCGCGCCAAATCGGACTTTCTGGCCAGCATGAGCCATGAGCTGCGCACGCCCTTGAACGCGGTGCTGGGCTTCGGCCAGTTGCTGGCCATGGACCAGAGCCTGCAGGCGCCGCAACAGCGCCAGGTCGAGCAGATTCTGCATGCCGGGCGCCATCTGCTGCGCCTGATCGACGAGGTGCTGGACCTGGCCAAGATCGAGGCCGGTCATCTGCATGTGGACCTGGGCCCGGTCGAGCTCGCGCCACTGCTGGATTCCTGCCTGAGCCTGGTGTCGGAGGCGGCCAAGCATCAGCAGCTGCAGATCGTCGTGGCGCCCATGCCCGGCCTGCGGCTGCTGGCCGACCCACAGCGCCTGCAGCAGGTGCTGCTGAATCTGCTCAGCAATGCCATCAAGTACAACCGCCAGGGCGGCGCGGTGGCGTTGAGCTGGCAGCTGGAGGAACAAGAGAATGACGCGCAGCCATGGCTGCGGCTGAGCATCACCGACACCGGCGCCGGCATCGCGCCCGACCGGCTCGGCGAGCTGTTCCAGCCCTTCAACCGGCTTGGTGCCGAGCGCGGCCAGATCGAAGGCACGGGCATAGGCCTGTCCATCACGCACCGCCTGATGCAGGCCATGGGCGGCCGCATCGAGGTGAGCAGCCAGGCCGGCCAGGGCAGCTGCTTCAGCCTGCTGTTGCCGGCCTTATGACGAGGCCGCGCTCAGGGCGCCGTGCGCCTCAGGCCCACACCACCCTCTCCCCCGCCGCATACCAGCCCTCCACACGCGCCGCCACCTCGGTCTCGATGCGGCTACGCTTGATCTTCATGGTGGGGGTGAGGCAGCCGTTCTCGATCGTCCAGGGCTGGGTGCTGAGCACCAGCATCTGCAACTGCTCGTAGTCGGCCGATTGCGCGTTGACGCTTTGCAGCAGCGCCGCCATCTGCTGCTCGACCTCGGCGCGCAGGGCGGCGTCGCTGAGCCTGGGGCGCAGGTCTTCGGCCAGCACCACCAGGGCGAAGGCGGCCGGCTGGCCCACGCCCGAGACCAGGGTGATCTCCACCATGGGGTGGGCGTTGATGCGGTTCTCGATCGGCGCCGGCGCCACATACTTGCCCTTGGCGGTCTTGAACAGCTCCTTCACCCGGCCGGTGAGCTTGAGCAGGCCGTCGGGCCGGCGTTCGCCCTTGTCGCCAGTGCGGAAGAAACCGTCGGCGGTGAAGCATTGCGCGTCCAGATCGGGGCGCTTGTAATAACCCAGCAGCTGACCGGGCGACTTCACCAGGATCTCGCCCTCTTCGCTGAGCTTCACCTCCACGCCCGGCAGGGGCACGCCAACATAACCCGGTGCATTCAGTGCCAGCGTGGAGGCATGCGAGTAGGCGAAATCCTCGGTCATGCCATAGCCTTCCAGCAGGTTCAGGCCAAGCCGGCGGTACCAGCGGATCAGCTCGGCCGGGATCGGCGCCGAGGCGCTCATGGCCACGCGCACCTGGTCCAGGCCCAGGCCCTTGAGTACCTTGCGCCGCACAATCTGGCCCAGGATGGGGATGCCCAGCAGCCGATCCAGCTTCCTGGCCGGCATCTTGCTGAACACGCCCTGCTGGAACTTCAGCCACAGCCGCGGCACCGAGCAGAACAGGGTCGGGCGGGCGCGCTGCAGATCCTGCACAAAAGTATCCAGCGATTCGGCAAAGAACACATGGGTATGGCCATGGACCAGCGAGGCACATTCCACCACCGCGCGCTCGTAGACATGGGCCAGCGGCAGATACGACAGCACGCGCTGTTCCGGCAGGTCCGGCACCAGGGTCTTGACGAAGTCCACACTCAGCTCGGTGGCGCGGGTGATGCGCTCGAAGCTGTGCATCGCGCCCTTGGGCTCGCCAGTGGAGCCCGAGGTGTAGATCAGCATCGCCAGCTCGCCGCCGGCGCGCTCTGGCCGGCCGGCGAGCGGCGCGGTGCGCGCGATGATGTCGTCCCAGGTCGGCAGGCCGTGGCCGGCTGGCGCGAGCGGCAGGGCGATGCAGGGCAGGCCCGCCGGCACGCCCGCCGCCTGCTGGGCCCAGCCATCGAGCTTGCCGACGAACAGCAGGCTGGCCTCGCTGTGCTGCAGCACGAAGCGCACCGTCTCGGCGGTCTCGGTCGGGAAGATCGCCACGGTGGTGCCGCCCGCCATCCAGATCGCCAGCTCGGCCATGATGAAGTGGGCACAGTTCTTGGAGAGGATGGCAATGCGCGCACCGGCGGGCAGTTGCAGGCCGCGCAGATGGGCGGCCATGCGGCGCGCCTCGTCCAGGGTGCGGGCCCAGCTGTAGTCGATGCAAGGCCCGCCGCCTACCGGTTGGGTCAGGTAGACCTTGTCGGGCTGGGCGGCCTCATGTTCGTAGACGTAGTCGAGCATCAGGCGCTGATTCGGCATGGTCGGCACTCACTCATCATCCAGCTGGGGTGGGCCGATTATGGAGAGCGCCGCCGCGGCCCGTGCCTAGGACCTGTCCCAGTAGGGTAGATCCGCGTCGAAGCGTTCGGCCAGAAAGTCCACGAAGCTGCGCAAGAGCAGGGGTTGGTGGCGGCGGCTGGTGTAGACGGCATGCACGCCCAATTGCTCGGGCTCCCAGCCGGGCAGCACGCGCAGCAGCTCGCCCGCGGCCAGCGCCGGGCCCACCAGATAGGTGGGCAGCAGGCCTATGCCCACGCCCGCGCGCACCGCCTGCACCAGCAGCAAGGCCTCGTTGGCCAGCAGGCGCGGCGGCGGCAGCGGCTGCAGCAGCCGCTCACCCTGGGCGTTCTGCAGCGCCCAGGCCTCGCTGCCAAAGCGCGCATGGGCCACGCAGGCATGGGCCAGCAGCTCGGCAGGTTGGGCCGGAGCCGGGTGCTCGCGCAGATAGGCCGGTGCGGCGCACAGCACCGAGCGGCACAGCGTCAGCCGGCGTGCGATCAGGGCCGGGTCGAGCTGATTGCTGATGCGCAGCGCCAGGTCGATGCGGTCCTCCACCAGGTTCACCGCCTGCTCCGACACCAGCACCTCGATCTGGGTGCGTGGATGCAGGGCCAGAAAGGCCGCCGCCGCCGGGGCCAGGTGTTGCTGGGCAAACGACATCGAGGCCGCCACGCGCAACCGCCCATGCACGCTTTGCTGGCGCGCGCTGGCGGCCTGTTGCGTCTCCTCGGCCAGCTCCACCAGCTGGCGGCAGCGCGGCAGGGCCTCGGCGCCGGCATCGGTGAGGCTCAGGCGCCGGGTGCTGCGCTGCAGCAGGCGCGCACCCAGCCATCGCTCGGCCGCCTCCAGATGGCGGCTGGCCATGGCGCGCGAGAGGCCCAGGGCCTCGGCCGCGGCGGTAAGGCTGCCGCGCTCCACCACTTCCACAAAGACCTGGGCCGCCTTGAGTCTGTCCATCGCCTTCCTGCCAATTTGCTCGATTGATGCAACAAACAGTCTACGCGACGGCTGTTTATCCGCAGAACAAGCGCAAATAAAGTTCGCTTCACCCCAACACAAGGTAGCCGACATGAACACCCAACTGCCCCGCTTCATCCGCCCCCTGCTCGCCGCCGCCCTGCTCAGCAGCGGCCTGAGCGCCGTGGCCCAGGGCAGCAGCGCCGCCGCGGCGCCGCTGAGCCTGCAAGTCATCAACCATGGCCCGGCCAGCTTCCATGTGAACTCGGTGCTGGTGAGTGGCGCCAAGGAGGCCATCCTGCTGGACGCCGGCTTCACCCGCGCCGACGCCCTGCGCGTGGCCGCCGCCGTGCTGGACAGCGGCAAGAAGCTCAGCACCATCTATGTGAGCGCCGCCGACCCCGACTACTACTTCGGCCTGGAAGTGCTGCATGCCGAATTCCCCGAGGCCAGGATCGTGGCCGCCGCGCCCACGCTGAAGAAGATCCAGGCCCTGCTACCCACCAAGCTGCAGGTCTGGGGCCCGCGGCTGGGCGCGAACGCGCCGCGCCAGCCTGTGCTGCCCGAGGCACTGGCCGGCAACAGCCTGAGCCTGGAAGGCCAGACCCTGGAGATCCGCGGCCTGGACGATGCCCTGGCGCATCGCAGCTATGTGTGGATCCCGTCCATCAAGGCGGTGGTGGGCGGCGTGAATGTGTTCGGCAATCTGCACGCCTGGACGGCCGACACCCAGAGCGCGGCCGAGCGCGCCGCCTGGCTGGCCAAGCTGGACGGCATCGCCGCCCTGCAGCCCGCCGTGGTGGTGCCCGGCCATATGTTGCCCGGCACGACGCAGGACCTCTCGGCCCTGAACCACACGCGCGCCTATCTGCAGCGTTTCGAAGCCGAGCTGCCCCGTGCCGCCGACGCCGCCGCGCTGATCGCCACCATGAAGGCCGTCTACCCGCAGGCCGGGCTGGGCATCGCGCTGGAGATCGGCGCCAAGGTCAACAAGGGCGAGATGAAGTGGTGACCAGCAGCATGGCACGCAGCTGCTGCGGGCTCTGACCCAGGGTCTGGCGCAGGCTGCGGCTGAAATGCGCCTGGTCGCAAAAGCCCAGCCGCAAGGCCAGCTCGGCCAGCGGCGGTGCATCCGGCTGGCCCAGCGCCAGCAAGGCATCCTGCAGACGGGCGCGCTGTATCACCCATTTGGGCGCCACGCCCACATGCTCGGCAAAGCAGCGCTGCAGGGCACGCTCGCCCAGACCCAGCAGGGCCTGCAGCTGCACCGCACGGGTGATGCTGACATCGGCCAGCACGTGCTGCACCGCCTCGTCCAGGCCCGCCAGCGCAGGCACCGCCGGGCGCCGCGCCAGCAGCAGGGCCTCGGCGGCAGCGCAAGCGCGCTGCGGCTCGCGCTCGCCAAGCACGGCCTGCTCGGCGGCCGGCACATCCGCGCCCACACAGGGGGTGGCCGGCACGGATCGTCCATGCAGCGCCTGCACCGGCCCAGCCAGCCAGGGCCGCAGGCCACCGCACTTGAAGCGCAGCCCATGCACCCGGCCGCGGCCCGACAGCTCGCGCACATAGACGCCGCGCGCCACCCCATGCAGGGCGGTGGCGCCGGCCTCGAAGACCAGATGCGTGTTCGGATAGGGCAGCACGCGCTGCCTATGCACCCGGCCCGGCGGCAGATCCCATTCGATCAGCCAGTGGTAGTCCAGCCAGGGCGCCAGGGCGGCGCACACCGGCAGGCGCTGCAGCTGGAAGCCCTGCTGCGGCTGCCTGTCCAGCAGCGCACGCGCGTCGATCTCACACCCAGGAAGCCCCGTCGGGTTTGTACAAGCCGGCAAGGCTGATAGCTCGGAAGATGAGGCCATGAAGAAAAAACCGCCTGACACAAACGCCGCAAAGGCAGGGCGGCGGCGCCAGCTGCTCGCCGCCAGCCTGCTATTGTCCAACCCCCGCCTGTACGCAGCCCCCAGCACCATGACCCAGCAAAGCCACAGCGCCAGCGGCCAGTTCAGCGTCACGATCGGCGCGCCCGAGGCCATGCCCGTCCCTGCCGGCGGCACCCCCATGTTCAGGCGCAGCCTGGCCAAGCAGTACGAGGGCGACATGCAGGGGCAGGCCGTTGGCGAGATGCTGGCCGCCGGCCAGCCGCAGGCCGGCGCGGCCGCCTACACCGCGCTGGAATCCTTTGTGGGCCGGCTGCAGGGGCGCAGCGGCAGCTTTGCGCTGGCGCATCTGGGCCTGATGATGAGCGACGGCCAGCAGGATCTGCGCATCGCCATCGTGCCGGGTTCGGGCCAGGGCGAGCTCCTTGGCATCAGCGGCGAACTGCTGCTGCGCATAGCCGCCGGCGTGCACCACTACGAGCTGAACTACCAGCTCGCTCATCATCCGTAAACGCCGCAGCTTGACCGGGCCCGCCGCTGCGCGCAGCATGCGGCGCATGAGTATGGGCAGCAGCACCCTCCCCGCAGCCCCGGCCGGCGGCGCCTGGCGCGACCGCTACCGCTGGTGGTGGCTGCTCTCGCCCGCCTTCCCCGGCCTGGTGTGGCTGAACCTCGTCAAATACCAGGCCACCGGCCATGAATGGTGGTTGTGGGTCAGCAGTGCGGTGATGTACGTGCTGATCCCCCTGCTCGACACCTTGCTGGGCACCGACCCGCGCAATCCGCCCGAGGCCGCCGTGCCGGCGCTGGAGCAGGCGCGCTGGTACCGCGCCATCGTGGTGGCCTTCGTGCCCTTCCAGTTCGGTTTGACCCTGCATGGTGCCTGGATCGCCGCCACGCAGGAGCTGAGCGCCTTCGGCTGGGCCGGCCTGATTCTCAGCGTGGGCGGCATCAACGGTGTGGCCATCAACACCGCGCATGAACTGGGCCACAAGCTGCCGCGCTGGGAGCGCTGGCTGGCGCGCATCGCGCTGGCGCCGGTGGCCTATGGGCATTTCTATGTGGAGCACAACCGCGGCCATCACCTGCGCGTGGCCACCCCCAGCGACCCGGCCAGCGCGCGCCTGGGCGAAAGCTTCTGGGCTTTTCTGCCGCGCACCATGTGGGGCAGCCTGGCCTCGGCCTGGGACATCGAGCGCACGCGCCTGGCCAGGCTGGACCTGGGCCCCTGGAATTGGCGCAACGAATGCCTGCAGGCCTGGGCCATGACGGCCCTGCTCTATGGCGCGCTATGCCTGTGGCTGGGCCTTGCGGTGCTGCCCTTCCTGCTGGTGCAGGCCTTTTACGGCGCCAGCCTGCTGGAGGTGGTGAACTACATCGAGCATTACGGCCTGCTGCGTCCCATCGACCCCAACACCGGCCGCCCGGTGCGCTGCGCGCCCGAGCATTCCTGGAACTCCAGCCACCGCGTCTCGAATCTCTTTCTCTACCAGTTGCAGCGCCACAGCGACCACCATGCCCACCCGGGCCGGCGCTACCAGGCGCTGCGCCATTTCGAGCACAGCCCGCAACTGCCCTCGGGCTATGCCGCCATGCTGCTGCTGGCCTATCTGCCGCCGCTGTGGTTTCGCGTCATGGACGCGCGCGTGCTCAGGCATTACGGCGGCGATTTGCGGCGCGCCAATCTGCAGCCAAGCAAGCGCGCGGCGCTGCTGCGGCGCTGGGCCGGCTAGCTAGGCAGCCGCCACGCGGCGATACAGCCCGTCAAACACCAGCTCCCAGGCGCCCGGCGCGGCGCCGGCCTCGCTGCTGCATTCCCAGCATTGGCGCACCGTGCCATCGGCCTGCGGCGTCCAACGAATGCGCTGCAGGGTGGGCGGCGCAGCGCCCGCCGCCGCTGTGCCCTGCAATTGCATGCATCGCTCTTGCGCTTGCCAGCCCCCTTCGAGCAGCAACAGCAGGCCGTCGCTGTCCACCCAGCTCTGGTGCCAGCATTGGCGCGTGCTGTCATAGATATTGAGGCTCTCGCCGCTGTAGCCGCGCTCGGTGCGGTACTGCTCGCGCAGCACACGCCCCTGGTGGGCCAGCACGATGCGGTTGTGGCCGGCCAGGCTTCCATCGGGCCTGCGCACCTCCCAGTCGCCCAGCCAGAAATCAAAGGCCCGCTCGGGCCGCAGCGCATCGCTAGCTGCTAGGTCTGTCATCGATCTGAACCTCCATCGTCACCGCCACGGCCGGCGCAGCTCGGCTGGCCATGATTGTGGGGGTTCCATCGCCCTGGCGGCGGACGTACGCTGCATGCCCCCTCCTCGGTGGGCGAAGGATACGGGCCGCCGCCAGGCCCACACGCATAGGGCGGCGGCTTAGCACTTTCCATGCTGGAGATTCAGTCATGAAATACATCGTTAGCTGGACCCTGCCGCAAGGCACTTACAACGCGGCCGTGGCGCGTTTCCTGGAGACCGGCGGCGCGCCCCCCAAGGGCGTGAGCCTGTTGGGGCGCTGGCACGGCATGAGCGGCCAGGGCTTTGCCATCACCGAGTCCGATGATGCCAAGGCCATGTTCCAGTACCAGGCCCAATGGGCCGACCTGCTCGCCATGGCGGTCACCCCCTGCCTGGAAGACGCCGACGCCGGCGCCGTGCTGGCAGCGCTGGGCAAGCGTTGATTGATTGATTCGTTGATTGATGAATCAGCGCGACCCGGCCCGTGCCGCCGCTTGCCGGTTGAGCGCCACGGCGGCGCGGATCAGCGCCTTCAGCGCCGCCTCGTTCAGCGCCTCGCCCTCGCGGATGTCGATGGCGCGGCGCACCTTGCCCTCCAGGCTTGAATTGAACAGGCGCGCGGGGTCGGGGAGGGCCGCGCCCTTGGGAAACGTCAGCTTCACCACCGCCTTGTAGCTCTCGCCGGTGCAGATGATGCCGCCATGCGACCACACCGGCGTGCTCCACTTCCACTCCTTCAGCACCTCGGGATCGGCATCGCGCATCAGCACGCGCAGCCGGCTCAACAAGGCTCCGCGCCAATCACCCAGCGCCTGGATCTTGGCGTCTATCAGGGCGGCCGCAGCGGTGGCCGCTGAGGCAGCGGCAGAGTTGCTCACTTGTCACCCCAGCGCCAGCGCGGCGGCTCGCCCTTGCGCCAGCAAATGACCACCAGCGCCACGCCAAGTACGGCGGTGTAGGCAAGCAGGAACACAGGGGGCTCCGTCCTCAGCAACAGCGTGCCCGCGACAAGCAGCGCCATGAAGGCCACCAGCACCAGCCAGCCCTGCCAGGCACTGGGCAGGCCCCAGCCCCAGCCATAACGCTTGGCAGGGAACCAATAGTCCTTCGCTTCTTCTACTTCTTGCTGAGGATGAATCGACATGGGATTGGGCCTCCAAGCAGGGCGGCTCCTGACACTGGCATGCCAGATTAGCCTTGACTGGGCCCGGCCGCCAGATACTCAAACGCCCAGAAATACTGCCACTCGGTGAAAACAGGGCTGCTCCCCAATCCCTCGATGGCGCCCTCAAGCTCGGCCCGGCTGGGGAAGTTCTTCAGCACTCTGTGCCTGGACCCGTCGTTGAGCGTCCTGAGCTGATAGGTGTTGCCCTCGGCGTCATGCTCGCTCAGCGGCGTGCTGCTGCCCTCGACGAATCGGTTGTCGATCAGGACGATGCGCGCGCCGGGTTCGACGGCCTCGGCCAGCCCGGCCAGGAACTCCCTGCGCCGGCCTTTGGGCACATGCGAGAACCAGAAGCCGGCGAAGGCGGCGTCAAAGACGCTGCCACCGCGCTTGGGCAGGGCGTAGGCGTCGCTCACCACGAATTCGACAGCCTGCTCTCCGGCCAAGCGGTTCCTCGCGATCGCCAGGGTCTCGGGCGCCGCGTCGAGCGCGAGCATGCGCGAGGCCTTGGGCGCGATGAACTGAGTCCAGTAGCCGGTGCCGCAGGCCACCTCCAGCACGGCCGCACCTTCGCCGAAGCGCGTGGGCAGCCAGGCCTCGATGGCGCGCAGATCGGCCTGGCGCTCGGGCTTGAGATAGACGGCGTCGTACTCGGCGGCGCGGGCGGCGTAGTAGCTGTGCATTTGCTGGGCAGGGGATGACATGGCGTGGTGTGGCGTTGCTGCTTGCGGCCTCAATCGTTCCAGATGCTTTCGACCAGGGCACCAACTTCCGGCGCTGCCGCTGACGCTGAAGCAGCCGGCGCGTTTCGCTTCCACTCTGCCGGCAGGGGTGCGACTCGTCTCGATTCCTTGCCATCCCACAAGGCCACCTTGAGCGCGAACACCACAGGGCCCTCGCGGGCCTCGAAGGGTTTCACAGCGCCGACCTTGAGGGCGATCTGCTTCCTGACTTGCAGGTCCAGCAGCTGATCGAAGTCGAGCCAGACCTTGGATTGCAGGCCGGGCCGAACCGCCAGCACGACAAAGCCGCCCACCGACTGCCTGGTCTTTTCCTGAGCCTCGGTGCCCGCCACGGCCTCGCGCAATGCACCCTGCACCGCCTTGATGTAGTCCGCGAGCGCATCGACGCTTGGCACACGGGCTTCCAGCACATCGCTAGGCTGCAGCAACACGACATTGAAGTTGGTGACGGGCTCGGAGGCTTGGGCACCGGGGGTGGCGAGCACCAAGCCGAGCAGCAGCACCGCAATCCTTCGCATCACTTGCATCGTTTCAATCCATCATTTTTCGCCCGGACTTCTCGTCCACTTCGAGACAAGATGCTAACTGTTGCTGTGGCCGTCACGCCGCCCACGAAAACCGGACGGCGGCAAAGCATAGAGCGAAGAGGTAACCATACGAAAAGCGGTCGATACGGAACACCGTTTGCCCCCGCCGCGAGCGCCAGGCCCCCAGCCAAGACATGCACAGGCCCACAAGCACCGGTGTGGCAAGCAGATTGACCCAGCGCCACATCGGCGCCGCCACCATGTGCTGCGGAAACGGCCATAGCGAGAGGCCGCCGGCGATGAGCCCGAAGATCGCGTAGCCAATCGCGGCCAGCCAGGGATCGGGAGGCCGTCGAAATGGCTCGGCCAAGGAGTGCAGGCCCAGCTCAAACAGCGCTTCGCCGAACACCTGGATCAGGAATTCGAGCAGCAGTTCGACGAGGAGTTCCATTAGCAGCCTGGCCTTGATGCGTACTCAGCCAGCATCAGCGCAGCGTCGGCTCGGCGCTTGACGTGCGCGGCACCAGAAGGCGCTCGAACGAAAGCCCAGCAAGACCGCGCCCTAAGAACCATTGTGCAAAGCGCTTCCGTTGAACGAAAGCCGCAGCGCCGGGTTTGTGGCGGCAACACGGCGCAACCAGCCTTCAAGCCGCGCTTCATTCATTGGTGAGCCCGCCAGTTGAGGCGCAATGGTGCCTGAGACTGTGTTGCCAGTTTGCCCCGAGCCCACCGTCTGCACTTGCTTTTCCCTGAGTTGCCCACTGCTGAATCGAAGGCGGAGCACCTGCTCCGACTTGCGAACCTCGACCGCGAGATCGCTGCAAAGCGAATTGACAAGCGACATACCGATGCCCTGCAACTGAATTGCGCCGCCTGGATTGGCCGCAAATGGGTAGTCCAGCTGTCCGTAGATGAAGTTCAGGTAAGGCGAACCGTCGACTACCTTGTTGATTGAGTGCCCACGACCGTCATCGGACACTGAGAAGTCATACCCCTGGGCGATGACCCGAATCTCTTCTGCATGGCCAGCCTGATGTTCCGCCAAGGCATAGAGCACAAGCGCCCTCACGACAAAGCCTGTCGCATCGAAGCTGGGGGCGGCTTGTGCGTGGGCGTCGGCATCCGGCAGAGGAGAGGGCATAACGGTGGTGCGCTCCTTCTAGCGTTGAACCTCAGCCGCAAACCTAGGCTTGCCGCGGGCTGCCGGCTCCTCTAACGAGTTAGCCATCACCAATCTCCTCGGAGTGTCTCTAGAGATGTGACTCTGGACATAAGAACCTTCGTCGCTGCTCCTGGGTGGTGATCCATCGCGTTCTGAATGAAATTGATCATGCTTGGGATCTCGCTGTCTTCGCGGACGAAGACGTAGCGCACGTCTGAAAGAGAAAACTTGAGAGTCGCCAACGCTTGCGTCTTCGAATTGCACTGCTCAAGAAACGCCGTGTCTTCAAACTTCTCGCGCGTCAGGATCTGCGGAATTTCCGCATGGAAAGGAACAAAACGCCACTCAGACTCCTGGTAGAAGTCCTTCTCAATTTCGGTTCCACTACGAGTCGTCTTCCCAGACGTTTGCTTCATGAAGCTCGCGGCATGCTGAATCAACGCCCCGCCGATCAGCGCGTCATCTCCAGGCGCCTTCCGCGCCACGTCGGCAAGCCCAATCAATGAACGAGCCAAACTATTTTCAGCGGCAATGTAGAGCAGTGGATTCAACCCGTTTGATTCCGCCCATTCGCGCGACAGACCAATTCCGTAGTACCCGTAGAAGGCGACATGCTCGTCTATGCGAGAAAGCGGGATGTCACAGAAGCAAACCATCGGAATCGCCGCAAAATCGATTGAGCCTGGGCCCAGGGCCTGCCAGTTGTAGTCCTCTACGGAATAGCGTGGCCAGAATCCTCCCGTAAGAATCTTCTGGAGCGTTGTGAGGTCTTTCGTGAAGTGAAAGAGGCTTTGGGATTTTGGTCGCATAAGCGCGATGCCGGCTTGTGATGGCTAGCGTTTGAAATGAGCTGCTTGCGTAGGCAGGTAGAGCCCGCTAGAGCGAGTCCCCTCGATGGAAGGGCTAGGCCTCTTTGAGAAGTTGTTTGATCTCATGCTGGATTGCCTCAAAGTCGATGCGTTTTAGCAGAACCTCCTCTCGGGACCACTTCACCGGCTGGGACCAATACACTGACTTGTCCTGGAGTCGCATCGCGAGTTCTTCACTTGCATGACGAACCTTAGCAGCCGCATTTGCCCATAACTCCGCGAGCTCGAACTCCCGTTCGCGAATGGGCTGGCTTAAAAGGCGCTGCTCCTCGGCGTACTTCATGCTGGCGAATAGAGCCTTGTTGATCGCCTCAAGCGCGGCATCTTTTTGCTCGTCTTTGTGCATTCGATTCTTCTGAAACCAGGCAAGCAGACTCTGAAGGGGGCCGAGTAGAGCAGCGGCTTCTGCGGGCATGGAACTCTCCTTATGGGCGGAAATAGAGCGGCCGGTTGGAGGGGCCTTGCGTAATTTAGACGGCACCTTCAATGGGCAGCCGCGGACATTTTTCGTCCTATCTGTCCATTTCTAGCCAGAAATGGATAGTGCCAAATGCTCCCGCCGCGCCACATGCAACCTCACACCTAACACTTCCACGTTAGGTGCCAAGTCTAGCGGCGTCCGAGGCCCCGGGCTTGAGTGGAATCCCGCCACCATCTGCCGCCGCCCAGCCCGCCCACCTCAGTCCAACGCCAGCACCGCATCCGCCCCCCGCATCGGCATCGCCGCATGCAGCGCTTTTTCCCCCGCCTTGTCATAACGCAGCTCCAGCCGCCGCCCATCGTCGGTCACGCGCAACCAGGCAAAACCATCGCCGGGATGGTCCTGCCATTCGCCGACCTCGCAGCACAGCAGTTCGGGGTGGCGCTGCTGCGCGAGGGCCTCGGGAGTCAGGCCGGTCGCGGCGTCAATGCCGAATACCTCCGGCGCGGCGAACTCCTCGGGTGCGGTGACGGCAAAGGGCCAGGGCGCATAGAGCGCCGAGCTGTGGATGGAATGCAGGCGCAGGCTGGGGCCCTGGCCATCGGCGCGGCGCAGCTCGGCGCTGACATGGCCGGAGCGGTGCTCGTCGCCGGAGAGGAAGACCACGCCGCTGGCGCGCTGGCGCCAGAGTTCGGCCAGCAGCCATTGCTGGCTCGCCGGGTAGCCGCACCAGGCATCGGAGCGCAGCGAACCCGACACATGCGCGGCACTGGCGCGCCGGCGCGGCAGCAGCAGCGCGCCGCTGAGCACAAAACGCGGACGGCCGGCGCTGGCCTGCAACCAGGCGCTGAAGGCCTGGCGCTGCGCGGCGCCGATCATCTGCGCCTCGGCCACGCGCGCCACCGTGCGGGGCTCGCGCTCGAGCCGGGTGTCGGCGATGAAGAAGGAGGCGGCGCCACGCCAGTCGAAGCTGTGCCAGAAGCGCTGCGGCGAGCCCTGCGGGCGCTGGCCATCGGGCTCCCAGCGGTATTGCCAGGCGGCGGTGCGCGCGCTGGCGGTGTAGGCGCCGGGGTCCTGGCTGCCATCGGGTCGCAGGCAGGGCTCGCAGGCGTCCTGCACCTCGTGGTCGTCGGGCGCGTGCACGATGCGCGCCAGCGTGGGCGGCAGGTGGCGCGCCAGGCCGGCCTTGAACTGCTGGTAGGGCCGTGCATAGCGCTCGGCGCTGGTGCTGGGATCGGCCAGGCCACCGCTGGCATCGGCATAGATCTCGTCACCGGCGATCAAGAGCAGCGAGACCTTGCGACCGTCCGGATGCTGGCGGCAGAAGGCCAGCAGCCGCGCCATCGCGGCGTCTGCAGGGCTGGCCAGCGCGGGGTCGCGTTCGGCGCCGCGGCTCACGTCCAGCAGGCCGGGCGGGTACTGGCAGGCGGCGAGCAGAAAGCTCAAGCCCTCGGCCTCGATCTCGGCAGAAGGGCTGGGCACAAAGGCATGCGCCCATTCGCTGGGTGCTTGCTGCTGCAGCAGTTCGGCTATCGCCAGGTCCAGGTCCTGCTCACGCAGATCGGCCAGGGTGGCGCCGTTGCCGCCCTCCTCGGCGTCGGCACGCGGGTCGAGGTAGATGAACAGGCATAGCAGGCCGGTGTCGGGCCCGGCCGGGAAGTGGCGCAGCGCGAGCGCATGGCGCAGCGGCTCGCCGGGACAGGCCGCGGGCTCAGCTCGGAACAGCTCGCTGTGCACGGGTGCGCGCACACGCTCGAAGCGATCGCCACCCCGCCAGCGCACCGGCACCCAGGCCCACAGGCGCGGCCAGCCCTGCTCGGGCTTGAGCGCGGTGAGCAGCTGCATGTGGGAAGAAAAGTCGTCGGGGTCGGGCGCGCGCTCGACGCGGTGCCAGGGTGCGTGCGCGCACAGCACCGATTTATGTTCACGCATCGGCAGCGCCCTCCTGCTTGAGGAACTCGATGATGGCGGGGAACACCTTGGTGGCGGCATGCCGGCCGATCAGGCAGTCCTGATGCCCATGCTCGGGCACCACCACATAGCGGTAGCGGCCGGGGGCCACATGGGCATAGAGGTCGGCGGTGAGCTCGCCGCTTTCGGCCTGGCACAGGCCGTTGTCCTGCCCATGCACCGAGAGCACCGGAAAGGCCTGCAGCAGGGCCAGGCTCTTGGAGAGATCGTCGAGGTAGACGCTGGCGCCCTGCCAGTCGGTGATCTCGTTGGCACGCGCGAAGTTGATCGCCTGGGCCACGGTGTCCAGGCTGAGCGGGCCGAAATGGTCGTCGATATGGTCGAACACCGGCTGGTCCACATTGCCGATCGCGAAGTCGCGGCCGTACAGCATGTCCATGCGGTGGCGCGTGCGCACCCAGGGCGTGCGCGCGATGCTGGGCGGCGGCGGGTTCTCGATGTCGTACTCGCCGTCGGGGTAAGGCAGGGTGGCCAGCAATCTATCCATGAGCTGGTCGAGCAGGGTCTGCTCGCCCTCGGGCCGGAAGGCATAGTCCTGCAGCGGCAGATAGGGGCGCAGGTATTGCATCAGGTGCGCGCGCAAGGTGTTGGTGGGCGAGAAGATCAGCATCGGCGTGACCTGCGAGATCACCAGCTTGCTGATCTGGCGCTGCTCCAGCAGCGCGCGGCGCAGCGCGTAGAAATGTTCGATGCCCTTGTGCTCGCGCGGCTCCAGCAGCGCCATATGCAGCATCACCGAGCCCATGCAATGCGCCAGCACCTGCAGCCGCGGCTGGCCGGTGGCGCGCAGGATATGGGCTATGGCCACCGGGATGTCGTTGAAGGCGGCCTCCTCGAAGGTCCAGGGCAGGCGCGCGGTGGGCATGCCGGCGCTGGTGCGCATGTCGACGATCCAGATGTCGTAGCCCTCGTCCCACAACAGCTTGGCCGGGCCGGGCTGCACCGAGTGATGGGCGAAGGTGGTGCCGCTGGCGCTGTAGCCATGGATCATCAGCAGCGGCATGGCGCCCGCGCACTTGCCGCGGTAGCGCGTGAGCCGGCAATAGACGGTGCGCTCGTCGTCGATGCTAGATTTTCGGCCTACCGGGCGGCGCTGCGCACCGGCCTCGCCCCAGCGCCCGGTGGGCAGTTCGACGATCTCGGGCGAGGGCAGGCCCGGCACTTCCTGCGGCAGGCGGCAGATCTCGCGCGGCGGGGCGGGGTCGGGCTGGCGCATGCTCCAGGCATGCAGGCCGATCAGCATGCGCGTGGCATAGGCCATCAGCGCGCCCACGTCGCGGATCGCGCTGGGCAGGTCCTGCGCCTGTGTCAGGCGCAGCAGTGGCACGCGCTGGCGCGCCAGGTAGTAGAGGTCCAGCTCCAGCTCGGCCTCGCGCTGGCCGGCCAGCGGCTCGAAGGGCGAGCCCGGCGCCAGATAGAGCCGGCTCATCTGCATCCAGGGGTTGGCACGCCGGCCGTAGCCGATGCGCTTGCTGCCGCGCAATTCCAGCCCCACCAGGCCGATGGCCCAGACCGGCAGGCGGCCAGCCTCGGGCGCGGGGTGGCCCACCGTCAGCCGGTAGTCCATCAGGCGCTGCTCGCCCGCATGGCTGGCCAGGTGCCAGGCATTGCGGGCCTGCGCCCAGAGTCTTGCCCACAGACCACGGCCCGGCTGCGCCGGGGCCCTCCCGGCAAGCTCATCCTGCAGCGCGAACACCATGTCGCGCCAGCCGCGGTTCATGAACCAGGCGTAGAGGCCGCGCAGGCGCCGCTTGAGCGGCCCGCTGGGCGCGCGATGAAAGATCGCCAGCTCGGCACTGGCGAGCGGCGCACACCAGCGCGCATCTTCGTCGCGGCGCTCGGCATGCATCCAGAGCTTGCCCTCGCCGGGGCGGCGCTCGCGCGCCACCACCATATAGAGGCCGGGCGCGTCGGGGTCGGGCTCGGCGTCAAACAGACGCAGCATGCCCCGGCCCTGCCCGGCGTCTATGCGCAGCGCCCGCTCGGGGCCCGGCCGCAGCAGCTGGCGCAAGGGCAGCTCGCCGTAGACGAAGCTCAGCTCCAGGTACTTGACCTCGCCGCCGGGCGCGCCGGGCAGGCGCACAAAGCCGGCCATGCGCTCGCGGAACTCGGCCAGCGTGGGCAGGCCGGGTCGGTGCATGGGGGCGCGGTAAAACGGCCGCGGGCCCTGCAGCGCCGGCGGCGACGCGGCTGCGGCCGCGGCCTGCTGCTGCAGCCCCCATTGCTCGCGCAGCCCGCCCGGCGCGGCCACGGCGCGCAGCGCCAGCGCGCTGATGGTGAGTGCCGGGTTGATGCCCAGGGCGGTGGGCATGATGGCGCCGTCCAGCACCGCCAGCCCGGGATAGACCTCGCTGCCCTGGCCCGTATAGACCTGACCCCATTGATTCACCACGCCCGCCGCGGCGCTGTCGGCCATGCCGCAGCCGCCCAGCGGGTGCACCGTGAGCATGGGCCCGCGCGCGCTGCCGAGCAGGAATTCCAGCTCGGCCGGCAGCAGCCGCCAGGCCGGATTGGCGAGCAGGCGCGCGCCCTGCGTGGCCAGGCGCTCGGCCAGCCAGCGGTGGCGCGCATCGACCTCGCCATCGTCCTTGAGCGCCGGCCAATGCACGCCCAGCACGCCGCTCTCCGGGGCCTTGCCGTCCTCGCCGACATTGGATGCGGGCAGGCGCAACTCGCCAGCGGCGGCGTCCAGGCCCATGATGGCCAACGCCACGCTGCGCAAGCTGCGCGCGGGGTCGATCGCAAAGGGGTCGTCAAAGGGCGCGCGCCCGCCGACATGCCGGCCCTCGTCGCCACGCGCCAGGCCGTCGAGCGTGCCCGCGAGCGCAAAGCTTTCCTCCCAGACCCAGCGCAGCGCGCCGGGGATGGCCAGGTCCTCGACCACAAAGCCCTTGCCGCTGTCGAGCAGGCCGGTGATGGTGGGGCCGACGCCGCGCTCGGCCGGTGCCTGGTCTTCATCGGCGCAGCCATGCAGCGCCTGCGCCGCATCCACCGCCGCGGCCAGCACATCGCCATTGCCCGAGAAGCGCTGGCCCAGACAGCTTGACAAGGCCAGGCCGGCGGCGCGCGAACGCAGCAGGATTTCGGTGGAGCCGAGGCTGCCCGCGGCGAGGATGACGCGGCGCGCACGCAGGCGCAGCGGCGCGGGTTCGCGCGCACGCAGCTGCTCGTCGGTGTGCTGCAGCTGCAGCTCCCAGCCGCCGCCCGCCGCGGGCAGCAGCAGCTCGACGGTGGCGCCGGTAAAAATCTGCACACCGGCTTGCGCGGCCTGCAGCAGCAGATTGGTGTCCAGCGATTCCTTGGCGCCGGCATTGCAGCCGGTGGCGCAGTCGCCGCAGGCGATGCAGCGTTCCAGCGCCAGGCCGGCCGCGCTCTTGGGCCGCTCGGCCAGGGCCACGGTGATGCGTGCCGCGCGCGCCTGGGCGTCCGTGCCGGCCAGGCCTTGCAGCCAATCCAGGCGGCGCGGCTGGTAGCCCTGCAAGCGCGCGATGGTGTTGCCCTGGCTGCCCAGGAGCCCATGCGCGCGCTCGTACCAGGCCTGCAGCGGCGCCGCCTCGCTGCGCAGCGCGGCGGGCCAGGGCGCTTGCGCGAACACCGCCGGCGCGGCCGGCTCCATCACGCCGGCGTTGATGAGCGAGCCACCGCCCAGGCCGTTGGCCAGCACCACCGTCATGTCGGGGCCCAGGCGGATGTCGAACAAGCCCTCGCGCCGGCCCTTGGGGGCCTGGAAACCGGGGCCGCTGAAGCGCACCGCGCCGGGCAGATCGGCCAGGCGCGCCGGGAAGGCACCGGGCAGGTATTCGCGCCCGCGCTCCAGCAGGGCGATGCGCAAGGGCTGGTCTTGCGCATCCAGGCTGCCGGCCAGCTCGGCCGCGGCCACCGCCGCGCCATAGCCGCTGCCGACGATCAGCAGGTCGAAGTCGAACGCGGGCCGCGCGCCCGCGCGCTCGGCCTGCAGCAGCTCCCACCACAGGCGCTCCAGGCCCTGCGAGAGCCAGCGCTGCGCTTGCCTGGGCTCAGATGCCGGGCCCGTCATAGGAAGCCGACGATGACCGGGCGGCCGCCAGCGCCGCCTGCATGGCCGCAATCAACTGCTCTTGCGAGACCGGCTTGTGCAGCAGGATCAGGCCCGCCGCATGGGCCTCGCGCAGGCGCTCGGGCGCGGTGTCGCCGCTGATCAGCACCGCGGGCAGATCGGGCACGGCGCTGCGCAGCGAGCGCACCGCGGCAATGCCGTCCTCGCCCGCGCGCAGGCGGTAGTCCACCAGGGCGATGTCGGGGCGCGCCGCCAGGCTCTTGAGCAGGCCCTCGCGCGTGCCGCTGGCGCCCACCACCTCGCAGCCATGCGCGCTCAGCAGGGTCTGCATGGCCAGGCGCACCGGCTCCTCGTCGTCGATCACCAGCACGCGCAGCGGCGGCAGGCCCAGCTCGGGCGTGCCGCCCTGCTCGGCGCTGACGGCGCTGCCGGCCTCGGTGGCGGCGATGCTGAGCTTGAACGAGCTGCCCAGGCCCTGCACCGAGCGCAGCTCCAGGTGCAGGTCCAGCAGGTCGACCAGGCGGCTGACGATGGACAGGCCCAGGCCCAGGCCCTTGTTGCGGTCGCGTTCGGGGTTGCCAATCTGGTAGAACTCATCGAACACGCGCGCCTGCTCATGTTCGGCAATGCCGGCGCCGGTATCGCGCACCTCGATGATCCAGACCTCGTCGCCCTCGCTGACCTCGACCACCACCTCGCCGACCTGGGTGTATTTGATGGCGTTGTCGAGCAGGTTGCGCACCACGCGCTCCAGCAGCACCGGGTCGCTCTCCACCCAGGCGCTGGGCGGGCATTGCAGGCTCAGGCCCAGGTGCTTGCGCTGCGCCATCGGCAGAAATTCCTGGTAGAGCCGGGTCAGCCAGGGCTGCAGCGCCATCGCCTGGTTGTGCACCGGCACCACCTGGGCGTCGAGCTTGGAGATGTCCAGCAGCGCGTCCATCTGGCTGGACAGCGAACGCAGCGCCAGATTCATATTGGCGGCGATGTCGGCGGTGGGCTTGTCGAGCTGGCGCATCGCCAGCGCCGCGCCGAACAGCGAGAGCGTGTGCATGGGCTGGCGCAGATCGTGGCTGGCCGAGGCCAGGAAGCGCGTCTTGGCCAGCATCGCCTGCTCGGCCTGCGAGAGCGCCAGGCGCAGCTGCTGGTTGCTCTTGACCTGCTGCTGGCGTATCAGCACCGATTCGACGAAGACGCGGTAGGTGTCGCGCGCCAGCCCCGCCAGGATCAGGCCAAAGCCCAGGATCAGCAGGCTCAGCGCCCAATCCTCCCAGCCCAGGCCATGCGCACCGCCCACCAGCCAGGCCAGGCTGTTGGCCAGGGTGAGCGGCACCAGGAAGGCACGGAACACCGGCGCATTGCCCGCGGTGGAGGCCACCGCGCCGGCGCACAGGCCCAGCAGCAAGAGGGTCTGCACCATGCGCTGGTAGTCGCTCATGGCGGGGGCGAAGGCGAGCGAAAGCGTGAACACCAGGCCGTTCAGCAGGCTCAGGCCCACCGCCCATTGCAGGCGCTTGTCCACCGGCACCTGCTGCATGGCGGGCAGGCGCCCGAGCAGCACCCAGCGCAGCGCCAGCACCGCGAACACCAGGGCCACCCAGCCCACCGGCAGCCATAGCGGCAGGCGTGGCGCCGCCATGGCCGCGATCACCACTGCGCTGAGGCCCACCGGGTAGGGCATGCGCCGGCCCTGCCGGGCCAGCAACTGCAGGAGTTCGAGCTTGACGCTGTAGTCTTCTTGGAGCGGTTCGCGCGTCATGCGGCCGGTGCTGCTTGGGGTTGTTGGGCAGGAGCCAATATAGCCCGAGCCGGCCGCGCGAGTAGCACCGCGCGCGCAACAAACGCAGCAGTTCATCGGCCGGCGTGGTAAAGCCGCTGCTGCACAAAAACTAAGCCGACCACCGCCGCCCTTGCGGGTCTTGGTGGTCGGCATAGCACTCCTCCCCTCGATCATCACGCTGAGGTCCAGGCAGCGCGTGATCTGGACTGCAGTATCTCGGTGCGGCCGGGCGGCGCCTATCCCTCCGTGGAGGGATGCGGGCCCGGTGCGCGCCGCTCAGGCGATGGCCAGGCGCTTGTTTGTGCGCTGTGCGCGCAACAGCTCCTGCATCATGCCCAGGTAATAGGCCAGCGGCGGCGTGCGCTTGCCGGGTTGCCTGGCAAGCTCGTCCCAACGCCGCAGCTGCAGGGCCTCGCGCGCAAAGGGCCGGGTCATGAAGAGCAGCTTCTCCTCGCCGCTCATGGGCGATGCCGGGGTCAGGTCTTGCGCATGGCGCGCATCCGCGCTCAGCAGGTAGCGCCTGGCCTGCACATGCAGGCGTATCGGCTCCAGCACGGTCAGGCCGAAGCCGCTGGCCAGCAGCGGCAGCGCGCGCAGCTCATGCTGGTCGTCGCGCAGCGCCTCGCCGGGGGCGGCGTCCATCAGCTGGCCGAGGTCGTGCAGCAGCGCGGCCACCACCAGATGGTGGTCGGCATCGGCCCACTCGGCCAGCTGTGCGCATTGCAGGGCATGGGCCAGCGCGCTGACGGGCTCATCGCGCTCGCCGCAGTAGCGCTGACCTCCGCGGCGCAGGAACAGCGCTTCGATCTTGCTGATCAGGTCCATGACGGCTCACCTCCTTGGCTGGCGGCAGTCTGCGGCGCTGTGGTGACGCGGCTGTGACGCCGGGGCGTATGAGCGGCCTTGGCGTTCAAAAGCGCTGAATCTTGACCTCAAGCAAGCTGAACCACCGGCCGGCCGGAGCCAAGCACACTGAGCACATCGCAGCCAAGCCCTCGCCCGCACCATGCCCAGCACGCCCAGCACCCGCCACCATGGCCTCACCATCGCCCTGCACTGGGTGCTGGCACTGGCCATCGTGGGCGCCTTCGGCATGGGGCTCTACATGAGCGATCTGCCACTCTCGCCCACCCGCCTGAAGCTCTTCAACTGGCACAAATGGGCGGGCGTGACGATTCTGGCGCTGTCGGCGCTGCGCCTGCTGTGGCGCCTGGCCAAGCCGGCGCCGGCCGATCTGCCCATGCCCGCCTGGCAGGCGCGCGCCGCCCACGCGGTGCACTGGCTGCTCTATCTGTGCTTTTTCGCCGTGCCGCTGTCGGGCTGGGCCTACAGCTCGGCCGCCGGCTTTCCCATCGTCTGGTTCGGCGTGCTGCCGCTGCCCGACTTCGTGCCGGTTGACAAGCCGCTGGCCGAGCTGATGAAGGCCTTGCACCAGCAACTCGCCTGGCTGCTGGCCCTGCTGGTGCTGGCCCATGTGGCCGGCGCGCTCAAGCACCATTTCGTCGACAAGGACGACCTGTTGCAGCGCATGCTGCCGGGCCGCGCCTGAGCTTCTTAGCGACAACTTGCGAGAAACCATGAACACCATTTCCACGACGCTGATCGCGCTGGCCTCGGCCGCCCTGCTGGTGCATCAGGCGCCCGCCCATGCCAACCCCGAGCTGCTGACCGCGCAGAGCCAGCTGGGCTTCACCAGCAAGCAGATGGGCGTGCCGGTGGACGGCCGCTTCAAGCGCTTCGATGCCCAGCTGAGCTTCGACCCCAAGAAGCCCGAGGCCGGCCGCGTGAGCTTCAACATCGAGCTGGCCAGCGTCAGCCTGGGCGACCCGGCCCTGGATGCCGAACTCGCCAAGCCCGCCTGGTTCGACAGCAAGAGGCTGCCGCAGGCGAGCTTCCAGAGCAGCGCCATCAAGGCGCTGGGCGGCGGCCGCTACGAGGTGGCCGGCAAGCTGAGCATCAAGGGCCAGGCGCGCGACCTGGTGGTGCCGCTGAGCCTGGCCCAGGCCGGCGCCACCACCACCGCCAGCGGCGGCTTCGTGCTGAAACGCCTGGAATTCAAGATCGGCGACGGCGAATGGGCCGATACCTCCATGGTTGCCAACGATGTGCAGGTGAAGTTCAAGCTCGCCTTCAGCGGCGTGGCGCCGCTGTGATTTGCTTCCTTCCCTCCTCCCCTTCTTCCTCTGTCTTTTCAAACCCTGTTCAAACCGTCCCTGACATGAAAAATACCGTCTTCCTGATCGCCGCCCTGGCCGCTGGCCTGGCCCAGGCCGAAACCGCCAGCTACGCGGTCGATCCCACCCATACCTTCGTGACCTACGAGATCCAGCATTTCGGCACCTCCACCAACCGCGGCCGTTTCGACAAGAAGGAAGGCTCGGTGCAACTGGACCGCGCGGCCAAGACCGGCAAGGTCGAGATCAGCTTCGAGCTGGCCGGCGTCAACACCGGCGTGGCCCCGCTGGACAAGCATCTGCAGAGCGAAGACTTTTTCGATGCCGCCAAATTTCCCAGCGCCAAGTTCGTGGGCGACAAGTTCGTCTTCAACGGCGACAAGGTGGCCGAGGTGGCGGGCCAGCTGACCCTGCGCGGCAAGACCAGCCCGGTGACGCTGAAGGCCAGCCACTTCAACTGCTACCAGAACCCCATGCTCAAGCGCGAGGTCTGCGGCGGCGACTTCGAAGCCACCATCGACCGCACCCAGTGGGGCGTGGACTACGGCCTGGCCTGGGGCTTCCCCAAGAACGTGCGCCTGCTGATCCAGGTGGAGGCCGTGCGCCAGTAAAAAACCGCCGCGGGTGCCGCGCCGCCCGTCGGCGCGATCTGCACTTCATGCCGCTGGCCGGCCGGCGCATCGCCTGCGCTTAGGGCCGCCCCGCGGCCTTGCGTACAGTGGGGACCATCGAACAAGGTCCCCGATGAACGCAGCAGTCCCCCTCAATCCGACCCTGATGCAACGCTGGCAGCGCTTCTCCAAGGCCTGCGTGCGCGGCTTCCACGTCTACGCCAACTGGCTGGTGAGCATCAGCTGGAAGCGCTTCGTGGTGCTGTCGCTGCTGCTGCTGATCGGCACCAACATCCTGCAGGACCTGCCGCCCTTCACCTGGCGCGTCACCGAGCATGTGGACGGACCGGCGCTGCCCAAACTCCCCAAGCTGCCCAAGCCCGCCAGCAGCGCCAAGCTGCCGGCGGGCCTGCATTACGAGGTCAAAATCGACAAGCATGGGGTGCGCATCGTGCCGATGGCCAGCCCCGCGGCCTCGGGTGTCGAGGCACAGCCCGGCGTCGAGATCAAGCTGCCCGAGAGCATCAGCAGCGAGGATGCCAAGGCCGCCATCGAACAGGCCAAGGACGCGCTGGAGGAACTGGCCCAGCAGGCCCGTGCCGCACAGGAAGCCGCCGAAGAGGTGCGCGACGAGGCGCGCCAGGCGCTGGAGGAAGCCGGCGCCGTGGGCAGCCACACCCGCACGCGGGTGGTGCACCTGGGCGACTTCCTGGTCAATCTGGCCGTCTTCATCATCCTCGGCTCGGGCGTCATCAAGGTCACCTACAAGGGCCGCATTCAGGCCGAGGTGAAGGCCGCGCAGGCCGAGGAAACCGCCGAGGCCGAATCGCTCAAACGCCAGGTCATCGAGGCGCGCATGGCCGCGATGCAGGCCCAGGTGGAGCCGCATTTCCTCTTCAACACCCTGGCCTCGATCGACCATCTGATCGAAACCGATCCGCCGCGCGCCTCGCAGATGCAGCGCAACCTGATCGCGCTGCTGCGCGCCTCCATGCCCACCATGCGCGAGGCCAATGCCGGCGGCGTGCGCGACCTGGGGCGCGAGATGAGCGTGATCAAGCCCTATCTCGAAATACTCAAGGTGCGCATGGAAGAGCGGCTGCAGACCGAGATCGACGTGCCCGAGGGCCTGCTGTCGGCCGAGTTCCCGCCCATGATGATCCAGAGCCTGGTGGAGAACGCCATCAAGCATGGCCTGGAACCCAAGGCCGAGGGCGGCAGCCTCAAGGTCAAGGCCGAGATCGTGCACGGCAAGCTGGCCGTCACCGTGGCCGACACCGGTCTGGGCTTCGGCCGCGCCGCCACCGCCGGCACCGGCGTGGGCCTGGCCAATATCCGCGAACGCCTGATGCTGCTGTACGGCAGCAAGGGCGGCATCACCGTCACCGAGAACCAACCCTCGGGCACCATCGTGACCATCACCGTGCCCTACCGCAGCCGCAACCAAGACCATGAAGGAGCTTGAGCCATGAGGACCGCTTTCAGAGTGATGCTGGCCTTAGTCCTGCTGATGATGTTGCTGGCCAGCCTGGCCGGTGTGGCCGTCTGGCATGAGCTGGCCGCCTCGCCAGGCCTGCACATCACCATCAACGACGAGGAGCTGAGCGCCGCCGGCTTTGGTATCGGCGACTTCCTGGGCCTGGTGCTGGGCCTGGGCATCGCAGGCGTGGTGGTGTTGCTGGTGGTGCCGGTGGTGCTGCTGTTCAGCATCGGCCTGCCTCTGCTGATCGTGGGCGGCGTGCTGGCCCTGGTCTGCCTGCTGTTCTCGGGCATCGGCGCGCTGCTGTTCTCGCCGCTGTTCCTGTTCGGCCTGCTGCTGTGGCTGATATTGCGCAAGCCGAGAAAAATCGCCGGGGCCTGATTTAGCATCGCGCCATGAGCGAAGAAACCAACAAGCCCTCCCCCGTGCGCGCCGTGCTGGCCGATGACGAACGCCTGATGCGCGAGCAATTGCGCAGCCGCCTGGCCGAGGTCTGGCCCGAACTCGAGATCGTGGCCGAGGCCAAGAACGGCCAGGAAGCGGTGGAGCTGGTGCGTGAGCACCACCCGGACCTGGTGTTCCTGGACATCCGCATGCCCGGCCTCACCGGCGTGGATGCGGCGCGCCAGATTGCCCAGTTGCCGGAGGACGACAGCTGGCTGGTGCCCGAGATCGTCTTCATCACCGCCTACGACCAGTACGCGGTGGAGGCCTTCGAGCAGGGCGTGGCCGACTATGTGCTCAAGCCCGCCGAGCGCGAGCGTCTCACGCTCACCGTGGCGCGCATCAAGAAGCGGCTGGCGCAGCGCCAGAGTGTCGAGGGCGGCGAGAGCGGCGAGGCCGCACCGGCCGCGCAAGCCAGCAGCCAGGTGCAACCGCTGCAGCAACTGCTGCACCAGCTCTCGGCCAAGCTCAATCCGGGCGGCGCGCCCAAATACCTGCAATGGATACAGGCCACCGTGGGCCAGGCGATCCAGATGATTCCGGTGGAGGACGTGCTGTTCTTCATCAGCGACGAAAAATACACCCGCGTGCAGACCGCCGGCGTCGAGGCCCTGATACGCAAGCCCATCAAGGAGTTGGTGGACGAGCTGGACCCCGCCCTCTTCTGGCAGATCCACCGCTCCACCCTGGTGAACGTGAAGGCCATCAACGGCATCACGCGCGACTTCCGCGGCCGCCAGCTGGTGGGCGTGAAGGGCCTCAGCGAAAAGCTTGAGGTCAGCCGCAGCTATACGCAGCTGTTCAAGGGGATGTGAGGGTCAGTCCTTGCCCAAGCTGCTCGCCAGCAGCCACTGCGCGAGCCAGTAGCTCGCCAGTATCCACAGCGCGGCTAGCGGCACGGCGCCGGCGAACTTGTTGATGGCGATCAGGCTGTCGGAGAGCAGGAACAAGGTGCCGCCCCAGGCGGCGTTGCGCGCCAGCGCCTCGCTCGCCTGGCCCAGGCTGCTGCGCCACCAGCACCAGGCCTGCGCCGCCATGCTGGCCAGGCAGGCCACATAGACCAGCACCGGCAGGCGCAGCTCGGCGGCGATGCCGGGCCACAGGCGCCACAGCACCGCGCCGGCGATGAGGGCGAACATCGCGAAGGGCCAGCGGGGCCAGGCGAAGCGGCCCTGGCTGGCGAAGCCCAGGATGTAGCAGAGGTGGGCGATCAGAAAACTCACCAGGCCCGGCAGAAAACCCGCTTCGGGCCAGAGCAGCGCGATGTCGCCGCCCAGCGAGAACGCGAGGCCGGCGCGCAAGAGGCGCTGCATGCGCGGCTGCGCGGCGCCGCGCGGCCAGGCGTACAGAATGATCAGCACGGTGGTGAGCGGCTTGGCCAGAAAGGCCATCTCGTGCGGCAGGCCCAGATCGCTGAGCGCCACGATGCTCAGCAGGGCCGACACCAGGGTCAGCAGGGGCAGGATGAATGCGGGCAAGGGCATCGGCGAATTCTGCGGCGCAAGACCTGCCCCCTAACAGCGGGAAAGCCCTGTTCAATTGCCGCAGCAAGAGTAAGCTGCAGCGCTTTGGAGCCACGGCTCTAAAAGTCGCGCAGACGTGGGTTTCGTACGACACAGCCCAGGCATACCCTCACGGCGCTGACATGCGGAATTTGCAGAATCAGACGCTTGCAACAAGAAGCGAATAAATGAGTAAGGAGACTCGGATGGCAATGAACTCACGAGCGCGGCGCCTGGCGCTGACGCTGCTGACCCTCAGCCTCAGCACCGGCCTGGCCCAGGCCGCCGGCTACCGCTTCGGCACGCAGAGCGCGGCCGCCGAAGGCACGGCCAACGCCAATGGCGCCGAGGGCGCCGACGCCAGCACCATCTTCGCCAACCCGGCCGCGCTGACGCGCCTGGGCAGCGGCTTGCATGTCTCCGGCGTGCTCGACTATGTGGCGCCCGACGCGCAGTTCACCGACGCCGGCTCCTTCATCTCGCTGCCCGGCTCGGGCTTCAAGCCGGTGCCAACCTCGCAAGCCGGAACGACCCAGAACGCCGCCAGCGGCGTGTTCGTGCCGCATATGTATGCGGCCTACCGCGCCTCCGACGCACTGGCCTATGGCCTGGGCGTGTTCGTGCCTTCGGGCAACAAGCTCGACTACGAGCCAAGCTGGGGCGGCCGCTACAACCTCAACAAGGTGGAGCTGAAGTCGCTCGCCTTCAATCCCAATGTGGCCTGGAAGCTCAACCCCCAGCTCTCGCTGGCCGGCGGCCTGAACATCGAATACATGCAGGGTGACCTGCAGCGCGCCACACCCTATGGCTCGGCAGTGGCTGCTGGCCTGCTGGGCGCGGCTGCCCAGGCCGCCGCCGGCGGCGCCGCCGGACTGGCCCTGCAGCTGCAGCAGCAGGCGGCGCAGGCCTTCGGCAACCCGGCCCTTGACGGCAGCATCCATGTGCAGGGCAAGGGCTGGGCGCTGGGCTTCAACCTCGCGCTGCTGTGGGAAATGGACGCCAAGACGCGTTTCGGCCTGGCCTACCGCTCGGGCGTTTCGCACAAACTCAAGGGCGATGCCGACTGGAGCCAGCCGGCCACGCTGCCGCCGCAGGTGCTGGCCGCCATCACCGGCAAGCCCTCGGACGGCCACAGCAAGCTGGACCACAACGACTCGGGCGCCAGCCTGAAGGTGAAGACGCCCGACTCGCTGTCCTTCCAGGCCTTCCACCAGCTGGACGAACGCCTGGCCGTGATGGCCGACGCCACCTGGACGCGCCAATCCACCTTGCAGGAGCTGCGCATCGAGTTCGACAGCACCGCCGCGCCCTCGATCACGCCCGAGAAGTGGAAGAACGTCTGGCGCGTCTCGCTGGGCGGCAGCTACCGCGTCAACCCGGACCTGCTCTTGCGCGCCGGCCTCTCGTACGACCGCTCGCCGGTGGAAGGCGCGCTGCGCAGCCCGGCCCTGCCCGACTCCGACCGCACCTGGCTGGCACTGGGCGCCAATCTGAAGCTGGCCCAGAGCACCAACGTGGACCTGGCGCTGGGCTTTGTGAAGCTGCGCGAGGCACCGATGCAGGCCACCGACGACGGTGGCGGCCAGACGCCTTGCAGCTGCGCCTACTCGACCGTGCGCGGCACCTACCGCAGCTCCGCCGCCACCGTCGGCGTGCAGCTCAACCACGGCTTCTGACGACATCGAAGCCCGCGGCTCAACCCCCGAACAAGGTCACACCATCATGGTCATGGACAGAAGAAATTTCCTGCGCGCCGGCGCCCTCATCACCGCCTCGTCGGCCCTGGGCGGCCTGGCCGGTTGCATGGGTGGTGGCGAGAACGGTGCGGCGGTGATGCCGCTGCCGCCCACCTTCCCCGGCACCGACACCCCCATCCCCGCCACCCCGGCAGCGGCCGGCGCCTACAAGTTCCCGCAAAGCGTGGCCTCGGGCGACCCCAAGCCCGATGGCGCCCTGCTGTGGGCACGCGTGCTGCCCGCCAGCGCCGACGACATTGCCGTCAGCCCCGCGGCAGGCAACTTCCAGGTTAGGCTGCGCATCAGCAGCAGCGCCGCCAACGCCGGCCTGCTGGGCGGCAACACGGCGCTGACCGGCAGCATGGACGCCGAGGCCGATGTGCCGGTCTACGCGCTCTACGACCACACGCTGCGCCACCGCATCAGCGGCCTCAAGCCGGCCACGGTCTATTACTACCAGTTCAGCGCCGGCGACACGCGCTCCAAGGTGGGCCGCTTCAAGACCGCGCCCGCCAACGACGCCGACATCGACAGCCTCAAGTTCGCCTACATGACCTGCCAGGACTGGAGCGTCAACCACTGGGCCGGCATGAGCGAGCTGGCCAAGGAAGAGCTGGATTTCATCGTCCACCTGGGCGACTACATCTACGAGGCGGTGGGCGCCGACTACCAGCAGGGCGGCGTGGAGCCGGCGCACAGCGCGCTGATCCTGCCGCAGGGCACGCCGCTGCCCTCGGGCGGCCGCTATGCCACCGTGATCGACGACTACCGCTACCTCTACAAGCGCTACCGCAGCGACGCGCGCCTGCAGGCCCTGCACGAGCGCTTTGCCTTCGTGGCGATCTGGGACGACCACGAGTTCTCCGACGATTGCTGGCAGGACCGCGAGACCTACGACAACGGCAGCTACTCGGCCACCACCGGCGGCGACAACACCGCCCAGCCCGCGCGCCGCCGCGCCGCCAGCCAGGCCTGGTTCGAGTACATGCCGGCCGAGATCAGCTTCACGCTGAATCCGAACTACGGCATTGGCAACATCCGCATCTACCGCGACCTCAAGTTCGGCAAGTTGATGCATCTGGTGATGACCGACCAGCGCCTCTACCGCGCCGACCACATGATCCCCGAGGCCGCGCCGAGCCCACTGACCGGCCAGCCGCTGGGCCAGATCGGCGCGCGCTATATGGTGCCCGAGACCTCGCTGTACGGCGTGGAGGCGCAGAAGATCGCCGCCGCCACCAAGAATGGCCTGCCGGACCCCTACACCGTGGTCAGCGTGCTCGGCACCGAGCAGCGCCAATGGTGGATGGACACCATGAAGAACTCGAGCGCCACCTGGAAGATCTGGGGCAACGAGACCTCGCTCCTGAAGATGAGTGTGGACGGCGCCAAGATCCCGAGCGCGCCGGCCGTCTTCAAGACGCGCTTCATCATCAACGCCGACCAATGGGACGGCTTCAACGCCGAGCGCAAGCTGCTGATGAACCATCTGATGGCCAACAAGGTCAGCAATGTGGTGGCGGTAACGGGCGACATCCACGCATTCTTCGCCGGCGTGGTGATGGACGACTACAACGCCGCCAACCCCAAGCCCGCGATGGTGGACCTGGTCACCGCCGGCATCTCCAGCAACAGCTTCTTCAGCTATCTGCGCGGCGCCGCCGCCACGCCGGCCTTTGCGCCGGTGCAGCCGCTGGTGGAGATCAACGAGGCGGTGGCCGAGGGCATCGCGATCCAGATGCTGTCGGCCGCGATCGCGCTGGGCGCCGGCGTCACCGATCTCAGCAACACCGCCGCCATCCAGGCCGCGGTGATGGGGGCGGTGGGTGCGGGCGTGATCCCGCTGGCCGCGGTGCAGCCCACGCCGGGCCTGAGCACGGCGGTGATCAACACCCTGGACGAGACCCTGGCCGGCCAGATGGGCGGCGTGATTGCCGGCACCATCGCCGGCCTGGCCGGCGCCTCGCGCTCGGCCGCGGCGATGACGCTGTATGGGCTGATCGCGCAGAAGCTGGCCGCCGCGCTGGGCGTGCCGGTGAGCTTCGTGCCCGCCAGCGAGGTCATCAAGCGCCTCAACCCCTTCGCCAACAGCACGACCGGCGCCGCTCCCGCGGCCAACAACCCCTGGATCAACCATGCCGACACCGAGGCCCAGGGTTTTGCGGTGGTGAGCCTCAGCAAGACCGAGCTGCTGTGCGAGTTCCGCAAGATGAAGCGCCTTGCCGCCGGCAGCGCGCCGCTGGACCCGGTGGCCAGCGTCAAGCGCCTGAAGGTGTTGGCGGGCAAATCGGAGGTGTTGCCCGGTTAATCCGCACGGGCTGCAGCCCAGCCGCTGAATAGGCCGCTTGCTCGCAAGCGCCGGGCCGCAACGCCGCGCAGTAGCGATACTGCGCGGCGTTGCGCTTTCCGGCGCGCGCCCACATCAAAAGAGGAGACTTTTCCCATGCTCACGCTCACCGGCCTGACCCATGTCTACGCCAACGGCACCAAGGCACTCGACAACGCCACGCTCGACATCCCCACGGGCATGTTCGGGCTGCTGGGCCCCAACGGCGCCGGCAAGTCCACGCTGATGCGCTGCATCGCCACCCTGCAGACGCCCAGCGCCGGCAGCATCCGCTTTGGCGATATCGACGTGCTCAAGGAGCCCGAGCGCCTGCGCGCCACGCTGGGCTATCTGCCGCAGGACTTCGGCGTCTATCCGCGCGTCTCGGCCTATGAGTTGCTGGACCATCTGGCGGTGCTCAAGGGCATCGCCGACAAGGGCGAACGCCGCGACACGGTGGAGACCCTGCTGGCCCAGGTGAACCTCTGGGAGGTGCGCAAGAAGGCGGTAGCCGGCTATTCGGGCGGCATGCGCCAGCGCTTCGGCGTGGCCCAGGCGCTCATCGGCAGGCCCCAGCTCATCATCGTCGACGAGCCCACCGCCGGCCTCGACCCCGAGGAGCGCAACCGCTTCAACAACCTGTTGGCCGAGATCGGCGAGAGCGTGGTGGTGATCCTCTCCACCCATATCGTCGACGACGTGGCCGACCTCTGCCCGCGCATGGCGGTGATCAGCGCCGGCCGCATCGTGCAGACCGGCGCCCCGCAAGACCTGACCCTCATGCTCAAGGGCCGGGTCTGGCGCCGCAGCATCGAGGCCAGCCAGCTGGCCGGCTACCAGCAGGACCTGACGGTGATCTCGAACCGCCTGCGCGGCGGCCAGACCGTCATCCATGTGCTGGCCGACCAGCGGCCGGCGGCCGGCTTCGAGCCGGTGGAGGGTGGGCTGGAGGACTTCTACTTCGCCACGCTGGCGCAGTCGCGCCGTGGCGCCGCCAATGCCGCCACCCCGGCCTGAGGAGCGCGCGATGCTTGCCAAGATTGCCGCCTTCGAGGCGCGCTACCAGCTGCGCTCGCCGCTCTTTGCGATGGCCTTTGCGCTGTTCTTCCTGATGACCTTTGGCGCCGTCACGATCGAGGAAATCCAGATCGGCGCCAAGGGCAATGTCAACATCAACTCGCCCTACGCCATCCTGCAGACCCTGGGCACCATGAATCTGCTGGCGATCTTCGTCGTCACCGCCTTCGTCGCCAATGTGGTGATACGCGACGACGAAACCGGCTTCGCGCCCATCCTGCGCGCCACCCGCATCAAGAAGTTCGACTACCTGCTGGGACGCTTCATCGGCGCGTTTGGCGTGGCCTTTCTGGTCAGCTGCGCGGTGCCGCTGGCGATGCTGATCGGCTCGGCCATGCCATGGCTGGACGCCGAGAAGATCGGCCCCCTGGTGCTCTCGCACTACGCCTGGGCGCTGCTGGTCTACACCCTGCCCACCCTGCTGGTGATGAGCGCCGGCTTCTTTGCGCTGGCCACCGCCACGCGCTCGATGATGTGGACCTATGTGGGCGTGGTCGCCTTCATGGTGCTCTTCATCACCAGCCGCGTGATGCTGGCGGATCCGGCGCTGGACACGCTCTCCTCGCTGGCCGACCCCTTCGGCGTGGGCGCGTTGAGCCGCGTCACCAAGTACTGGACCAGCGCCGACCGCAACAGCCAGCTGCCCGCGCTGCAGGGCGTGCTGCTGTGGAACCGCCTGCTCTGGCTGGGCGTGGGCGCGGCGTTGTTCGCGCTCGCCTACGGCCTGTTCCGCTTCGATGCCAAGGGCGCGAAGACCGAGCGCGCCAGCCGCCAGGCCGCCGGCGATGCGGCGCCCGCGCTTAAAGCCCTCGCCAGCCCCAGCCATGGCGGCCGCGCGAGCTGGCTGCAGTTCAAGGCGCTGACGCGCTTCGACATGGCCTTTGTGTTCCGCAGCCCGGCCTTCTTCGTGCTGCTGGCGCTGGGCGTGTTCAACGCCATCGGCGCGATCTCGCTCACCGGCGAGACGCGCGGCGTGGCCTATCTGCCGGTGACGCGCGCGGTGGTGGAGGGCCTGCTGGGCGGCTTCACCTTCATTCCCATCATCATCGCCGTCTACTACGCCGGCGAGTTGGTGTGGCGCGATCGCGAGCGCCGCATCCACGAGATCGTCGACGCCACGGCCGCGCCGAGCTGGGCCTTTCTGGCCCCCAAGGTGCTGGCCATCACCCTGGTGCTGCTGGCCACCCTGGTGGTGGGCGTGGCCACCGGCATGGCGTTCCAGCTCTACCACGGCTACACCCACGTCGAGTTGCCGGCCTATCTGCTGTGGTTCGTGCTGCCCAGCCTGATCACCGCCTTCCTGCTGGGCGTGCTGGCGGTGTTCGTGCAGGCCCTGGTGCCGCACAAATTCGTCGGCTGGGCGCTGATGCTGGTCTACACGGTGCTGGGCACCACCATGGCCACCATGGGCTTCGAGCACAAGCTCTACAACTATGCCGACGGCGCCGCCGTGCCGCTCTCCGACATGAATGGCATGGGCCATTTCTGGATCGGCCGGGCCTGGCACCAGGGTTATTGGCTGGCCTTTGCGGCGATGCTGCTGGTGCTCACCCACCTGCTGTGGCGCCGCGGCGCCGAGACCAGCCTGCGCCCGCGCTTGGCGCGCCTGCCGGCGCGGCTCAAGGGCCTGCCCGGCGCCCTGCTCGCGCTCAGCACGCTGAGCTGGCTGGGCCTGGGAGGCTGGATCTACTACAACACCAACATCCTCAACGACTACCGCACCCAGCCGGCCGAGGAACAGCGCCAGGCCGATGCCGAGCGCGCCCTGCTGCCCTTCGAGAACCTGCCCCAGCCCTCCATCACCCATGTGACGCTGAAGGTCGATCTCTACCCGCAGCAGATCCGCGCCATCGCAGAGGGCAGCTACCAGTTGGAGAACCGCAGCGGCCAGGCCCTGAGCGCCGTGCATGTGCGCTTTGATCCGGACCTGAAGGTGCAGCAGCTGGAACTGGACGGCGCCACGCTGGACAAGGAATACGCGGCCTACGGCTACCGCATCTACCGCCTGGCCACGCCGATGCAGCAGGGCGAGCAGCGCGTGCTGCGCTTCAAGTTCCTGCGCGAGGAGCCGGGCTTCGTCAACAGCCAGCCCTTCACCCGCATCGTTGCCAACGGCAGCTTCCTCGACAACTTCGAGCTCACCCCGGTGCTGGGCGTGAGCCGGCGCCCCTTTTTGCAGGACCGCAGCAAGCGCCGCAAATACGGCCTGCCGGCCGAGCTGCGCGTGGCCAAGCTGGAAGACCAGGCGGCCAACGCCCACCATTACCTGCGCCACGACAGCGACTGGGTGACGGCCGACATCACCCTCACGACCGATGCCGACCAGACCCCGCTGGCACCGGGCTACACGGTCAGCGACACCACGCTCAACGGCCGCCGCACCCTGGTGACCAAGACCGAGGCGCCGATCCACAATTTCTTCTCGCTGCAATCGGCGCGCTACGCCATCCTCAAGGAGCAGTGGCAGGGCAGGAGCGGTGCACCGGTGGAGCTGGCCGTCTACCACCACCCGGAACACGCAAGCAATGCCCCGCGCATGCTGAAGGCGATGCGCACCGCGCTGGAGCTGTACGGCACGGCCTTCTCCGACTACCAGTTCCGCCAGGCCCGCATCCTGGAGTTCCCGGCCTACCAGCGCTTTGCCCAGGCCTTCGCGGGCACCATGCCCTACTCGGAGGCGATCGGCTTCATCCAGGACTTCAAGCAGGAGCGTGCCGACGAGAACATCGACCTGGTCAGCTATGTGACCGCGCACGAGATCGGCCACCAATGGTGGGCGCACCAGGTGGTGGGCGCCGACAAGCAGGGCATGACCCTGCTGTCGGAATCCTTCGCCCAATACTCGGCCCTGCTGGTGATGGAAAAACTCTACGGCCGCGAGCAGCTGCGCCGCTTCCTCAAGCTGGAGCTGGACCGCTATCTGCGCGAGCGCGGCGGCGAGACGGTGGAAGAGCTGCCGCTGGCGCGCGTGGAAAACCAGGGTTATGTGCATTACCGCAAGGGCGCGCTGGTGATGTACTGGCTCAAGGAGGTGCTGGGCGAGCAGGTGCTGAACCGCGCGCTGCAGAAGCTGCTGGCCGAGTACGCCTTCAAGGCCGCGCCCTACCCCGCCGCCACCGACTTCCTGCGCCTGCTGCGCGCCGAGGCCGGCCCGCAGCACGAGCAGCTGATCGCCGATCTGTTCGAGCACATCACGCTCTACGACCTGAAGGCCAATGACGCCAAGGCGCGCAAGCGCGCCGATGGCCGCTACGAGGTGACGTTCAGCGTCGAGGCGAAAAAACTCTACGCCGATGGCAAGGGCAAGGAGACCGAGGCGCCGCTGGACGAGGGCTTCGAGATCGGCGTGTTCAGCGCCGAGCCCGGCAAGCCCGGCTTCAAGAAGAGCGCGGTGCTGCTGCTGGAGCGGCGCGCGCTGAAGTCCGGCAAGCAGCTGTTCAGCCTGGTGGTGGACCAGGAGCCCAAATGGGTGGGCGTGGATCCTTACAACATGCGCATCGACCGCAACTCGGACGACAACCTCAGCAAGGTGGCCATGCAATAGCGCTTGCCTGCCCTGCCGAATGACATTAAAGTGATATCACCTTTATGGGAGAGATCACATGCAAGTGCGGCAGGAGATTCGTTCCGAGAAAGTGGCCAGCACGGCCAATGGCTATGCGGCCGTGCTGCTGGGCCTGCTGGGCATTGCCGGCGGCCTGGCGCTGCTGGCCACCGGTGCCGAGGCCGGCACGCTGGCCCGGATACTGGGCGGGCTGGCGCTGCTGATCGCCGCGGCGATCGCCCTCGCCGGGCTCTATATGCAGCAGCCCAACGAGGCGCGCATCCTCACCCTGTTCGGGCATTACAGCGGCACTGACCGCCAGGACGGCCTGCGCTGGGCGAACCCGCTGAAGCTCAAGCGCAAGCTCTCGCTGCGCGCGCGCAACCTGAACGCCCCCACGCTGAAGGTCAACGACAAGCGCGGCAATCCGGTGGAGATCAGCGCCGCGGTGGTCTGGCGCGTGCAGGACACCGCGCGCGCCATCTTCGAGGTGGATGACTTCGAGGCCTATGTGCGCATCCAGGCCGAGGCCGCAATCCGCCATCTGGCGGCCCAGTTCGCCTATGACGAGGGGGATGACCTGGATACCGGCGAAACCACCTTGCGCGCCGGCCAGGACGAGGTGGCCGCGGCCCTGGTGGCGCAGCTGCAGGAGCGCTTCGAGCAGGCCGGCGTGCGCGTGCTGGACGCCAAGATCACCCACCTGGCCTATGCGCCCGAGATCGCCCAGGTGATGCTGCGCCGCCAGCAGGCCGACGCCATCATCAGCGCGCGCAAGAAGATCGTGCTGGGCGCGGTGAGCATGGTGGAAGAGGCGCTCAAGGGCCTGAGCGAGCGCGACATCGTGGTGCTGGACGACGAGCGCAAGGCGGCCATGGTGTCCAATCTGCTGGTGGTGCTGTGCTCCGACAAGGAGACGCAGCCCATCGTCAACACCGGTACCTTGTACAACTGAGCCCCGCATCCGCCCCGCATGGCCAGCCCCGACAAGAAGAATTTCGCGCTGCGGATCGACCCGGCCCTGTGGGCCGAGATCGAGCGCCTGGCCGCGCAGGAGCTGCGTTCGGCGAACGCGCAGATCGAGTACCTGCTGCGCGACGCGTTGGCCAGGCGCGGCATCAAGCCGGCGCCCCAGAGCGTCCCACGCGGGCGCCCGCCGGCAAGGCGCGAACCCGAATAGCCTCTTCAGCCCTGCGGCCGCTCGCCGTACCAGGCCTGCCAGGGCTGCACCCGCACCAACTCGCCCTGGGCATGGCGGCGCAGCAGCTCGTGCAGCTGCGCCGGCTTGAGCGGGCGCGAGAGGCCGAAGCCCTGGAACAGGTCGCAGCCCATCTCGACCAGGCATTGCCGGTCGGCCTCCATCTCCACACCCTCGGCCACCACCAGCATATGCATGGCATGGGCGACGCGGATGATGGATTCGACCAGCATGCGCCCATCCGGGCTGCCCGCCAGGCCGTTGACGAAGAGCCGGTCGATCTTGAGCTTGCGGCAGCGCATGCGGCGCAGATAGGCCAGCGAGCTATAGCCGGTGCCGAAGTCGTCGATCGCCAGCACATAACCCTGGCTCTGCAGGGTCAGCACGATGGAGTCGGGCTTGTCCAGGTCCTCGAACACCGAGGACTCGGTGAGCTCGAACTCCAGGCTGGCCGGCCCCAGGGCCAGCTCGTTCAAGAGCGCCAGAAAGCGTTCGCGCTGCTGGGCGCGCCGGCATTGGCGCGAGGAGAGATTGATCGCCACCGGCGGGCAGTTCAGGCCCAGGGCATGCATGGCGTCGAGATCGCGGCGCAGCACGCGCAAGGCATGCAGGCCCAGCTCGACGATCAGGCCCGAGGCCTCGGCCACCGGGATGAACTCGGCCGGCGAAACCCAGCCGCGCTGTAAATGCTGCCAGCGCGCCAGGCCCTCGAAGCTCACGAGCCGGCCCTGGGCATCGAACAGCGGCTGATAGGCCAGCTCCAGCGCGCCCGCCTGCAAGGCCTCGCGCAGGTCCTGCTCCAGGCGCAGGCGCGCGCGCTCGCCCTCGCCGAACTCGGGCGAGTAGAGCTGGTAGGCGTCCTTGCCGAGGCGCTTGGCATGCACCATCGCGGCATCGGCGCATTGCATCGCCTCGGCGGCATTGCCGGCATCGCGCGGCACCAGGGCCACCCCCACCGAGGCGCTGACGCGCAGCCAGTTGTCGCGATCGCCCACCGGCTGCGGCAGCAGGGCGAGCACCTGGCCGGCCATGCGGCGTGCCTGCTCCTCGTCCACCGGCGCCTCCATCAGCATCGCGAACTCGTCGCTGGCCAGGCGCGCCACGGTATCGCCCGAGCGTGCCAGGCTGCGCAGGCGCTGCGCCACCGTCTGCAGCACCAGGTCGCCGCAGGCATGGCCGTCGTTGTCGTTGATCTGCTTGAAGTTGTCGAGGTCGATCACCAGCAGGGCCAGGCCCTGCCCATGGCGTGGGCCGCGCTGCACCGCGCGCTCCAGCGCGAGCCGGAAGGCCTCGCGGTTGGGCAGGTCGGTGAGGGCGTCGTTGAGGGCCAGATAGCGGGTGCGGCGCTGCGCCTCGCGCACATCGGCGCGCAGCCGGCGCGCGGTCAGCCAGGCCAGGCCCAGCGCCGCCACCAGCATGCCCGAGGCCACACCGACGAAGCGCAAGAGGTCGATCCAGATGCCGTCGCGGCGCGCCTGCACCACCAGCCGCCCGACGCTGGTCTGGTTGGCCTGCACCGCCGCCACCACCTCCTGCTGACCCGCCATGCGCTCCAGCCAGCCGCGCTCCAGCCGCACGCGCTGGTAGCCGCTCAGCGTGCTGCCATCGGGGCGGAACAGCACCGCATTGACGATCTCGGGTGCATCGTCGAAGGCGCTCAGGATCTCGGCCGCGTCGTCGCGGTTGTCGAACACCATGGCGGCCGAGGCGGTGCGCGCCACCAGATTGACCTGGGTCTGCAGATCCTCCTGGAAGCGCTCTGCCAGGGCCAGGTATTGCGCCAGCGTGAGCAGCAGGGCAAAGGTCAGCAGCGCGCCGATCGCCAGCATGGCATCGCGCTGGCGGTAGAAGAAATTCTGCAGATCGAGCTTGTTGATGATCATCGTCAGGTTCAGGCCTTGCGCACATAGCGGGCGAGCCGCAGCAACTTGGTGCTGATCTCCAGGCCGGCGCGACGCGCCGACTCCAGGCCGATGTCGAAGACCACGCGGCCGTCCTCGATCTGCAGGCTCAGCATCGCGCCCAGGTTCAGCATCGCCGGCGCCTCGGTGACCAGCAGCACCGGCTTGTCGGCCACCGCGGCGCGTGGCACGTCGAAGCCCGCACCCACCAGCGCGACATGGCAACCGCTCAGCTGCTCGCCGCGCACGCGCCGCAACTCCAGCGCGTGGCCGTTGATGCGGCGCCCGGCCAGCCCCTCCAGCGCGGTGGCCAGCGGCCCCTCATCCGCCAGGCACAGCTGCAAGGGCTGGCCCTGCGCCAGCGCGGTGGCGGGCCATTCCACGAACAGCAGGCTGCGAAACACGATCTGCGCCTTCAGCTCGTCCGGGGGCTGGGGCTGGGCCGTCGCCATCATCTGCGCGCACAGCAGCGCCCCTGCGCACAGCAGCTGGCAAGGGCTCAGGTGTATTGCGCTCGGCCACATGGTTCAGAAGCGCGTCTGCCAGTCCAGGTGCAGCGAACGCCGTGGCCGCGGCAGACGCGTGGACGGCGTGTCGGGCGGCGCGGGATCGAAGTTGAGGCGGTCGGTGGCGTTGAGCACCCGCAGGGCCAGGTCTTGCCCACGCCAGCCGCTGTAGCGCAGCACCGCGTTGAGGCTGTACAGCGCCGGCACCGCGCCGCGGCCGAGGCGCCGGTCCATCGCCAGCCACTCGGTTGCGAGCGTCCAGTCGGGCCGCAGCGGGGCGATCAGATGCCCCTTGAAGAGCCAGCGCGGCGAGTTGCTGAGCCGCGCGCCCCCGCTGTCGCGCGCGTCTGCCAGCGAGAGATTGGCGCGCCACTGCCAGCCCGAGGCATGCCGCTGCTCCAGGCCCAGGTCCAGGCCCCGGGTGCGCACGCGTGCGACATTCTCATAGCGCGACAGGCCCTCTTCGCCCTGCAGCGGCACGAACTCGATCATGTCGCGCATGCGCGTGAGGTAGGCGTTGAGGCTGAAAGCCAGGTCGGGCCTGAGCGCGCGCTCCCAGGCCAGCTCCAGCGTGCCGAGCCTTTCCGGCGCCAGGCCGGGGTGGGCCTGCTGGGACACCTCGTCCGCATAAAAGCGCTCGGCCAGATTGGCGGGCCGGAAGGCGCGCCCGGCCATCAGCTTGATGGATTCGTCCTGGCGCGGCCGGTAGACCAGGGCCAGGCGCGGCGACCATTGCGCCGCGCGGTCCTGCACGCGGTCCAGGCGCAGCCCGGTGGTGAGCTGCCATTGCTCGGAAAGATGCCAGGAGTCCTGCGCGAACAGGCCCAGGCTGCGCAGCGGCTCGTCGCTGTCCAGCAGCAGGCGAAAGGGCTGCTCGTCGAAATTGCGCTGCACGCCATGGCGCAGCACACGCGCATCGAGGCCCAGCGCCAGCTCATGGTTGAGCCAGCCGCGCCATTGCGCGCGCGCCTCCAGTCCCAGCCAGCGCGCCACCGCCTCGTCGCGGTTGATGAGGAGCAGCGGCGCGTCGTCGCTCTCGCCGGCATAGACATAGCGACCATGGAAGCCGCTGCGCGCCAGCGCGAGGCGCAGGCTGCGGCGCCAATCGCTCGCCCAGGCGTCGTCGTAGGCGACCTCGCCGTACAGGTATTGGTCGCGGTAGTCGGTGCCCGGCGCGCCCGCCAGGGTACCGAAGGGCGCGGTGGCGATGGCCTTGCTGCGCACCATGCTGGCGGCCGAGACGCGCCAGGCGCCCAGCCGGTATTTCAGGAAGGCGCTGCTGTAGGACAGGCCATCCAGGCCGGCCAAACTGCCGGCAGGCAGGCCCAGCTCGGGCAGCTCCAGGGTTTCGCCGCGCGCATGCTGAATATTCAGGCCCACGAACAGGTCGCCGCCGCCCAGCTCGGCGCTGCCGTACTGCAGCATGGCGCGGCGCTCGCCAAAGCTGCCCAGCGAGCCCTTAAGCCGCCAGCCCGACGCATCGGCGCCATCCAGGGTGACGAGATTGACCACGCCGAACAGCGCATTGCCGCCGTACACCGAGGAGCCCGGGCCATGCACCAGCTCCACGCGTTTGACCCAGTCGGCCACCAGCGGGAACTCGAACTCGGGCAGGGCCTGGTCGTAGAGCGCATCGTTGACGCGAAAGCCGTCGATCGCCACCAGCAGGCGCGCGTTGTAATCGCCGGGCCGGTTGAAGCCGCGCACACCCACGCTGGAATATTGGCGCGTATTGCTCATATAGATGCCGGGCAGGCGCTCCAGCATCTCGGCCACCGTGACATGGCCCAGCAGCGCCGCCTCCTGGCGCCCGAACACGCTCACCGCGGCCGGCGCATCGAGCAGGCTCTGGGCAAATCGCGAGGGTCCGAGCACCTCCTGGCGCAGCAGGCTTTCGAGTGCGGCTTCGTCGTTGTCCGCCGCGGCATGGGCGATGTTCGCCAGCAAGGCCAGCGATCCCAAACGCAGCAGCCCCAGCAGAGCTTGTCTCATTGATATGTTGGGCCTCACCGGACCCTTGGCAGCTGAGCAACTACTCTACGGCCTGCGATACGGAATGTCACACGCGGAGCACGCTCAGCCGCGATTTTGTTCCTGTTGCGCCGCATTGCTGGCGGCGCCCTTGGCGGCAAAGCTCTCGCGCAGCCGCTTGAGCTTCTCGCGCGGGTCTTCCTTGCTGCCACTTTCGTGCAGCTTCATCTCGGCGATGAAGCGGCTGGGGATGCCCATCACCAGCTCGCGGCTCTTCTTGCGGCGACGCAGCGTACTGACGGCCAGCGTCGTCCGAGCTCGTGTAATACCCACATACATCAGGCGGCGCTCTTCCTCCAGGCGCTGGGCGGTCATCTCCTCCTCGTCGGCCTTGAAGGGCAAGAGCCCCTCGTTGACGCCGGCCAGGAACACATGCGGCCATTCCAGGCCCTTGCTGGCATGCAGGGTGGTGAGCACCACCTGGTCCTGCTCGTCGCCGCGCTCGGCCAGCGAGAGGATCACGCTGATGGTCTGCGCCACCTGCAGCACGGTTTGCTTGGGCTCCTCGAAGGTGCTGCCGCCGTCCTGGGTGATATGGCCGCCGCAGCGCTTGGCGACCCAGTCGACAAAATCCAGCACATTGTTCCAGCGCGCCGCCGCGGCCTTCTCGTTCTCTTCGTTGTCGTAGAGGTGCTGCTCGTAGCCGATGTCCTTGAGCCACTCCATGAAGAGCGCCTTGGCGTCCTCGCCGCCCTCGGTATGGCGGGCCTTGTACTCTAGATCGTTGATGTAGCGGCCAAACTCGTGCAGCGAGCCGATCGCCTTCTTGCTCAGCACGGTGATGAGCGAGTCGGAGAACAGCGCCTCGTACATGCTGACCTTCCACTTGCCGGCGAACTGGCTCAGCGAGCCCAGGGTCTGGTGGCCGATGCCGCGCTTGGGCGTGGTGATGGCGCGCAGAAAGGCGGGGTCGTCGTCCTGGTTCACCAGCAGGCGCAGCCAGGCGCACAGGTCCTTGATCTCGCTCTTGTCGAAGAAGCTCTGGCCGCCGCTGACCTTGTAGGGGATCTCGGCGCGGCGCAAGGCCTGCTCGAAGATGCGCGCCTGGTGGTTGGCGCGGTAGAGGATGGCGAAGTCGGCGAACTTGACTGCCGCGCCCAGGTTGGCGCGGATCGCCTGGATGCGCGCCACCGCGCGCTCGGCCTCATGCTCCTCGCCGTCGGCTTCCAAGAGCGACACCGGCTCGCCGTCACCAAACTCGCTCCAGAGCTTCTTCTCGAACAGCTTGGGGTTGACGGCGATGACGTTGTTGGCGGCGCGCAGGATGTTGCCGGTGGAGCGGTAGTTCTGCTCCAGCGGGATCACCTTGAGCTGCGGGAAGTCCAGCGGCAGGCGCTTGAGGTTTTCGATGGTGGCGCCGCGCCAGCCGTAGATGCTCTGGTCGTCGTCGCCCACGGCGGTGAACATGGCGCGTTCGCCCACCAGCTGTTTGAGCAGGTCGTACTGCACCGCGTTGGTGTCCTGGTATTCGTCCACCAGCACATAGCGCAGCTGATCCTGCCACTTGCCGCGCGCCTCGGCGTCTTCGGTCAGCAGCTTGAGCGGCAGGCTGATGAGGTCGTCGAAGTCCACCGCCTGGTAGGCCGCCAGGCGCTCCTGGTAGCGGCCCATCACCACCGCGGCGACGCGCTCGTTCTCGTCCTTGGCGGCCTTCATCGCCTGTTCGGCGTTCAGGCCCATGTTCTTCCACAGCGAGATGGTCCATTGCCAGGAGCGCGCCTGGTTGGCGTCGGTGGTGCCACCGGCATCGCGCAGCACGCCCAGCACATCGTCGCTGTCGAGGATGGAGAACTGCTCCTTCAGGCCCACCCGCGTGCCCTCGGCGCGCAAGAGCCGCACGCCCAGGCTGTGGAAGGTGGAGATGGCCAGATCCTTGGCGGCGCGCGCACCCACCAACTGCTTGGCGCGCTCGCGCATTTCCTGCGCAGCCTTGTTGGTGAAGGTGATGGCGGCGATGTTCTTGGCCTGGTAACCGGCCTGCAGCAGGCGCGCGATCTTGGTGGTGATGACGCGCGTCTTGCCCGAGCCGGCGCCGGCCACCACCAGGCAGGGGCCATGCAGATGGTGCACCGCCTCCAGCTGGGCGGGGTTGAGGGTTTCGGCCATGGGCGAGGGAAGCGAGAAGCAATAGGCCCGCTGCCAAACGGCAGCAGGGGCGCGCATGATAGCCAAGCAGCCTGACAGCGGGGGCTATTCGCGCTTGCCGCGCCCCCAGCTGAGCGCCTGCAACACGCCCAGCGTGCCACCCACCGCGGCCAGCGCCACGCCGAAGTGCAGCCACAGGCGCGCGCCCTGCACATAGTGCTCGCGGTCGCTGCTGAGCAGGAACTGCCAGGCCGAGAACACCTTGTCGTACTTGACGATCAGGTGTTCGGTGCCGAACCAGAACAAGGCCGCCGCCGCGGGCACGGCCAGCAGCAGCAACAGCAGCATGCGGCCGCGCCGCGCCGGCAGGCGCAGCAGACCGGCCAGCGCGCTGCCGCACAGGCAGCTCATGCAAAGCCCCAGCGCCAACAGGCTGCTGGCCCAGAGGCTGCCATCCTCGGCCATCAACTCCACCAGATTGTCGGTGGCGGCCGCGTCCACCACGATGTGGTGCAGGGGCCAGGCCAGCAGCAGGCTCATCACCAGCCAGTACAGCAGATCGTCGATGCGGCTCAGGCCGGCGCTGAGCCGCACCAGCAGCATCGCGCCCAGCAGCTGCAGCAGCAGCACCGCGTGCAGTGCCAGATAGCGGCCCAGCAACTCCCAGTCCCAGGGCCAGTCCAGCGTGGGCGAGCCCAGGATGTCATGCAGGCTCTCTTCGGGCACGGCCAGGCGCAGCATGGCAAAACAGAGCAGCCCATGCATGGGCAGCAAGAGCGGAAAGCGCAGAAACCAGCGCCGCTGCCCGGGCAGCAGCAAGGCCTGCGGCCAGACCGCCAGGCCCAGCATACAAGCCGACAGCGCCAGTGCCGAGCCCCAGCCCGCCGGGCCCGGGGCCAGCAGCTCGCGCAGGTTGTAGGGCAGGCCGGGCAGGCGCAGACCGAGGTACAGGATCAGCGTCAGCCCCAGCAGCATGGCCAGCAGGCGGCGAGCATCGGGCAGGCCCTCGGCCATGACGGACGGCGCGCGGCGGCGCGGCGTCGAGCCCTGCGATGCGGGCGGCGGGGCCGGCATCGGCCCATGTCCCGCCGCCTCGGGCGAACTCAGCACCCAACACCCCATGCGCCAGCCCAACCAGGCACCAGCCAGGTTCAGCGCCGCGTCGGTGAGGTCGGCCACCTTGCCGGGCAGCCCCAGTTGCAGGCCCTCGATCAGCAGCGCCCAGGCGAGCGGCAGCCACCACAGTACGGCCCAGCGCTGCCGCCGCCCAAAGGCCAGACTCATCAGCACGCCGGCGGGCATGAAGAAGCCGATCTTGCGCAAGGCCTCGTTGGTGGCATGGAACTCCGAGCCGGCGTAATAGCTGGCGAGCGGCGGGCGTGACAGAGCCTCCCACAACGCCGCGGCGTTGAAGCGCTGCGCCTCGAAGTCATACGGGAACCAGAACACGCCCAGCAACACCAGCCCCCAGAGCAGCAGCAAGGCCCGCCAGAGCGCCGGCGTCGCACCGATCGCCCCTTGCTGCAGCGTGGCGCGCCGCAGCGGACCACAGCACAGCACACCGATCCAGCCGCCCACCCCGGCCAGCAGCACATCGGCGCTGTCGGTCACACGCGAATAGACGAACAGCTGCAGGAATTCGATCAGTGCCGCCGCCAGCAACACCCTGGCCACCACCGCGCGCGTGCCGAGGCGATCACGCCAAGCCCAGAGCATCCCCACCGGCACCCAGACCAGCACGTCGGTCGTAATCTCATACAACTGCTGCACCGCGCTGCCATGCAGGGCCGAGAAGGGCAGCAGGATGACCCGGCCCTCGCGCCACTTGTGATACAGCTCGACCGGGCTGATGGTGAGATCCAGGGGCAGCAGATTAAAGCCCAGCAGCAGCAGCAGATAGGCCTGCAGCAAGCGACCGATGCGCGAGCGGCGCGTCATCAGACCCTCCACCAGCTCCAGCCAGGCCTGGGCATAGGGGCCGCGCAGCACGAACAGCGCGACTCCCAGCAGCCCACCCAGCGCCTCGGCCAGGATGTCGTTCTGCGACACGGTGCGGCCGGGAAAATAGAGCTGGCTGAACTCGATCAGTAGCGCCAATGCCACGGCCAGTGGCCAGATCAGGGCGGCCCAGCCCAGTCGCAGGCGCAGGCTCATCTGTATACCGTCCAGGCTCAGGCCGGCCAGCAGGGTGAGCGGGATGAAGAGCAGCAGATTTGCTACCCAATCGGCGCGCGAACCTATGCCCAGGTCCAGCCAGGGCACGGCCGCAAAGGCCTGCAGCGCATCCGGCAGCGGGCGCCAGACAAAGTGCAGCGGCACCAGGCTGCCATAGATCACAAACAGCAGGTAGAGGCCAAACAGACGGCGGCGTTGGCGCAGCGACTGCTGATGCGGTGTGCGCGCTCGTTGCGGGTGTTCTGGTGTGGTCACGCGCCGCATTATGGGTGCCGGCCGGCGCGCCGACGGAACCTATGATGCGTCGCTCGCTCTGCCATGGTCGCCCTTCTCCTCATGCACGACCCCAGCCGCCGCCGCTACCTTGCCGCCGCCCTTGCCGCCAGCGGCGCGCCGCTGTTCATACGCCATGCCGGCGCGGCCGAGGCGTCGCAGCGCTTTGCGCTCGGCATTGCCTCCGGTTGCCCGCGCGCGGACCGGCTGGTGCTGTGGACGCGGTTGATGGGTGCGGATCTGCCGGCCAGCGTGCCGGTGCAATGGGAGCTGGCCGAGGACGAGGCCTTCGGCCGCATCGCCGCGCACGGCAGCGAATTGGCGCTGACGGAAGATGCGCACAGCGTGCACGCCGAACCGCAGGGGCTCAAGCCCGACCGCTGGTATTGGTATCGCTTCAACGCGCTGGGCACGCGCAGCGCGGTGGGGCGCACGCGCACCGCGCCGGCGGCCGATGCGGCGGTGGCCTCGCTGCGCTTTGCGATCGCCTCCTGCCAGCGCTGGGACCATGGCGAATACGCCGCCTGGCGCGACATGGCCGGCCAGGAGCTGGATCTGGTGCTGTTCCTGGGCGATTACATCTACGAATACGCCAGCCCCATCATCGGCAATGCACCGCGCCGCCACGCCGGCGGGCCCTGCCTGACGCTGGCCGATTACCGCGCCCGCTACGCCCAGTACAAGTCCGACCCGGCGCTGCAGGCCATGCATGCGCGCGCACCGTGGATGCTGACCTGGGACGACCACGAAATCGAGAACGACTATGCCGCCGGCCAGTCGCAGACCCTGGACCCCGGCTTTGCGCGGCGCCGCGCCGCCGCCACCAAGGCCTATTGGGAGCACCAGCCCTTCCCCAAGGCGCTGCGCCCGCAGGACAGCGAGCTGCGCCTCTACGGCCAGCTCGACTGGGGCCGCTTGGCGCGCCTCATCACCCTGGACGATAGGCAGTGGCGCGACCCGCAGGCCTGCCCCAAGCCCGGCCGCGGCGGCTCCAACACGGTGGCGCTGGCGGATTGCCCGCGCCTGCTGGACCCTGGCCGCACGCTGCTGGGCGCGGCCCAGGAGCAATGGCTGGCGCGCAGCTGGGACGCCGAGCGCCCCTGGAATCTGCTGGGCCAGCAGACCCTGATGGCGCGCATGAACTGGGGCACGGCGGCCAAGCCGAGCTACTGGACCGATGGCTGGGACGGCTACCCGGCAGCGCGCCAGCGCCTGCTGCAAGGCATGCTGGCGGCCGGGGCGCGCAACCCGGTGGTGCTGGGCGGCGACGTGCATGCCAACTACGTGGCCGACCTGAAGCTGGATTTCGACGACCCCAAGGCGCCGGTGCTGGCCAGCGAGTTCTGCGGCACCTCGATCAGCAGCCAGGGCCTGCTCAACGAGCGCGTGCAAGGCGCACTGCCGCAGAACCCGCATATCAGGCACGGCCGCAGCGACGAGCGCGGCTATATGCTGTTCGAGCTCACGCCGCGCCGGCTGGACGCCGAGCTTCGCAGCGTGCTGCAACCCTGGGACGCCGCCAGCGCGATGCGCGTGCAGGCACGCTTTGCCGTGGAGGCCGGCAGGCCCGGCGCGCAAGTGGCCTAGCAAGCCTGCGCGAGGTAGCGGGGGACTATGATCGACACGCCCCCCGCCACCATACTGGCTTGTGCATGCCAAACCTTCTCTGCAGCTGGCTGGTCGCGGCCGTGCTTGGCGCGGCGGCGTGCGCGCCCGTGCTGGCACGCGAGCTGCTGGTGGTGGGCACCCATTTTCCGCGGCTGTTCATGCAGGAGGCCGGGGCACCGGTGCAGGGACTGGGGGTCGACATCCTCAGCCTCGCCGCGGCCAGGGCCGGCCACAGCCTGCGCTTCGAACTGCTGCCATGGGCGCGCGCGCAGGCGATGGTGCAGGCCGGCCAGGCCGACATCCTGGTGGGGCCCTACCGCACCCCCGAGCGCGAACTCAAGTTCGCCTTCTCACAGCTGGCCTTTTACGAGGACGCGCTGGTGTTCTACGCACGCAGGTCGCAGCCCCCCTTGTGGCACGGCGACTTCGCCGAGTTGCGCAACCATTCGATCGGCCTGGTGCATGGCTGGGCCTATGGCGAAGCCTTCGACCAGGCACGGCCCGGCCTGCGGCTGAGCACCGCGCTCGATGTGGAATCGGGGCTGAAGATGCTGCTGCTGGGCCGCATCGACCTGCTCGCCAGCAATGAGCGCAATACCCGACCGGTATTGGAAGCGCAGGGCTGGGTCGATTTGCTGGTACGCGTGGGCCCGCAGCTCGGGCAACTGCGCGGCCATTTCGCCTATCCCCACACGCCCGAGGGCGAGGCCTTGCGCGATCAGCTCGACCGCCACCTCGCCAACCTGCGCAGCGCCGGCGCCCTGCGTGAGCTGGGTGAGCGCTGGGGCGTGAAGATCCCGGATTAGGGCCCCTAGCGATAGCGCTGCAGATCCCGCCAGCGTTCGGCGTCGGCGCTGGACACCGGAGGAGGCAGCTCGGGCTTGGCACGCCCCTGCTGGTAGACCAGCCAGGCGAGCGAGGCGCACAGGCTGAGCGCCGCCAGCACCATGCCCCATTTGGCCCAGGGCCTTGACGGCGGGCGGCGACGACGCTTCGTTTGGGCGGGCATGGCCGGCACCTCGGGCACCAGCGTGGGCATGGGCGTTTGCGCCAGCGCCGAATGGCTCTCGCCGGCCATCCAGGCCTGGATATCGAGGGCCAGCGCCTGCGGCGACGCGTGGCGCTGCGCCAGCGACTCGGCCACCGCCTTGTGCAACAGGGCATCCAGGCTGTAGCGCTGCGCGCCGGTGAGCGACAGCCAGGTGGCGAGCGAGCGCACCGGGGCGTTCTGCGTCTCCTGATTCGGCAGGCGGCCGTTCACCAGCAGGCACAGCAGCATGCCCACCGCAAAGGCCTCGCTGGCATCGCTGGGTGGCATGCCCGCGCTCAGCTCGGGCGCCACAAAGGGCTTGGCGGCACTGCAAAACGGCGCGTCCAGGTTGTCGGCAGCATCGAACTGCGATACCAGGCCCTGGCCCATCAGGTAGAGATGCTGGGCCGGCGTGAGCCACAGCATGCTGGGGTCGAGCTCGCGCAGCACCATGCCCTGCTGATGCGCGGTGTCGAGCAGCTCGCACAGTTCCAGCACCAGTTGCAGGCGCTTGTTGAGCGGCAGGTCCATGGCCGCCGGCAGCAGCGGCTGGCCCTCCACCCAGGCGAGCACCAGATAGGGCAGGCCGGCGGGCGTGAGGCCGCTATCCAGCGTGACGATCAGGCCGGGCCGGCCGAACTCGCCGCCATCGCCCTGGCCATCGGCAAAGCGCAGCAGCACGGCCTTGGCATCGTCGGCATGGTGGAACACCAGCACGGCCGCGTGATCGTCGACCGCCAGCGCATGCTCGGCCCTGTACCAATAACCGGAGGCGCAGGCCTGCAAGGGCTGGACGATGCGCCAAACACCCAGGCGTTCGCCCTCCGGCAGCAGCGGCACGGCGGCCGGTGCCGGGGCGCTGACGGGTTCGGGATCGCTGAGGTAGTCGTCGCTCATGGTGAGCCCCGCATATTAGCCGCCCGTGCCCTCCCACCGGTCCCCGCTTTCAGCTTCGCTCAAGACCTGCTTGCGATACTGGGCGCCTGCCATGCAAGCCGTCCTCGCCGTCACCCTGCCCTTCTTCGCCCTGGTACTGTGCGGCTATCTGGCGGCGCAGCGCGGCGTGCTGGCGGCATCGGCCATCCCCGGGCTGAACGGCTTCGTGCTGTTCTTCGCCCTGCCCTGCCTGCTCTTGCGCTTCGGCCAGAGCACGCCGCTGCTGGAACTCCTGAACCCGGTGGTGCTGGGCGTCTACCTGCTGGTGGGCCTGGCGCTGGTGGGCTTCACCATCGCCATCAGCCTTTCGGAGGCGGTGCAGCTGAAAGACGCTGCCTTCGGCGCCCTGGTGGCCGCCTTTCCCAACACCGGCTTCATGGGCGTGCCCCTGCTGGTGGCCCTGCTGGGGCCGGCCGCGGCGGGGCCGGTGATCTGCACCATCCTCGCGGACCTGTTCGTCACCAGCTCGCTGTGCATCGCGCTGGCGCGCGCGCACGACGCCAATGGCGCCGATGCGCTGCGCATGGCTTGGCGCGGCGCGCTCTCCAACCCGCTGCCCTGGTCGATCGCGCTCGGCGCCGGCATCAGCCTGCTCGGCCTGGAACTGCCGGGCCCGCTGAACTCGGTGATCAGGATGCTGGCCGATGCGGCCACGCCGGTGGCGCTGTTCACGATCGGCGCGGTGCTGTGGCGCGCCGGCCAGCATGCGCATGCGCGCACACCCTGGCAGCGCTTCCTGCCGGTGGCACTGATCAAGCTGCTGCTGCACCCGGCGCTGGTGTTTGCGCTGGGCCTGGGCGCGCGCCGGCTGGGCGCGCCGCTGGCGGACTTCCAGCTGACCGTGCTGACATTGGCGGCGGCCCTGCCCAGCGCCAGCAATGTCGCGCTGCTGGCCGAACGCTATGGCGCCGACAACGGGCGTGTGGCACGCATCATCCTGGCCTCCACTGCGCTGGCCTTCCTCAGCTTCAGCAGCCTGGCCTGGCTGCTGGTGTGAGGCACACTTGCAGGCCATGGTCTTGTCGTCGCTCTCCCGTCTCATCCATCCGCTGCTCGCCGGCATGGCGCTGCTGGCCGGCTGCGCCGCCCTGCACGCGGCGCCGGTACACACCGGCTACCAGCAGCCCTCGCCCGCGGTGCGCGAGCTGCTGGACGCCGCGCCGCTGCCGCGCTATCTGGTTTCCCCGGACAAGCAACACCTGGCCCTGCTGGAGCAACGCCGCTTCAGCAGCCTGGAAGAGCTGGCCCGCCCCACGCTCAAGCTGGCCGGCCTGCGCTTCGACGCCGCCACCGGCGTGCCCGCCGGCACGCCGCAGATCCAACGCCTGCGCCTGCGCGCGCTGCTGCCCTCGGAGGCGCCCGAGCGGGTCGTCGAGCTGCCCTCAGGCGGCCTCGTCCACAGCTTCAGCTGGGCCCCCGATGGCCAGCGCTTCCTGCTGGAGCGCCGCGGCGAGACCGGCAACGAACTCTGGGTGGGCGAGACCGCCAGCGGCCGGCTGCGCCAGGTGCCGGGCCTGCGCCCCAACGAGGTGCTGGCGCCGGGCGAGCTGGCCTGGCTGAATCCGCACGAGCTGGTGCTGGCCACCATCCCGGACCGCCGCGGCACGCCACCGGCCGCCCCGCGCGTGCCCACTGCGCCGGTGGTGCAGGAGAGCCTGGGCCGCGCCTCGCCCGAGCGCAGCTATGCCGATCTGCTGAAGTCGCCGCACGACGAGGCCCTGTTCGAATTCCATGCCCGCGCCACGCTCACCTGGGTGGACCTGCGGAGCCTGCAGAGCCGCGACTTGCCGGCCACCGCGATGTTCACCAGCATCAGCAGCGTGGGCGAGGGCCAGTACCTGCTGACCGAGCGCATCACCCGCCCCTTCAGCTACACCCTCGGCTACGACGACTTTCCCACCGTGGTGGAGCTGCGCAGCCGCGACGGCAAGGTGCTGCGCGAGATCGCCAAGGTGCCGATGCGCAACGGCATCGCCATCGACGCGGTGCAGGCCGGGCCGCGCGTGTTCTATGCCTCGCCCAACAAGGACGCGGCGATCTACTGGGTGGAGGCGCTGGACGGTGGCAACCCGAATGCGCGCGTGGCCTTCCGCGACCGCGTGATGCGCCTGGATCCGCCCTTTACGGGCGAGCCCACCGAGGTGCAGCGCATGCCGCACCGCTTCACGCGGCTGCGCTTTCTGGACGATGGCCAGCATGCCCTGCTGACCGAGGAAGACCGCCAGCGCGCCTGGACCCGCAGCTATCTGCTGCCGCTGCGCGGCACGCAGAGCCGGCCGCTGTTCGAGCATTCGGTGCGCGAGCGCTACCGCCACCCCGGCACGCCGCTGCTGCGCACCCTGCCCAACGGCCACCAGGTGGTGCAGACCCAGGGCGGCGACCACATCCTGCTGCAGGGCCAGGGCGCCACGCCGCGTGGCGACCGCCCCTTCCTGGACCGCTATTCGCTGCGCGACGGTGGCGTGCAGCGCCTGTTCCAATCGGCCGAGTCGCCTTTTGAGCAGCCCTTGCTGCTGCTCGATCCGCAGCATCTCGTGACCCTGCGCGAAAGCCCCAGCGAAGCGCCCAACCTCTGGCTGCGCGAACTCAACGCCAGCGGCTATGGCGCGGCCCAGGCGCTCACCCGCAGCAAGGACCCGACCCCGCAGCTGCGCAAGATCAGGCGCGAACTGGTCAGTTTCAAACGCGCAGACGGCGTGGAACTGTCCTTCTGGATGTACCTGCCGCCCGACTACAAGGAGGGCGAGCGTCGCCCCACGCTGGTATGGGCCTACCCGCTGGAATTCAGCGACGCCGCCATCGCCGGCCAGGTGAGCGGCTCGGCGAACCGCTACCTCAATGTGGCAGGCAGCAGCCCGCTGCTGCTGGTGCTGGACGGCTTTGTGGTGCTGCATGACGCCACCATGCCCATCGTCGGCGACCTGAAGACCGTCAACGACGGCTTCATCGAACAGATCACCATGAACGCGCGCGCCATCATCGACAAGGCCGAGGAACTGGGCGTCTCCGACCCCAAGCGCATGGCGGTGGGCGGCAACAGCTATGGCGCCTTCATGGCCGCCAATCTGCTCGCCCACACCGATCTCTTCAAGGCCGGCATTGCGCGCAGCGGCGCCTACAACCGCACCCTCACGCCCTTCGGCTTCCAGAGCGAGCGGCGCTCGCTCTGGGAGGCCAAGGAGCTGTACCTGAAGCTCTCGCCCTTCATGTATGCGCCGCAGATCAAGGAGCCGCTGCTGCTGATCCACGGCGAGGCCGACAACAACGTCGGCACCCAGCCCATGCAGAGCGAGCGCCTCTACCTGGCGCTGGCCGGCACCGGCGGCACCACCCGCTATGTGCTGCTGCCCGGCGAGGCGCATGGCTACAGCGCACGCGAGTCGGTGGGCCATGTGCAGTGGGAGATGAGCCAGTGGCTCAAGACCTGGTTGGGGGATCCGAGGGGGCCGTGAGGGGCGGCGGCCCTGGTGCAATCATTGCACTACAATGAACCCATGCCAACCTTGGCCCGTCTCTCGAAATCCAAGATCACCATGTACGCTGGCGATCACAACCCGCCGCACTTTCATGTACTGACCCATGACGGCGCCGAGGCCTGGGTCGAGATGGGTACGCTGCAGGTGATCTGGGGCGTGGTGAACCGCGCGGCATTGAAGGAGGCGCTGGCCTGGGCCAGCCAGAACGCGGTCCTGCTGGCTGCGAAGTGGAAGGAACTGAACCCATGAGGCCCAAGCAATTCACGCTGCTCAGCGTCAAGCCCACGCCCAGCGCCGCGCTGCTGCTGCACTACGCGGACGGCGAACAGTTCGAACTCAGCCTGGTGGACACCATCATGCGGCATCCCTCGCTGGAGCGGCTGAAGGATCCCAAGGTGTTCGGCACCGCCAAGGTCGGCGAGCATGGTGCCTCGGTCATCTGGGCAAACGACGACGCCCTGGAGCTCGCGGCAAGCAACCTGCGCGCGCGGGCCATTGAGCAGGCTGGTGGCGTGTCGCACGAGTTCATCTGGAATTGGATGGCCCGGCACGAGCTGAGCCTGGATGCCGCTGCCGAGGCCTTGGGGCTGTCGCGCCGCATGCTGGCCTACTACCGCAGCGGCGCCAAGCCGGTGCCACGCACCGTCGCACTTGCCTGCCTGGGCTGGGAGGAGGCGATGAAGAGTGGCCTGTTGCTCAGCGCGGCATGACATCATGACCACTTCCACGCCCAGCGCGCCGGCCGATGCATCCTACTTCGAGCCCTGCGAGCCCGGGTGCGTCAGGCTGCCAAGGCCTAAATCGCCAGCGGATCGACGTCCACCGCCCAGCGCAGCAGCCCCTTGTGCTCGCGCTTGAGCGCGTGCAGCTCGGGCATCCATTGCCACAACAGGCGCTGCAGCGCGCCGCGCGTGGGCGACTCCACCAGCATCTGCAGGCGCTCCACATTTGCCACCCGCGCCACGCTCATCGGCACGGGCGGGTAGACCAGCACGGTCTGCGCATCCGGCAGCGTGCCGGCATGGCGCGCCGCGGCCTCCAGAAAGCCCTGCGCCGCCTCCACCGTGCGCGCCTCGGCGCGCAACAGGGCCAGGTGCGAATAGGGCGGCAGGCCGGCCGATGCGCGCTCGGCCAGCTGGCTCTTGGCAAAGGCCTCGAAATCGTGTCTGAGCAGGGCCTGGTAGAGCGCATGCTGCGGATGCCAGGTCTGCAGCCACATCTCGGAGCGCGCGGCTTGCTCGGCATCGCGCCCGGCGCGGCCGGCCGCCTGCATCAAGAGGGCGAAGAGGCGCTCGGGGGCGCGGAAATCGCTGCTGAACAGGGCCGCATCGGGGTTCACCGCCGCCACCAGGGTGATGCGGCGGAAGTCGTGCCCCTTGGTGATCATCTGCGTGCCCACCAGGATGTCCACCTCGCCAGCATGCACGGCGCTCAAGCGCGCCTCCAGCGCGCCCTTCAGGCGCGTGGAATCGGCGTCGATGCGGGCCACGCGCGCCTCGGGCAGGGCCGCGGCCAGCTGCTCCTCCAGGCGCTCGGTGCCCTGGCCCAGTGGAGCGATGTCCTGGTTGCCGCAGTCGGGGCAGGCGCGCGGCACGCGTTCGCCGAAGCCGCAGTGGTGGCAGCGCAGCGTGCGGTCGCCCTTGTGGAAGACGCGGTAGGCGCTGCAATGCGGGCATGCGCTTTTCCAGCCGCATTCGCCGCAATGCAGCACCGGCGCATAGCCGCGCCGGTTCAGGAAGATCAGGCTCTGTTCGCCACGCGTCAGCCGCTCGCGCAGCGCCGCCAGCAGCGGCTGCGCGAGCGCCGTGGTAACGCCCTGCTTGCGCGGCAGCAGGTTCATGTCATAAATCCGCAGGCGCGGCATGGCGCCGCCGCCGATGCGCTGCGGCAGCGAGAGCCGCTGGTAGCGTCCGGTGTTGGCATGCTGCCAGCTCTCCAGCGAGGGCGTGGCCGAGCCGAGTATCACCGGCACCTGCTCCAGGCGCGCGCGGTAGATGGCCAGGTCGCGCGCTGAATAGCGTGCACCGTCCTGCTGCTTGTAGGAGGGGTCATGCTCCTCGTCCACCACGATCAGGCCCAGGCGCGGCATCGCGGCAAACACCGCCAGCCGCGTGCCCAGCACCAGCTCGGCCTGGCCCAGGTGCGCCGCCAGCCAGTTGCGCAGGCGCTGCGCAGGCGTGAGGCCGCTGTGCAGCGACACGATGCGATGGCCCGCAAAACGCTCGGCAAAGCGCGCCTCCAGCTGCGGCGTCAGGTTGATCTCTGGCACCAGCACCAGCACCTGGCGGCCCCGGTTCAGCGCATGTTCGGCGGCGCGCAGATAGACCTCGGTCTTGCCGCTGCCGGTAACGCCGTGCAGCAGCACGGGGGCCGGCGCCGGTTTGCTCGCGTCAGCGTCGGCGCGCTCGGCCAGCAGCATCTCGTCCAGCTGCGCCAGCACCTCGGCCTGCGCCTCGCTCAGCGCGGGGCGCTGCACGGGCGCGGCTTCTTCAGCGCTGGCCTCGGCCGCCACCCATTTGTGCAGCTTCTTGAGGCGGCCCTGCAACTGCCTGGCGTCCAGCTCGCGCAGCTGGGGCGGCAGCACCGAGAGCGCCACCTCGCCAACGCTGCGCTGGTAATAGCTGGCGGCGAAGTCCAGCAGGCGGCGCCAGTTCAGCGTCAGCGGTGGCAGCTCCTGCAGGGCCTGGCCGATCGGACGCAACGCCTCGTCCGGCAAGACCTGACCCTCGGCATCCGCATTGGCGGGCAAGGGGTCCCAGACGATGCCGGTGAGCTCGCGCTTGCCCAGCGGCACCTGCACCAGGCTGCCGGGCGGCAGCGCCCGCGCGCTCAGATAGTCCAGCGGCGCGCCAATACCGCTGTGCTGGGGCGCGTCCAGCGCCACCCGCAGCCTATAGATCGGATTAGAAACGTCGCTTAAGTCCATGATTCAAAGGGGCTTTCCTGGAATCCACATCAGGCTGTGGATAACTTTGTGGGAAACCGTTTCAATTTGTTCTGCCCGCGGCCGTCCGCCATGCGCACAGCCTGCCGGCCCTGAAGCGGCCCGTGCCGGGCGCCCCCTTTGAAATCAAACACTTAGGCTTCAATCGTGAAAACCCCAAGCTGCAATGCAGCATCTGAAGCCTGCGCCGGTGACATGCCTCGAATTGGGGATAAGTCCATTTGCGGCGGACCTATTTCACGCCCGGCGGCGCGGTCTCAGCGCAGCGTGCGCGAGTAGTTGTGCACCTCGTCGACCAGGTGCAGCACATGCTCGGGCGGAGTGTGCTGGCTGATGCCATGGCCAAGGTTGAAGACATGGCCGCCCCACTTGCCATCGGCGCGCTGCGGCCGCCCGAAGCTGTCCAGCACGGCGCGCGCCTGCTCGCGGATGGCGGCGGGCGGGGCGAACAGCACGTTCGGGTCCAGATTGCCCTGCAGGGCCACCTTGTCCTGCACTTGGGCGCGCGCGCGGCCGAGGTTGGCGGTCCAGTCCAGGCCCACCACATCGGCGCCGGCGGCGGCGATCTCGTCCAGCCAGAGTGCGCCGCCCTTGGTGAAGAGGATGCGTGGGATGCGCTGGCCCTCGTGCTCGGTCTTCACCTGGGCCAGCACGCGGCGCGAGTAGTCGAGGCTGAAGCGCTGGAACATGCCGTCGGCCAGCACGCCGCCCCAGGAGTCGAACAGCATCACCGCCTGGGCGCCCGCCTCGATCTGGGTGTTCAGGTACTGGGCCACGGCATCGGCATTGATCTGCAGGATGCGGTGCATCAGGTCGGGGCGCGCATACATCAGGCTCTTGACCTGACGGTAGTCGTCCGAGCCGCCGCCTTCCACCATATAGCAGGCCAGGGTCCAGGGGCTGCCGGAGAAGCCGATCAGCGGCACGCGGCCGTTCAGGGCCTTGCGGATCGAGCTGACGGCGTCGAACACATAGCGCAGCTTGTCCATATCCGGCACGGCCAGCTCGGCCACGGCGGCCTCGTCGCGCACCACTTTCGCGAACTTGGGGCCCTCGCCGATCTGGAACGAGAGGCCCAGGCCCATCGCATCGGGCACGGTGAGGATGTCGCTGAAGAGGATGGCGGCGTCCAGCGGATAGCGCTCCAGCGGCTGCAGCGTCACCTCGGTGGCGTAGTCGGTGTTGGTGGCCAGACCCATGAAGCTGCCGGCCTTGGCGCGCGTGTCGCGGTACTCGGGCAGGTAGCGGCCCGCCTGGCGCATCAGCCAGACGGGGGTGTAGTCGGTGGGCTGGCGCAGGCAGGCGCGCAGGAAGGTGTCGTTTTGCAGGGGGGTGGCACTCATGGCAGCGATTATCCGCTGCGATACTTGCCTGGCCTTGATCTGGGCAAGGTCGGCACCATCTGCTGTTGCGTCCTTCAATCCAACCGGGAGCCTTGCAATGAATGTGAGTCTGAAGCGTGCGGCCTTGACCACCGCCATGGCGGCCGCCACCCTTGGCCTCTCCGGCTGCGGCTACAACGAGTTCCAGCGCCTGGACGAGCAGGTCGGCGCCAGCTGGGCCGAGGTGCTGAGCCAATACCAGCGCCGCGCCGACCTGATTCCCAACATCGTCAACACGGTGAAGGGCGAGGCCAACTTCGAGCAGGAGACGCTCACCAAGGTGGTCGAGGCACGCGCCAGGGCCACCGCCATCCAGGTCACGCCCGAACTGGCCAAGGACCCCGAGGCACTGAAGAAATTCCAGGCCGCCCAGGGCGAGCTGAGCGGCGCGCTCTCGCGCCTCTTGGTGGTGAGCGAAAACTACCCCAGCCTGAAAGCCAACCAGGGCTTCCAGGATCTGCGCGTGCAGCTGGAGGGCACCGAGAACCGTATCACGGTGGCGCGCAACCGCTACATCAAGTCGGTAGCTGACTACAACGTGCTGACCCGCTCCTTCCCCAGCAACCTGACGGCGATGGTGTTTGGCTACGCGGTCAAGCCCAGCTTCCAGGTGCAGAACGAGGCCGAGATCAAGAACGCGCCGACCGTGAGCTTCGACAAGCCGGCCTCCAAATAGGGCCCCGCGATGCGCCGCTGGCTGCTGCTGCTGCTCTGGGCCTTCTCTTCGCTGGCCCTGCCCGCGCTGGCGCAGGAGCTGAGGCCTGTGCCGGTGCTGACGGCGCAAGTCATTGACCAGACCGGCACGCTCAGCGCCGCCCAGCGCAGCGCGCTGGAGGCAAAGCTGGCGAAGTTCGAGCAGGAAAGCGGCGCGCAGCTGGTGATCCTGATGGTCGCCAGCAGCGCGCCCGAAGACATCGCAGCTTACGCACAGCGCGTCGGTGATGCCTGGAAGCTTGGCCGGCGCGAGGTCGGTGACGGCCTGCTGATCGTGGTGGCCAAGGACGATCGCAAGCTGCGCATCGAAGTGGCCAAGGCGCTGGAAGGCGCGGTGCCGGATCTGGCGGCAAGGCAAATCATCCAGCAAGTGATCAGCCCGGCCTTCAAGGCGGGCGACTACGCCGGCGGCCTGAACCTCGGCGTTGACGCGCTGGCGGCGCGCATCCGCGGCGAGGCCCTGCCCGCCCCGGCGGCGCAGCGCGCCCCCGCCCAGGATCTCGGCCTGGGCATCGAAGACTGGGGAGCCATCATCTTCATCGGCGTGCCGATACTCGGCGCCGCGCTGACCGCCATCTTTGGCCGCAAGCTGGGCAGCCTGCTCACCGCCGGCGGCGCGGGTGCGCTGGCCTGGCTGCTCAGCACCAGCCTGCTGGTGGCCGCTGCGGCCGCGCTGGTGAGCCTGCTGCTGGTGGGCGTGATGGGCGTGGGTGCCGCGCGGCGCGGTATCGGACGCAACAGCCACGGCGGCCCGGTGATCTGGGGCGGCGGTGGCTTCGGCGGTGGGTCGAGCAGCGGTGGCGGCGGCTTCTCGTCGGGCGGCGGCGGTGACTTTGGCGGCGGCGGCGCCTCGGGGGACTGGTGATGGCGCAAACCGGCTTGCTAAGACGCCTGCTCAAGCATCGGCTCTGGGACGAGGCCGACGCCCGCCGTGTGCTGCCCGAGCCCGCGCTGCAGCGCCTGCGCCAGCGCGTGGCCGCCAGCGAGGCCCGCCACGGCGGCGAGATCCGCATCTGCGTGGAGGCCAGCCTGCCGCTGACCTATCTGTGGCGCCGGGCCAGCGCGCGCGAGCGCGCCCTGGCCCTGTTCGGCAAGCTGCGCGTCTGGGACACCGAAGACAACAACGGCGTGCTGATCTACCTCTTGCTGGTGGAGCGGCGCATCGAGATCATTGCCGACCGCGGCCTCACCCGGCGCGTCGGCCCCGAAGCCTGGAACGCCTTGCTGGCGCGCATGCGCGGCGCCTTCCGCGATGGTGCGTTCGAGGCCGGCCTCAGCCAGGCCATCGACGCGGTAGGCGAGATGCTGGCGCTGCATTTCCCGCTGCGCGCGGGCGAGCTCAATCCGAACGAGTTGCCAGACGAGCCCGCCCTGCTCTGACAGCAAGTCAGCGTTGCATCTGCACTTCGGCCACGTCCAGCTTGAGATTGATGAGGGCGTCGATCAACTGCTGAATATTGCTGCGAACGGCACCTTCATTGGCCAGTTTGAGGCGCTCCGCACCCAGGAAGGCATCGCTCATTTGGGCCGTGTAGGGGGTGGCCAGTGTGCGCTCGAACACTGTCTTGTTGCTGCTGCGCTCGATCAGCGTGTAGCGCACATTTGCGGTAACGGTCATGCTGAAGCCGGCCAGGGGTTGGTCAAGCTTTTCGAGATGCGCCACCAGCAGATACTTGCCGGCCTGACGGTTCGGTTGCCACAGGCCGGCGTCCTTCAGCGAAGCCTCCAGCGCGCGCTCGAAGTCGCTGCTGGAAACATTGGAGATCCACATGGGGTTGGTTTCCTGGCCACCGGTGACATCTCGAATGGCGATGCTCTCGCGCATCTTCGAGTTGGCAACAGCAGTGCGAGTGGCCAGCGAAGAGTTGGTCTGCATCTGATCGACGCGTGCTGGCGTGGCGCATCCGACGAGTGCTGCGGCAGTAGCCAGCGCGAGCGCGATCTTGGCGGTCTGAACGAGTTGGTTCATGGTTTGCTCCCGTAAGTCGATCATCAGTTGACGGCGCTGGCGGCCTGCGCCGGCGCGGCCGCCTGCTTGTCCGCCGGCGCCGCAGCCATGCCGCAGTGCTTCTGCACACTGGCTTGCTGTACGGCGTCGAACTCGCCGCGCAGGCGCGCGTATTCGGCTTCTTGCTGCTTGGTACCTCCCAGGGCGAACAGCGCCGGCCAGAACAGGATCATGCCGACGCCAACCAGCGCCTTGTCATTGGACGCTGCCTGGTCCAGCCGGCCGCCCAGTTCGACGTAGCGCGCCTGCAGGCGCTGGGTCTCTGCGCCGAGTTGCTGGCAGTCGTAGCTCTGATACTGCATCGGCGAGATGTAGGCCGCGGAGATGTCCTTGGAGGCCGTGGCGCAGGCGCCGAGAAAGGCGCACAGGCTGACAGTCAGAACAATGCGCTGCATGGCGCGTACGGGCGTGAATGGCATGTGGGTTTCCCTGTTGAGATATGAAATCGGCAGGGCATGCACACTGGCTTGGTTCTCGGCTGCACGAGTACGGATTTCTTCCTCAGGGAGACATGTGAAGACTGCGCCCACCAAGGCACGCACTGATCTCGACCCACCGCGCTTGCTGTTCCAATGTCAGCGGCGGTCTCGATCGCCTATGCACGCCTCCCGCGCATGGCCCCTACCGGGCGCGGATATTACCAACGGCACAGCACGGCTCCCTCCATCTGAGGCCAATTGCCGACGGGGAATTACCCGCAGTTCTTCACAGCAAGGTCACGGATTGCATGCCCGCCCATGACTCACCGGGCGCAAGCTGCACCGGATGCTCGATAGCGGCCGCTTCGATGCACAGAAAGCGCTGATAACCGTCTGCAGGCATGTCCGCCAGCGCGGCACATTTCTGAGCGCCAGGATTCCACACAACGGCATCTTCGAAACCCGTGTGGCGCAACAACAGCTGACGCTGCGTCTGCTCGCCCTGCTCGACAAGGGTCAGGTCTTGCTTGACCTGGTAGTAGACGCGATCCAGGTCCTGCGCACCGGGGCTGCCCGGCAGAAGCAGGTCGGTACGCTGCTGGCGCTCGGCGTTGGCCACGGAATCCCAGTACTGCAAACCCGACAGGCCCTGCAGGCTGGCGTCGCTGAGTGCATTCAAGCGGAAGTAGCTGTGCAGCGCGGCGCTGAAACTGAACATCTGATCGCCCTTGTTCTCGCAGGCCAGCTCGATCTCGAGATCGCGGCCGGCCACGCGCACGCTCAGCTCAAGCTCGAAGGCATGCGGCCAGAACATACGGGTGGCAGCGTCATCCGTCAGGCGCAGCACCGCCAGCGCGTCGCTCTCGCCCTGCTCGGCCAACACCAGCTGCCAGGGTTTGGTGCGGGCGAAGCCATGCCGCTGCAGCGGGCCGCGCGCGGCAAACTGCGGAAAGATCACCGGCACGCCGCCGCGTATCGCCTGGCCAGAGGCCATCGCCGTCTGAGGGGACACATAGAGTTGCTCATCCGCACCGGCGGGCACCCAGGACAGCACATGGCCGCCATGCAGCAGCACGGTGGCACGGGCGCCGTCGGGGGCGCGGAGCTCCAGGGCTTCCATGCCCTGGTGGCGGGTGATGGCGATGGGCGTAGACATAGGGCACAGAATACAAAAAAGGAACGCCCGCCTGACTTGCGTCGGCGGGCGCCGTGAGCAGCCGGGCTGCTTATTTACTTCTTGCGGAACTTGCGCAGCGCAACGATTTGGGCCGCCATGGTGGCGAATTCGCCTTGCGCAGCGGCAAAGTCGATATCGGTCTTGGCGTTCTTCATCGCTTCTTCCGCGAGGCGCTTGGCCTCGGTGGCCTTGGCTTCGTCGAGGTCCTTGCCGCGGATCGCGGTGTCGGCCAGCACGGTCACGGTGCCGGGTTGCACTTCGAGAATGCCGCCGGCCACGAACACGAACTCTTCGCTGCCGTCGGCGCACTCGATGCGCACCGCGCCCGGCTTGATGCGGGTGATCAGCGGGGTGTGCTGGGGCAGGATGCCCAGCTCACCGCCCTCGCCCGGCAACGCGACGAACTTGGCCTCGCCGGAGAAGATCTGCTCTTCGGCGGAAACCACATCAACGTGGATGGTTGCCATGTCAATCTTCCTTAAGCGGTTGAAAAGATTCAGTCATGCGGTTGGGGCGAGAACTCATGGCTCTGACGCCCCAGTGCCTCATCACTGCATCTTCTTGGCCTTCTCGAAAGCTTCGTCGATGGTGCCGACCATATAGAAGGCCTGCTCGGGCAGGTGGTCGCACTCGCCGTTGACAATCATCTTGAAGCCGCGGATGGTTTCCTTCAGGGGCACGTACTTGCCGGGCGAGCCGGTGAAGACTTCGGCCACATGGAAGGGCTGCGACAGGAAACGCTGGATCTTGCGCGCGCGGGCCACGGCCAGCTTGTCTTCCGGCGACAGCTCGTCCATGCCCAGGATCGCGATGATGTCGCGCAGTTCCTTGTAGCGCTGCAACACGCCCTGCACGGCACGGGTGGTGTTGTAGTGCTCTTCGCCAACGACGTTCGGGTCCACTTGACGCGAGGTCGAGTCCAGCGGGTCCACGGCGGGGTAGATACCCAGCGAGGCGATGTCACGCGACAGCACGACCGTTGCGTCCAGGTGGGCGAAGGTGGTGGCGGGCGAGGGGTCGGTCAAGTCGTCCGCTGGCACGTAAACGGCCTGGATGGAGGTGATCGAACCGACCTTGGTCGAGGTGATGCGCTCTTGCAGACGGCCCATTTCTTCGGCCAGCGTCGGCTGGTAGCCCACGGCCGAAGGCATACGACCCAGCAGTGCCGACACTTCGGTACCGGCCAGCGTGTAGCGGTAGATGTTGTCCACGAAGAACAGCACGTCCTTGCCTTCGTCACGGAAGGACTCGGCGATCGTCAGGCCGGTCAGGGCCACGCGCAGACGGTTGCCCGGGGGCTCGTTCATCTGACCGTAGACCATCGCGACCTTGGAGTCCTCGAGCTTCTCGAGGTTCACCACGCCGGAGTCGGCCATCTCGTGATAGAAGTCGTTGCCCTCACGGGTACGCTCGCCCACACCAGCGAACACCGACAGACCGCTGTGGGCCTTGGCGATGTTGTTGATGAGCTCCATCATGTTCACGGTCTTGCCCACGCCGGCGCCACCGAACAGACCCACCTTGCCGCCCTTGGCGAACGGGCAGATCAGGTCGATCACCTTGATGCCGGTTTCCAGCAGGTCCTGCGAGGGGCTCAGCTCGTCGTACGAGGGTGCAGCGCGGTGGATCGACGCGGTCGACTCGGCAGCCACGGGGCCGCGCTCGTCGATCGGGTTGCCCAGCACGTCCATGATGCGGCCAAGGGTTGCCTTGCCGACCGGAACCTTGATGTTCTCGCCGGTGTTGTAGACCTCGGTGCCGCGGCGCAGGCCGTCGGACGAGCCCAGCGCAATGGTACGCACCACGCCGTCGCCCAGCTGCTGCTGGACTTCCAGCGTCAGAGCCGAGCCTTCCATCTTCAGCGCGTCATAGACCTGCGGCATCTGGTTGCGCGGAAACTCCACGTCCACCACGGCGCCGATGCACTGAACGATCTTGCCCACTGATTGAGTGTTAGCCATTTTTTCGTTCCTTCAATTCCAAAACTTTTGCGTTCGAAGCGATCAGCCCACGGCGGCGGCGCCGCTGACGATCTCGGACAGTTCCTTGGTGATCGCGGCCTGGCGGGTCTTGTTGTAGACCAGCTTCAGTTCGGCGATCAGGTTGCCGGCGTTGTCAGTAGCGGCCTTCATGGCCACCATGCGCGCCGATTGCTCGGACGCCATGTTCTCGGCCACGGCCTGGTAGATCAGGGCCTCGGTGTAGCGCACCAGTAGCTCGTCGATGACGGTGCCCGCATCCGGCTCGTAGATGTAATCCCACGAGTGGCTGTGAGCAGCGGTCTTCATGCTGTCAGCCGACAGCGGCAGCAGCTGCTGCACCACCGGCTCCTGCTTCATCGTGTTGATGAAGCGGGTATAGCAGAGGTAGACGGCCGACAGCTCGCCTGCGGCGTACTTGTCCAGCAGCACCTTGACGGGGCCAATGAGCTTCTCGATATGCGGCTGGTCGCCCAGCTGCGTGGCATGCGCGACCACCTTGGCGCCGATGCGGTTCATGAAGGCGTAGCCCTTGTTGCCGATGGCAACGACTTCCGCCTTCTGACCCGCGCCCTCAAGCTCCTTGAGCTTGTTGGTGGTGGCGCGCAGCAGGTTGGTGTTCAAGCCGCCACAAAGACCCTTGTCGGTTGTCACCACCACGTAGCCGGCCGTCTTGGCCTGGTCGTTCTTGACCAGGAAGGCGTGCTGGTATTCGGGGTTGGCCTGGGCGAGATTGGCGGCGATATTGCCGATCTTCTCGCTGTAGGGGCGGGCCGCACGCATCCGGTCTTGCGCTTTGCGCATCTTGGAAGCGGACACCAGCTCCATGGCCTTGGTGATCTTCTTCGTGTTCTCGAAGCTCTTGATCTTGCCGCGAATTTCCTTGCTTGATGCCATGATTTCTCCTGTTAGGTCCGGGCCGTTCTTTGCATCACAGCCCGGTCATGGTCATTAGGCGAAGGACTTCTTGAACGTGGTGATGGCCTCGTTCAGCTGGCTTTCAGCATCCTTGTCCATGGCCCGGTCGGCCTCCAGCTTGGCCAGCAGGGCGGCGTGGCTGGTTTTCAGGAACTGGTGCAGGCCGTGCTCGAAAGCCAGAACCTTCTTGACGTCCAGGCTGTCCATAAAGCCCTTGTTCACCGCGTACAGCGTGGCAGCCATCAGGCTGATCGGCAGCGGCGAGTACTGGGCCTGCTTGAGCAGCTCGGTCACGCGGGCACCGCGGTCCAGCTGCTTGCGGGTGGACTCGTCCAGATCGGAAGCGAACTGCGCAAACGCGGCCAGCTCACGGTACTGGGCCAGGTCGGTACGGATACCGCCGGACAGGTTCTTGATCAGCTTGGTTTGCGCTGCACCACCGACGCGCGACACCGAGATACCGGCGTTGATGGCGGGGCGGATACCGGCGTTGAACAGGCTGGTTTCCAGGAAGATCTGACCGTCGGTGATCGAGATCACATTGGTCGGAACGAAGGCGGACACGTCACCGGCCTGGGTTTCGATGATGGGCAGCGCGGTCAGCGAACCGGTCTTGCCCTTCACTTCGCCCTTGGTGAAGGCTTCCACGTAATCGGCGTTCACGCGGGCTGCGCGCTCCAGCAGACGGCTGTGGAGATAGAACACGTCGCCGGGGAAGGCTTCGCGGCCGGGCGGACGACGCAGCAGCAGCGAGACCTGGCGGTAGGCCACGGCCTGCTTGGACAGGTCGTCATACACGATCAGCGCGTCTTGGCCGCGGTCGCGGAAGTACTCGCCCATGGTGCAGCCGGAGTAGGCCGAGACGTACTGCATGGCAGCCGACTCGGAGGCCGAGGCGGCCACCACGATGGTGTAGTCCATCGCGCCATTGGCTTCCAGGGCACGCACCACGTTCTTGATCGACGACGCCTTCTGGCCGATGGCGACGTAGATGCAGGTCATGTTCTGACCCTTTTGGTTGATGATGGCGTCGATCGCGACGGCAGTCTTGCCGGTCTGACGGTCGCCAATGATCAACTCACGTTGGCCGCGGCCCACGGGCACCATCGAGTCGATGGACTTCAGACCGGTCTGCACCGGCTGGTCCACGGACTTACGGGCGATCACGCCGGGAGCGACCTTTTCGATCACGTCCGTCATCTTGGCGTTGATCGGGCCCTTGCCGTCGATCGGCTGGCCCAGGGCGTTCACGACGCGGCCGATCAGCTCGGGGCCGACGGGCACTTCCAGAATGCGGCCCGTGCACTTCACGGTGTCGCCTTCGGAGATGTGCTCGTAGGCACCCAGGATCACGGAACCCACGGAGTCGCGCTCGAGGTTCAGCGCCAGGCCGTAGGTGGGTTGACCATCGGCGGCGGCGGGGAACTCCAGCATTTCGCCTTGCATCACGTCGGACAGGCCGTGGATGCGGACGATACCGTCGGAGACGGACACCACGGTGCCCTGGTTGCGGACGTCCGTCGATGTGCCAAGGCCCTCGATGCGGCTCTTGATCAATTCGGAAATTTCAGCAGGATTCAGTTGCATTGCTTGCTCCCATCTGGTCGGGCGTCTGTTGCCAGAGCGCGGGTGACACAGGGATGAATCGGAATAGGTGTCTTCTCGCGCTAGCTTTTAAGCTGTGAGCGCCACTTTCATGCGTTCCAGGCGGGCCTTGACGGAGGTGTCGAGCACCTCGTCGCCGACCACCACACGGATACCGCCGATGAGTGAAGGCTCCAGCGTGACATGGGCTTCGAGCTTGCGACCGAAACGCTTCTCCAGGGTGCCAATCACATCGCTCAGCTGGGCTGCATCGATGGGATAGGCGCTGAAGATCTGCGCATCAGCCACGCCGGCTGCGGCATTGGCCAGCACATGGAACTGCGCCACCACTTCGGGCAGCGCGCCCAAGCGGCCGTTCTCGATCACCGCGCGCAGAAAGTTCTGCAGCTCCGGGGCCAGGTCTTGCTTGGCGGCCGCGGTCATCACCGCGTACACCTGCTCGGACGTGACCTTGGGGTTGTCGGCGAACTGGCGCAGATCGGCATCACGCGCGACCAGGGCGAGCGCGTCGAGCGCCGCGCCCCAGGCCTTCACATCATGCTTGACCGCGACCTGGTAGAGCGCTTCAGCGTAAGGGCGTGCAATGGTTGCGAGCTCAGCCATGATTACAGCTCCGTCTTCAGACGGCCCAGCAATTCGGCGTGCACGCTGGCATTGACTTCGCGTTGCAGAATTTGCTCGGCGCCCTTCACGGCCAGTGCGGCGACCTGCTCGCGCAGGGCCTCACGGGCACGCGCGGCTTGCTGTTCGGCCTCGGCCTTGGCAGCAGCCACGATCTTGGCGCCTTCATCTTCTGCGCGCTTCTTCGCTTCGTCCACGATCGCAGCGGCACGCTTTTCGGCGTCGGCCAGCTGCTTGGTGGTTTCGTTGCGCGCCTGGCTCAGTTGCTCGTCAACGCGCTTGTTGGCGGTTGCCAATTCGCTCTTGGCCTTGTCGGCCGCAGCCAGCCCGTCAGCGATCTTCTGCGCACGCTCATCCAGCGCCTTCATCACAGGCGGCCAAATGAAGCGCATGGTGAACCACACAAGGATCGCAAAGACGATCGCTTGCAGGAACAGGGTTGCGTTGATATTCACAGCACGATCCTTTCAACCGTGAAAGGTGGGCGAGCCGCTTAGATCGCGAAGGGCTTGGCGAATGCGAACAGCAGAGCGATAGCCACACCGATCAGGAAGGCAGCGTCGATCAGACCGGCCAAGATGAACATCTTGGTTTGCAGTTCGTTCATCAGCTCAGGCTGGCGAGCCGAAGACTCCAGGAACTTGCCGCCCATCAGAGCGATACCGATAGAAGCGCCCAGAGCGCCCAGACCAACGATGAGACCGCAAGCCAGTGCGACGAGACCGAGGATGTTTTCCATGATTAGCTCCTGAATGGAATAGAAGAAAAAAGTAAAGGGAAGAAAAGAGAAAGACAGCTTGCGGATCAGTGCGCGTCGTGCGCTTGGCCCGTATAGATCAAGGTCAGCATCATGAAGATGAAGGCCTGCAGCGTGATGATCAGGATGTGGAACAGGGTCCACACCGTACCGGCCACCACATGACCGAAGCCCAGCCAGAAGCCGCCCGTGAGGGGGTTCAAGCTCCAGGCCCAGACACCACCCATCAGCGCGATCAGCATGAACACGAGCTCGCCGGCAAACATATTGCCGAACAGTCGCATGCCGTGCGAGACGGTCTTGGCAGCGAATTCGATCAGCTGCATCAGGAAGTTGATCGGGTACAGGAACCACTTGTCGCCAAAGGGCGCAGCCAGCAGTTCATGCGTCCAACCACCGACGCCCTTGATCTTGACGCTGTAGAAGAAGCACACCAGCAGCACGCTGGTGGACATGCCCAGCGTGGTGGAAAGGTCGGCGGTGGGCACCACACGCATATAGGCGTGGTGCGCGTCGTGGCCCATCGAGGCCCAGACCTGGGTCCAGGCCGAGGGCAGCAGGTCCACCGGCAGCATGTCCATGAAGTTCATCAGGAAGATCCAGACGAACACCGTCAGGGCCAGCGGCGAGATGACCTTGCGGCTGGCGGCGTTGTGGATCACGCCCTTGGCCTGGTTCTCGACCATTTCGGCGACGATTTCGACGGCCGCCTGGAAGCGCCCCGGCACGCCCGAGGTGGCCTTGCGCGCGGCGCGCCACAGGATGAAGCAGCCCAGCACGCCCAGGATCACCGAATAGATCAGCGAGTCCAGATTGAACAGGCTGAAGTCAACGATGCTGGTCTGCTTGACCGCCTGCCCCGAGAAATTGACCTGCATATGCTGCAGGTGGTGCTGGATGTATTCGCCCGCGTTCGGCGCGTGTCCTTCGGCTGCCATCGTCAGTTTCCGTCACTAATGCTTGTAGAACGGCCCCGCGTGAGCAGGACCAGCCAATTAACTTTCAGGCACAGGATCATGGTCACCAGCATCGCCAGCCAACTCAGATCCGCCACCCGTTTGGCCACCACCACCAGGATGGCAATGGCCAGCAAAATCTTGATCGACTCCCAGAACATCATCGAGAGCAAGGCCGCTCCCGCATCCGTCACCGTTCGTCTGGTCGCACCCCAGGCCATCAGGCCGTTGGGCACCACCACCGCGATCGCGCCACACAGCGCCGACCACGCCTTGCTGCTCTCCTGCGTGAACAACCACCAGAGCGCAGCCATCACCACGCCTGCCAGGGCCTGCACCGCCACCAGGCGCCAGGGCGACCACTTTGGCCACCCGGCCCGCAGGCTTTGCGCTTCTTCACGCGACAGCACCTTGAAAGGCTCTTCGCCGACCTCATCTCCCCAGGCATCGTCAGGCCTGGCCTGCGGCGCGGCATTGTCACGGGCGCGCAGGTTCTCAGGGCTCACGGCTTGGGGGTGCAATCAGCAAAACCCAAGGATTATATGTGGTTTCCCCTTACGCCCAGGTAACGCAGCGCTGCACATGCCTTTGCGGCCGGGCTTGACAAAGCGCACGCTGTGGCTTTAGTCACCCTTGGCCTTGGGCTCCATGCAAGCGCTCAGAGCCGTGCGAGCTGGGCCGGCAGCCCCGGCACATCCACCCGCAACTTCAGCACGCAACCGGCCCAGGGCTGGGCGGCCAGCTCCTCGGCGGGGCGCTTTTCGCGTGCCGTGGTGATGTAGAGCGTGCGCAGGTCCGGGCCGCCAAATGCCGGCATGGTGGGGCAGCGCACCGGCAACCGCAGGGTTTGCAGCAACTCGCCGGAAGGCGACAGCCGCAACAGGCGCTGTCCCTCGAACATCGCGACCCAGTAGCAGCCCTCGGCATCCACCGCCGCGCCGTCGGGCCGGCCGGCATAGTCGTCCAGGGCCTGATCGGCCTGGCGCGGCTCGAATTGCGCGAACAAGCGGCGCGGACCCAGCGCGCCCTGGCCGGCGTCGAAATCGAAAGCGTAGACCGCGTGGGCCTTGGTGTCCGACCAGTACATGCGGCGCTGGTCGGGACTCCAGGCCAGCCCGTTGGAGGTGGTGATGCCGTCGGCGACCCTCTCGCAGCGCTGGCCGTCGAAGCGGTACAGGCCCGCCTCGGGCTGGCGCGCATCGTCGATCGTGCCGACCCAGAAGCGCCCCTGTGCATCGGGCTTGCCATCGTTAAAACGCTGCCTGCCGGGATCAAAGGGCGGTGGCATCAGGCACTCATGCGCGCCGCTGGCCGTGTCCAGTCTCCACAGGCCGTTGCGCTGCGCGACCAGCAGGCCACCGCCGGCCAGCGCGGCGATGCAACCCGGCTCGCTGGCCAGCTGCCAGACCCGCGGCTGCGCCTCACCCTCGCGCAGGCACAAGACCTGGCGCGCGGCGATGTCCACGTAGTAGAGGCATTGCTCCAAAGGGTGCCACAGCGGCGATTCGCCCAGGGTGGCGGGCTGCGGACAGGCAAGTTCGATCGGCATGGCGCGATGCTAGCGCCGTACCGCTGCGTAACTCAGCCCAGCTCCACTTTCAGGTAGTGGGCGCCCGCGATCGGGTTGAAGTAGTAGGGCGGGATCTCTTCGAAGCCCAGGCTTTCGTAGAGGCCGCGCGCCGCCTCCATATCGTCCAGGGTATCCAGCAGCATGGCCGAATAGCCCGACTCGGTGGCGCGGTCGATCAGGGCCTGGGCCAGCAAGCGCCCCAGGCCGAAACGCCGGAAGGCCGGGCGCACGAACAGGCGCTTCATCTCGCAGGCATTGGGATAGTCCACATCCGGCGCCGGGCGAAAGCCGCCACAGCCGGCCAGCTGACCATCCACCATGGCCAGCAGCATCAGACCGGCGGGCTGGGCATATTCGCCCGGCAAACCGGCCAGCTCGGCCTCGAAATTCTGGAAGCACAGGTCCACGCCCAGGGACTGTGCGTACTCGCGCAGGATCTCGCGGGTGAGTTCAATGCCTTCGGGCGACTCCGGCAGGACCAGGCTGATATCGGGTGTTTCCATGCAGGCCGGCAGTGTACCCATCAGCCCAGGCTCACCAGCAGGTAGACCGCGGCGCCGCAGGCGCCCAGCAGGGTGAGCGCGAACAGGCGCGTGGCGAGCGAATCGCGCGATGCCGGCACATGGGCGGGCAGCTGCTTGTCGCCGCTGAACATCGGGCCCAGCAGGTCGCGATCCTTGCCGAAGCGGTAGAACAGCACCACCAGCACATGGGCGGCCACCAAGGCCAGCAAGCCCCATTGCCCCAGGTGCTTGTGATAGGCCGTCCAGGCCAGGCTCTGCTCGCTGCTAACGAAACGGATCAGCGGGCCTGTGACGGAGATCTCGTCGTCGGCGATCAGCCCCGAGCCCACCTGCAGCAGCAACCACACCAGCATCGCCAGCACCGAGAGCCCGCCCAGCGGGTTGTGGCCGATGTCGAAGCGCTCGCCCGGCAGCGGCTGGTGGCGCAGATAGCGCCAGATCGCCGCCGGGCTGTAGATCAGATGCTGCAGGCGCGACCAATGGCCGCCCACCAGCCCCCAGAGCACCCGGAAGGCCACCAGGGTCAGCACCGCATAGCCAAGCCGCATATGCCAGACCATGGCATTGCCGCCCAGCTTGGCGCTCAGCACCGAGCCCAGCACGGCCAGCACCAGGGCCCAGTGGAACAGCCGCGTCGGCAGATCCCACACGCGCACCCGGGCCCGCAATTCAGCCGTCGCCTCGTTCATGGCAGCAAGCGCTGTTGGCAAGAGAAGGACATGTGCCGACGATAACCCAAACATTTCGGCCCTGCATACACTCGCTGGCCCGGGCAAGCCCCGGCACCAGCCACCCGAACATTGCAAGGATTTCCAGCATGAAGCGTTACCTGATCGCACTGGCCGTCGGCCTGTGCAGCGCCCTGCCATCTCACGCCCAGTTCCAGAAGCCCGAAGATGCGGTCAAGTACCGCAAGGCGGCCTTCACCGTGATGGCGACCCATTTCGGACGCATCGGCGCGATGGCGCAAGGGCGTGTGCCCTTCGACGCCGCTGCCGCGCTGGCCAATGCCGAGATCGTGGCCGAACTCGCCAAGCTGCCCTATGGAGGCTTTGTAGAAGGCACGGGCGGCAGCGAGAAGGGCAGCCCCAAGGCCAATGTCTGGAGCGAACGCGCCAAGTTCGACGAGGCCGCGAAAAGCCTGCAGGCCGAGGCTAGCAAGCTGGTGCAGGCCGCCAAATCAAACAATCTGGACCAGCTCAAGGTCGCGTTCGGCAATACCGCCAGGACCTGCAAGGCCTGCCACGACAACTTCCGCAACGAGTAAGCGCAGGTCCCTCAGGGCTGGCCATTGCGGCCATGCGCCATAAAGCCCGGACGCGCGCTCAAAAGCTGGTAATAGGCGCGCACAGCGGGCAGCTCGGCATGCACAAGCGGCGCCACGACCCAGCGGTGCACCGACAGGCCCAGCACCACATCGGCCAGCGTGAAGTCGGCCCCGAGCACATAAGGGCCGCCGGCCGCCAGCTGCGCGTCCAGCATGGCCATGTGCCGGTTCCAGCCCGCCACGCCGGCCGCCAGTGCCACGGCATCCTGGTGCGCCGGACTCTGGCGCACCAGGCCCATGAAGGCGTAGCGCCAGCTGTTGTTGAGCTCGCCGGCCTGCCAGTCCATCCATTGCTCGACCCGGGCGCGTGGCTGCGGCGCTGCCGGCAGGAGATCGCCGCGCGCCTCGCGTGCCGCCAGGTAGCGGCAGATGCTGTTGCTCTCCCACAGCACGAAGCCGCCGTCGACCAGCACCGGCACCATGCCGTTCGGGTTCAGCTTGAGGAACTCGGGCGTCTGCGGGTCGGCGAAGCCCGCGCCCCAGTCCTCGCGCTCAAAGTCCAGGCCCAGCTCGGCGCAGGTCCACAAGACCTTGCGCACATTGATGGACGAGGCCTTGCCCAGTATCTTCATCGTCATATTGCAAACCCCAGCACGACCCTGCGGGTCTTGGCCGACTTCTTCTCTATCTTGGTGACGACCACGGCACCGATCTCGGCCGTGTTCGACACATGCGTGCCGCCGCAGGGTTGCAGGTCCACACCCTCTATTTGCAGCACCCGCACCCGGCCCGAGCCGCGCGGAGGCTGCACGCTCATGCTGCGCACCAGGCCGGGATTGGCATCGAGTTCCTCGTCGCTGATCCAGCTGTGGCTGACGGCATGCGCTTCGGCGATGAGGCGCGCCAGCCCGACCGTGAGCTCGTCCTTGTCCAGCGGCTCGGTCATATGAAAGTCCAGCCTTGCGTACTGCGCGGTGATCGAGCAGCCGTCGACCGGATGCGGCACCAGCGCACACAGCAGGTGCGTGGCGGTATGAAAGCGCATATGCGCATACCGGCGTGCCCAGTCAATGCGGGCGCCGACGACCAGCCCCGTCACCAACGCCGCCAGCAGCTCCGGCTGCTCCGGCGCCGGCAGATGCAGGATCTCGCCCGCCTCGCCCTTGCGGGTGTCGGCGATGCGCAGCGCACGGCCGTCGGGCAGCAGCAGTTCGCCGGCGTCGCCGGCCTGGCCGCCGCCAAGCGGGTAAAACACCGTGCGATCCAGCAACACGCCGCGCTCGTCCACGCGCAGCACACGCGCCTGGCATTCGACCAGCTGCGCGTCTTCTCGAAACAAGTCTTCGGTCAGCATCGTCATCAAAGTCCTATCTGCCCTTGGATCAAGGACGTGACATCGCCACCGATCCAGATGTCATCGCCCTGGCGCCGCACATGAACCCGGCCAGCACGTTGCAAAGCGGTGCCCTGTGAAACCAGATAGGCCGCGGGAGCCAGTCCGGCGCCCATCATCCATTGCGCCAAACCGGCGTTCAAGCTGCCGGTGACGGGGTCCTCCGGCTGAGGCTGGCCGGGCACAAAGGCACGCACCTCGAACTGCGCCGGCCCGCCCTCGGGATAAGCGCCCACCACGCCCAGCTCGATGCCCTGCATGGCCAAATAGTCGGGCTGCAGCGCCAGCACCGCGGCTGCACTGCGCAACCTGGCGCCGACCCAGGGCGGACCATTGGCGACCCAGACCACGTCGAGCAGGTCTTGCTCGGCCAGGCGCAAGGACCGCGCCACCTGCTCGCGCAGCGCCGCGTCCACCGGCCCGCTACGCCGCAACGGCGGCGCAGCAAAGGCCAGGCGCTCGCCGTCGCGCCGCACGCGCACGAGTCCGATGCCGCATTGCTGCACCAGCTCATCCGCGCGCCTGGGAACACCGCCATGGCTCAACCAGACATGGGCCGAACCCAGGGTCGGATGGCCGGCAAAGGGCAGCTCGCCGGCCGGCGTGAAGATGCGCAGGCGATAGTCGGCGGCTGGGTCGCTAGGCGGCAGCAAGAAGGTGGTCTCGGACAGCTGCGTCCAGCATGCCAGCGCCTGCATCTGCGCGTCGCTGAGCCCCTCGGCGTCGACCACCACCGCCAGCGCATTGCCCCGCAGGGCCACATCGGTGAACACATCCACCTGGGCAAAACGTCGTGACTTCATGACTCCGGATTCGCGGCGGGCCCAAGCGGCCCGGGTCGATATTAGGGGGCTGATGGCCACCGACACCAGTACAGCCACGCGGACACGCACACACACTGTATTGCCGGCCTGACCGCACAAGGCAAGGCATGACCCCCAGCGTCGGGAAGATGCACGTCATTGCCCTTGCGGGCCCAACGGGCGGGGTATATAAACCGTATTGACGCGAGTCAAGAGCAGTCCGTCACTCCATTCGCCTCAGCGCCTGCACGCGTCGCAGGCGGAGGCCAGATGCCAGGTGTGTCGATCGTCTCGATCGCTGCCCTGCTGAGGAGGTCGCATGCAAGCACAAGCGCAATCGCATCGATGGTCGCAGGGCGCGCCGGACTGGCCGGTGGCCTGCGTCGCCGGACTGGTGGCCGGTGCCGTGATGATGGTGCTGGAGCTGGTCTGGTCGGCGGTACTGAACGATGTCAGCCCCTGGCATACCTCGCGTCTGGTGGCTGCCATCATGCTCGGGCAACAGGTTCTGCAAGGCTCCGGCTTCGACTTCGCCGTTGTCAGCGTCGCCCTGCTAACTCACTATGTGCTTGGCCTGGTGTTCGGCCTCTGCATGGCCTATGTGATCGCCGGCTTCCACTACGAGTCCAGCGCCGCCATGATGGAGGTGATCGGGGCCGCGGCCGGGGTGCTGGTCTACTTCGTGAACTTCCATGCGATGAGCACGGTGTTCCCCTGGATGAGCGACCTGCGCGGCTGGGGCACCTTCATCGCGCATTTGATCTTCGGCATCAGCGCCGCCAGCACCTACTGGCGCCTGGCCCTGTACCGCACGCCTCACTGACAAGCCGGTTCGCTGCGCCGGGCGCAGCCTCCATACGCTGGAAGGAGTTGGGCATGATCTTGGCCTTGGTGATCATCATCATGGTGCTGGGTTCACTGGTGTTTCATTTCATCAACCCCTGGCATGCCCCGGCGCTGGCATCCAACTGGCTGGAGATGGACCACACGCTGGACATCACCTTCGCGGTGACCGGCCTGTTCTTCGTCGTCCTCAACCTGCTGCTGGTCTGGCTGCTCGTGCGTTTCAAGCACAAGCCCGGCCGGCGCGCCGCCTATCAGCCCGAGAACCATCGGCTGGAACGCTGGCTGATCGGCATCACCGCGCTGGGCATCATCGGCCTGCTGGCGCCCGGCCTGCTGGTCTACGCCGACTATGTGCGCCCGCCCGCCAACGCCATGTTGGTCGAGGTGCTGGGCAAGCAATGGCAGTGGCGCTACCGCTTCCCCGGCGCCGACGGCAAGTTCGGCAGCAGCGATGCACGCTTCATGACGGCCGGCAACCCCTATGGCCTGGACCCGGCCGACCCCAATGGGCAGGACGATGTGCTGGTGGAAGGCTCGGAGCTGCATCTGCCGCTGAACCAGCCAATGAAGTTCCTGCTGCGCTCGGCCGACGTGCTGCACGACTTCTACATGCCGCCGATGCGCGCGCGCCTGAACATGGTGCCCGGCACCGTCACCAGCTTCTGGTTCACGCCCACCGAGGCGGGCCGCTACGAGGCCCTGTGCGCACAGCTCTGCGGCGTCGGCCACGCCAATATGCGCGGCACCGTGGTGGTGGAGGCGCTGCCGCAGTTCCAGAGTTGGCTGGGTGGCCAGGCGCACTTCGGTCAGCCGGCCGCCGCGGTGGCCGACACGCCGGTGGCGCGCGGCGAAGCGCTGGCCAAGGCCAAGGCCTGCGTGGCCTGCCACAGCGTGGACGGCTCGGCCGGCGTGGGCCCGACATGGAAGGGTCTGTACGGCAAGACCGAGACCCTCGCCGATGGCAGCACGCAGCAGGTGGATGCGGCGTTCCTGCGCGGCGAGATCACCGACCCGCAGGCGCGCGTGGTGAAGGGCTTTGCGCCCATCATGCCCAAGATCGAACTCAGCAGCGACGAGGTCAACGCCCTGGTGGCCTATATCGAGTCGCGCGGCAGCAAATAGACAGCCCTGACCAACGAGGAGCGCATGAGCCATTCCGAGCATGACGAACCGCAGAGCTTCTGGACCAGGTACGTCTGGAGCCAGGACCACAAGGTGATCGCGATCCAGTATGGCGGTACCGCGGTGCTGGTGGGCCTGGTGGGCCTGCTGCTGTCCAATCTGATGCGGCTGCAGATCGGCTTCCCGGGCCAGTTCGAATTCATCAACGCCGAGCGCTATTACCAGTTCGTCACCATGCACGGCATGATCATGGTGATCTATCTGCTCACCGCGCTGTTCCTGGGCGGTTTTGGCAACTACCTGATCCCGCTGATGGTGGGGGCACGCGACATGGTGTTCCCCTACCTGAACATGCTGAGCTTCTGGGTCTACCTGCTCTCGGTGGTGGTGCTGATGATCAGCTTCTTCGTGCCCGGCGGCCCCACCGGCGCGGGCTGGACGCTGTATCCGCCGCAAGCCATCCTGCCCGGCACGCCCGGCCATGACTGGGGCATCATCCTGATGCTGGTCTCGCTGGTGATCTTCATCGTCGCCGCCACCATGGGTGGCCTGAACTATGTCACCACGGTGCTGCAGGCGCGCACCCGCGGCATGAGCCTGCTGCGCATGCCGCTCACCGTCTGGGGCATCTTCACCGCCACCATCCTGGCCCTGCTGGCCTTTCCGGCCCTGCTGGTGAGCGGCATCATGATGCTGCTGGACAAGACCATAGGCACCAGTTTCTTCATGCCCGCACTGGTCTCGATGGGCCAGATCACCGAGACCAAGGGCGGCAGCCCGCTGTTGTTCCAGCACCTGTTCTGGTTCTTCGGCCACCCCGAGGTCTATATCGTCGCGCTGCCGGCCTTCGGCATCGTCTCCGACCTCATCAGCGTGCATGCGCGCAAGTGCATCTTCGGCTACCGCACCATGGTCTGGGCCATCCTGGCGATCGGCGTGCTGAGCTTCGTGGTGTGGGCCCACCATATGTTCGTCAGTGGAATGCACCCCTACTTCGGTTTCTTCTTCGCCACCAGCACCCTCATCATTGCCGTGCCCACCGCGATCAAGGTCTACAACTGGCTGCTCACGCTATGGCGCGGCGACATACATCTGAGCGTGCCGATGCTGTTCGCGCTCGCCTTCATCTCCACCTTCATCATCGGCGGGCTGACCGGGCTGTTCCTGGGCAACGTCAGCGTGGACATCCCGCTTTCGGGCACCTACTTCGTCGTGGCTCATTTCCATATGGTGATGGGGGTGGCGCCGCTGCTGGTGGTGTTCGGCGCGATCTACCACTGGTACCCCAAGATCAGCGGCCGCATGCTCGACGACCGCCTCGGCCATCTGCATTTCTGGCTCACCTTCATCGGCACCTACGCGATCTATTTCCCCATGCATTACCTCGGCCTGCTGGGCATGCCGCGGCGCTACTACGAGTACCGGAACTACCAGTTCATCCCCGATTCGGCCCACCAGCTCAACACCTTCATCACGGTGGCGGCCATCATCGTGGGCATCACCCAGCTGGTGTTCGTGTTCAACCTGCTGTGGAGCCTGAAGGCCGGCCGCAGGGCCGAGCCCAACCCCTGGCGCGCCGCCTCGCTGGAATGGTTCACGCCCGACACCCCGCCGTGCCATGGCAACTGGGGTGCCACCCTGCCGGTGGTGCATCGCTGGGCCTATGCCTATAGCGTGCCGGGCGCGCCGGAGGACTTCATCCCGCAGACCGCACCGCTGTCCGCCGGCGGTGTCGAGGGCCCCGACACCAGCCACGGCAGGCCCCGGGAGCAACTGGCATGAACGGCCTGGCCGCCCCCTTGCAAACCGGCGCCTGGCCACGTCCACAGGCCGCCGCCAGCACCGCCCTGTGGTTCATGATGGCGGTGTCGAGCTCGATCTTCTTCCTGCTGCTGGTGGCCTATGTCATGCGGCTGAACGGGCTGGAGGGCTTCCCGCTCGCCCTGCCCTGGCAGTTCATGCTCAGCAGCGCCCTGCTGGCGCTGGGCAGCCTGGCCCTGGAACTGGGCCGCCGCTACGCCGCGCGCGACGCCCGCGGTTTGCGCTGGGGTGGCCTCTGTGCCCTCGCCTTTGTGCTGGTGCAGCTCTGGGGCTGGCAGGCCCTGGCGGCGGCACGCGTGCTGCCGAGCGGCAACCCGGCGGCGAGCTTTCTCTACCTGCTCACCGCCATGCATGGCCTGCACGTGCTGGGCGGCCTGTGGGGCTGGTGGCGCTGCCTGCGCGCCTGGCCGCGGGCCGATGCCGCCCAGCGCGCCATAGGCCTGGCGCTGTGCGCACGCTTCTGGCATTTCCTCTTGCTGCTCTGGGCATTGCTTTACGCCACCCTGGGCTGGCTAAGCCCCGAACTGGTGCGTGCCATCTGCGGCACGCGCTGAACCGGCACCACCAAGGAGCCCCCCATGACCGCCAGCTCCACCACCGGCAGCAGCACCCCAGGCTGGCGCGGCCTCGTCGAGGACTGGGCCGCCGACCAGCAGGCCTTCCAGGTGCCCTGGGGCAAGGCCATGATGTGGATCTTCCTGCTCAGCGACACCTTTGTGTTCAGCTGCTTCCTCACCGGCTATATGGCGGTGCGCAACAGCACCACCGTGCCCTGGCCCAACCCCAGCGAGGTGTTCTCGCTGCAGATCGCCGGCCAGCCGGTGCCGCTGCTGCTGATTGCCATCATGACCTTTGTGCTGATCAGCAGCAGCGGCACCATGGCGATGGCGGTGAACTGCGCCTACCGGCGCCAGCGCGGCGCGGCCGCGGCGCTGATGCTGGCCACCGCCCTGCTGGGCGCCACCTTCGTGGGCATGCAGGCCTTCGAGTGGACCAAGTTGATCCACGAGGGCGTAAGGCCCTGGGCCAATCCGATGGGGGCGGCCCAGTTCGGCGCCTGCTTCTTCATGATCACCGGCTTCCACGGCCTGCATGTCTCGGCCGGGGTGATCTACCTGGCCATCGTGGCGCGGCGCGTGCAGCAGGGTCGCTACGAGCGTGGGCCGGGCGGGCCCAACTACCAGATCGTCGAGATCGCCGGCCTCTACTGGCACTTCGTGGACCTGGTCTGGGTCTTCATCTTCGCGCTCTTCTACCTGTGGTGAGGTCAGCCATGCATGCAAGCAGCCCAGAGCACCAGCAACCCCCGATCGCCCTGTATTTCAAGGTCTGGGGCCTGCTGTTCGTGCTCAGCACCATGTCCTATCTGGTGGACTATTTCCAGCTCCATGGCCTGCTGCGCTGGACCCTGATCCTCGCCTTCATGGCGCTCAAGGCCGGGCTCATCGTCGCCGTCTTCATGCACATGGCCTGGGAGCGGCTGGCGCTCATCTACGCCATCCTGCTGCCGCCGCTGCTGCTGGCGGTGTTGATCGGGCTGATGTTCAGCGAGGCCAGCTGGGTGCACCAGATGCGCAGCTTCTATTTCAAATGACATGAGCAACGATTCCAGCCTCAGCCTGGATCTCGCCGGCGCACGCCGGCCGCTCTGGCGCAGCTACTTCGAGCTCGGCAAGCCGCGCGTGGTGGCGCTGATGAGCTTCACCGTGCTGGTGGGCATGCTGCTGGCTCGCCCCGGCCTGCCGGACTGGCAGTTACTGCTGTTCGGCAATCTGGGCATCGCCCTGGTGGCGAGTGCCGCCGCCGCCGTGAACCATCTGGTGGACCGCCGCATCGATGCCTTGATGGCGCGCACACGCGGCCGCCCCCTGCCCACCGGCAGCCTCGGCGCGCCCCAGGTGCTCGCCTACGCGCTGCTGCTGGGCAGCGCCGGCATGGCCCTGCTGATGGCCTACACCAACCCGCTGTGCGCCGCGCTCACGCTGGGCTCGCTGATCGGCTATGCCGGCATCTACAGCCTGGTTCTGAAACATGCGACGCCGCAGAACATCGTCATCGGCGGTGCCGCGGGCGCCGCGCCGCCGCTGCTGGGCTGGGTGGCGGTGCAGGGGCAGATCGAGCCCGGCGCCTTGCTGCTCTTCCTCATCATCTTCATCTGGACCCCGGCGCATTTCTGGGCCCTGGCGATCCACCGGCGCGAGGACTATGCGCGCGCCGCCGTGCCGATGCTGCCGGTCACGCATGGCGTTGCGCATACCAGCCGCCGCATCCTGCAATACACCTGGGTGCTGGTGTTCACCAGCCTGCTGCCCTGGGCGATCGGCATGAGCGGCTGGCCCTACCTGCTGGGCGCGGCGCTGGTGGGCGCGCGTTATCTGCATTGGAACTACCGGCTGCGGCGCGACAAGCTGCAGGCGATGATGAGCTTCCGCTTCTCCATCGCCTACCTGTTCGCGCTCTTCGGCCTCTTGCTGGCCGATCACTTTCTGCTGCTAGCTTGAGCAGCGGCCCTCAGGGCGTCGGCTCGACCTGCGTTTCCAGCGCCTCGTGCAGCACGCGGCCCAAGATGGCCACGCCCTCGGTGATCAGCTCGGGTGTGAGCGTCACGAAGGACAGGCGCAGCGCACGCGGGTCCGGCGCGCTGGCGTAGAAGGCCGCGCCCGGCACATAGGCGATGTTCGCTTCCACTGCCAGGGGCAGCAGGGCCATCGCGTCCAGGCCCTCGGGCAGGCGGATCCAGAAGAACATGCCGCCCTTGGGGCTCTGCCATTCGCAGCCCGCCGGCAGATGCTGTTGCAGCGCCGTGGCCATGGCATCGCGATTCGCCTTGTAGCGGGCACGGATCTTGGGCACATGCTCGTCCAGGAAACCGTTCTTGATGACCTCGTAAACGACGCGTTGGTTGAAACCCGGCGTGTGCAGATCGGCCGCCTGCTTGGCCTGCAGCAGCTTGGGGTAGAGCTCCTTGGGCGCAATGATGAAGCCCAGGCGGAAGCCCGGCGTCAGCACCTTGGAAAAGGAGCCCAGGTAGATCGAGCCCTCCGGCCACATCGAGGAGAGCGAGGGCAGCGGCGGCTCGTCGAACCAGAGGTCGCCGTAGGGGTTGTCTTCGATCACCGGCACGCCGGCCGCCTTGGCCGCCGCCATCACCGCCTGGCGGCGCGCCAGGCTCATGACGCGACCGGTGGGGTTCTGGTAGTTGGGCAGCAGATAGGCAAAGCGCGTGCCCGGCGCGTCATGCGGCAGCCTGGCAAAGGCCTCGGGCAGGGGGCCCTGCGCGTCGCTGGCCAGGCTGGTGAAGATCGGCTCGTAGGGCGTGAAGGCCTGCAGCGCGCCCAGATAGGTGGGCGTTTCCACCGCCACCGGTGCGCCGGCGTCGCACAGGATCTTGCCCACCAGGTCCAGGCCCTGCTGCGAGCCGTTGGTGATCAGCACCTGGTCGGGATCGACCTGCATGCCCAGCGAGGCCACGCGCTTGGCCACCCATTCGCGCAGCGGCGCAAAGCCCTCGCTGGCGGCGTATTGCAGGGCCTCCTTGGCGTTCTCGCTCAGCACCTTGTCGCAGGCGGCCTTCAGCGCCTCCACCGGGAAGGTGTCGGACGAGGGCAGGCCGCCGGCCATCGAGAGGATGCCGGGCTTCTCGGTGACCTTGAGAATTTCGCGAATGATGGACGGGTTCATGCGCGCGGCGCGACGCGCCTGGGTCCAGATGGTGCTCATTGCTTGTGTCTCCTGCAAATCAATCCGTCCTTGTACCACCGGGGGTACAAATCCAGTCCACCGTCGCCTGCGCCTGCAGCGCGGTACTGTCGAAAATTGGCAGCCGGCTGAGCGGCTGCGCAAGGGTTTCCCAGCTCATGCTGGCCAGCAAGCACAGCAGCTTCATCGCGCGTCCTGCGCGTGCACGGGCATGCGCTTGCCCAACCAAACCACGGCAATCACGGCCAGCGCGAACAACAGCGTCACGCCGTCCAGCGCCTCGCCCAGAATCGGCACCGCCAGCAGCATGGACAGAAAGGGTTGCAGCACCTGCACCTGGCTGACGCGCACCGCGCCGCCCAGGGCCAGCGCCCGGTACCAGGCAAAAAAGCCCAACCACATCGAAAACAGCGCCACGTACAGAAAGCCGCCCCAGGCCGCCGCGCGGATCGGCTGCGCGGGCCAGAACAGCCAGGCCGCGGGCAGCGTCAGCGGCAGGCTCAGCACCAGCACCCAGCTGATCACCTGCTCGGGCCGGATGGCCGCACTCAGCTGGGCGCCGCTGACATAGCCGGCCGCGGCACTCAGCACCGCGCCCAGCAGCAGCAGGTCGGCCGCCTGCGGGCCGGCCGCGCCGCGCCACCAGGCAAAGCACAGCACCAGGGCCAGCCCGGCCACCGCGCAGGCCCAGAAACCCAGACTGGGACGCTGGCGCAACGCCAGGGCCGCGATCACCGCGGTGGCCAGTGGCAGCACGCCCGAGATCACCGAGGCATGCACGGCATCCACCTGGCGCACCGCATAGCCCAGCAGCAAGGGCCAGCCGAACACCACGCCCAGGGCGGTGAAGGCCAGCAGCGCCCATTGGCGCCCCTGCGGGCGCGGCGCCCCGGTCCAGCGCAAATAGGCGATGGACAGCAAACCCGCCAACGCCGCCCGCCCCAATGCCACGAACTCGGGCGGCAGTTGCGGCGCCGCGGCGCTGCCGCTGGCCAGGCGCGTCATCGGGATGCTGAGCGCAAAGATGAACACCCCCAGCACCCCCAGGGCCAGGCCGCGGCGCAGATCGGCGGGCGCGCTGGAGGCCGTGGATGCGAGGGTTTGGGGCTGCATCCAGCCAGTCTATGGCCGGATGCAGTACATGGCCAGTACAGTCGGCCGATCAGCCAGCTCCTCTGTATTGGCAGGCTGACCGGCACAGAGGCACTCAGGGCTTCGGCACGAACTCCACCGGCAGCGCCGACCTGGGCAACCTGACCAGATGCGCCGGGGCGCTGAGCACCTGGGCGCAGTTGCTGCCGGCCGCGGGCTTGCCTTCCTGATAGACCACCTGTAGCGCCGCGCCGTTGGACGCAACCCCGCTGATCGCCACGCTGGCGCAGCCGTTGCTGCGCTCGCCCAGGAACACCGCCAACACCATCTCCTTGCCGAAGTCCACCGCCGGCAGAACCGGTGCCGGCGTGTTGCCGGCCACATGCTGGCCCCACAGCTCGGCCCAGGCGGCCTGGTCGAGCACCACCGCATTGCGCGCCTTCTTGATGCCCGAGATGGCGCGCTGGTCCAGGCTCTGCAGCTGGCCCACGGTCACGGTGACATCGGCGCTCACGCTGCCAAAGTCCTCGCGCGTGGCGCGCACATGGTAGACACCGTTCGCGCTGGGTGCGGTGTACTTGCCGTTGAGGGCCTCCACCGCACCGCCATTGGCTTCCAGCAGCGCCCACTTCACCGGCTGGCGCACATAGACCACATTGGGCGGGTAGTTGATGTCGGCCATCAGGCTCTGGCTGGCGCCGGCCAGCATGCTCAGGGCCTGGGGCTCCACCGTGATCCAGGGCTGGAAGGGCGCTGGGTCCACCGGGTCGGCGGCATTCGCCAGCACGCCCAGCAGCTGTGCCTGGCGGGCCTTGCTGAGCCGCATGTGCAAGGCGTCCAGCAGCTTGTCCTGCGCATCGCCCTGGCCGGGGTTGGCGGGCGTGGCGGCCTTCAGCGGCGTGCCGAGGAAGTCCCCCAGGTTGCGGATCTCGGTGGTGGGCGCCAGCAGCTTGCCCACATCGGCCTGGGCCAGCTTGACCTTGTCGACGCTGAGGGCCTTGCCGGCCGCGGCATCGAAGCCGGCGAAGTAGGCCGCGGCGTCACGCCGCGCCAGTCGGGTCGTGACCATCTCGGTCAGCAGGGTCAGGTTGGCGGTCTCGCCGTTGCCGCCGGGCACCGCCAGCGAGCGCAACTGCAGGCCGCTGGCGGCATGCTTGAGTTCCAGGGCGCAGGGCAGTTGCCCGTCCGGGACGATGATTTTGTAGCCGCCATCTGCAGCGGTGGTGGCGCTGCCTGTGCCCTTCAGGCATTTGCCACTCACCTGGCCACCCACCACCGCCATGCCCACCGCCGCCGTGCCCTGCAGGATCAGCGGCTTGGGCTCGGGACCGAGCGAATCCGTCCCGCCGCCGCCACAGGCGCTCAGTGCCGCCGCAACTGCCAAACCCAGCGTCGTCAGCCAGGGCATCGCGCCGCTCCTTCTTGTCGTCATCGTCTTCATCACAGTTTTCTCCTCCGGTCGAATGTTGTGTGGGATAATATTCCACACATCAGGGCCCACGTCAACCGATCGACAATGCGCCCGCGCCGCCAGGCCAGATCCAAAACCAAACACAAAGCCCATCCGCCATGCCTCAGGCCAGCAGTCAGATTCAGCCCAAGCCGCTGCGGTGTCGCTGCGACTTATGAAGTCCGCCGCCACCCTCACGCTGGAGGTCTGCCTCAAGGTGTTGCGGCCGCTGGTGCGGCTGCTGGTCAAGCGCGGCGTGGCCTACCCGGCCTTCGCCCAGGCCTTGAAGGCGGAATTCCTGGCCGCGGCGCAGCGCGAATTGAAGGACCGCGGCATGCCGCAGACCGACAGTGCGGTGAGTCTGCTGTCGGGCGTGCACCGGCGCGATGTGCGCAATCTGACGCGGCTGGCCGAAACCAAGCCGGAAGACGAGGGCTCGACCCGACCCCTGAGCATGGCCGCCGAAGTGGTGGCGCTGTGGCTCAACTCAGCACCGTTTGTTGATGACGGCGGCCGACCCAGGGTCTTGCCTCGAAGCGGCAGTGAGGACAGTTTCGATGCGCTGGTCACGCGCGTCAGCAGCGACATCCGACCGCGTGCCGTGCTGGATGAATTGCTGCGGCTGGGAGGAGTGGCCGAAGAAGCCGATGGCGTGCGCTTGTTGGCGGAGGAGTTCACCCCACACCAAGGCATGGAAGAGATGGCCTGGATGTACGCAAGCAATATGAGCGATGCCTTGTCTGCAAGTAGCGCCAATCTTCTCGGTGAAGGCAAGTTCCTGGAGCAGTCCATCTTCGTCGACGAACTCACTCCGGCCTCAGCCACCAAACTGCATCAAGTCTCGCGCCAGGCATGGCGCCAGGCCTTCAAGCTGGTGATGCAGGAAGCTCAGGACCGATTCAATGACGACGCCAAACATGCCAAATCTGACGAAAGAAGTCAGCGTGCGCGCTTCGGCGTCTATTTCTATGCTGAACCCATGGATAAGGGAAAGAAGCAATGAATCCAAAACACATGCTTGGCTGCGCGGTCGCCCTGCTCTTGAGTGCCTGTGGGCCTGGCACGGGCGGCACCGGCCTGACCTCCGAATCCCAGAACTACCTCGCCAAGGCCGGCGCCCAGTCCGCCCCAGTCTGCAGCGCCCCCTGGGCCACCCAGCTCAGCTGCGAGCCGCCCATTGGCAGCAACAGCATCAGCCCCAACCATCCCGGCACGCTCAAGGTTCAGTACGCCAGCAGCGCCGGGGCCAACCCCGAGTTCGTGCTGAGTTTCGAAGGCAACAAACTCAGCCTGGAGGGCGGCTGCCCGCGCGTGAGCTATAGCGCCGAATGGGGCCAGGCAGGCAGCGCGCCTGCGCTCTTCTATGGCGGCTATCTGGACGCCAAGCTGATCGAGCCGGTGCTGGCCATGGGCATGGTGCAGGCGCTGGCGCCCAGCAGCGGCGATGGTGGCACGCCACGCCTGCAGCTGGAGCTGCGCAACGGCAGCGGCCAGTTGCTGGCGCTGCTGCAGCTGCAAAGGCTCAGCGGCAATCAGACGACCCCGCGCAGCTGCCCCTGAGCCGGGGGCGCCGGCAGGACGCCAGGGCAATACAGCACCAGTACACTTGGCTGCTGCATTGTTTGTTGTTCGTTCATTGCCGGAGAGCCCACCATGAGCCACAGCGCCGCCGCCTCACCCCTGTCGCGCGATGCCAGCACCCCGCTGGCCCAGCAGCTGGCGCTGCGCTTTGCCGAACGCATCCAGCAGCGCCTGCTGCTGCCGGGCGCGCGCCTGCCCTCGGTGCGCGAATGCGCGCGCCACCATGGCGTGAGCCCCTACACGGTGGTGGCGGCCTACGACCAGCTGCTGGCCTCGGGCATGCTGGAGGCGCGCAAGCAGCGTGGCTTTTTCGTGCGCGATCTGCGCGAGGCACGCCCGCATGCCAAGCGGCCCGCCCCCAGCCCGGCAAACCACAACGCACCGATCGACGCCTCGGCCCTGATACGCGGCATGTTCCAGGCCGACGCGCGCCACGCGCCGGGCCTGGGCACCCTGCCGGGCGAATGGCTGGACCTGCCCATGCTGCAGAGCGCCATGCGGCGCGTCGTCAGCCAGAGCGAGGAGCCCGACCAACTGGCCCTGCAGTACGGCGAGCCCGGCGGCGACCCGCGCCTGCGCGCCGCGCTGGCGCGCAGGCTGGAGGACATCGGCGTGCATGCCGCGCCCGAGCAGATCGTCAGCACCGTGGGCGCCACCCATGCGCTGGACCTGATCACACGCAGCCTGCTCGCCCCCGGCGACGCGGTGCTGGTGGACGACCCCGGCTGGGCGATCGAGTATGCGCGCCTCACCCAGGCCGGCATGCGCTTGCTGCCGGTGCCGCGCGGCCCGCAGGGCCCGGATCTGGAGGTGATGGCGCGCCTCATCGAGGAGCATCGGCCGCGCATGTATGTGACCGTCTCGGTGCTGCACAACCCCACCGGCCACAGCCTCTCACTGGCGAGTGCGCACCAGATCCTCAAGCTGGCGGAAAGCGCCGATCTGATGATCGTGGAGGACGACACCTATGCCTTTCTGGCGCCCAACCACGCGCCGCGGCTCTCGGCCCTGGATGGTCTCAAGCGCACGCTCTATGTCTCGGGCTTTTCCAAGATCCTCACACCGGCCTGGCGCGTCGGCTATGTGGCGGCCAGCCCCGACAAGGTGCACCAGCTTACCGAGCTGAAGCTGCTCTCCACCCTCACCACCAGCCCGCTGCTGGACCGCGCGGTGGCGATCTGCCTGGAGCAGGGCCAGCTGCGCCGCCATGCCGAGCGCGTCATCACCCGGCTGGACGCGGCGCGCCAGCGCGTGGTGCGCCTCGCCGAGGAGGCCGGCTGCGAATTCGTGACCCCGCCGCAGGGCCTGTTCGGCTGGCTGGAGCTGGGCATGGACACCGAGCGCCTGGCGCAGCGCATGCTGGACGCCGGCTGGCTGATCGCACCGGGCCTGCTGTTCAGCCCGACGCGCCGCGCCGGCACGCTGATGCGCATCAACTTCGCCACCTCGCAGGACGCGCGCTTCTGGCGCCTGCTGCAGCAGCTGCGCGGCGAGAAGCGCTAGCGCTCTTTCTTCAGCGCGCGCCGAGGATTTCCCAGCGCTCCAGCAAGCCCATCAGCTCGTCCTCGATCTGGCCGGCGCGCGCCGTCACCTCGGCCAGGCGCGCGGCCCCCTGGGTGTAGAGCTCGCTGCCGGCCAGCAGCGCGGCCACCTGGGCCTGCTCGGTCTCCAGCGCCTCGATGCGGGCGGGCAACTCGTCCAGCTCGCGCTGCTCCTTGTAGCTGAGCTTGCGCTTCGGCGCGACCGGGGCAAGGGCCACGGCCGGCGCGGGAGTGGGCGCCGGTGCGGGCGCCGGCGCCTGCTTGGCCTGCAGCGCCGCGGCACGCTTGGATTGCAGCAGCCAGTCCTGTACCCCGCCCTCGTATTCGCGCCAGCGCCCCTCGCCCTCGCTGACGATGGTGGAGGTGACGACGTTGTCGAGAAAGCGCCGGTCGTGACTGACCAGGAAGACGGTGCCGTCGTACTCGGCCAGCAGCTCTTCCAGCAGCTCCAGGGTCTCGATGTCCAGGTCGTTGGTGGGCTCGTCCAGCACCAGCACATTGGCGGGTCGCGCGAACAGGCGCGCCAGCAGTAGGCGGTTGCGCTCGCCGCCGGAGAGGCTCTTCACCGGCGAGTTGGCACGCGCGGGCGAGAACAGGAAGTCGCCCAGATAGCTCTTCACATGCTTCTTCTGGCTGCCGATCTCGATCCACTCGCTGCCGGGACTGATGGTGTCGGCCAGGGTCGCGTCCAGGTTGAGCGTGTCGCGCATCTGGTCGAAATAGGCCACCGAAAGGCGCGAGCCCTGGCGCACCTCGCCGCTGTCGGGTGCCAGCTCGCCCAGAATCATCTTCAAGAGCGTGGTCTTGCCGGCGCCGTTGGGGCCCACCAGGCCGACCTTGTCGCCGCGCAGAATGGTGGCGCTGAAATCGCGCACGATGGTGCGATCGCCATAGCTCTTGAACACGTTCTCCAGCTCGGCCACGATCTTGCCGCTGGCACCACCGGTGTCGATATCGAGCTTGACCTTGCCCTGCACATCGCGGCGCGCCGCATGCGCCTGGCGCATCGCCTCCAGGCGCTGGATGCGCGCCACGCTGCGCGTGCGGCGCGCTTCCACGCCCTTGCGTATCCACACCTCTTCCTGCGCCAGCAGCTTGTCGAAGCGGGCATTGAAGAGCGCCTCGTTCTGCAGCTCGTATTCCTTGGCGGCGGTGAAGGCGGCGAAATTGCCGGGGTAGCCGCGCAGCTGCCCACGGTCCAGCTCGACGATGCGGTTGGCCACGTTGTCGAGGAAGGCGCGGTCGTGGGTGATCAAGAGCAGCGAGCCCTTGAAGTTGTTGAGCAGGTCCTCCAGCCAGGTGATGGCGTCCAGGTCCAGGTGGTTGGTGGGTTCGTCCAGCAGCAGCACATCGGGCTGGGCCACCAGGGCGCGGCCCAGGGCCACGCGCTTCTTCAGCCCGCCCGAGAGTGCGCCCACCAGGCGCGAGCCGTCCAGGCCCAGGCGCTGCAGGGTCTCGTCGACGCGCTGCTCCCAGTTCCAGGCGCCGATATGCTCGATGCGTTCCTGCACCCAGGCGAGGTCGTCGTTCTCGTCGTGGATCTCGTAGCGCGCGCGCAGCGCCTTGGCCTCGGCCACGCCCTCGCTCACCACCTCGAAGATCGTGGCGTCGGCGCGCAGCTCGGGCTCCTGCGGCACGTAGACGCTGGTGAGGCCTTGCTGCAGCTGCAGCAAGCCGTCGTCGAGCTTCTCGAGGCCGGCGAGGATTTTCAGCAGCGAGGACTTGCCCGTGCCGTTGCGGCCTATGAGACCGACGCGCTCACCGATTTCGAGTGAGAAGTTGGCGCCATCCAGCAGGGCGACATGGCCGAATGCGAGATGGGCGTTGCTGATTGAGAGGACTGCCATGGGGCCGATTGTCCCCGACGCGGCGGTCCTGCCGCCGCGGGCACGGAAATCGGGTTGCCAATCGTCATGCGCATCGCCCGGCCAAGCGTGGGGCACGCCGCGCATGACCATGGTCACGGCCAGTTCACACGGCAAGACCTGACCCCGGAAAAAAGTCATACACAGCGCATGCAGGAACGCCGCACCGCCCGGCCTTCGTTCGTCGCCGCAATACGGCAAATCGTCGGCGCATGTCGCCGCTTGGTCGGCCCAGGCTTGGTGGCGCCGCAAGCGCCGCCTAGTCTGGATTGAGCGCGGACATGGAAGGGCAGCAGTGCCGCCAAGCCGCCGCCTCAACCCTCAGCCACGGAGTCATCATGAAGCACCTCAGCACCCCTGTTTCCGGCCTGCTGGCCGCCGCCGCCATGACCATCTTCACCGGTGCCGCAGCCGCGGCCGACAGCGGCACCAAGGATTTGAATCGCGTCGAGGTCAGCGGCCAGAAGCGCGACGAGATGCTGCGCACAGACGTGCGCAAGGTCTGCCCCGGCATCGCTGCCAAACTGCAGGAGGAGCTGGGCGGCGCCTGGTGGCGCGTCGAGGAGCCCGCCCAGGTGCAGGTGCAGTTCCGCCTGCAGGGCGAGCAAATGCATGGCGTCAGGGCCAGCACGCGACAGTCCGACTACCGCCAGGCCGTCAGGCGCGCGGTGCACCGACTCGACTGTGGCAACGACAACGCGGACGATCAGCTGTTCGCGTTTGTGATCGAGTTCAAGGCCCCGGACGAGCAATCCGAGCAGCGCAGCACCGTGGCCTTGCTGATGCCTTGAGAGCGACTCAGGCGGCGGCGCTGCGCTCCAGCGCGTCGACGAACATCTTGGCCACGTCGAAGCCGGTCTGGTCGGTGATCTCCTGGAAGCAAGTCGGGCTGGTGACGTTGATCTCGGTGAGGCAGTCGCCGATCACGTCCAGGCCCACCAGCAGCAGGCCGCGCGCGGCCAGGATCGGGCCCAGGGTTTCGGCGATCTCGCGGTCGCGCGCGCTGATCGCCTGGGCCACGCCCTTGCCGCCGGCGGCCAGGTTGCCGCGCACCTCGCCGCCTTGCGGAATGCGCGCCAGGCAGAAGGGCACGACCTGACCCCCTATCACCAGCACGCGCTTGTCGCCGTCCTTGATGGCGCTCAGGTAGCGCTGCACCATCACCGTCTCGGCGCCGCCCTTGTTGAGGGTTTCGATGATGGCGCCGAGGTTGAGGCCATCGGCCGGCACGCGGAAGATGCCCATGCCGCCCATGCCGTCCAGGGGCTTCAGGATGATGTCGCCCTGCTCGGCATGGAAAGCGCGGATCGCGGCCTCGCTGCGCGTCACCAGGGTGGGCGCAATGAACTGCGGGAACTCCAGGATGGCGAGCTTCTCGGGATGGTCGCGCAGCGCCGCGGGCTTGTTGAAGACACGTGCGCCCTCGCGCTCGGCCTGGCCGAGCAAGTGAGTGGCATAGAAGTACTCGCTGTCGAAGGGCGGGTCCTTGCGCATGATGACGGCCTGGGTATCGGCCAGCGCCAGCTCGGCGCTGCTCACGACGCTGAACCAGGCGTAGGCATCGCCGGTCAGCGTGATCGCGCGCGCCTGGCGCGCCACCACCCGAGCACCGGCGTGCCAGACCAGGTCGGCGGGCTCGCAGGCCCACAGCTCATGGCCGCGCCGGGCGGCCTCGCGCATCATCGCGAAGGTGCTGTCCTTGTAGGTCTTGAAGGATTCAAGCGGGTCGGCGACGAACAGGATCTTCATGGTGGCTCTGGTTGCTGTTGATTCACTTGGCTCGGAAGTGTTGCACCAAAAGAGAAACCGTGCCCGCCACCACACCCCAGAAGGCCGAGCCTATGCCCAGCAAGGAGACGCCCGAGAGCGTGACCAGAAAGGTCAGGATGGCGGCATCGCGATGCTTTTCCTCCTTCAGCGCCGCGGCCAGGCCACCGGCGATGGTTCCCATCAGGGCAAGACCTGCCACCGCCGCCACCAGTTCGCGCGGGAAGGCCGCCAGCAGGCCCACCACCGCGCCGCCGGCCAGGCCCAGGGCGATGTAGAACAGGCCGGCCATGGTGGCGGCGGTGTAGCGGCGCCGCGGATCCTCATGCGCTTCGCGCCCCATGCAGATTGCCGCGGTGATGGCCGCAAGGTTGAAGGCATAGCCGCCAAAGGGCGCCAGCAGCAGGGTCGCCAGACCGGTGGCGCTGATGCTGGGCGAGATCGGGGTCTGGTAGCCCGAGGCGCGCTGGGCCGCCACGCCGGGCAGATTCTGCGAGGCCATGGTGACGAGAAAGAGCGGCAGCGCCACGCCGATCAGCGCCGCCATGCTGAAGCTTGGGCTGGTCCAGACCGGCTGCGCCCAGCTCCAGCGCACTTCGCCCATGTGCAGCCGCCCCTGCGCGGCCGCCACCGCCACGCCGGCCAGCAGCACCGCGGGCACCGCATAGCGCGGCCACCAGCGCCGCCCGGCAAGGTAGACGGCCGCCATCACCAGCACCAGCAACGGGGCGGTCTTCACGCTCGTCACCGCGTCCAGCCCGAAGCGTGCCAGCACCCCGGCCAGCAGCGCCGAGGCCACCGCCACCGGGATGCGATCCATCACGCGCTCAAAGGCCTTGGTGAGGCCGGCCAGCAGGATCAGCGCGCCGCACACCATGAAGGCGCCGATGGCCTCTGGCATGCTGATGCCGGCGGTGCCGGCCAGCAGCGCCGCGCCGGGCGTGGACCAGGCGGTCAGCACCGGCTGGCGCGTCCACAGCGACAGCGCGAGGCTGGTGATGCCCATGCCCAGGCCCAGTGCCCACATCCACGAGCTGATCTGTGACGAAGTAGCACCCAGGGCCTGGGCCGCCTGGAATACGATGGCCACCGAGCTGGTGAAACCCACCAGCACCGCCACAAACCCCGCCACGGCCGATGCCACCGAGAGATCATTGAGCCAAATTCTCATGCCGCAAGCATAAACAGCATGTGCAGATTTCTGGCCTACCTGGGCGCGCCGATCTTCCTGGATGAGTTGGTATGCGCCCCGCGGCATTCGCTGGTGCGCCAGTCACTGCGCGCCGAGGAGGCCAAGGTGGTGACGAATGGCGACGGCTTTGGCGTGGGCTGGTATGGCGAGCGCGCTGCGCCGGGCGTCTACCGCGAGGTCATGCCGGCCTGGTCCGACGAGAACCTGCTGGCGCTGTGCGCGAATGTGCGCTCGGGGCTGTTCTTTGCCCATGTACGCGCCGCCACCGGTGGCGGCATCGCCAGGCAGAACTGCCATCCCTTCCATTACGACCGTTTTCTGTTCATGCACAACGGACAGATCGGCGGCTATGGTCAGTTGCGCCGGCGCATGGAGGCGCGCATCCCCGATCATCTCTATGAACACCGCAAGGGCGCGACCGACTCCGAGCTGCTGTTCCTGCTCATCATCGCGCGCATGGAGCAAGGGCTGGACGCCTTGCGGGCCACCAGCCAGGTGCTCGGCGAGACCCAGGCCATGATGCAGCTGCTGCAGATCCAGCAGCCGCTGCGCTTCGCGGCCGCGCTGGCCGACGGCGAGCAGCTCTGGGCCTTCCGCTATGCCACCGACAAGCGCGCACCCACGCTCTACGTCAACCGCTCAGACGCCGGCGTGGTGGTGGCCTCCGAACCGCTGGAGGGCGACCCGCAGGGCTGGACCCTGATCCCGCAGGGCGAGATGCTGCACTTCGATGGCGCGGGCCGGCAAAGCAGCCGGGCCTTACACGCGGTGCCGGCCTCCTAGATCTCGACCTTGGAGCCCAGCTCGACGATGCGGTTGGTGGGCAGGTGCAGGAAGTCGGCCGCGGCGGCGGCGTTGCGGTGCATGCTGGCGAACAGCTTCTCGCGCCACAACGCCATGCCCGAGCCGACCGTGGGGAAGACGATGTCGCGCGAGAGGAAGTAGCTGGTTTCCATTTCCTCCAGATGCACGTTGCGCGACTCCAGCAACTTCAGCGCCTCGGGCACATCTGGCTCGTTCTTGAAGCCGAAGTGCACGCTGACCTGCCAGCAGTCGTTGCCGAGCGCCTCGACCTCCACGCGCTTGTCGAAACCGATCCAGGGCACCTCGTGGTGCTTGACGGTGACGAACAGGTTCTGCTCGTGCAGCACCTTGTTGTGCTTGAGGTTGTGCAGCAAGGCATTCGGGGTCATGCCCTGCTCGGACGAGAGGAACACCGCCGAACCCGGCACGCGCAGCGGCGGATTGACGAACACCGCACCGAGGAAGCTCTTCAGGTCGATCGCATCCTCGCGCAACTTTTCGCTGAGCTGGCGCCGCCCCTGCTTCCAGGTCAGCATCAGCGTGAACATGCCGACGCCGATCACCAGCGGGAACCAGCCGCCGGCAAACAGCTTGAGCAGGTTGGAGGCGAAGAAGGTGACGTCGACGATGAAGAAGAAGCCGGTGGCCGCCACGCACAGCGCCCAGGGATATTTCCAGCCGTAGCGGATCACGTAGAAGGTCATGATGGTGGTGATGCTCATGTCCAGCGTCACCGCGATGCCATAGGCGGCCGCCAGGCGCGAGGACGAGCCGAACAGCACGACCGCCAGCACGATGAAGACGAACAGGCCCCAGTTCACGAAGGGCACGTAGATCTGGCCGGTATCGCGCACCGAGGTGTGCAGGATGCGCATGCGCGGCAACAGGCCCAGCTGCACCGCCTGCTTGGTGACCGAGAAGGCCGCGGTGATGAGGGCCTGCGATGCGATCACGGTGGCCGCGGTGGCCAGGAACACCAGCGGCAGCGTGGCCCAGTCGGGCGCCATGTGGAAGAAGGGGTTCTCCACCGCAGCCGGCTCGCTCAGCAGCATGGCGCCCTGGCCGAAGTAGTTGACCACCAGGGCCGGCATCACCATGCCGTACCAGGCCAGGCGGATCGGCAGCGGGCCGAAATGGCCCAGGTCGGCGTACAGGGCCTCGCCGCCGGTGACGCACAGCACCACCGCCCCCAGCGAGATGAAGGCCACCAGCGGCTGCGCGGCGGCAAACTGGAAGGCATACCAGGGGTTGATGGCCGCCAGCACCTCGGGGTTCTCGATGATGTGCGGCAGGCCCAGCGCGATCAGCACGAAGAACCAGATCAGCGTGATGGGGCCGAAGAACTTGCCGATGCCGCCGGTGCCGAAACGCTGCACCGCAAACAGGCCGGTGAGCACCAGCAGCGTCAGCGGCACCACGAATTGCTCCAGCTGCGGCGCGGCCACGCCCAGGCCCTCCACCGCCGACAGCACCGACACCGCCGGGGTGATGACGCCATCGCCATAGAAGATGGCCGTGCCGAACATGCCCACCACCAGCAGCACGCGGCGCAACTGCGGGCGCTCGCTCACCGCCGTGGTGGCCAGTGCCAGCATCGCGATCAGGCCGCCCTCGCCGTTGTTGTCCGCGCGCAGTATCAGCAGCACGTACTTCAGCGAGACGATCACCGTCATGGTCCAGAAGATCAGCGACAGCACGCCGAGGATGTTGTCCGTGGTGGCGGCCACATGGCCGCCATGGAAGACCTCCTTCAGCGCGTAGAGCGGGCTGGTACCGATGTCGCCATAGACCACGCCCAATGCCCCGAGCGTGAGGCCCGCCAGGGCCGACGGCGAATGTGCCGCAGTAGAAGAACCCACAGGAAATGCCGCGGGGCCCTTGCGGCGCCGCTCAAATAGCCAAAAGCGCTATTGTGCGCCTTCAGGCGTAGACCTCGGCTTCGGGGTCGGTGACTTCCAGCTCGTAGCTGGCCGCCAGCATGGCCAGGCGCGCGATCACGCCGTACATGTAGAAGCGATTCGGTGCGCTGGCGCCCGGCTTCTCGCCCGGGCGCGGCAGCTGCGAGCTTTGCGCAAAGGCCAGCGGCACGAAGCTGGCGCCGGGGGCGTTGAGGTTCTCGTCCTCGCCACGCTCGGCATGGATGCGGTAGAAGCCACCCACCACATAGCGATCCATCATGTAGACCACCGGCTCGGCCACCGCATCGTGCACGCGCTCATGCGTGACCACGCCCTCCTGCACGATCACCTCGCTGACCGCCTGGCCGTCCTTGCAGACGCTCATCTTGTTGCGGGTGCGGCGGCTCAGTTCATCGAGGTCCTTGGCGTCGCGCACCGTCATGATGCCCATGCCGTAGGTGCCGGCATCGGGCTTCACCACTACAAAGGGCTTCTCCTGGATGCCGTATTCCTTGTACTTGCGGCGCGTCTTGTTGAGGATGTTGTCCACCTGGGTCTGCAGCGCGTCCAGGCCCTGGCCGGTGCTGAAATCCAGGCCCTGCACCGGCGCGAACATCGGGTTGATCAGCCAGGGGTCCATGCCCAGCAGCTTGGCAAACTTCTTCGCCACTTCCTCGTAGGCACGGAAGTGGTTGCTCTTGCGGCGCTGCGCCCAGCCCGCGTGCAGCGGCGGCAGCAGGTATTGCTCGTGCAGATGCTCCAGCACGCGCGGCACGCCGGCGCTAAGGTCGTTGTTGAGCAGAATGGTGCAAGGGTCGAAGTCCTTCAGCCCCAGGCGCCCGCGCTTGCGCACCAGCGGCTCGATGGTCAGCTGGCCACCGTCGGGCAATGCCAAGACCGTGGGCTCCTTGATGCTCTCGTCCAACGTGCCCAGGCGCACGTTCAGGCCGGCCTGGGTGAAGATGCGCGTCAGCGTCGCCACATTGGCGAGATAGAAGCTGTTGCGCGTATGGCCCTCGGGCACCAGCAGCAGGTTCTTGGCCTCGGGGCAGATCTTCTCGATCGCTGCCATTGCCGCCTGCACCGCCAGCGGCAGCATTTCGGGGGTGAGGTTGTTGAAGCCGCCCGGGAACAGATTGGTGTCCACCGGTGCCAGCTTGAAGCCGGCGTTGCGCAGGTCCACCGAGCTGTAGAAGGGCGGCGTGTGCTCCATCCACTCGAGGCGGAACCAACGCTCGATCGCCGGCATGGACTCGAGCACGCGTTGCTCCAGCTCGTTGATGGGGCCGGTAAGTGCGGTAATGAGGTGGGGAACCATGATGCGGAGCCAGCGTTGCGTCGTCGGCCGATTCTAGGAGGCTGATGCACATGGGGGCGCAAATGGAAATCCCAAGACAGGAGCAGGCGATATGCTCGGGGCTGTGAACGCCAGCAGTGCAAGCCCCATGAAGCCAAAGATCCTGATCGTCGACGACCAGGCCGACATCCGCCGCCTGGTGCGTTGGGCCCTGGAAGACAGCCCCTACGTCATCTACGAGGCCGCCAACGGGGCGCTCGGCCTGCAACTGGCGCAGACGGTGCGCCCGGACCTGGTGCTGCTGGACGTGATGATGCCCGGCGGCATGGACGGGCTGGAGGTCTGCAAGACCCTGCGCGCCGACCCAGCTTTCGCCAACACCCTGATCGTCATGCTGACCGCCGCGGCCAGCGAGCAGGACAAGGCCGAGGCCCTGGGGCTGGGCGCCAACTTCTTCCTCGCCAAACCCTTCAGCCCGGCCAAGCTGCTGGAGCTGCTGGCGATTCTGCTGCGCGGCCGCAAGACCTGACCCCTACCGTACAAGAAAAAGGCCGCCCAAGGGCGGCCTTTTGTCGAAGGCGTGCGGCTTACTTGTGGTACGCCGTCTCGCCGTGCGAGCTGATGTCCAGGCCCTCGCGCTCTTCCTCTTCGCTGACGCGCAGGCCGAGCACCAGATCGACGATCTTGTAGGCGATCACCGAGACGATGGCCGACCAGACCACGGTCACGCCCACCGCCTTGGCCTGGGTCAGTACCTGGGCGCCGATGGAGTAGGCATCGCCCGTGATCATGGTCACCGAGACCCAGTCGGCCACGGCGCTGGGGCCGCCCAGGCTGGGCGAGTTGAACACACCGGTCAGCAGCGCACCGACGATGCCGCCAACGCCATGCACGCCAAACACGTCCAGCGAGTCGTCCGCACCCAGCAGCTTCTTCAGGCCCGACACGCCCCACAGGCAGGCGAAGCCGGCGATCGCACCGATGATCAGCGCACCGCCCACGCCGACATTACCGGCGGCGGGGGTGATGGCCACCAGGCCCGCCACGGCACCCGAGGCGGCACCCAGCATCGAGGCCTTGCCCTTGTGCAGCGCTTCACCCACGCTCCATGACAGCACCGCGGCGGCGGTGGCGACGAAGGTGTTGATGAAGGCCAGGGCGGCGAAGCCATTGGCTTCGAGCGCCGAGCCGGCGTTGAAGCCGAACCAGCCCACCCACAGCAGCGAGGCACCCACCATGGTCAGGGTCAGGCTGTGCGGGGTGAAGGACTCGCGGCCGTAGCCGATGCGCTTGCCCATGAAGTAGGCGCCCACCAGGCCGGCGACGGCAGCATTGATGTGCACCACGGTGCCGCCTGCGAAGTCCAGCGCGCCCCATTGCCACAGCAGGCCGGCCTTGCCATTCATCTCGTCCACCACGGCCGCGGCGCTGTAGGCATCCGGGCCCATCCAGAACCAGACCATGTGGGCGATCGGCAGATAGCTGAAGGTGAACCACAGCGCCATGAACAGCAGCACCGCCGAGAACTTGGCGCGCTCGGCGAAGGCGCCGACGATCAGGCAGGCGGTGATACCGGCAAAGGTGGCCTGGAAGGCCGCGAACACGATCTCGGGAATATAGACACCCTTGCTGAAGGTGGCGGCGTTGGCAAAGGTGCCGGCCGCGTTGTCCCAGACGCCCTTCATGAAGACCCGATCCAGCCCGCCGAAGTAGGCATTGCCCTCGGTGAAGGCGATGCTGTAGCCGTACAGCACCCACAGCACCACGATCATCGAGAAGGTGACCATCACCTGCATCAGCACCGACAGCATGTTCTTGCTGCGCACCAGGCCGCCGTAGAACAGGGCAAGACCTGGCACCGTCATCATGATGACCAGCAGGGTCGAGACCATCATCCAGGTGGTGTCGCCCTTGTTGGGCACGGGGGCAGCGGCCGGGGCCGAGGCGGCCTCGGCAGGCGCCGACGCAGCAGCGGGCGCGGGCGCGGCGGCCGAAGCGGCCTCAGGCGCCGCGGCGACGGCAGCGGCGGCAGCAGGCGCGGACGCCGCGTCTTGCGCCCAGGCACTGGGCGCCAGCGCCGCAGCGGCCAGGGCCAGGCAGGCAAGCAGTTTCTTCATGATCGGGAATCTCCGGAAGGGGGAAGTTCTGAAAGCGAGGCCGGCGCTTAGAGCGCGTCCTGCCCGGTTTCGCCGGTGCGGATGCGCACCACCTGGTCGAGCGGCGAGACAAAGATCTTGCCGTCGCCGATCTTGCCGGTGCGGGCGGATTTCTCGATCGCCTCGATCACCTGCTCCACCACCGCATCGGCCACGGCGGCCTCGACCTTGACCTTGGGCAGGAAGTCGACCACGTATTCGGCGCCACGGTAAAGCTCGGTATGGCCCTTCTGGCGGCCGAAGCCCTTCACTTCCGTGACGGTCAGGCCCTGCACGCCGATGGCGCTGAGCGCCTCGCGGACCTCATCCAGCTTGAAGGGCTTGATGACTGCGGTGATGAGTTTCATGGTGAGGTCTCCTCAGGTTCAATCAGAAGGTCTTCTTGACCGACAACAGCAGGCCGTTCTTGCCCAGGTTCTTGTTGCCGGCGCCGATGTAGCTGTCGTTGTCGGTGCCCACCGCGGCCAGGCCGAAGCTGAAGCCGGCATAGTCCTTGTTCACGGTGAGCGAATAGTCGGTGTAGGAGGCCGAGCCCTGGTGGCGCACCTTCTGGTGGCCCACATGCGGGGTCAGGGTGAAGCCCTCGCCCAGCTCGAAGGTGGCGCTCAGGTCCAGGTAGCCGCTACCCTTGGAGTCGGCGAAGCCGAACAGATTGCTGGTGCTGTGCGAGTACTTGGCCGTCACCGGGCCGTAGGTCAGCGCGGCATAGAGCTCGGTGGTGTTGGCGCTGGGGCTGAGCTTGTTGCCCGAGTAGACGTATTGCAGGGCACCCACGTCCAGCGTCAGGCCGGCACTGATCTCGGTCTTGTAGCCGCCGTAGATGTCCAGTTCGACATTGCTGTCGCCGCCGGCGTCCTTGATCCACTTGATGGTGGAGGCCCAGGCGCCGAGGTAGAAGCCGCTGGCCGAGGCATAGTCGGCGCCGCCCTGCAGGGCGGGCTTGAGGCGGGTCTGCGAAATGCCGCGGTAGCGATAGTCCGTGGTCACACTGGCGTTGAACGACAGGGGGCTGGCCGGCTCATCGGCCAGCGCCGGCATGGCCGGGGCGAGCAGGCTGATGGCCATGGCGGCGTAGATCGACTTCATCGCGGAACTCCTCAGGTTGGAAGACGGGCAAGAAAAAACGGTTTCACCCCCTGTTTGCAGCTTCCGTGCCAGCCCCATTTCGGACCTCATGCGCGGCTTTCCCTGGGGCATCGGAGCCCCAGCACGGTCGCCATGGACTCAAACCGCACCAAGCTGGGTCACAAGCGCCTGGACGCCGTTCTGGTGCACGCCCCGAAACCGTGCGCAACGCGCAAAGCGGCAGCAGCAACGGCACAATCGGCGCCAGGGGAGGACAGCGATATGTCACTGGCCATCGTCCACAGCCGCGCCCTGGACGGCCTGAGCGCCGCGCCCGTCACGGTGGAGGTTCATCTGACCAATGGTCTGCCCAGCTTCACGCTGGTTGGTCTTCAACTAGATATGCTATGCGGCGGCAGTTTTAGCTACACGCGATGAGTGCTCGTTGCGCGTCCCCTGCTTACCACTCCGCGCCGCCCTCGCTGCCGGCAGCGGGCGAGCCGCCCCGGGTCTGCAATTGCAATTCGAGGCCCAGCGCAGACAGGAGAGCAAAGAGCTGGTCCACCCGCATGGAGCCCGGGTTGGTCTCCAGCTCGGAAAGGCGGTTTTGGCTCATGCCAAGTCTTGCGGCCAGCTGCTTTTGACTCAGCTTTGCGCCTTTGCGCACCGCTCGAAGGACGAGGCCAACTTGGTTGGGGACGAAGAGGAGCTGGTTCATAGCCAAGGCGGCTAGACAGTCGTATCGCCAAAGCCGATATCCGCACCATATCGCTATTGGCGATACACCATAGCCTAGTTCTGGCATCGCATCAGCTAGCGCCAACACCTTAAGCGAACGATGCGACTTCTTGGTTAGTGCCCACTGACCACTTCTCTACAATCGCCTACAGTCACCTACAAAGCGCTCCAATTGGGCCAGCGTCAGCTTTCCTGCGCGCCTTCACTTCGGCATTCGTCTGACAAACGCCACTCGCGGTCTGCGGGCCGCTTAATCCAAAGGTCTCTCCAGGCATTGCGGCTAGAGCTGGCAATCGCGTTTGCCAGGCGCTCAATTGCTGGCAGCTATTCCAATAGCTGCGCGCTACGCAAAAAAAGAAGCCCCGGCACAAAGCCGGGGCTGCAAGCCTTTTCGCTGTCATCACGTCCAGGCCCCGCTCAGGGAGGAAAAGCAGGGGAGCCGACAACGTCGAACTCCGAGAGTAATCTTAGCAGTGAGCCTTCTTTCTGACTCTTTTGAAAGCAACAGGGGCTCACGCAATTCAAGACGTTCGAGTGCAGCAAGCTACTTTGCCGAATGAGGTAACCCGTGTCCCGAGACTTCTTGGACTGAGCTGACTTCAAAGCTGATGGGGTCGTCGAAGCTAATGCTTGCAATCACCACGTCCCAGAACTCATCGAGCAACGCCTGCCCGTCCGTGTCGTAGTCGTTTGTTGCAGCGAGGTGAAGTAGCCCATCAGACCATGCGCAATCAACGTCGGTGTGCCATTCGCGAAGTTTGAACTCACTCAAGATGTGGCAAATCCCATCTCGGGCTGCCTGTTCGTTGAGTCCTCGACATGTGATGGTGACTCGGCACATTGCGTTCGTCATGCTGGTCGCGGGCGGAACTGGAACTGGAACTGGAACTGAAGACTGAATTCCCTCATCAACTCTGTCTAGTCGACCCCGCTGCAATTGGACGGTAGGTCGCTCAGCTCGACCAAGTGCGACGAACCGTCTCTGCAATCGAAGTACTCGAGGGCAGTCCATTCGACAGGCAGGTCAAATTTTCTGAAGCAGTACATTGCAAGCTCTGGTTTGGACTGCAGTAGAGGTGTGAGTTCCAGAACGAACTGGCCTGCCTCCTCGGCCCAACCTCTGGCCTCAAGCAATTCCCGAGCGGGGCTGACACTGCTTGAGTCTGGAAGAACATGCTGCAGAAAGGCCCAATGCACGAACGCCCAAATCTTCACTTGAGGCTGCCCAGATAGGGCTGGAAGGTCTACCTCCCAGGTGCGCTTCATAACGGCTTCCCAGTGCTCACGTCGGGCAGGGGTTCTGCTTAGCTCGTCAGGAACGATGACGAGGTGCTCGATGGCGTTGTCTAGGTGGGTCAAGGCTGACTCAAACTCAGGGCCCCAGTCATTGCTTACCCCGCTTCCCGAAAGTCTTGGCACGTTTTCAATGAGCATCCGCTTGGCGTGCAACAGCTCGTGAATCACCGCGCCGTCGGGGAAGTAGTCGGGCGAAGGCGTAGAAATCTCGATGCTCCTTGCGGAGATATCGCAGGTCAGGATGCCTGCACCGCCCGGGCCCCGGCCAGCGAGAGCTAGGTTCTCTCGGATGCAGACTTCGACGCCGGAAGCTTGTTCGACCTCATCAGCCAGGCTCTTGGCCTCAGTACCGAGGCGTTCAAAGTATTCGAGCTGCATTTTGCTCAATTGACCTGTTCTTGATGTAGCCGCCTGGATGGGTGGCAGTTGCAATTATCAATGTTGGTGCGCACTGACTACTTTTCTACAATTGTCTACAGTCGTCTACAAGCGCCTACAAAGCTCTCCAATTGCATCCTGGGTAGTCGCCGCTAGCGCGACCCCCACCCACACCAGCGCTACTGGATAGAGGGGCCGCTTGCGGCATCCTTGGCCACTCCGGTCGGACCGACATAGGGTTTACGCTCATAGAATTGCCACCATTCTGTTTTTCCACCGATTACGCGCAAATTTGCGCATGGTCGGTGGAAAGTGTTTGTAATCAAGGGGTTACGAGGGCGATTGGACATAAGCGGGAGAGAAGTGAGCTGGAAACAGCGAAGTTATGGGGCAAAAGTACAATTATGGAAATCGCCATAACCGACCATAGTCCGCGCGTTATGCGCCAGTTGAGTGCAAGCTTTGAGCGCAAAAAAGCCCGCGCGAAGCGGGCTGGGTTGGAATCAAGGGGGGTTAGTCCTCGTTGACCTGTTGCACGTCGAGAGCGCCAGCGTTGATGCCGTCGCGGTCCTCGCTGCTGCTGCACTGTGCCAGCAATTCTGCCAACGCTGCCGGCTTGGCTGCCTCTGCTGCTTCTTTGCTGTCAAAGTCGCCCATATTCATAGAAGCCTGGCGGTTTGCGCTAATCCAGAAGAGTTTGAATGTGTTCATTTGCGGGCTCCTTGGGTTAGTCGCTGTAGGGGTTGAATGTTGCGTTGCTCGCGTACTTTGCTTCTTCTTCGCGTACTGCAAGAACGTTACGTTGTACCCATTCGCCGCGGTCGTCTTGTACCTCGACCCATTCGCTTTCGTACCAGTCGGGCACTTGATTGCCGTCAAAAATGGCTTCAATCAAGCAATCGAGGTTGCACCACGTATAACCGTCGCTGCTGCCCCACAAAACTACCACTTCGCCGTCTTCGTGTTTCCGCACGCATACGCCAATTGCGCCCACGCCGCCGCCGTTCCACGTGCTGCCTTTGCGGGCAATGTATTCAGCAGCTTCAGGAGCAGTACCCTCATCAGTTTCATCGAGCACATCCTCGAAAAGCTCCTTCAATCGCAGCTCAGGACTGAATTTTCCAGGTTCGTTAGTGTCACAAACGCGGTTGTACAGTGCCAGTATTTCGACTGCGGTGTAATTAAATGTTTCCATTTTCAATATCTCCAGTGTTGGTGCCTTGCGGTAGTTGCATTTCTATTTGAAAATTCGCCGTCTGATTCAGTTCCGGTGCGCACTAACTGTGAGTGCCTCAGCTTCGTTAGACCAACGAGACCGCGATACATGACAACCTAATTTGTTTCCGATTTGTAAAGTTGTGGCATCAAGGTGACTAACGGGAGCCTTAATGGCTCGCGTGGAGTCCATGCGAGGCAGAGTTCTGCGGGCCCAGGCATCGCCCATTTCACGTTGCTATGCCCGCAAATGGGCCGCAAGACAGTCGTAATGCCGCGCTATCCGTATGGCGCCGAGCCGCCGCGGGGTTGGGGCTCAATTCCGTGAATTGAACCCCTCAATCATTCGGCCCTGAGCACTTCCCATCGGTCAGCCATCCGCTGAATGACCTCAGCGGGAACGCCGTGGCTGTTCTCCCACTTGCCATGTGCCTCAATAATTCGAATGTTCGTCGTCATCGAGCGGTAGGGCTCGATTTCACGGAGCATCGTGAACGTGTTGCTGACGACCGCACGTTGTCCGTGGACGAGCGCATCCCGGGTCATGCGCTGACACCAAGCGTGCGCGTCTCGGATTCGCGAAGCGTCGTAGCTGTAGGCGCCGTCGACCACGAAGTACATGTCGGCCTCAAAGTGCTTGTATCCCACGAGCGCAAGAGCGCTGGCCATTGTCGATTTGCCGCTGCCGGGAAGGCCTCGAATCAACACTAGCTCCGTGTGAACCAGCGGGGTTGGTTGGCGTGATTCCGTACTTCCGGGCTTGGCATTGAGCGTGAAGGAGGGCGCGTGCTGATTGAACATTTGGGTTCCTACTTGTGGAACCCAGTGCAGCCACGATGTTTATATTTGGCGCGACAAGTGATGGCTATCGAATCGGCATGACCGGAAGCGGAACGTGTCGTGCAGTCCGAAGGTGCCTTTGCGACATCGGCTGACTGTCCGTGAACTACTCCACGCCATATCGGCGCAATTCGTTTGCGCCGATGTCAAACCTGTCTATCCTTACGGCTTGTGAGCGCGCAATGCGCCACCGCCCCTGAGTCTCAACTCAGCAAGGAGCACCCACCGGCCGCCCCCGTCGTCAGACGGGCGGACCCCTCATCGGGTGCTCTTTAAAAAATCCCCCAAGAAACAAGTTTTCGACACGTCTCCGGCGTGTCAACCATCAATCGCTCAGGCCTTGCCTATCGAGCGAGGTCTGAGCACTTTTCAAAGATTCGAAAAATGCTTTCAGACGTTTGTTTTGATTTTCTGTACGACGTGGAGCGCTTCGGCGTTGACGAAGCTACCTACGAACAGCTGCGCGCCGACGTTTTGCACTACTCAAAGGCGCCATTCGACTACGCCATCGAGGTGACTGATGTGCTGCAAAGGGCGCTGGCGGCCGCCGTTCGGGGCGAGAAGTACAAGAGCGGAGACCTAAAGGAGCCGGCAAGACCTGGTCCTGGTCTGATGAACCAGCGGATATCGTTCTCACAGGTCGTCATGTTGGTTTGCGAGACGCTCCACTGCTACGACGACGCCAACGGCACTGAGGAAGGGCTGCTTAAGCGGTTCAAGCAGATTTGGCCTCAGGGAACTAAGCAGATTCCCGATTGACCCGGTTTGGCCAGGAGTCCGGTTGACGGGCTCCTGGCTGCCCAAGGCCTTGTCACACCAATGCCCGTCGCGACGCTTCGCGCACGGCGAGGCACTCAAAGGATGGCATCTCGGCTTGCTCCGCCGCTGCTTCAAAGCACAGGCAGCCCAAGTCGGCTCCTCCAACTTATCAACTTGCCATCAGGAATCGCTCCTGGTGGTCATTCCGCGCATGCGCGGGTCCAACATCAATGCAATTCAACATCGTTCAAAAATCAAATTGTCAACTGACAACCGATGGCCAAGGTCGTGCTGCTTCCAAGAACGCTCGGGGTAGCGACGATGCCGTTCCATGGAGCGGAGGTCTGAACCCAGCGGAGCTTGAGCGGCCTGGTGGCATGCTTCTGGCTGCGCTCCTTACCCATGCAAACGAACGCGGGCAGCGGCACCAAGACATGGCTTCATCTTTGGGTGTGACGCCTGGATATGTGAATCAACTCAGGAGCGGCCACCGGCAGGTCAATCAAATATCGGATAAGTTTTCGATGGCGTGCGCGGCGTACCTCGGCATTCCTAGGCTGGCTGTTTTGTTCATGGCAGGCCGGCTGACGCAGCGCGACGCATTCGAGCGAGAAGAGATGTTTGCTGCTGAAGTCCCCCGGGCGATGACCTTCGTTTGCCAGGACCCAGACTGGGGGCCATTGATGACGGCCCAGATTCGGTCGTTGGACATCGACGGGCAATTCACGTTGGTCCGCCTCTACGAAGCGGCGACGAAGAGAAAGCTTCTTTCTGACCGCCTGTCACCTGAGAGATGGGCAGAGGAGCTAAAGCGATTTCGGGCGGTGAAACACCGTTTGGTCGAATCTGCAAATGACTCGCTCAATTGTTCGGCTGACTAAGGCGAACCGCCAGTGCGCTTCAGGCCAGCACTTGGCGTCTAGCAGTTGCATCTGCGACTCACTCCCTCACATATGAGGTCAACGGGTGCATGACGAAGAACCCTCTGAAGCGCGATGCTTCAGAGGGCGAATCAGGAAATCACATCATCCGAGCGTGCAGTCGAAGGCTTGCCGCCGCGATGCACTGGGTCTCTAGTCAGCTCCTATGCGCGTCCCGATGAGGTGTGCCATTCCTCGTCGCCGCAAGACCCATGCTTGCAAATCGCTGTCCAGCTGAAGGTACCGTACAACGGCTTGGGAACCTAGGGCATTGTCATGACCACATGCAATTGCCAAGGCAGCGTATTCGCCTGACGAGAGCTGTAGGGCTCGCTCCGGTATGTCCCTGGCATTCGTCCACATGTCAGCGATTTGTTCCAACTTACTTTGGACGGTGCGCATGGGTTGCTCGAGTGCTGTTTTCGTGTGACGTCTCTGCATCTCAGTCTTCCTCGCGGTCTGGACCAATGACCCAGGCCTGTTCGAACCACGAGGGAGCACCGTTGTCACCGCGTTCAGCGTGGTCTACGAGCGTGCCAAGACTGCACCAAGTCACGTCATGACCTGTGTCCCATTGAACTCGTCCGTCGTAGTACACAGAGCACCCGCCTAGGTTGGGGCTGTCGAATCCATCACCCTTCGAGGCAAGGGCGGCAATGGCTTCGTCGCGCGTCATGTCGATTTCGTCGTCGACATATAGCGTAATGAGTTGTGCGGGGCAGTTCTCCGGCGAGCCTGCGTGTTCCCATGCATTGACGACCGCTGTGATTCGGGCGGCCAAGTCTCGGTGCGACGGGCCGTCTTCCCTCGACGGATTGGTTGAACTCTCGTCAGGTTGAATGGGTGCTTGATTTGAAGGCGTTTTCATCTTTGGAGTGGGAAAGTTTAGGAAGCGAGGCGAACTCTCCGCCGCTGAGCGTTGCGCCCAAAGCGGTGCGTAGTTGAGATGGCCTCACCGACATATAGCGACGCAGTCATCGCGCGCCCGTTTGATGAGGAACTGGAGAAGGTGTCGAGGAACTGTCCACACCCAGGCACATCGCGGCGGTGCTCTGAGAGCCCATACGACAGCAGGCCATAACTGACTAAACAGGTTGCTACACATCCCAGCAGCAAGCGAGGTGCGAACTGCATAGACAACGCCCTACATCTCAGAAAGCTTGGCGGCAAAGAGAAGTAGGGCGCAGCGGGTGTACCGATGAGATGTATAGCAACAGGTCTCCCAATCCTGGGAGACCGAAATGGCGCGTATTGCGCTGGCACCTGGTGCCTATGACGAGCTAGAAGAGGCTCTGGACTATCACGACCCCCAGCGCGCAGGGTTCGTGTCGCTCATGGCCACGGGGGAACGTGGGCGCATGCGCCAGTCGTCATTCAAGCTGATAGAACTCCCCAATCAACTGCATCGAATGCAGCAATTTGGTCGGGATGCGTTCATTTGCCAGAACGAGTTTTTTCGACCGAATCGACAGGCTGTGAACCTGTGGCGAATGACGGCGAACTTTATCGACCTCGACACCTACAGGGTCGAGCATCTGGCTTCGCGTTCGCCAGAGGACCAGAGGGACATGCTGCTGCAGTACCTCGATGACGAGCAACTGCCTCCACCTAGCGTTGTCGTATTTTCCGGTCGAGGCCTTCAAGTCAAGTGGTATCTCACGAATCCTGTGCCCCGGCGGGCCGCGCCACGATGGCAAGCCGTCCAGGACGAGCTATGCAGGCGCTTGACCTGCTTTGGTGCTGATGCCCAGGCTCGCGACGTGTCCCGCGTATTGAGGGTAACGGGCACTGTCAATGCCAAAAGCGGCGAGATTGTTCGTGTGTTGCATAGGGCTTCGATTCCAACAATGGGAGGCTCCCGAACAAGCCGAGGTGCAATTGCCTACGACTTTGACCTGTTGGCTGACGAACTGCTACCGCTATCCCGACAGGAGCTAAAGACGCTGGCTGAGACCCGGGAACTACAGGCGGCAGAGTGGGAGGCTGACCGCCTAAAGCGCGCGGCCGTTCGCGACCGCCTAACGGTGCTGGAAGGTGGAGCTGCTGACCTGGGCAGCAGGAAAGCGAAGACAGGCAAGAAGCTGGTAGCTAGCGAACTCGCAATGGACAGGCTCGAAGACATACGGAACTTGTTTGAGCTGCGCGGCTGGAGCAAGACTGGAGCACCGGCCGGGAAGCGAGACGCCGTCATGTTTCTGGTTAGCTGTTTCCTGGCCGATTCGCGGCTGTGTCAGAACATTCAACCCGAGCTTCAATCCCTCGCACGTGAATTCGCACCATCGTGGTCCGCTCGGGAACTGGCGTCTGCAACATCTGCGGCAATCGCGCGGGCAGCAGCGGCTGAGCGCGGCGAGAAGGTCATCTTTGAAGGTATGGAGGTCTGCCCACGGTACAGGTTTCGGAACGAGACCTTGGTTACCTTGCTCGAAATTACGTCCGATGAGCAACGGCAACTTCAGACTATTGTTGGCGTCGATGAGGCTCGGCGGCGTGACCGCGACCGAAAAGCAAACAAGCGCCGGGAGGCCGGCTGCCCGACTCGTGAAGCGTACTTGGCGAGGACTGGTGACAGAGCCCTGCAGGCGCGCGAGATGAAAGCTAGCGGACACACGAATGCGCACATCGCCTCAGTCCTTGGTGTCAGCCTGCGGAGCGTGACGACCTATTGCAAGAACTAAGCAGGACGGGTAGCAAGGTTGTTCCGTACATATGGTGGAAATGGCGTAGCCGGCAGCCGGACGTGGCGCCAATTCATGTCGAAGATTCACATTTGCATAGTGGTTTTCGCAAAAGCTCCTTTCTGTGGTCGGGACGGTTGCACCAACCAGAAATGGGGTGACTGGCTCTGCCCCGTGCGGGCTTCGATTGGTGGCAAGGAGGTCACGCCAACCCTCGCCCTGGGCTTGGACGGATGTTCGGAGAGCATGTCAGGCCAACCCTCGTTTGGTGCTGCTTCTGTGCTGCAGGCGCCGTGACTGCCTACGACGTCGATGCGCCTCTGCCGGCGCCGTGCGCCGCTAGGAGCTACGGCTACAGCGTCATCCTTGCGCCATGCAATTTCAGCCACTCGGCAGCCTCCCGCCAGCCCGGAAGCTCTGTATCGACGAGCTGCCAGAATTTAGGGGTGTGGTTTTGTTCCTTTAGGTGCGCCAGTTCGTGGACGACGAGGTAGTGCAGGACGTCCAGGGGGGCCCCTAGGGCTCGCCAGTGGAAGTTCAGGTTGCCTGCTGGGGAGCACGAAGCCCATCGGTGGTTGAGCTCCCAAACTCGCAACTTACCGGGTTTGACGCCCATGGACAGAGCCCGTGTGGCAATGAGCGCGGGAAGGCGCTCATATCCGGCGCGCCGGTAAAAGGCGCGCAGCAGCTCTTCCGCTTGCTTGCGACAGTCCCGGCGGAGGACGAACCGGTCTCCAACCAAGGACAATGGCTCAGGCGCATCGGGCGAGATATCAAGCCGGCAGGGCTGACCCAAGAAGTAGAAGGTTTCGCCGGAGACGAACTCCTTCCCGGGGGGGGCGCGATTGAGTTCGCCCCAGTGAGCGAGCGTCCGGTATATCCACGGCAGCTTGCGTTCAACCAGTCGTTGAAGCTGCTGGTCCGTGGCACGCCGCGGTGCCTTGACGGTGACGCCACCATCACGCTCGACGTAGATGGAAACCGTCTTTCGGTCGGAGCGAGCGACCGAGTACTCAACGTCGCGAACAGCAGGCATGTCAGGACAGCAGGTCGTGGCTACGGGACTTCGCGAGATGCACGAGCGCCTTGGACCACTCATCGAGGTGCTCGAGAACCGCGTCGATGCCGGTGTCGACGAGGCGGCTGTAAACTTCTCCCTCAAGCTCCGAGACTTTGACATGGTTTGTCCAGAATCCTGGTGCCTGGATGGCCGCGCGGAAGAGCGGAATCAGGTCGTTGACCAACGACTTCAGCGTTGCCTTTTCGGCAGGTTGCAGCTTCGTTGATACGCCGACCTTCATCGTCAGCAACCGAAAGAACGCGACCGCCTTCGGTTCCAAGCCGTCGTCAGCGTCTGCCTTGGGTGGCGTGGCTGAGCCCACCAGCAGGAGCAACTGCTTGGCCTGCTCGTCCCAGTTGTCCTTGTACTTGCGAATGACCTCCTCGAGCTTCTCCGACAGCGGGCCGTAGAACGCCGGGTCCTCGTCCATGTGCATCGTGATGTGCTTCCGCAGCGCATGCTCCATCTCCGATGCCTTAGCCTTTGAAGACGCCTGGGCCTCGGTCCGCTTGATGAAGTTGGCCTGAAGCAGCTCAATTGGCGGAATCTTGGGGTCGACACCAAGACTAACCAAATGCTCGTTAACCAGACGGCGAATCTTCTCGCCGGCGTTTCCGAGGTCAAGGCTTGCATCCTTGTACCGCTCGCGTGCCTGAGCCTTGAGCCACGCGAACCGCTTTGCCGCTGACTCATACTGCATGGCGCGCGCATCGGGGAGCACCGAGTTCATCGACTGTAGGAACAACGTCAGCAACACATCGAAAGTCTCACGCTCTTTGACGTCGGCGATGACGTCCATCATCAACTCGTAGACGATGTAGTCCTCGTCGGGAGGGAGCTTCTGAGCGGCCCAGTCGTAGACCTGGTCAATCTTGTGCTCACGGAAGAACAGCGCCAACCGCTCGAACGTGGCCTGCAAGCGCAGGAACTCGTCCTCGACCGAGCGGAAGCACGCGAGGAACTCATCCACGTCCTCGCCGACATAGATGTCCAGAGCTTCGCGCAGGTGCTTCGTCAGGCCGATGTAGTCGACGATGATGCCGTTGCGCTTGCCCGGAGCCTTGCGGTTGACCCGTGCAATCGCCTGGAGTAGCGTGTGCTCTCGCAGCGGCTTGTCGATGTACATCACCTGTTCGATAGGAGCATCGAAACCCGTAAGTAGCATGTCGCAAACGTTTAAGAAGGCGATACCTGTTTCCGGCTTTGTTAGGTCGAAGCGCTTCAAAAAGTTGTTGATGGCATCGAGCTCTTTGGCATCCTTTCGAGCTTCCCGAACTGCGCCGAGCTCGTTGGTACCTTCTTCCGAGACAACGGCGACCGTCTTGAGGAACCGAATGCGCTCGAGCACGGCCGGGTCCGAGGCCTGCCGCTTCGCGTAGACCGCCGCGTAGGCATCCAGTGCTTTTGCGATGGCATCCCGGTAGCGCACAGCCGCCAGCTTGGAGTTCGCCACGACCTGTGCCTTGAAGCCTTCGGGCAGGATGCTCTCGACGTAGTGCTTGACGATGTCCTTGGCGACGTCGGCAATGCGCGCCTCGGCTTCCAAGATGTCGTCGCGTCCGCCGTACTTCTGCTTGATGACCTCGAGCTCCTCGGGGGTCCGCTGGGCGAACAGGTCCTCAAACTTCTGGTCGAACTCTGACTTGTGGGTCAGCGCGGTGTTTGTCGTCTTGCCGATGTAGATGATGGGCAACACAGCCTCGTCGTCCTGCGCTTCCTTCAACCGGTAGGTGTCGATGAGTCCGCCGAAGCGCTCTACCGTGGTCTGCCGATGCCGCTTCGTGATGAGCGGCGTACCTGTGAAGGCAATCTTGATGGCGTTTTCAAACGCATTTGCGAGGTTGTTGCCCAGGTCACTGTACTGGGTCCGATGCGCCTCGTCGATGAAGATGATGATGCGTGACGAACTGTTGACGCGAGGGAACGGCTTGACCCTGGGCACTGCCACGGGAATGCCAAGCGCGGTCTTCAGTGCCGGCGACAACTGCTCCTGCTGCTCACGGAATTTGTGGACCATGACCAAGTAGAAGCCAGAGTCATTGCCGGCGGTCTTGGTCTTCAGGTCGTCCGAGCTCTCGATGCGCGTCACCTTCTCGCCGGCGAGCTGCACCGTACCTTCCAACTGGTCCTCGAGGTCGGTACGGTCATTGACCATGATGACCTTGAGGTCGAACAGGTCCTTGCTCGTGCGCAGCTTGCGCACGAAGAAGACCATCGTCAGCGATTTTCCGGAGCCCTGGGTATGCCAAATGACACCGCCGCGGGCAGCGCCGGTGTTGCTGCGGATGCGGTCGAGCGCCTTCAAGATGGCGCGGTACTGCTGGTAGCGAGGGACGACCTTGACCAGGGAATCGCCCTTGGTCGTGAACAGGACGAAGTTGCGCAGCAGGTCAATGAGCGTGTCGCGCGGCAGCATTCCCTGAATGAGGGTCTCCTGCTGGCGCACCTGGCCGCCCAGCGGCGCGGTGAATGCCGCGTACTTCGTCGGCATGATGGACTTCCAGCGCTGGAAGTCATCGGGGTCGGTGGTGATAGAGCCGTATGACGCTTCGTTGCCCGTTGTGGCGACCAGGAAGAGGTTTGCATGGAAAAGCCGCGCCTCCCCTTCGAGCTTCCCACCCTTGGTGTCATCGGGGCGACGCTCGCAGTAGCGCATTAGCTGCTTCTTCGCCTCCTGCATGGGGATGCTGGTGAAGGCGTTGGCTTCCTTGGCTTCGATAACGACCACCGGTAGGCCGTTTACGAAGAGGACAACGTCTGGCCGAATATGCGACTTCACCTGACCCGGGGTTTCCACGCGGAACTGGTTGATTGCGTGGAAGCTGTTGGCGAACGGGTCGTCAAAGTCGACAAGGCGTACCGACTCTGTGACCACGCCGTTAGGCGTCTTCCGCTCAAGGGGTACACCCTTGGTCAGCAAGGTGTACACGGCGCGGTTCACTTCGACCAGGGAGCCCTTCTGCGTGCTCACGAGTTCAAACAAGGCGTCGAGGTCAGAGTCCTGCAGCCAAGTGACGCCGACAGGGTCCCGGTTCAGAGCTCGCACACTGTTGCGGAACACGTCCTTTAGCGCGACCTCATGAAAGTCCGTGCGCAGACTCTTGGCGGGGTCGGTCGGCAGCGTCTCGCCTTGGTCGATGACCGTCCAGCCGAGGGCACTCAGCTGCGCGAGAAAGGGAAGTTCTACTAGGGTGCGTTCTGTCATGTTCTTGTCCCTGAGTGCTGGCTCCTACAGCATCAACGACGCCGGCGGAAGAGGCTCCTGAGTTTCGTGTAGGAAGGCTTGGGCGGATTGCGCCCCACATGTTGCACGTCGCGGATGGTCACAGGTACTCGCCTAACCGCGTACACCTGTCCGTTCAATCGCACGATGCAATCCATGAAGTGCCGACCGACGTAGGCCGTGTGCTCGTCGGTGGTCAATAACCGCATTCCGACCCGACGGTGTCCCAGGTCGCTACGAACATCTGCCTCCTGCCCCTCATTGCGCACGGTCCACTCGACCGTCGCAAACTCCGGGACGACATGTGGGTTCACGATGGTAAAGACTAGCGAGCAATCCTTCGCAACGCCCGGGACCTCATTGCGATGCCGCGCGATGGAGCGTTCCGGGTTGCCTGTGAATACCTCGACGTCAATCTCTGGCAGTTGCATCACCGCGCGACCGGAGCTCTCGTCAACCATCTCAACCTCATCGGTCTCAGGCAACGGCATCAAGAACGAGAACGCCTCCGACCAGATGAGAGCCGCGGAAGGCTCGTCGTCGGCCTCGTCGGCGCGTTCCGCAATGTCCTGAAGACTCGTCAACCGGGGCAAGAATCCATTCCAGTCGTCAGCGGACATGCGACTGAGGTCTTCGTCGTCGTCAATCGGGTTCGCCACCTTCCGCTCGTCGAAGAGGCGGTCGTGCATCTTCTTGATAACGGCCGCGAGCGCATCGTCGTCGTCCATTCCCAGCAGCCGCTGCGGCCACAGGGCCTGGTAGGCCTCCGTGACAACGACGGTCAGGAATATCGACGAAGGCCGCGAATCGGCCGCATCATCGAAGGACACCGCCGCCCAAGCCTTGAGGTATCGAACGAGCCGACGTAGCTGGTCTCGGTCATCTCCGCTGACTGCGTCCTTGAACCACTTGTAGATGGCCTTGGGGTCGCTGTGCTCCCACTTGTCCGACAAGCAGGCCAAGCGCCGCATATCGGAGTCTGGGTTGAGGTGGTACACCGGCGTGTCGATGTGGAACTGCCGTATGTATGAGGCACGAGAACACCGCTCCTTGGCGGGCACCTCGACCTCCTTGAGTTCTACGCATGACTTCTTGTACTCGAGCATCTCCGCTTGCACCCAGTCTCGGAGCTGCTTTGGAGTCGGCTCGATATCCTGCTCGTCGCCCCATTCGAAGTACACCCCGAGGTCGACGTCGTATTCCTCGTCAGCGTGCACGGGCTTGATAAGCGTGGCGTACTTGTACGAGCCCTGTAGCCAAGTGGAAATTGTGTAGCCGTGGCGGGGCCCCAGCGTTTTCTTGAGATGCTCAGCCAGGTCGTTCCAATGTTTCTGCAGGAATTCGCGCTGGTCCGAGGTCGGCGTGACCCGGCCAATCAGCGTTTGGTCGGCGCTACCGTTGAACAATCGTGATGCTTTCCCCATTAGCCTTCCCTGACCAGTTGGAGTTGTGGTTGATGTGAAAGGTAAGGCAGCAGTTTGGTCCCGAGTACGTCGCTCGTCGCCTTGTCAGCAAGCGCCTTGAGCGTCTTGCGTGCTGCTTCCGTCGCAACGTCCAAGCCCAAGTCCCGTGCTTGCTCTTGCGACGGTTCGTGGTCTAACCGGAAGTAGCGCTCCTGCAGTTTGTGCTGAATCAGCTGGTCGACGAACTGCTGCTGCGCAGAAATCGTGACCGAGAATAGACGTTGGTCCTCCATCCAGTCGGCGATGCCGAACTGGCGACCGGAATTGAAGGAAACCGAATAGCTCTTGGTGGTCGTGCCTACGCTGAGGATTCTGACGGCCTCTGCAGGCACGCCGAAGAAGTGTTCCGCTTCGTGCAGGGCAACCAGGTCCGGCGCGTTCGCGAACAGTCCTCCATCGGCGTACAGGTTGCCGCCGACCTCGGCGAGCTCGAAGAACGTCGGAGCAGCGGCCGTCGCCAGGGCTACATCAACCGCCTTGAACTTCCAGTCGCGTGTCCACTCGGCCTTGTGCCGGGTCTTGAAGACTTGCGGCCGACCTTGCGTAACGTTGACGGCGGGGATGGCGACTGCGTGCTTCGCGTCGTTGAGCGTGGCGTCTTTGTCGATGAGCTTCGTGATGGCTTCGCGGAGAGGGGCGGTCGAGTACCGCGGCTTCCGTGTGTGCTTCCATAGGTCCACGCCCTTGCCAATTTTGCTCGTCGGTGACTCGTGCGGCGGGAAGATGTCCGCACCGTGTTTCTCGAATACGTCAACGACCTTGCTCATCGGAACTTCGAAGGCCACCGCCAGCGCGACGATGCCGCCGATGGACGTCCCGCAGGTCAGGTCGAAGCGCCGGCCGATTGGTACCTTGAGGTGGTCCTCGATGACTTGCAGAGCTCTGGCAGTAAACAGACCGCGGTAGCCGCCGCCCGTGAGCGAAAGGGCTTGGAAGGGGTGCTCCGCAGTCCAGGTCATGAGGGTACCCGCACCTTTCCGGTCAATAGGTCCCGGGCGAGGCCTTGCTTGAGCAGGCGAAGTCCCGCCAACTCAGCGCGGTCCAACTCGAGCACGTTGTCAACGGCTTCGACAGTCTTGAGTACATCCCTCTGCTCATCTGGGGACGGCCGCAGCACGGGGAACTTTTTCAACTGCGTCGAGTTGATGGAGGCCAAGTTCGTGGACTGCTTCGATGCCAGCATGAAGAACTTCTTCCCAAACTCCGATGCGGCCCACAGCGCAAGGAAATCTGGCAACAACAGGTCCTGATTGCACCTAACCCGGAACACGTGGTTCTGGTGGAGGCAGTTCGCAATCTGTCCGCGCCATACGGCTCCACGCCCCAGCTTGTCGAAGTCGCCACCTTCGTTCATTAACACGTCGCCTGACTGGAGCATCGCTCGCGCCGCCACGGATTGGGGTAGGCGCAGGGTCTTGACCTCAGTGAGGTCGACGTGTCCGTCTTGGACGTTTGCAACGCGCAGGTAGGGGTAGTCGGCAGTGCCTGGCCCGGCGAATTTCCGGCCCAGGGTGACGCCACTGCCAACCGTTGCAAGTTTCGAGAGAGGCTCGAGTGGCGCACTGGAGACCGCCGAAAGTGCATCCTGTATCAGCGCAGCTCGCACAATCTCGGTTTTGCCAACAACTTCTCCCAAGCGAGACAGTTGCGCGTCCACCGCTGCCAAGAGAGCAGCAATGTCCTTCTGCTCGGTCTCACTATCGGGAATGTGCAGCGGAGCGCTGTGAATTGTCTTAAGGCTCAAGCCGTAGCGAGTTGAACCACTTGCCCGGCACGCAAAGTGACGATTTACCTCGGGCAAGCGCAGCAGGTAGCTTAAGAATTGTCCATCGACTCCCGAGCGCGGCCGCAGGATGGCAAGGTGATAGCCGCATACGACGTCGCTCGGCAAATTCGGCCCCATGTACGCTGGAATGGCAATGTCGTCAGGCGTCTCGGAGTCCTTGGTGATGACAACATCCCCCGGATAGAGCTTGAATCTCTGAATCTCAGCCGCACTGGCTGTGGCTGCCATCAAATCTTGTGAGGAATCAACGGCGATTGAACCGTAGACATCCATGTAATTGCAAAGTCGAACGGGGTACTCGTCCTGATGAGTCTTCTTGTCAACGTTGCTCACTCTGACGTCAGCGACGTCGGCAAGTGTTGTGTACTTCCACTCACTCAATTCCGCGCTCCCTCAGCAGGCAAGCCAGGTGCAGAGCTGCGCTCTCTCGTTTGCTTTGAATGTCGCGCAGGGTCACTGCGTACTTATCCCAAAGTCGTCCGATGAGGCCGACGAGACACAGGCGGTACTTTTGCAGGCGTAACTCATAGGCCTCTGCAAGTGCGACCATCCAACGGTTCAGTATGAGCCGCTCCGCTTCTTCCGAAGTGATGCGGTCACGCGCACGTTCGACCAGTTCGTCTCGTCGCTTTTCAATTGACTTGACGGTCTGCTTGGCTGTCTTGAGTTCTTCTTCCAGCGCCGAGTGCTTGCCGAGCAACTCATCAGCCTGCTCGAGTTCCGCAGTCAACTCTGCGTGATACGCCGCATTGCCGCTCTTCTTGACTGTCTTCAGTTCAGCCGCAACTTCCTTCTTTCGAGCCTTGAGGGCATCAACCACCGCCTTCGGCAAAACCGGTTGTTCGTCGTCGAAGTCATAGGTCGACAAGTCGACCTCTTCCTCTTCCTCGCCCTCTTCAGTTTTCACCGCGTCAAACATCGCTTGCAACTCGGCAATCCGCGACTGTGCCGCCTCAAGCTCGGCCAGCACTTCAGGAAACTGCGACCGTAGAATTTCATCGGCTGGAATCAGTTCGGCATTCCAACCAGACGCCGCGACCGATTTGAAGTCCGCGGCCAACTGGCTCGAGAACTCAGCGAATGCGCCCCGAATCTGGAACTGGTCCAACAGTCCAAACGGCAAGAGAAGGTCTTCAAGGCTCTGCGCGAACTTCTTCTTTAGCGGGAAGTAGCTCCCAGTGGTTGGGAGGGCGCGAAGGTCCTTCACGTTCGCTGCCCACCACTTTGCCAAGACACCGTGGAAGTCGGCATGCTTGGCCCGCACGGCTTCGTGGCTCTCGACTAGAGTTTTGGCCGCTGACTTGTCGGCCTTCAACGCGGGGGTGAAGTCCACGTACGTCAGGTCGGCCTTGCGAGTACCGAATAGCACTTCGCGGAGGCCGACGTAGTTCTGCCACCAATGGTTGAGTGCGTCCACCTCCAGAGTGGGCACGCCGCCGTGGAGATGAGCCCGCACGTCCTGAGGTTCAGGCGGTGGTGAATTGTCGACGTAGCGCCGGATGTTGAGGTTGAAGTCTTCGGCTTCAAGCTCTTTGATGGGCACCCGACGCGAGTACGCCGGAACTTCCAGCATCTCATGGTAAACATAGGAAATCTTCTCGATGTCCTCGGGCCGTAGACTGTTCTGGCTTTTGCCCTCCTCATACTCGCGGTCGGCATTGACAAAGAGAACGTGCTTGCGCTTGCTCGCGCTCTTCTTGTTGAGCACGAGGACGCAGGCCGGGATGCCGGTGCCGTAGAAGAGCGCAGGCGGCAGGCCAATGACGGCCTCAAGTTGGCCCGCAAGGACCATACGCTTGCGGGCCTCCTTTTCTTTTGAGCCGCGGAACAGTACACCGTGCGGCATCACAACTGCGGCTTTGCCTTCCGCTGCCAGAGTTGCCAGGATGTGCTGCACAAACATGAGGTCCGCCTTCTTGCCGGTCTCGGGCATGAAGGTGTGGAACCGCTCCTTGAACTGCATCTCCTTGGCGGAGTAGTTCAATGAAAACGGCGGGTTGGCAATTTGTCGGTCCATGAGCATCAGCTCACCGTTCTCGGCGAGGTGACGCGGGTTCTTCAGCGTGTCGTCATTGCGGATGTCCGCAGCCTTGTAGCCGTGGAGAATCATGTTCATCTTGCAGATGGCCCAGGTGGTCGGGTTGACCTCCTGCCCACACAGCTGCAAGGTGCTGGGGTCACCGCCGGACTCTTCGACGTAGCTGCCTGTCTGCACCAGCATGCCGCCGGAGCCACATGTTGGGTCTCCCACGGACATGAGCTCGAGCGGCTCCATGAGTTGCACAAGCAGTCGAACCACCGGAGCCGGTGTGTAGAACTCTCCACCCTTCTTGCCCGCGGTGTCGGCGAAGTACTTGATGAGGTACTCGTAGCCCGCCCCGAGCAGGTCGGGGAACTCGAACCAGCCGTTAGCGAGGTGGACCGTCGAGAAGTGTTCGATAAGCTCGACGATGACGTCGTCATCGACGCGACGCTTCTTGTCGCCCTTGGTGGCCATAAAGTTGATGGGCTTGAGCACCCCCGACAACGCCTCGACGTTGTCTTCCTCGATGGCCGCCAGCGCCTTGTTGACCATGTCGCCTACGAGCTTCTTGACGTGCATCAGTCCGCGAAACTGCTGGGCGTTCTCGAGCGTTACGGGTTCGGCTAGTTCCCAACGCGCGCGTTCGGGTATCCAAAACGCGAAGCCCTTTTTGTTGCGCAGGAGGGCTTGAACCTGCTTCTCGGACTTTCCCTCCGCAGAGGCCTTCCGTTGAAGGGTCTCAAGGTCTTCCTCAAACTGGTCGCTCAGCCGCTTGAGGAAGAGCATGCCGAACAGGTACTCCTTGTACTCGGACGCGTCCATGCCCGTCTTGCGGAGGATGTCAGCTGCCCTGAGGAGGAAGGATTCGAGCTGAGTGAGGGTGAGCTTCTTGCGCTTGGGTTTTGCGGCCATGACCTGGGCTTCCGGAGTTGCGGACAGGCCAGGTTTCGGCAGTTGGTTAATCTTTAAAGTCTCGGGGAGCGTCATGGGGGACATGGTCGTCGGCGGTGAAGCGCGACTTGTAGTTGTCTGCTGCTGTTACACGTGGTGCTGAAATCTGTACCGGTAGTGTCGCCTGCGCAACGTCAGGAACCGAAATAGCTCGGTAGCGCACACATTGTTGAAGAGCAGCGTGCGTAACTTCTGCTGGTGTCTATCGGTCCAGTTGCAGTCGATGCCCGCGCATGTCGGGGACGCCTAGTACGACCTAGAACGGAATTTCGTCATCTATATCGTCGAATCCGCCCGCATTGACAGGTCCGACCGTTTTGCGTGCGGGCGTGGCGTCGGCCGACTCAGCGGAGTTCGGTGCTGCCTTGGTACCGCGGGCGCTCCCTTCGAGCCCCGCTCCGACTAGCGCTTCTTCGAGTGCCTTCTCTACAGCGTCGATTCGTAGTTTGCAGACCTTGTATGCGGCGACGGACTCGTTGACGATGTCCAACAGGTCGTCGATGTTGGGCTCGTCCTGCTCACGCAATGTCGCTGCGTGGCGCTGAAGAACGTCGTATGCGTCGCGGAATGTTTGAGCTTCCATGGACCTTCTCGCTTTCTTTGGGCAGCGGTCAGCTGCCTCCTTCAGTTGATTTGGTGATGCCACTGACAACTGCGCCTACGACGCCGTCGTGCAGTCTTACTTCAATCTGGGCTCCGCTCCTGACCTGGCTCGCTGTGGTGACAGTCTTTCCACCCAGAGAGCGGACCACTGCGAACCCACGGCGCAAGGTCTTTTGAGGCCCTTGACCCGCAATCTCTCGGAACAGTGCCTGGGAGCGGTCGGAGACGATGGAGGCGCTTCGCGATGCGCACTCGAACGCATCGAGCATGGTTCGCGTAACCTCTTGCTTCATGGTTCGCGTCTGTGTCGATGCGCGCTCCAGTACCAAGGGGAGCTTCGTCTCGACGTCCCGACGTGCCTGAGTAACCGTGGATGTGGCGTGGGCGCCTATCTTCGAGAGCATGCCGGGCGTCGATTGCCGTGCCGCTGCGACCTGCGCGCGTGCCTCGGTTCGGACGGCGTCAAAGGCCTCGCGCGACTGCGTGCGGGCCTCGTGAATTGTCGACACCGACCGGTGCCGAGCGGTATTGAGCAGCGATTCCGTGTCGACGCGGGCCTGTAGAACGGTCGAGCGAGCGGCGTGCTCGACGTGTTGCCTCAATTGCTGCGCGTCCTTGGCCGCCGAAGTTGTGTCGGCCCGAGCGCGTGTTAGGACAGACTCGTATTGGGATTTTGCCTCGCGAGCACGAATGCGCACCAGGTCCTCAATGCCAGCGATGACCTTGCTGGGTGTATCGAACTTGCGGTGGGCTACCTCATCGACAGAGGTCTCGTCGCGCTCATGCCCGACACCGGTGAGCACAGGGACCGGGCATTCGCAGACACATCGTGCGAGCTCGTAGTTGTTTAGCCAGGCGAGGTCGTTGACTGAACCGCCGCCGCGGATGATGACCACGGCATCGGGCAGGACCAGGCTGGACCATGTTCGCAAACCGTTCTGAATGGCTTGAACTATCTCTGCAGCAGCGCCTTCGCCTTGAAATCGACTATTGGCGTAGCTGAATTGGCAGATGCCATAAGCCTCAAGGCGCTGGGCTTCCTTTGCGAAGTCCCCGAGGCCCGCAGCTCGTTCTGGCGCTACGACTAGGACGGCGCTGTAGTCCCAAGGAGGTGCCAAGCGTGGATTGCGGTCAAAAAGACCTTCGCGCTTGAGTCGCTCGCGGATTTCGCGCTTCTTGGCCTCAAGGTCTCCGAGGGTGTAGGACGGGTCGATGCCATCGACCTCGAGGCTGAAACCGAACTGGGCCTTGAAGACGGGCTTGGCACGCAGGAGGACCTTAATGCCGGCGTCGAGGTCGGCTCCGGTAGCGCGTTTGAACTCAGCCAGCAATGTCACGGCGGTGCGTGCCCAGATGACTGCTCGAGTCTGCGCGACAACCTCACCGGCTTCGTTGCGCTCAGAAAGCTCGAGGTAGTAGTGCCCTTTGCTGACTGATGCCCGCACAACTTCCGCCGTAGTCCAAATGCCTTCTGAGAAGGCCCTCGCGACGGCGGTGGTGACACCTGCGAGCAGTCGGGAAAGAGGTATGCCTTTTACCTGAGTGGAGAGTTCGCGGGCAGACGATGGGGTATTTGGCGAGAGGGAGTCCTCAAGCTCTACGCCAGTAGCTTTGACGGGGAGCCAGCTTTCAAACGGCACCAAGTCCAGACCTGCTGGAACGTACCACTGACCCGCTGCGGGGTCCCAGCGGGCACCGAGGGCCTTGACGCGGTCCTTCTCCTTAAAGCTGGTCGTGAGGTAGATGCGCTCATCCATAGCGCGTCGGCGTTGCGGCCGTGTGAGGGGCGTCGGGGTGAGCGACTAATGGACCGTTTCGCAGCATTGCTACAAGGTCGGCGCCGACGGGCAGATGGTCATGAATGCACAGCGGCCGCAGTGTCGGCCCTTCGTAGGGAGGTTGTCGCCTGCGAGCATGCGGATTGCTGTCTTGAATGACTTGGTTGACTCGACGCGTTTTGCACCCTGGACCTGGTCGACCGTATCGGACAGAACGTGATTGAGAGAAAGTTTCTTTGTTCCGCTGAGCATCAGTCCGGGCACCATCGGCTTGAGCACAGTGGAGATGTCCGACACCCCGCGGCGTGCGAAGCGCATCATCGCGAACTCGATGGAATATGGGCCTTTGACAAGGAACCCCCACGGCATCTGAATAGTCACTCCGCCGACGATGGAAGTTGGCTCGGCGAAGGTCCCGCCTTCCGCGACGATTTGACCCATGAGCTCCAACCCTCGCGAGAGGGCTCGGGAGGCATCTCGCCAAAGCGACGGGTCCTCGACTTCCGACGGAAGCTTTTGCTCAACCCAAGCAGAAAGCAGGTGCGCATCCGGAGCTCCTGGCCTGCCAGTGGCCGCGGCTTTCAATGCGCTCATCACTGACCATCGCGCTCGGATGGAGACATCAATATCGGCCTCGCTCTTGAGCTCAAGGACCTGGGAATACCAGTACTGGAGAGCGCATCTCACATAAGTGTCGAAGTGCTCGAACTTCACAATGGCAGGCGGAGTAAATGCCTTGTGAGACTGAGCTTTTCCCAGTTTGATGGCTAGACCGGTGTAGGGGAGCGGCTGGAACTTGCGTGGAAAGTGCTGGAGTTGTGGTGCGAGCGTATGGTCTCCAAACTCCTTCTCTTGATACAAGTACAGATGCCGCTTGGCACGGGACACGGCGACATACAGCAGGTTGTTTCGCTCGACTGCTTCTTCAACATCGAACTCTGCTTGACTGCTGCCGAGGGCTTCCGGAGGAACGATTTCCAGCACGCTCTCCGGTGGAGACCAGCTTGGTGTTTGTGCGCCGTAGTCGTCGGCATTAACGAAGGCAACATGCACCGCCTCGAATTCGAGCCCTTTGCTTCCATGCACGGTCAGCAGTCGCAGACCATCGAGAGCTGCTGCCTCGGGTGGCAGCTCACGGTCGACGTAGCTCTCACCGATGCGCTGACGCAAGCGCTGGCGCATGAGGAACCTCGACAGGCGAGCCTCCTTCATTTCACCATCGCCGTTCCGAACAGCGTACGCAAACTGCCACAGCGCGATGCGTTGGGTCCACGCGCCGACGGATTGGTCTGCATGCGGTGGGAGGCCAAAGTGGTGCTCCAGCACCATGTCGCAAACGAAAGCCCAAGGGTTGGAGCTGTGACGACGGCCACTCAACAGTTGGCTTAGCTTTGCGATGACAGCCTTGCCGCGAGCGGAGACGCCCGGTGGCAGGTTGTCTAGCCACCGGCCACGCTGATACGCCACGTCGTCTCGCGCTGCCTCCAGCAGTCGCTGAATGTCGGCCATGGGCATAGCGAGTCCAGACACATCCATCAGACCAATCAGTGCGCGCGGCTGTCGTTCAACGAGCAACTGCATGAGGCAGAGCAGGCGCTTGACCTCAGGCCGTTCCGCCAACTCGCCGATGTAGATGACAGGAATTCCCTGGGAAGCCAACACTTCTGCCGCACGTTGAATGTCACTCCCTTTTCGGCATAGAACAGCCTGCTGACCAAAGGGCACGCCCTGCTTCTGCAGAACTTTGACGGACTCGACCACTGCACCCAGTAGTTCGTCCCGTTTCGCGCAGGTGACCACCTTGGGCAAGTCACCGCATGTACCCTTGGCTGCCGACATCTTGTCGAGCGGCATACTCGGTTCTAACTTGTGCTGCCGACCAACCTCCTGCACAAGCTCGAGGATTTCGTGGGCACTGCGACGGTTCGTGTCGAGGGGGTAGCGTTGAATCCTTGTGCCGCCCGCATGTGCCTTGAATTCGACCTCGAACTTCAACAAGCTCTTGAGAGACGCGCCGCGCCAGTGATGGATGGCTTGGCGAACATCACCCACGACCCAGATGGACTTCGCCTTCTGTGCCAACTGCCGTAGCAGCTCGACCATCGCCTGGGTGACGTCCTGGTACTCGTCGACGAGGATGTACTGGAACCTGTCGGCGAGTTCAGTGAACGGTGTGCGGTCCGCCTTCAATGCAAGAGCCGGTTTTGCAATGAGGTCGACGAAGTCGACCGTCTTGCGCTGTGCCAGCAGCCCCTCATGCGCCTCATAAAGCACGGCCACGTCTTCCCGACGGCGTTGGAGTTCGGCGTCCTCGGCGGGATACTTTGCGACGAACGCACGGTACGCATCGGGAGAGACGAGCTCTTCTTTGAGGCGCTTGATGCCTTCGATGACGGGGCTGAGCCAGTCGTAGGGGTCTTCTACCCGTAGGTAGTACTGCAAGTCCAGCTGCGGCAGGCCTGCGACGAGCATCGTCATCGAGCTAAGTCGGTCGGCCACTCGCAGGTCCGGCTCCAGCTTGAACCGTTGGTGAAACTTGCGGAGGAACTCAAGGCCAAACGAATGGAATGTGCCGGCCCAGACGTCTGCCGCTCGGTCAATGCCGGCGCCGCGCAGACGCTCGACGAGTTCGAACGCTGCCTTGTTGGTGAATGTGAGAACGAGAATTTGACTGGGGTCGACCTTCTTATCTTCGACGAGATACTTGACCCGGTGGATGAGAGTGGACGTCTTGCCTGTCCCCGGACCGGCAACGACGTTAGCCGCACGTTCTTCGGCTCGTGCCGCAGCATGCTGGTCAGGGCTCGGTGGATGCAGCGCGCTGGTCGTGGATTCTGCGTCTGGCAGCAGCATTGCATCAAGCATCTGCTGGCGAGCGAACTCAAGTGGAATGCCGAGGTCCTTCGCAACCTTGCTTGGACCCACATCGCTGGAAGCAAATTTGCGCGCCAAGTCACGAGGGAGTAGCAACTCTCTGGCGTAGAGGTTGGCTTGGAGTTCCTGTCGCTCTCGGGCTCCGTACGCCTCTACCTTCATTACTGCGGGGGAACCGTCGCTCCCAAAGAGGGTCTTGAGGTGAGCGACCGTTGAAGAGGCCTTGGACGCATCAAGGAACCAGTGGCCGAGTTCGTGGGCGACGAGCCCACAAAACTCCTCACCCCAATGAGGGATGTCTTTGCTGACGTAGATGAACTTCTGCTCGCGCTGGAGGACCGCACTGCCGTCACCGAGGTCAGCGTATGACGGGTCAACAGGTTCGATGGCCAGACCGAGGTGTTCCTCCACAGCTGCGAGGAGGTCTCTTGCCTTGACGGCCGAGTCAGCCTTCCCAGGCGCCAGCTTCTCTCTCGTCGCTCTGGCTTCGTCTCGTGCGCGCTGGAATGGATTCATTGGCTCTACTCATCAAGTTGGAGGAGTTCCTTGGCTTGGGCCACAGGCAAGTTCAACGACCTGACTGCGTCTTCCCAAGATGTCGCAGAGTGAGAGACCTGAGGCTTCCCGTTCTCGGCCTTAAACGCGGGGACAACGCGACTCTCAAAGGAGCGCTTGAAGAACTCTGTCAACGCAAGCTGTGGAGTCTCAAAGAACTCACTGAGGCTCTTCAGCACCTTCTTAGGTGCCCGAACGGTGCCTGCAAGAATCCCCGAGAGAAGAGCTACTTGTGTGCCGAGTCCGACCTGTGGAGCGAGCTTGCGAACAGCTGCGCCTCGAACTGCTGCGACCTTCTGCTCGAGCTCTACAAGCTGAGTCTGTAGAGCGAGTCCATGTGCCAAGCACATCGCTCCAAACTCTGACGCGGACCGGCTGTATTCCTTGGCAGCAGAACGCAGGCGTACTCCCAGGTGAGGGTCGAGCCTGAGCATGACTTGTTCAGTCTCCAAGAGTGGCCATTTCCTAAGCTCAGACGAGAAGGATGAGAGCAAATCGTCAGACCCTTCTGAGAAGGAGCGCTCATCAAAGTCTTCGAATCCAACGCCGGCCAATTGGCGTGCAACCTCAGAGAAGCTCGACTTCTGTTGGTCTGCGATGTTCTGCAAAGACACCTTAAGGGTTACAGGCATGGTGACTCCAATCGTGAGCTGTCGGGCCTTGGACTGGAACCTCTCGGGCTTCCGCCCGTCGTCCTTCGATGTGCTTGCCCCCTGCGATGCAAGCATGTGCCAACCCGCTGGCCATTGGTCTACCGGTGTCATAGTTAGGACGTCTGACAACTCCAAAAGAACTGCGCGGATGGCTTCTCTTGCGGTGGGCGCGGTCTTGGTGCGCTTTCCAAGAGTTGGGAGTTCGAACGAGCAACGTATTCCTGCGCCAGCATTCCGCTCTATTTGCGTGCTCTTGAGGACAGCGAAGTAGAGCTCGGGCAGTTGGTCCAGCATCGCTCGTCCCTCGACAGTACCCACAGGGTCAGGAACGAGTTTCATTGGCGCCCTCCATGGCGAAGCAGGGCAAACATTCACCCCTTGACAACAGTGTAGACTTGTATCAACAATATATCAACCCTGGGGGCAACCATGACGGACGCCGACCTCGCTGCGGCCGTCAGAGCTGCCGTAGCAGATTGGATAGATGCGACGACGCAAGCGCAGCAGCAAATGGAGATGGCCAATCCCGCCACCCTCGGTGCGGTGCTAGGCCTGACCGTAGAGCACACGCTACAGGCGGCGGGGCACGACCCTGCGGCGCTGCGCGAGCGGGTGCTGCAGGCCCCGTATTGCCATCTTCAAGGGGTGTTCGACGCCAGCTCTCTCGTTGATACCCCGACTGCATTTAACCCGGTGCCCGACACCACCGCTACGCTGGCTGGCCGTGCTGCAGTCCTCGCGGTGCACGGCCTGCTGCGTATGGAGACTGTGTCGTATGGCGCAGAGAACGGCGGCCATTTGTTCGTGAACCTGGTTGTGCTGGCTGGACAGGGCGCTATGCCCGAGAAGTCCAAGAAGGGCTTGCGCGGCCACACGGATGGCGTGAGCCTCCCGTTCAATGGCGACGACGATGCCAATGATGTGCGGATTGCCCCTTCGCCTGACCTCGTGACCCTCGTCGGGCTGCGCAATCCCAAGGCCGTGCCGACCAAGCTGATGCCGCTTGACGACATCCTGGCTCATATGTTGCCTGGTGATGTAGCCGAGCTGAAAAAACCGCAGTACTCGATTCATTCTCAGAAGACCTTCGTGCAGGGAATGAAGGCTGTCTTGGGCCGCGAGCTCGTGGTTATCGACGAGCCAGTCCTGAAGGATGTTGGGCAGGGCACCTATGTCCGGTACAGCCATCGTTCCGTCTCTCCAACGGTGTCTGGAGGGGCCGCAGAGCAGGCCTCCAGGAATTTCGAGGCAGCCTGCATTCAGACTGTTGTTCCCCTGGTTGTGCAGCCTGGCGACGTGCTCGTTGTCAGCAATCGGGTGAGTCTGCATGGCCGCGGCGAGCCGAGTGGCGAGGTTGGTGGCCAGTCACGATGGCTTTTGCGTACGTATGCCCTCGACACCTCGAAGTTGGCTGCGCACAAGCGCCATCTTGGGGCCAGCCCACCACACGTCTTATTTCCGTAGCAGGCCCGAAAACATGGGCGTCAGCCAAGTTGATAACCATCATCAGGTCGGGACCAGATGAGTGACCTCACGCCCAAAGAAATCGCCGATGCCGTCGAGCGACATCTTGCTGCGCCGGAGGTCTCGGTAGCCGATTACCTCCGCACCTTGATGAGTCAGGCGGCTAGCGAAATCAAAGGTCGGTGCAAGCTCTACCTTGACACAAGGTACTGGGTTTTCCTCAGGGATGCGGAGCTCGGGCGGGCCAAGAAGCCTGAGCATGAAGCCATCCTGCTCGCATTGAGAGACAGGGTCGCAAGTGGTGTGGCGATATGTCCCGTGAGCGACGTTGCGTTCATGGAAATGACGGCTCAGACAGATGCTGAGACCCGCATGACCACCGCGAAGCTCTGGGATGAATTGAGTTTGGGTGTTTCGCTGCAAACGGAACAGGGCCGCGTGCGCACTGAGCTTGAACAGTACTACATGTATCCCAGTGCAGACGATGTCCCTATCCCCCTGCGGGACCTCGTATGGACAAAGCCATGCTTTGTCCTAGGGGCCACGGTCCCACACTTCGACGAGGATTCGGCAGACGTCAACGAGGCGTTTCGGAAGGCGTCTCTAGATGCACTGTGGGCCACAACATTCAGCGAACTGGCCAATGAATCATCGGCTGTTCTGGCCATGAGTGAGAGGTTCCAACGGACTGCCGATGCCATCAATGCGGAGATGCGCAAGTTCCAGCACGAGATTCCGAGCTTCGAGAAGGCATTTTTGGTGGAAGTATCTGGCGCAATCAATGCGAACCAGAAACTGTTGGCAGAGGTTGTGCTCCAGCAATTCATACGGCAAGGCAACTCGCTCGAAGGAATGCCTGAGCGGCAAGTTCGGACCGCTCTGAAGACGAAGACATCGGCGCTGACCAACGTGTTCCGCCTCAGGCGTGACCTCATGGCCAGACGTCTTCCCACGCTGTACATACATGCGATGTGCCACGCAGCAATTCGAATGGACGTGAAGCGAAAAATCAATGGAAATTTCTTGCGCGACATCCACCATGGCAATGCTGGCGTCGCCTATCACGATGCCGTTTTCACAGAGAAGCCATTGAAGGTCTTGTTGACTGCCGGAAACGTCACTGCCGACAAGACGTTTGGTTGTCGAGTAATGTCCGACGAGCGCGAAGTGCGCGCGTATCTTGAGGGTATGTGATGTAGCCGCTCGTTTGCTGATGGACCAAGGTGAATTTCGGAAGCAACCATTTGATGTTGCTATCCACATTGGGAGCGGCACCTTGTGCCCGGATGCTTGGAGCCTGCGGTAACGCGGCAAGCAACGGGGGACGAAGATTGGGAGAACCGGGCTCTACGCCCGGCTCTTTGTCTCCGCTACAGCGCCTTGAAACCGTTGCATCGACCTCGTGGACTGGTCCTTTGAAAATCACCCCGGTCCCGAAGGACCGGGGGCTGAATCAAAGAATCATGAATCACGAGAATTCACATTTCCTCGACCCAACACTCCCCTGGGCTTGCACTCCTGCAAGCTCCGTGCGGCTCTCACACCGCACGGCAGGTTCAGACACAAGCTCTGACAGCGTCTCCCGACGTTGCCTCTCACATGAACATCAGCGCCTCGGATAGCGCCCCGCTCCCGTCTTTCGACCCTTCCCACATATCAGCAAGTCTGCAGGGGGGCTTCCACTCACCGAACCGTCGCACATGGCTAGCGGTCAAGTTGTGGCTACTCAACAGGTCTCCCGGTCATAGCTCCTTGTCGGTTTCTCACGCCGACGAGCCTTAGACCATCCCGAGTTCTTTCAAATCGCGCGAACACAACGAACGCGAGCTCCAGCTGTTGCATATCTGGCGGAACATCCGCCTCACCCCCCATGCGTTCGCATGGGCAGGTTTTCGGGGGCCCAGGATTCCGTAACGGCTCCCTTACGCGCACCAGCCTTCATCACTTCCTTGCTTGTCGCCGCTGTTGCGGCGATACGTCCTTCGTATTCAGTCTCTCGCACCAGTTCGTCACGAGCCCGCAGGCCCGGGTGCTTCACCGCCAAGCTATTCGCCGACCCCTCATGAGCTGCTTGCGCAACCCTTGGGGCCACCACCATCCACTCTCGCTCAGGTGGCCTGTGCCCTTTCGGAACACCTCAGGCGTGTCGGTCAAGACACGGGTTCAGTTCTCTCGGACTGCCCCCGCCCATGCATCGCTGCACGGTATCGATTTGAACGCCAACCGCGGTTTCCAATGCGCTTGCATTGTTCCCCCGCGGCCAGCATGCCCTCGTCGCCCAATCCCGATGCATTCATATCGGCGATGGGAATGGAGTCGTCAGGCGGGAGTTGCAGTCTCCCTTTCCGAACTGGGGTCGCTGTCATCACACCTTGCGGTGTTTTGAATACGACCACCTGCGCTCCGTTGTTTGCCGCGCCAGCACTGTTAGATGCACGCGGCTTCCGCGGTCCTCAGCCAGATGAGATTTCTGGTTGAAGGGCCCATGTGAGATTTGAGCTTTGAGGGGGCAGGCCCCCGTTTGTAGTCCTGGGGAGCATCGCTCGGCCCATAGACCGAGAGATGCGCCGAGCCGGGGTGAGAGTCCCTTCTGTCAGCGTCGAATCTGATTTGTATAGCTACCAGGCCCAAGATGGTTTTTGCCTTGGAATCCTTTTTAGTGACGTCGCGCAGCGACTGGCCAAAGTGGCTGGTCTGCACTGTCTATACGTGGGATAGCCTTTATGGAGTCTCACCAATGTCAAAAGCTCGCACCCGTTCCTTCAACCCTGTTGTCCTAACCGGCAAGACCATCTTCCTGCAGCGCATCCAAGCGGCCGTCACTGACGGCTACCGCTTCTACATTCTCGGCACTGTCGCGCCGCAGAAGGCGCCTGGGCTCGTGATGAAGTTCAAGGAGCTGTATGGCGTCCATCTTGATAAGCATGCACGGTATCGAAGAAAGCTGGCGGGTCATGGCAACGCGCGCCTGTATCTGCGCCTCAACGAGAACTTGGAAATTGACTTCGCACTTCTAGTCGCGCCAGGGTTGCACCTAGCTCACGAGACCGAGCGCTTGGCGGATGCTGGGGTTAAAGGGATGCGGTACCGTGAGTTGGAGCTTGTCCGCGTAACTTTGCAAGGTCGTTCACAGCCTGGTCTGACTTGGCGCCTAAGTGCAGACACGGTCGCGATGTGGCGCGAGAGGCTTCATCTACATACCGCTCGCTACAACGTCCAAGAGCTGTTTAGAGACTGGCACAGCCTGTATCGAGTGCCCGGCTTTGGCGGCGTACGACGGCAGGTAGGTGACCTAGTCGCCTACTGGCGGCGCGAGTGGGCTCAACTCCGAGGACAGGACCCATGCCCGATTGCCTACCCTCACAACGAACCGAACTTTCGCCGACTCCCTGGTGTTTCTAAGCGCGACGATGGACGGTACTGGACGAGTCGAGGCTTCCCGTCAGCCAGCCAGCTTCCGACGCTGTTCTACGTTCGAAAGCAGTCCGATGTAGGCGAAGACCTCACGAAAACGGTAAAGGCATTGATGGCTGCAGTTCGTGCGCCAGTGGGTGAAGAGGACTGTGCGGCTTCGCCAGATGCGGGCGTCAGTTCAAAGCGCTAGGTGAAACGGTCGCGAGGCTGTTCGAAGGACGCCTCATGTCACTGCGAAGCGTCGTGCTCCTCCGTGCGCGTGTCGGAGGCTCTCTACGCGAAGCGACTAGTTGCCTCATGTGAATCAGCGCGAGCCGGTTCGTGAATCGATTCGAGGTTCCTATACGAATTGATGCGCTCTGAGCGCAGACCTTCACGACAACATTTCGAGGCGAATCCAATGAAGACATTTCACATCTCTATGCCAGTGGCGGGTCGAAAGACCGTTGCATTGCTCTGCTATCCGTACGACCCTAAGACTCAACGAACGCGCGCGACTTATCTCGGCAGTTTCAGCATCGACGCCGACCCGAGCCAGATTCCTGCTGACGGTGCCATTGCCGCCGGCGGCAGCGCATACGGTGTCAGACTTGTGCCCTATCGCCAGTTCGAGGGCGGGCCTTTCGAACTGTCAGCTCCTGAACTGCAGCGCATCAAGGGCTGGCTTGAAGACCATGGCACATTCGTACCGCGACAACGAGCCGACCAAGCAAAGAGGGCTGCGGCCGAAGCGCTTGCGCATCAGAAGCAATTGACGCTTGAGCGTGAGTTGGAGAAGTCAATTCGCGCAAGGGTCGAAACGGAGGTGAGGGCGGAGATTGCCGCTGCAGCACAACGTTCCGAGGGCGGTTGGTTCGACCGCTTGGAGGTTGCCTTCCGCGACGCAAACACGGAACTTGTAGCTGAGGCCGCGCGGCTCCGAGCGCGAGGCATTGAGCTTAGTGCGCTAAGGCGACGCGGCTCTGAACTCGCAGTGCCAGCGAACGAACTCGATGAATTGCAGGCAATGGCCAGCACTATCCGGATTGACCTGCACAAGCAGTTTGAGGATGCTTGCAAGCGAGCTCGGCTTATGACGCAACGGCGTACAAGAGCTGCTGGCGCACAGTGAAGCCGCTATCTGCGACGCTGATGCCCGCTAGCGGTTCCCTGTCCCCGGCTATCAGGTCGAATCTTTCGCGTGTGCTTGCAGCGCGGATAGTTTGTACAGCCGTAGAACGGACCGTACGTCCCCTTGCGCGACACCAAGAATCCCTTGGTGCACAACGGGCAGACCTCACTGGTGTTTTCGGTGCCATCGGCATTTCGGACTACCAGCCTATGTTCCTTGACCAACTCAGTGACAAAAGAAGATTCCTTCTTGGCGACAGTGATGAGCGTCACGGTCTGCTTTGCGCGCGTGAGCGCCACGTAGAAGAGGCGGCGTTCTTCAGCGAAGTCATGAGAGTCTCCGCTGGGCATTGCTAGTTGTAGCACGGGGTCGTCGGCCACACGGCTTGGGAAGCCAAGGGTCTCTGACGTTATCCTGGGCAAGATGACGTGGTCAGCCTCGAGTCCCTTGGAGGAATGGACCGTGATGAACTGGACTTCGATTCGTGTGGCGTCGAAGGACTTCGGCTGGTAGACCTCGTCGCGCCGGTACCGACCAAGAATGTAGACCTTAGTCATCCCCTGGCCCTCGATAGCATCTTCGGCAATCTCGCGAACGCGCGCCTCAATGGCGGAGCGAATCCTCGACTCCTCAGCGACACTCACTATTCGGATTGGCTCCGCAATCTGCGGCTTTGGCGACCGCACCGTCTTGCGAAGTTGCTTTGGATTCTTTTGAATGAACTGACTGCTTATGTCGCACAGCGACTGCGGGCAACGAAAGGTGGTCTCAAGCTTCAGGGTCACTGTTTTCCCGAACTTGGGTTCAAAGTCGGTCATCACTGACAAATCTGCGCCCGCAAATCGGTTGATGCTTTGCCAGTCATCCCCAACGGCAAACAGGTAGTGGCCGGGCTTGCTTATCAATCCCGCGACCATGCGTGCCCGTGCCTGACTTGCGTCCTGGAATTCGTCGACCATCACGAGTTCGTAGGGGCTATTCCAAGTGCCTCGCTCCAGACAATCGGCTGCCATGTTGAGCATGTCTTCGAAGTCTATGCACCTGTCCGCCTTTAGGCGCCGCTCCCAGGACTCCCATAGACGCTCAAAGATGCCCAGGAACATATCGTGGCGGAACTTAAATTGACCAGCTACGCCATCCGCAAGTCGCTTGCGCAAGTCGGCAACCTGCAGCCGGTTGCTCTTGGCATGGGTCAGAAACGAGCGGATGGTACGGGCCAGCCTTGGATTCTCAATGGGCTTGCGCCCGGGCACATCACGGTCAGGGTTGGGGTCTAGTTGGACTCCCAATTTGGTCAGCTCCAACTCTAGGTATGCGAATGCTCGCCCGGACCAGAGTTCCGCCGTCGTTGTCTCGAGAAGCCGCGTGCCATGTTCCAAATGAGTACGCTTCTTCCAGGCCATGCCCTCTTTGTAGCCGGCGAACTCTTGTGGTGGTTCGCCGTTTGCATCGAGTGCCCAATGCTCAAGATATGCGTCAATCGCAGGCAAATAGAAGTCCGGACGGTATTGGCGATGCAGCGGGTCCGCTGTATCAATCGCGTAGGGAGCCTCGTAGACGTACTCAACGCCGTTGTAGAAGAGCCAGTTTGCTATGACCAGTTCACCACGGCTGCGCACAACGTCGTTGTTCAGCGTCCAGAAGCCATCGCGACCCGATTCCCTGTCCCATGCCTCTGGGTTCTCAGCCTCCTTGCCAAACTTAGGCAAGTCCTGACCGAAGACCAGGCGAAACAGGTCCCAGGAAGCTCGAAAGGCTTGGTCAGTGCTTTTGAGTTCGTCGACCATCTCCAGTAGCGCTTCTTGGTCTCGGCCTGATTCGACCCAGGGTGCTAGCGATGGCTTCTTGCCAGTGGCCATGCCGATGACGTCGAGCCCGAACGCATGGAACGTCTTGGCGACGATTCGCTCTGATGGCAGCCCCAGTGAGTCAAACCTATCCTTTAGGCGTTGCCGCAGTTCGGCCGCTGCGTCATTGTTGAAGGCAAGCAAGAGCATTCGGTCGGCGCTGAAATACTTCTTCTGAATCGCATACCCTGCCTTCGCAACCATGACGGAGGTCTTCCCGGAGCCTGCTGCTGCAACAAGCAGCACGCGGTTGTCGAAGCAGATGACCGCTTCGGCTTGTTCCTGTGTGAGGGGTGACTTTTCAATCGAGTTGAGAAACTCGCGAGAGTCGACAAGTTCCTTCGCCAAGTGACGCTTGTTGATGCCATCTGCGACTGCCTGGATTGAGCGTCCCAACAAGGCAAATGCTTCTTGAACAGCCTCCGGCTGCATCGCCAAACTCTGTGCCACCTCAGGGACATGGACTAGCTTTGTTAGCCCCTTTGGTTTGGTGGCCGACAAGGCCTCCTTGAATTCGTGGCTGAGCCACCCACGATTCTTGAGCTGTGAGATGCAGGCCTGACGAGTCGCATGTGCCCAATCGACTACCGGGCCAACCGCTTCGTTGAATTCTTCTATGAATTTGGCGACTTGTTCGCGGTGTCGTATGACGCCCAACGTTTTATCAACGGAGGCCCTAAGCTTTTCGGCATCAGCGTTCGGGATGCCATCAAGCGGCAACGTTTTACCGCTCTCGAGCGCAATCTTGACTGTTGCCCAGAATGTGCCTCGCGCAATGCTCAACCGCTCTAGGAAAGTTGCCGGCCCAGCGAGTCTGCGTCCTTGTATTACGAGCTCGAATTGGTCGTCGTCAAGGGTCAACCGCCAATCAACGGACTTGGTAAATAGCTTCCCTGGCGCTGTCGGCCTCCATACCTGTGACAAAGACTTGCTCCCTTGCGGCTTATCGCTTTCTAGTTCGACAAGGGTAGCCCGTCATGTCTTTGGCGACCAGAGGAATCATTTCGCCGTTGCCAGTTCGAAATGCATCAGTGCTCGGGCGGCACTTATGGAGCGGACCCCGGTGCTGTCTCGTCTGAAACGCAGGCTACTCATAGGGCTGCGTGTGCCTTGACAACTCTATGAGGTAGTACTTGAGCATTCCAAGAAGGTCAAAGGCGCCCAACCACTCATTGTCCAGCGCGGCATCTTCCGGCGCGACCTTGCGCATTTGCGCCTGTAGAGATTGAGCCATGCTGAACGCCTCTTGGATAAGGGCTGCCTTCTTCCCCAACTGTTCCATGTTTGTTGGCCTTCGTAAGAGTTGCCAATCTGCTTGAACCAGAGCGCGGAGGCATCGCCTCCGAACGTCTTTGGACAGGTGTATTCGAGCTTGAGATTTTCCTCATGAACGAACTGGAAATCTAGGCCGCTGGAGGTGGTGTTTGAAGTAGCTGCAGTGATGGGACCTGTCAGACTCTTGACGGACAGTGCGCTTATGAGTCAATGAAAATCTGGCGGCATTCCATGCGCTGTGTAGCTTCTGAGGTTGTCGGTGTGAGGGTCGGTCTGCGGTTTCCATGTGGAAATTTCAGGACCAGACCTAGCGCTGACCAGGTCTCGCCAAAAACGCATGTGCAATTTCCACATGGAAATTCCACCCTCAACGAAGGCATCTGTGACCGCGAAGTAGCGACAACTACTTCGACACCATCAGGCCGTAGGTGTTCATGCGGACTTCTCAGTTGCCAAAGCAGGTCCAAGCGAAGCTACCACCCTCACGGTTGCAAGCCGGCCCGCGCCAAATTTCCACGTGGAAATATGAGTGAGCATTGCCAGAGAGCCTGATGCCGGACTCCAAACTAAGAAGGTCAGCGCGAACTCGGCAGAGTTTTCCACGCGGAAAACTCGATTGGCCTGCCGTCTAGGAATTACAGGCCTTAGCGGGGAGGTTTCCTCGTGGAAATTTGTGCGATTGGCGGCGTGCAATTTCCACGTGGAAATAGCGGCCCAGGTGTGCGCGTCACCGTTGGAAACAAAAGTTGCGGCTCGCGTGAAAGCGTCACGCCGGAACGGCGCGTGCCCCCTGAATCGGGGGTGTTCGTTGGCATAGTGAGCACCAAGCGGCGCCATGAGGGCGCTGTAGAGACCCCCGGATTTCCATGTGGAAATCTCTCACTGGAGACCCTTGGTAATGATGTTTTTGTTCAACGGCATTCGTGCCGAAGTAGAGCCTGTGCCAGGTGAAGAGGGCTGGTATCAGCTGACTGGCAAGCACATCCAGCGCTGGACTATGGACGTTGCAGATACAGCCGGTGACTTGCTGAGCTGCAACGTGGAAATCAACTGCAATGCGCGCATCCGCGGCATTCACAGCTGGGACCCTGAGATTGAGCTGCGCGACCCCCGGTTCAACCACGAGAACGACGAAGAGAACGCATCCTTCTTCGTCTATACCGAGCGTGGCGACGGTCGCACGTACATGATTCTTGCGGTGAACCAGGCCGAGTACGCCATCTTCCGTCACCTTGTTCCGCACGAGTCGGGCGAAGAAGATGAGTACGACCCCATCGAGGACTACCGCCTCGACGCACCCGTCGCGAAGAAGGCTCCGGCTAAGAAACCTGCAGCGAAGAAGGCCAAGGCTACCGCTTGATTTCCACGTAGAAATACCCCCTAAAGCCAATCTGTCGCGAGATGAGGTGCAAGGCGCACTCGAGTTCCTCGCAGCGCAAGAAGCTTGAACAACTTTCCACGTGGAAATTTCCACGTGGAAATCCAAACTATGACTCTCTCAGAACACCAAACGAAGCTTGTCGACAAGCTCCTGTCCCGTGCACGCGCCCTGAGTAAGAGCGGCGCCAATGACGTTGCAATCAACGAAGGCATCCTGTTCATGAAGGCCGCAAGACGCCTTTGGCTAGCTGCTGACAAGATGGACTATTACCGCCTGTATCCACCTGGACCGGGGACCGCGAGCAATCGCGCCCGGTACGAGATGGCACAGGCAACGCGGGCGTTGCAAGCCGCGGAAAAGCATGCCGAAAAGATGCTGAAGGCACCCAAGAAATGAGCAATGTCATCAAGTTTGAACGGCCAGCTGAGCGCACGCCAAAGGTTGAAGACGAGCAGGGTGCCGTGCCTGGCAGGGACATTGACACAGCGGGCATGGCTGAATACATGTACGGTCGCACGCCAGCTGGTAAGCGCTGGGTGCTATCGCGCAAGCCTGATGTCACGCCAAACGAACTTGCGCGCTGCAAGTTTTTGAGCACAACGTACCTGTTTCCAAACTGTTATGACCCTCAAATGTTCCTCCGTGACCGTACAAAAGCGGACATGGATAGGCTTCTGGACGAGGGCGGTATTCCACCGGCTGACCGTACTCCAGAGCGGCTGAAAAACACGTGGTTTGCAGCGTTGATGGGCCTGTCTCCAACTGTAGAAATTCTCGATGACGAGGGATTTGGCTTCTGGGAGCACGACAAAAAGGGCGCACAGCTGCGTTGGTGCCAAGCTGTTGTTGAAAATGACCCTGTCAAGGCGATTAAGGCCTGGCCCGCGGCGCGCGAAGCGTTCAGCAAGTACTTCGCACCATGAACGCCCCTTGTTGATTTCCACGTGGAAATCACCACCGTTTCGGCTTCCCGAAAGCGTCTGCCGGGAACTTAAGCTCGGCGGCTTTAGCTACCTCTGCCAATGGCAGACCGTGCTGCTCTACGTACGCGTTCGAGCTGTCCAACGCTTCCCTGTTCTGGATGAGCCAGCGCATGCGCTCAACGTCCGCCGCGGACATCAATCCGTGGCGGTGCAGGTCCTCCGCTGTCTCAAGAAACTCGCGCGTTATACGGCTGTGCTCAACGCTGTCCCAGCTGCGCGTAGGCCAGTGCCGCCGCCGGCGGGCCGACCAATTTCCACGTGGAAATTTCTTCACGACTCAGCCCGTCTAAGCGCCTGCAGCGGCCACGGTTCCACCTCAAGCGTGTAGCCCTCATCGTCCTGAAATTCAACAAGCACCGGGTCTCCCTGGAGCATGTCGACAATCGTCCCGCGCTGTCCCACCTGGATGTCGCTGCCCGGCTGCATAACAACGGTTATCACTTCATCCAGGAGCTTCATGGTGCATCCCATTTCCGCGTGGAAATACTCGCGCACTGCGTCGGCATGGGCAGGTGTTAACCATGGCCACGACTCGACGATACGTGACCACTCGTCTTTTTCTAAGCATGCGAGTACCGTCGATGCCGGGAGCCGAGAGCCAGCCAGGCATGGCGTTCCTGCCATTATTTCGGGGTCCACGACGACGACAGGCGGGTGCTTGTCTGCCGCCCTGCGCCTATCAAAATGCGCTGCCACAGCGGCACGCCAGGCCGCAACGTCCCTCGAGCCGCTCAGCGCCTCCCACTCAGCAGCCGGCAGAAATGCTTGTGATTGCAGCTCCACCTGGCCGAAGAGACTCTTCAAAATGCTCTCTGGAAACTGTCGAGACTGCTCGAGCGTCATGAGAATCGCCAACGCCTCGGCTTCCGCGGAGGACATGGGCAGGAAGTGCTTTCGCAGGAACTCCGGGTCTGTTTTCATAGGTCGTCAAATTCACGGCGTTCCATGAACTCGCTGAGCTCGACCAACAGCGCGCCGCCCATGTGAGGGGCCGCGTTTATGCGAACAATGAGTTCCTCGTCGCTCACGTTGTCGCGGGCTTCCATGCGGGCCCGTTCTCTATCGCTCGCGCGAGCTTCGTTAACTGCCCGTTCCAGCTCCAGCAGCGCCGTTTCTAGCCCGCGGTTCGGCCAGTGCCGCCGGCGTCGCATCGAAAGTTTTCCACGTGGAAATCTCTTCATCGCTGTTTAATGCCATTGAGTAGTCCTAGCGCTCGGGCCAAGTCTCGCGGGAGCTCAACGGTAATCGCTGCGCCTCCATCTTTTAGAGTCCGAAGCTCTTCTACCTGTACGCCGTCGAGCTCGAGATAAACAGGTTCGCTGCCGTCACCGAACGGATATTCGTAGAGCCGGAAACCCGGCCTTGTCTCGGTCCGGTCGGCCCATCTGATTGTGACTTTTGCGCTCATTTTGTCTCCAAGTTTCCACGTGGAAATCGCTTCATAGCTCTTCCAAATCGCCGAACAAAAGGCCAGGGAAGGGCCCGTTCTGCCGCTTGTCCGCAGCGTTCCAAGGCTCAAGAATCGACACACCGCCACGCTCCCAGCTGCCAAGCTGCAACGGCAAGACATGACCCCGACCAAGCATGTGTACGGCGGGTTGGTCGCTGGCGTCGTGGTCCCGCAGCACGACAACGGCGCGTGGGTCCTGCAGGCGTAAGAGCTCAATCAATTCCGCAACTGTCAAAAGTACCTCCGGTTTCCGCGTGGAAATCGCTTCATTTGCGCACTCGAGGTTTCGGCTCGTCATCGCGCAGCAACTCGATAACTTGGCGCATGTGCTTGAGCACTCGCAAGTGCGAGCGCAAGGCTTGTTCACATAAACGCATGCTGGCGTCTAGCGCTTCAAGCAGCTCGGCACGCGTGCGCTGCTTTGACTGCCTCACAGCTTTGCCTCCGGGTGCTTATTGCTATCAGTGACCTGCTCCAGCAGCCCGTCCAGCGTCTCGCCGCCCAGCAGCCCCAGTTCCTGTGCCAATTCACGCTGCAGCGTGATGGTGACGGACGCACCGCCGCTAACGTCGCCGTCTTTTGACGCTTTGATAGCAACCTTGGTTACCTCATTGCCCCATGCCGCGCGACGCACGCGCTCGGCCCAGACCAGCAGGAGCTGCAGGTCCTCTTCTGACAGCTCACTTTCCACGTGGAAATAGCGTCGTGCATACCGTGCTGCGAGGTCACGGTCTTGAATCGACAAGCCCAGCTCTGCGCCACCGGACAAGGCAGTCGTTTCGTTTGGATGGTCCGCTTCCACCGCTGATGAGTACGCGCACAGTGCGATGTAGCCCGCGTTAAAGGCGCAATCGCATCGAGTCCTCATCGAGTTCTCCACCCTCTGCGCATCGGCAAGAGCCTCGTCCGAGAGGACTCTTTGCACCGCCGGTGAGGCTACAAATTCGGCTACTTCTCGCAACTGTGCCGTCGTGCCGGACGTCTCTGCCTGCGCGACTAGCGCCTTGATTTCGTCGGTGCTCATGCTCTCGATAGACGCGGCGATGCCGAGGCCTGGGTCGTCCAATAGCGTGTCAACAACTGGTCCCTGGCCCGCTGGCGCGGCTGCATCGATTGCAGCGTGTTGCTCGGGAGTGCGCGTCTTGAATGGGTCCATGTCCTCAATCTCTACGTGCCGCCCGTCAGGTGGCGCAAGCATGCCGGCCATGTCGAGCAATGACTTGTCCTTCGTGCGCCTCCGGTTTCCACGTGGAAAGTCGCGAATAGCGTACTCAGCAGGGTATGCCTGCGGGTTGCCGTCATCGTCGTCATCGGCGGACTCGGGCGGTGGATTTCCACGTAGAAATCTGCGTCCACGGAAGGGCCCAAAGTCAGTGTTAGTGGGTGGACGCTTGGCGCGCTCCCAGGCATTTACAAGCGGGTCGATGATGTACCCGAGCAAGCGGAAAATGAGGCCATCAGGTCCGAACATGTTCACGTATTTCCACGTGGAAACCGCTCCGCAGCCAGAACAGCAGCTGTGACGTCAAGCCATTCACTCTCCCCGAGCTGCTCGACGTACAGAGCCCAAACAACCTCTGCCAGGGGGTGCAGCCCCGGGACTCCTATTAGCTGGTACATGCGTCCACTTTGGGTTATTGCGCGCAGTTGCAGAGGGTCCAGTTCGACGAGCTGCGTTGTCACTCGAAACCCGCCCGAAGGCTTTGAGCCGACCAAGTGCCTGGCGCCGCTCGGCAGTGCACGAATCGACCAGCTGTGCAGCTGGGCATCGGGCTCATCTTCGACCCCGGCAGCCGGCCTTTGGTACACACCGAGTTCAGCCATGACGCTTTTTTCCACGTAGAAATCTCGCGGCCAGGCGCCGCATAAACTCCCTGCGCACGCCGTCGGGGTCGGTACGCTCTTGTTGCCGAAGGCGCATAAGCGTCAGGCGGCTGACACCGGTCAGCGCGTGGCCCGCGGGCGTGAGTTCGATGCGAGCGGGCTTCTTCATCGCTTCTTCTTCCGGCCAGGATTTACACGTGGAAAAGTTTCGTCGGGCGAGTCCAGCGCCGCCCGAATTTGCGGCCAGTGGCCTTCGTGCAAGCCCACGTTCTCTTGGCAAAGGACGAGCCGGCCGCGGTGGTGATGCCTCGAGTTTGGTAGACCTGTGCCGGAGTTCTCGTCGTCCAAAATCACATAGGCCTCGCCGCGGTGGTGCGCGTCAAGCCATCGGTCTATGGCGGCGGCGCGAGTCATTCCGCGGTCAGCTGGGGCCTCCCAGGAGGTGTGGAACCGTTCGGCCACGGTGGTCATGCCTGTGGCCCGGAAGAGCGCTTCGAAACCTGGGCGCTCCATGAATCGCAGCCAACTTGTGGTGATAACTACACGTGCGTCGAACTCGTCAACAGCGCGCAGCAGTACGACGACAGCTGGCGGATGGAAGAGCTTCTCGAATAGGTCGGCGGGCTTCGGGCCCGACGTCAAGACGTCATAGCCACCGTAGAGTTTGTTGGTGCAAATGACGTCGTCAAAGTCCAGAAACACGATTGGCTTAGACATTGCCCGCTTTCCACGTGGAAATATCGTCGGGCAGGACCTCGAACGAGTAGTAACGCCCAGGGTCGCGGCATCGCTCGATTTCGAGGGGTAGCCCCGGAGGTGTCGATAGCAACAGCTTGACGAACGGGTGCCCGTAGGCGCTCCGGAACGGGGGCGGGTCGTAGCGGGGTCGGGGATTCCTAGGCCTCCAGCGGGTCTCCCTGTGATGCCTGCGCTTTCTCATTTTCATGGGGAGATTGTCCCCAAGCAGCCCCCGTAAATCTAGGCCGCTAGCAGTGGTGTTTCGTGTAGCAGCAGTGCATGCCTGGAGCCACAGGTGAAGTCGAAGCCACTAGTCGTCTGTGGCTGACGGCGTCGCGTTGTTGACGCGCCGGCCGCGGCGCAGCTGGGCTGAACGCGTCTCGTCGAGCAGCAGCCGGTCCATCGCATCGAGCTCTTCAGGCTGGCCGTAGCTGGACTCATCTTTGTCAATGTTGAACGCTGCCGCGCTGCCATTCTTCAGTTTGACTGTGACTCGAGTACGGTTCGTGTCTACGAGGATGCTCGAAACGGCCTCAACAATGCGGGTGCGAAACAGGGCCCGGGCGCGAAACGCATCATCGAACTCAGGCGTACCAGGCGAGTACACATCAAGGTATGCGGGCAAGAACACTTCCAGCGCCTCGTCGAATGAAAATCCTGGGGGAGGAGCCTCCTCGAGCAGCACCGCTTCGAGCTCCCCCGACAGGCGCTTCTGTTCCGCGAGGAGCTCACGCAGGCGGTCGCTGAACTCAGCGCGCAGGTCAGGCGCATCTTCAATCGTTGCCAGAATGTTCTGCTTCTTCGTCGCTATCGACGACAGTTGAGCTTCAAGGGACAGCCGACGTTCGCTGTCCTGGTTCTCGCCGGCGGCAAGCATGTCGGGGATGTGCGTCAAAGCAAGCTCGACGAACTGGTGGTCAAAAAGGCGGGCGTTGATGTTGGGGCAGTCCGTTGTGCCGCGCACCCTGTTTGAACAGCCGTAGAGGGCATAGCCCTCTTGCGCACCAGAATTTTTGTTTAAGCGACGCCATGACCCACCACAGGCGCACTTCGCGATTCCCATCGCGTAGTTGAAATTGTTGTCGTCGCGCCGGCTTGGAAACTTGGATGCTTTGGCGCGAATCGCTTGCACCGCATAAAACTGGTCTTCTTCTATGACTCGCGGGTAGTAGTTACGAATCGGCTCTCCGGTTGGGACCCTCCCTCTCTCTTCATCGATGTGCGGCTGGAACTCGCCAATAACCGCCCTGTTCGTGAGAACGCGTTTTATCAGCGACATGTGCCAAGAGCCAACCTTGCCCGGCGCTGTGAGAGGCTTCGTATTTGCGTGGCGAACAAGCTTTGAGATGCCGTAGCCGGCTTGGGCAAGACTGTAAATCTCCCGAATTGCCGCTGCGCGGTCCTCCAAGACTACATATCGGCCCTCAACAACTTCTAGCCAATTCGGGCACTCGCCAGTAAATGCCTTCCCTGTCTCACGCGCTGCCGCGCGCCGCCGCGACCAGTTCTCTTTCGCGTAGTGACTCTTCAGCCGGCTCTCTTCCTGCGCCAGCTCAGCGAGCAGCGTCAGCTCGACAGACAAGAACCGCGGCATGGAATCTCGCTTAAACGGCTGCGCACGGTCCAGGAACAGAATCGAAAAATCGGCCGCCAGCAAGTCGTTCAGCATCGTCAGCAACGCGAAGCCGCCTTGGCGTGACGCTCGAGACACTGTTTCGCAGATGAACAAGCCACCCCTGTGTTTGCCTGCGCGGACATCCTTGAGAAATTGGCCTAGTACGCCGCTCTTGATGTGCAGCCCCGCGTACGCTGACAGACCCGGGTCTACCAGCCAAGTCACCTCGGATTTGTCTACGCCCAGGTCGACCAATCGCTTGAGCACGGCTTCCCGCTGCCGGTCGAGGCCAATGCCGTCTTGCTGCCCTTCGGACGAGATACGCAGGTACGCGTGTACAGAGGGAAAAACTTGCTTCTTGGTGACCATCGCTACATTCTAGTTGCCTATCTAGTTAGCATTAGACCAGCACCCTGGTGGGGCTGGCGGAGACCGAGGTCAAGGAGGCGCGCGAACGCGTGCGCGCCGCCCTGCTCAACAGTGGCCTGAGCTTTCCGCACAACCAGCGCATCACAGTGAACCTGGCGCCGGCGGACCTGCCCAAGGAGGGCGGGCGCTTCGATCTACCGATCGCGCTGGGCCTGCTGGCGGCCAGCGGCCAGATCGACGAGCGGCAGCTGCCCGAGCTTGAATGTGCAGGCGAGCTCTCGCTGGCCGGAGAGTTGCGCCCGGTGCGCGGCGCCATGGCGATGGCCTTGGCGCTGCGGCGCGAGGGCCAGGGGCGCCGGCTCCTGCTGCCGGTCACGAGCGCCCAGGAGGCGGCCCTGGTGCGCGGCGCGGCGGTCCACAGCGCCGGCCATCTGCTCGAGGTGGTGGCGGCGCTCGGCCCCGGCGGCGGCGGGCAACTGCCCTTGCCGATGCCGACCGCGCCGCCCCAGGCGGCAACGCCGGCGCCCGACCTCAGCGACATCAAGGGCCAGGCCGGCCCCAAGCGGGCCTTGGAGATTGCCGCTGCCGGAGGCCTGAGCCTGTTGCTGATCGGGCCGCCAGGCACCGGCAAGTCCATGTTGGCGCAGCGCCTGCCGGGCCTGCTCCCCGCGATGCAGGAGCATGAGGCGCTGGAATCGGCGGCGATGCTGAGCCTGGCCGGCCTGTTCACACCCGAGCGCTGGGGGCAGCGCAGCTTTCGCAGCCCCCACCACAGCGCGTCCAGCGCGGCCCTGGTGGGCGGAGGCTCGCCGCCGCGCCCCGGCGAGGTATCGCTGGCCTTGCACGGTGTGCTGTTCCTCGACGAGCTGCCCGAGTTCAGCCGCAGTGCCCTGGAGGCGCTGCGCGAGCCGATGGAGACCGGCCATATCCAGATCTCGCGCGCTGCCAGGCAATCGGAGTTTCCGGCCGACTTCCAGCTGATCGCGGCCATGAACCCCTGCCCCTGCGGCCACGCCGGCAGCCTGGTGCAGAGCTGCCGCTGCCGGCCCGAGCAGATTGCACGCTACCAGGGGCGGCTCAGCGGCCCGTTTCTAGACCGGCTGGACCTGCTGGTCGAGGTGCCCGTGCTGCCGGCCCAGGTCTTGGCAGCGGCCAGCGAGGGCGACTCCAGCGCTGTGGTAGCCGCCCGCGTGGCGCGCACCAGGGAACTGGCGCTGGCGCGTCAGGGCTGCAGCAATGCCAGGCTGAGCGTCAAGCAGCTCGACAGCGTGGCCCGCATCGACCAGACCACTGCCGACTTCATGCACAGGGCAGCGCAACGCCTCGCCTGGTCGGCACGCAGCTATCACCGCGTGCTGAGAGTGGCGCGCACCGTGGCGGACCTGGACGGCAGCGCAGACATTGCCATCTGCCACCTGAGCGAAGCAATTCAGTGGCGACGCGGCCTCGGCCGCATGAGTTGAGCCCCGGTTCAGCGCTCCAAGCCACGCCGACGCAGATAGCAGCCGACGGCCAGCAGGCCCGCAATCAGCATCACGGCCGGATCGGGTTCGGGCACGGGATGGGTCACTTCCAGGGTGGAGAGCCCGGTAAAGGCCGAGCCGAAAGCGCCGAACTGCCACTGGTGCGCCTGCAGATGCTGGGGCGCCGCGCCCGGCAGGCCCAGATGGTCATCGACACCGGCTTGCGAGAACGAGGCAAAGGGTGCGAACACGCCCGCCAGCAGATGCGGCGCCTCGATGGTTTCGCCATGCGGGCCGGACAGATGCTGGTACCAGCCGCTCACGGTCCACTGGTTGTTGGCAAAGGTGGCCGTCAACTCGGCGTCCCAGAACACGCCGTTGTAGGTGGCGGTGCCACCGGCCGCATTCCAGCTCCAGCCCAGGCTCAGGTCGGTGAGCGTGTCGACAAAGGAGGTGACGCTGTTGGCCGCATACACCGGCGCCAGACCCATCAGGCCTGCCATGGAGGCCGCCAGAGCGGCGTTGCGAAACTGTGGCTTCACGGTTTGTCCCCTTCCGGGGCCGTGGCCGCCCCGTCTGCGGATACTAGGTCTGCGCGGGATCGCCTGCCACCCCTAACAGGGCCGGACGTCACAAGCAAACGAAGGGCCGCTCCCGAGTTTGCTTGCCCCCCTCGGGGGGCCTGACGCGAAGCGGCAGGTCTGGGGGCGCTCACTGCCGCGTGAGCTGCCCATCGTGCTCCAGCACCAGATCGCCCACGCGCAGCTGCGGATCCTGGCTGCGCTCGAAGGTGCGCGTGCTGCCGTCCTTGTACGTGAGGCGCACGATCCAGACCTTGTGCGACTTGCTGCGCTTTTCGATCTCGTTGCCGGCATAGCCGCCGGCCACCGCACCGCCGACGGTGGCGAGCTTCTTGCCATTACCGCCGCCCACCTGGTTGCCCAGCAGGCCGCCCACCACCGCGCCGCCGATCACGCCCAGGCCGCTGGCCTTGCCCTGGCGTTCCTCGCTGCGGACATCGGTCACGCTGGCGCACTCATGGCAGGTCTTGGCGGCGGCCGCTTTGGCCGCAGGCTTGGCCGAGGGTGCCGCCTGCGCCGGCACCGCATCGGGCGCGGGTTGCGACTGCGAACGGCCGACCGCATAGGCGCCGCCCAGCATCAGCGCGGCCACGGCCACGCCGGCAACGATCTGACTGGACTTGATGGACATGGACTTCATCCTTTTTCATTCATGGCCCTCAAGGGCCGGGGGCGTCAGCATGCCAGCCGGCGCAGCCCATCCGCGCAAGTGCTCAGGCCAATTTGTAAACGCTTGTGATCAGAGCAGCGGCGCCAGTGCACGCCGCGCCGCCGCCTCGTCCAAAGCGCAGCGCTGCGCCCAGTCCTGTAGCTGATCGGCGCCGATGCGGCCGACATTGAAATAGCTCGCCTCGGGGTGCGAGAAATAGAAGCCCGAGACGCTGGCCGCCGGCGTCATCGCCATCGCATCGGTGAGGCCCATGCCGATCTCCTCGGGCGCAAGCACCCGGAACAGATCGCGCTTGACCAGATGGTCCGGGCAGGCCGGATAGCCCGGCGCCGGCCGGATGCCGCGGTACTGCTCGGCGATCAGGGCCTCGTTGGGCAGGGCCTCGTCGGCCGCATAAGCCCAAAGTTCCATGCGCACACGCTGATGCAGGCGCTCGGCAAAGGCCTCGGCCAGGCGGTCGGCCAGGGCCTTCAACATGATGGCCGAGTAGTCGTCGTGGTCGGCCATGAACTGGGCTTCCTTTTTCTCCACGCCCAGGCCGGCCGTCACCGCGAAGAGGCCGATGTAATCCGGCACGCCGCCTTTCGCCGCGATGTAGTCGGCCAGGCAGCGATTCGGCCGCAGCTCGCCATCCACCACGGGCCGCTCGGACTGCATGCGCAGGCCGCGCCATGTCATCAGCACCTCGCTGCGGCTCTCGTCGCTGTAGATCTCGATGTCGTCGTCGTTCACCTGGGCGGCCGGGTAGATGCCCATCACGCCGCTGGCCTGCAGCCAGCGACCCTCGATGAGGCGCTGCAGCATGCGTTTGCCGTCGCTGAAGACGCGCTGCGCCTCGCTGCCGACCAGCTCGTCCATGAGGATGTCGGGGAACTTGCCGGCCAGGTCCCAGGTCTGGAAGAAGGGCGCCCAATCGATGCAGGCGGCCAGCTCGGCCAGGTCGTAGTTCTTGAACACGCGCCGGCCAATGAACTTGGGCCTGGGCGGCTGGTAACGGGCCCAGTCCAATTGGGTCTTGTTGGCACGCGCCTGCGCAAGCGTCACCAGCGGCGTCTGCTTCTTGCTGGCATGCAGCGCGCGCACCTTGTCGTAGTCGCTCTTGAGCTCATCGATGAAGCGTGTGGCGCGCTCGTCCGAGAGCAGCTCTGAGCACACGCCCACCGAGCGCGAGGCATCCGGCACATAGACCACCGGCCCCTCGTAATGCGGCGAGATCTTCACCGCGGTGTGCACCCGGCTGCAGGTGGCGCCGCCGATCAAGAGCGGGATCTTCTTCATGCGGAAATAGTCGTCGCGCTGCATCTCGGCCGCCACATGCTGCATCTCCTCCAGGCTGGGCGTGATCAGGCCCGAGAGGCCGATGATGTCGGCCCCTTCGACCTTGGCCTTGGCCAGGATGTCCTGGCAGGGCACCATCACGCCCATGTTCACGACCTCGAAGTTGTTGCACTGCAGGACCACCGTGACAATGTTCTTGCCGATGTCGTGCACATCGCCCTTCACCGTAGCGATGACGATCTTGCCCTTGGGCTTGACGTCGCCGCCGGCCGCGGCGAGCTGGCGCTTCTCTTCCTCGATATAGGGCACCAGGTGGGCCACCGCGCTCTTCATCACGCGCGCGCTCTTGACCACCTGGGGCAGGAACATCTTGCCGGCGCCGAAGCGGTCGCCGACGATGTTCATGCCCGCCATCAGCGGGCCCTCGATCACATGCAGGGGCCGGCCGCCCTTGGCCAGGATGGCCTGGTAGGCCTCCTCGGTGTCCTCGTTGATGAAGTCGGTGATGCCATGCACCAGCGCATGCGAGAGCCGCTCCTCCACCGTGCCGGCACGCCAGGCCAGGCGCGCGGAATCGTCCTTGGCCGCGCCCTTGGCGCTCTCGGCCACCTCGATCAGGCGTTCGCCGGAATCCGCACGGCGGTTCAGCACCACGTCCTCGACGCGCTCGCGCAGCACCGGCTCGAGATCGTCGTAGACGCCGATCATGCCGGCGTTGACGATGCCCATGTCCATGCCCGCCTGGATCGCGTGGTACAGGAACACGGTGTGGATGGCCTCGCGCACCGGCTCGTTGCCGCGGAAGGAAAAGCTTACGTTCGAGACCCCGCCGCTGACCTTGGCGCCCGGCAGGTTCTCTTTGATCCAGCGCGTGGCGTTGATGAAGTCCACCGCGTAGTTGTCGTGCTCCTCGATGCCGGTGGCGATGGCGAAGATATTCGGGTCGAAGATGATGTCCTCGGGGTCGAAGCCCACCTCGTCCACCAGGATGCGGTAAGCGCGCGCGCAGATCTCGGTCTTGCGCGCGAAGGTGTCGGCCTGGCCCTTCTCGTCAAAGGCCATCACCACCGCCGCGGCGCCGTAGCGGCGCACCAGCTTGGCCTGGCGCTTGAACTCGGCCTCGCCCTCCTTGAGCGAGATCGAGTTGACGATGCCCTTGCCCTGGATGCACTTGAGCCCGGCCTCGATCACCTCCCACTTGGACGAGTCGATCATGATGGGCACACGCGCGATCTCGGGCTCGGACGCGATCAGGTTCAGGAAGCGCACCATCGCGGCCTTGCTGTCCAGCATGGCCTCGTCCATATTGATGTCGATCACCTGGGCGCCGTTCTCGACCTGCTGGCGCGCCACCGCCAGCGCTTCCTCGAACTGGCCGTTCAGGATCAGGCGCGCAAAGGCCTTGGAGCCGGTGACATTGGTGCGCTCGCCGATGTTGACGAACAGGGTGCCGGCGCCAATCTGCACCGGCTCCAGGCCCGAGAGCTTCATCGGTGCGGGGGCGGACTGGCGGGTGGATTCGGTCATGGCGGCCTCGATGGAGAAGGCCGCGAACTCACCGCGGCCACAAAAAATCATGGTTCGGTGAGCGTCGTTGCTGAGCCGGCGGGTGCGCCGGGCTCCGGTCCGAGCCTGGCGGCGCCTGGGTGGGCAAGCCGTCGCAACGCTCCTCGAACCGTGGGAGATTTTACGCTGAAGCCCAGGGAAGCCACCCTGGCCGGACGGGGCGGCTCAAGCTTATGCTCGCGACAACCGAAAATCAGCTGTGCCCTTGCCATCGCCGGGGGCTGCTGAACGCCACATCTTGGACCTGATACACCTACCACCCAAAGCCCTGCGCGTCGGCCAGGTGCTGACCTTTGCCGTGCGCGACGCCGAGGGCAAGCTGCTGTTCGCCGCCGGCCAGGTGCTGCCCAACACGCCGCTGGTGCATGCGCTGATTGAGCGCGGCGCCTATGCCTTGGCGCATGAGACCAAGGAGTATCAGCGCGCCCTGGCGCACAAGATGGACACCATGATGCTGCAGGGCGCGGCGCTCAAGGACATCGTCAAGGCCGAGGCCGAATTCCGCCCCGACCGCGGGCCGCGCGCCGCCGACCTGAGCGAGACCGCCGCCTGGGCCGATCTGCAGCTGCATGCGCGCAGCCTGCTGCGCGATCCGCGGCGCGAGGATTTTCTGCAGCGCCTGCAGATCCTGCATGACGCCGCATTGGCGCGGCTGCAGCAGCATCCCGATGCGGTGCTGACCCTCTTGGTTTTCGACGCCAGCCAGGGCCACCAGGACTACAGCTCGCGTCACGCCATGCTGAGCCTGTGCCTGGCTGATTTGCTGGGCCGGCAACTGGGCCTGGATCAGGTCGAGCAAGGCGCGCTGACCCATGCCGCCCTGACGATGAACATCAGCATCACCGCCATCCAGGATCGCTTTGCGGCCCAGGAGGACAAGCTCAACAACCGCCAGCGCGACGATCTGCTTGGCCATGGGGATCGCAGCGCCGAGTTGCTGCGCGGCCTGGGCGTGAGCGACGAACTCTGGCTGGGCGCCGTGCGCCTGCACCACGACGCCGGCCCCGGCCCGCTGGCCGGGCGTGCGCCGGCCGAGCAACTCGCCCGCCTGCTGCGCCGCATCGACATCTTTGGCGCCCGGCTCAGCCCGCGACGCTCGCGCAAGGCCATGTCGGGCGCGGCCGCGGCGCGCGCGGTGTTCCTGGACGAGTTGCAGCAGCCCGATGCCGCCGGCTCCACCCTGGTCAAGGTGGTGGGGCTCTATCCGCCCGGCTCGCTGGTGCGCCTGGCCAATGGCGAGCTGGGCATCGTGGTGAAACGCGGCCACAGCGCCACCGAACCCGTGGTCGCCTCCCTGTTGGGCAAGAGCGGCGCGCCGCTGAGCGATCCGGTGCCGCGCGATACCCGCCTGGCCAGCCAGGCCATTGCCGCCAGCCTGGCTCCGCACGAACTCAGGCTGTTCGTCAACATGGACAAGCTGCTGAAGGTGGCTTGATGGATCGGATCAGGCCTCGGCCATCAGCCCGCTGAAAAACTTGGCGCCGCAGGCGCGCGGCTGGTAGGCCGAGACGTTCTTGGCGATCGCCGCGATATGCGCCGGCGTGGTGCCGCAGCAGCCACCGGCGATGTTCAGAAAGCCGCTCCTGGCGAAATCGGCCATCAGGCTGCCGGTGACCTCGGGAGTCTCGTCGAAGCCGGTATCGCTCATCGGATTGGGCAGGCCGGCGTTCGGATAGCAGCTGATCGCAGTGGCGCCCGCCGCCTTGGCCAGCTCCTCGATATAGGGCCGCATCAGGGTCGCACCGAGCGCGCAGTTCAGGCCGATCGCCAGCGGTTTGGCATGGCGCACCGAATGCCAGAAGGCGGTCACGGTCTGGCCCGAGAGGATGCGGCCCGAGGCGTCGGTGACGGTGCCCGAGATGATCACCGGCAGGCGCTCGCCCGTGTCCTCCATCAGCTCGTCGAGCGCAAAGATCGCGGCCTTGGCGTTCAGGGTGTCGAAGATGGTCTCGACCAGGAACAGGTCCACGCCGCCATCGAGCAAGCCCTTGGCCTGCTCGTAATAGGCGGCGCGCAAGGTGTCGAAATCGACGTTGCGGGCGCCCGGGTCGTTCACGTCCGGGCTGATGCTGGCGGTGCGCGGCGTCGGGCCCAGGGCGCCGGCGGCAAAGCGCGGCTTCTCCGGCGTGCTGTACTTGGCGCAGGCCTCGCGGGCGATGCGCGCCGCCGCCACGTTCAGCGCGTAGGCATGGTCCTGCAGGCCATAGTCCTCCTGCGCCACCGAGGTCGAGCCAAAGGTATTGGTCTCGATGATGTCGGCGCCGGCGGCCAGGTATTGCTCATGGATCTCGCGCACCACCTCGGGCTTGGTGAGCGGCAGCAGGTCGTTGTTGCCCTTCAAGTCCTTGGGGTGGGCGGCGAACTGCGTGCCGCGGAAATCCGCCTCGCCCAGCTTGTAGCGCTGGATCATCGTGCCCATCGCACCGTCGAGGATGAGGATGCGTTGCTGCAGAAGCTCGGGCAGCTGGGCGCCGCGCGTATAGCCTTGGGGGGTGGATGCGTTCATGGCGGCATTGTAGAAAACCCGGCAAGACCTCATGCGGCGCTGGCCCAACCGTTACCATGCCGCCGCCATGTACGCGAAATTCTTCGGCCTCGGCCAGGAGCCCTTCTCGATCGCGCCCGACCCTCGCTACCTGTTCATGAGCGAGCGTCACCGCGAGGCGCTGGCGCATCTGCTCTATGGCCTGCGCGGCGGCGGCGGCTTCGTGCTGCTGACCGGCGAGATCGGCGCCGGCAAGACCACCGTGTGCCGCTGCTTCCTGGAGCAGATCCCGCCGCGCTGCAACGTGGCCTACATCTTCAACCCCAAGCTCGGCGTGATCGAGCTGCTGAAGACGGTGTGCGAGGAGTTCCACATCCCGCCTGTGCCCGCCGCGGGCGGCGTCGAGACGGTCAAGCAATACCTCGACCCGCTCAATGAGTTCCTGCTCCGGACACATGCGGTGGGTCAGAACAATGTGCTCATTATCGACGAGGCCCAGAACCTCTCGGCCGAGGTGCTGGAGCAGCTGCGCCTGCTCACCAATCTGGAGACCAGCGAGCGCAAGCTGCTGCAGATCATCCTGATCGGCCAGCCCGAGCTGCGCGGCATGGTGGCTGCGCCGGCGCTGGAGCAGCTGGCGCAGCGCGTGATCGCACGCTTCCATCTGCAGGCGCTCAGCGCCGCCGAGACGGCGCAGTATGTGCAGCACCGGATGGAGGTTGCCGGCCTCGCCGGCCCCTCGCCCTTTGACGCCAGCGCGCTGCGGCGCGTGCACCAACTCGCGCGCGGCGTGCCACGTCGCATCAACCTGCTGTGCGACCGCGCCCTGCTCGGCGCCTATGCGCAAGGCCAGCGGCAGGTGAAGCGCGCCACCCTCAACAAGGCCGCGGCCGAGGTGTTCGATCAGGCCGGCCCAGCGAGCCGGCGCCCGCTGCGCTGGATCGGGGCGCTGGGCCTGGCCCTGGCCGCAGCCGGCGCCAGCGCGCTGCTGCTGCGCGCCCAGGCACCGGAACCACGGCCATCGGAAGCAAGGCCGGCGCTGCCAAGGCCGGCACCGGCCGCCAGCGCAGCCGCCAGCGCGGCGGCCAGCAGCGCGCTGGCCGCGCACATCAGCCTGGCCTGGCGCAGCGAGCATGCCGCCTGGCAAGACCTGGCCCCGGCCTGGCAGGCCAGGCTGGCGCCCGACGAGTCCGAGCCCTGCGCGGCCTTCAAGCGCGTGCAGCTGGCCTGCTTCAGGAGCGAAGCCGGCATGAGCGCACTGCGCCTCATGGGCCGCCCCGCCATCCTCACGCTGCGCGATGCCGCCGGCAAGGCCTCGTACGTGACCCTGGTGGGGCTGCAAGGCCAGACCGCCACGGTGCGCGCCGGCGGCCAGCGCGAGCAGGTGAGCCTGGCCACCCTGGCCAGGCAATGGCAGGGCGAGTTCGCCACGCTGTGGCGGCTGCCCGAGGGCTATGCGGGCAAGCTGGCCGCCGGCCATGAGGCCGGCTGGCTCGCCGCCCTGCTGGCCAAGGCGCTGGACGAGCCGGCGCCCACGGCCGGCTCGCGGCCGCTGGACGCTGCGCTGCAGGCGCGCGTGGCCGCGTTCCAGCGCAGCCAGGGGCTCAGGGTCGACGGCCTGATCGGGCCGGTCACGCTGATGCAGCTCAACCGCGCGGCGGGTGTCCAGGAACCACGGCTGGACGAGCTTCCGGCCGCGGCGCCATAAGAGCAGGGCCGAAGCATGTCCTACATTCTCGACGCCCTGCGCCGTGCCGAGTCCGAACGCGAACGCGGCCAGGTGCCCGGCGTGCATGCCCAGCCGGCGGCGGCCGGCACGGCCCCCAAGCCCGGGCCTGCGCGCTTCTGGCTCGCCAGCCTGGCGGCCGCGCTGGGCCTGTTGCTGCTGGGCGCGCTGGCGGCACGCTGGTCGGCCACGCCACCCCCTACACCCCCTACAGCCCCTACAGCCCCTGCACCCGCTGCACCCCTGCCCACGCCAGCGCCGCGCGTTGCGCCGCCGCCTGCCCCCGAGCTGGTCAGCTTGCCAGCGAACAGCGTGCCGGCCCTGGTCGCAGCACCCGCGCCGCGCCCCGCCGCGCAGCCTGTTGCGCAGCCTGTTGCGCTGAGCGCCCTGCCCGAGGCGCTGCGGCGCCAGCTGCCGCCGCTGGCAACCGGCGGCGCGATGTACTCGGAAACACCGGCCAAGCGCATGCTCATCATCAACGGCCAGCTCTACCAGGAAGGCGCCACGGTGGCGCCGGGCCTGCTACTGGAGCAGATCAGGCTCAACAGCGCGGTGCTGGTGTTCCAGGGCCAACGTTTTCGCATCAGCTACTGACGCAAGAGTTGGCCGGCCCCTGTGCGCGTAAGATCGCCGCTAGGAGGCCATCACCATGGGCATACGCAGTCGCACGCTGACTCTTGCTGCCAGCGCGGCCGCGCTGCTCTTGCTGCCGCTGCTGGCGCAGCAGTTCGGCCAAGGCCCGGTGCGCATCATCGACCAGGCCCTGCTGTATGTGCTGCTGGCACTTGGCATGAACATCGTGGTGGGCTATGCCGGCCTGCTCGATCTGGGCTATGCCGCCTTCTACGCGCTTGGCGCCTATGTGTTTGCGCTGCTGTGTTCGCCGCATCTGAGCGAGCAGTTCGGCGCGGTGCATGCCTGGTTTCCGCAGGGCCTGCATGCGCCCTGGTGGCTGGTGATACCGCTGGGTGCGGGCCTGGCCGCGCTGCTGGGCGTGCTGCTGGGCACGCCGACGCTCAAGCTGCGCGGCGACTACCTGGCTGTCGTCACGCTGGCCTTTGGCGAGGTGGTGCGGCTGTTCATCGTCAATCTGCGCCACCCCGTCAACCTGACCAACGGCGCGCATGGCATCAGCCAGATCGACGACATCCACTTCTTCGGCATCGACATGGGCCAGCGGCAAAACCTGCTGGGCCTGGTGCTGCCGCCCGTGACGCTGTACTACTACCTGTTCCTGGCCCTGGTGCTGATCAGCCTGCTGGTGTGCCTGCGGCTGGAGCGCTCACGCATAGGCCGCGCCTGGATGGCGATTCGCGAGGACGAGCTGGCAGCCACCGCGATGGGCATCCACACGCGCACGCTCAAGCTCTACGCCTTCGGCATGGGCGCGACCTTTGGCGGCGTGGCGGGGGCGATGTTCGGCGCCTTCCAGGGCTTTGTGTCGCCCGAATCCTTCAGCCTGAACGAGTCCATCCTGATCGTCGCCATGGTGGTGCTGGGCGGCATCGGCCACCTCCCCGGCGTGGTGCTGGGTGCGCTGCTGCTGTCGGCGCTGCCGGAGGTGCTGCGCTATGTGGCGGGCCCGCTGCAGGCGCTCACTGACGGCCGCCTGGACGCGCCCATCCTGCGTCAGCTGCTGGTGGCGCTGGCGATGCTGGGCGTGATGCTGCTGCGCCCGCGCGGGCTGTGGGCGCTGCCCGAGCATGGCAGGGCGGCGCCGGCTCGCGTCGGCCCCTGAGCCCACTTCCCCGCTCAGTAGAGCGTCGCGTTCTGGCGCTCCTGCAAGGCGGCGTCATAGGCCGCGCCGTCGATGCTGCCGCTGAGCGTCTGCAGGATCAGCCCCGGCGAGGGTAGGCGGCTGCGCTCGAGCTGCGCCGCGGCGTCCCAGAGGCCGGAGCGCTTGATGGCGCGGGCACATTGGAAGAACACCAGCTTCACCGCTATCACCAGCACCGAGCGCGGCAGCTGGCCGTCCACCTCGAAGCGCTGCAAGAGCGCGGGCGCGGTGCTGATGCGCGCCAGGCCGTTCACGCGCAAGGCCTCGCCCACGCCGGGGATCAGGAACAGCAGCGCCACCTCGGGGTCGTGCAGCACATTGCGCAGGCTGTCGATGCGCATGTTGCCGCGCCGGTCGGGCAGCAGCAAGGTGTGCGCGTCGGCCACCTGCACAAAGCCGGGCCGGTCGCCGCGCGGCGAGGTGTCCAGGCCGCGCGGGCTGCGCGTGGCCAGCACCGCAAAGGGCGCGGCCTCGATATAGGGCCGGTAGAGCGCATGGATGTGGTCGCACTCCTTGCTGGTGGCGGTACCGCCCGGCCAGCCGTAGAGGCCGCGCAATTGCTCCGCGTCGCTGACGTCGTGGCTGCGGTCCAGCCAAGCTGCTTGTGCTTCGCTCATAGCCCGCCAAACACCTTCTTCAGGATCGCACTGCCGGTGCCCAGCGGATCCTGGCGGATCTTCTTTTCCTCTTCGGCGATCATGAAGTAAAGGCCGTCCAGCGCGCGTGCGGTCACGTATTGCTGGATGTTGGCATCCTCCTCGCGCAGCAGGCCAAAACCCGCGGCCTTGCCGGCCACGGCGTTGTATTTGTCGGCCAGGCCCTGCTTCTCGGTGGCGCGGGTGACGATGGGCAGGAACTTCTGTGCCAGCGGCGCGCGCGTCTTGGCGGCGAAGAACTGCGTCACCGCATCGTCGCCACCGCGCACGATCCTGACGGCGTCCTCCACGCTCATGGACTTGACCGCGCCCACCAGCAGCTGCCGCGCCTCGGGCATGGCGGCCTCGGCGGCGCGGTTCATCGCCGTCACCAGTTCGTCGAGCTTTCTGCCCTGGCCGGTGGCCTTGAGCAGCTTGGCCGCGTCCTTCAGATAACCGGGTAGTTCAATGCGCACCGCCGGGTTGCCCAGAAAGCCGTCGCTGCGTCCCAGGGCCGCCACCGCCGCCTGCGCGCCACGCTCCAGCGCCGCACGCACGCCGCTGGCGGCATCGCCCTCGCCCAGCGCCTGGGCGGCGCCCAGGGGCAGCCAGCCGGCGGCCAGCATCAGCATGGTTCGTCTTTGCATTGCCTTCACTCCCAGTTGAAGCTCAGAGTCGCGCCAAGCGCTCGGCGATCAGCGCATAGAACCCATCGGCGTCCAGATCCTTGATCACCAGCGCGTTCTTGCGCCGGCCGCTCACGCCCCACCAATCGACCACGCTCATGCCCATGGTCAGCGGGCTTTGCGTCTCGATCTCGACATTGCATTCGCGCCCCTGGAACAGCGCCGGCCGCAGCAGCCAGGCGATCACGCAGGGGTCGTGCAGCGGGCCGCCCTCGGTGCCGTATTTCTGCTCGTCGAAGCGTTCGGAAAATTCCAGCCACTGCGCCGTGACCTCGGCCAGGTGCGTGCCGATGCCGCGTATCGCCGCCACCCGCGCGCGCGTGGTCAGGGCGCGGTGGGTGCAGTCCAGCGGCAACATCGTGATGGGCACGCCGGCGCCGAACACCAGGGCCGCGGCCTCGGGGTCCACAAAGAAGTTGAACTCGGCCGCGGGCGTGATGTTGCCGCCCTCGAAGAAGCCACCGCCCATCATGACGATGCGGCGGATGCGCGCGGCGATGCGCGGCTCGCGCTGCAGGGCCAGGGCGATATTGGTGAGCGGGCCCAGCGGGCACAGCGTGACCGTGCCGGCGGGCCGGCTCAGCAGGGTCTCGACGATGAAGTCCACCGCATGGCCGGGCTGCAGCGCCATGCTCGGCGCGGGCAGCACCGGGCCGTCCAGCCCGGTCTTGCCATGCACATGCTCGGCCGTCACCAGCGGGCGGGCCAGCGGCCGGTCAGCGCCGGCAAACACCTTGACCTCGCGGCGCCCCGCCAGCTCGCACACGATGCGGGCATTGCGGCTGGTGAAGGCCAGCGGCACATTGCCGGCCACGGTGGTGATGCCCAGCAGCTCGAGCTCGGGGCTGGCCAGCGCGAGCAGGATGGCGACGGCGTCGTCCTGGCCCGGGTCGGTGTCGATGATGATGGCCTGGCTCATGCTGTGATGTCCTCCTGCGGTTCGTGCAGCGATGCCACATCCTGGTCGATGGCGCCGAACAGGCTCAGGCCGTCGCGGCCCTTGACCTCGATGCGCAGGCTGTCGCCAAACTTCATGAACTCGGTCTTCGCCTCGCCCGACTCGGCAAGCTCGAGCGCACGCTTCTCGGCGATGCTGGCGTAGCCCCTGCCCGCCTCGCGATTGCTGACCGTGCCCGAGCCGATGATGCTGCCGGCCTGCACCTTGCGGGTCTTGGCCAGCTGGGCGATCAGCTCACCGAAGTGGGCGCCCATCTCCGGGCCGGCCTCGCACAGCCCGACCTTGCGGCCGTTCCACATCACCTGCAGGCCCAGGTGCAGGCGGCCGCGCTGCCAGGCCTCGCCCGCCTCGTCCAGCGTCACCGCCACCGGCGCGAAGGCGGCGCTGGGCTGCAGATGGCCCGACGGCAGGCTGCGCAGCGCCCAGTCGTTGCACAGCATCAGCAGGCGCACCGACTCCAGCGCGGCCTCGGCCGTGCTACCCATGGCCACATCGCCGGTAAGCACAGCCAGGCCGGCGCCGAAGTCGATGCCCAGGGACTCGGAGGCAAAACGCGCCGCCTCGCAAGGGCCCAGCAGCCCATCGCTGGCCGCCTGGCTGAGCGCCGTGGCGCTGCCCTGGCGCGCATAGGCCGCCCCCTGCAGATAGGCATAGGCACGCGGCAGCGGCGCCATGCATTGCTTGGGATCGAAGCTGAAGGCGTGGCGCGCCTTGCCATGGTTGAGCGTCTGCGAAAGCTCCTGCAACTGCGGAGCGATGAAGTTCCAGTCGTCCAGCACCTGCTGGAGCCGGGTGGCGATGCCGGTGGCATAGTGCGCCTGGGCGAGATCGCGCGACACCACGACCAGTTGGCCGTCGCGCGATCCGTCTCGATAGGTGGCGAGTTTCATGGGCGGTCCCGAATCCGATTCGCCGCATTGTCAGTCCAAGCCAGAACATGCTCAGGGAAGTCAAGGACAAGTCTGCCCGGCACTCCATCGCCGTGGCCCTGCTGTGCGCGCTGGCCCTGCACGCCGGCCTGTGGCGGCTGCTGCAGCCGGCGCTGCCCGCCTGGCAGGCCGGCGGCGCACGCCTGGCCATGCAGACCCGCGCGCTGCCGGCCGTAGCGCCGCCTACGCCGGTGGCAGCGCCGCGCGAGGCCGTCACGGCAGCCAGGCCCAGCGCCACGGCGGCAGCGCCCGGTGCAGCGCCGATACCGTCACCCGCGGCGACCGAACCCCTGCCAGCAGCGCTAGCGCTGCCGCTGCAGGGGACGGGCCGCCTCAGCTATCGCTACACCCAGGGGCAGGCCGAGGGCCAGGCCTTGCTGAGCTGGGAGCTGGGCGAGCAGGCCTACCAGCTGCGGCTGGAGCGCGAGCTGGCGGGCCGCGCCCTGCCGGCCTGGCGCAGCGAGGGCCGGCTCGACGCGCAGCAGGGCCTGGCGCCGGCGCGCTTTGCGGTACAGCGCGGCGGGCGCGATCGCCAGGCCATCAACTTCCGCCGCGAGCAGGGCTTGATCAGCTTCTCGGCCAGCGCCGAGCTGCAGGCCCTGCCCGAGGGCGTGCAGGACCGCCTGTCCTGGTGGCTGCAACTGCCGGCCCTGCTGGCGGCGCAGCCCACGCGCCTGGTGGCGGGGCAGGAGCTGCGCTTGCCGGTGGCCGCGCTGCGCGGCACGGCGCTGGACTGGGTATTCCGCGTCGAGGGCCGCGAGGAGGATGGGCTCTGGCACCTGAGCCGCCAGGCGCTGGGACCTTACGACGCCAGGCTCGACATCTGGCTGGACCCGCAGCGCCGCTACCTGCCGGTGCGGGTGCGCCAGAGCGTGGGCGAGGAGGAGCGCTGGGAGATGCGCTTGGAAGGGCAGCTGGACAGCCAAGCCGCCGAGCCCGCAGCGTCGGACGATAGCCCGAATCCCTGAGCACCGGCGCGCGAGCGTGATCTTGTGACGCTCCCACCACAAATCTCCTGGCACCAAGCCTCAAGAAGCCCGGCTTTCTGCCACTATTTGTGCGTGGCCGAAGCCATCGGGGCAGCGGGATCTCTTGAAACCGCTGCGACTGGCCACAGTTGCGGGACACAGGAGTACCTCATGCACATGCTCTACAACTCCCCCAGTTTCATCGTGGTCCAGTTCGAGGTCCCGGTGGAAGCCTTGCGCTCCGATGGCGCGGGCGACAACGAGCACCCGCCGCTGCTGCGCGGCGGCTACGAGATCGTCGACAAGTTCACCCGCAAGGAAATCTTCATCGAGGGCGCGCTGGCCCAGCAGTTCCAGGAGGGCGTGGAAGCGCTGATCGAGCAGGATCCCAGCGAAGAGGACCTCGACGATTTCATCGAGCGTTATGCCAATTTCGGCCATCAACCGGTCGTGATGCATTGAACAGCTTGGCCGGCAAAAGGCGGGAGAAAGCCGCGCACAGCCACTTGTACTGAAGCCCCCGCTGCGCCAAGATGGGGCGGCCGCCCGGAATCAGCCGGGTTGGCCGCACCCTTGCGAGGAGCTGCCCATGGTCAAGCGTCTGGCGGACACGCATGTACTGGCATCGCCCGGGCTCAAAGAGGCCCCGGTGCTCGACCGCATGTGCTCGCACTTCGTGCTGACGCTCACCGTCAAGCATGCCGGCCGCTTCAATCTGCGCCGCGACTTCAACGGCCTGCTCTCCTTCACCGGCCGCCACCTGGTGTGGCCGCTGCGCGTGCTGACGCGCTTGCGCGAATACCTGGCCCAGCGCTGCCGCAACAACGAACTCTGGAACGGCCACGAGGGCCTGAGCGACGAGCAGTTTCTGGAACGCCATGGCGTGTGGAACGGCCCCTTCGCCGAGGCCACGCTGTTCTTCTATCTGGACGAGTACATCAAGGACGCGCCCAAGGACATGCTGGCCCTCTTGGCCACCACCTGCGAGGTGCTGGACCGCCAGCTCAAGCGCGAATCCACCCTGGTGGAGAAGAACATCGCCGCGCTGGGCAATCTGCTGCAGCTGAATCCGGCCGAGCGCGCCATCCTGCTCTACGGCACGCTGGCGCGCTACCAGCGCGAGCTGCGCGGTGCGCTGGTCGAGTTCAAGGTCAATACCGCGCAGGAGGCCTTTGCGGCGATTGCCGCGGTGGCGGGCGTGAACGAGCAGGAGGTGGCCGAGGCCCTGCGCGCCGGCTCGCGCCTGGAACGCATAGGCATGGTGGAGAACCTGATCTCCGAACACAACATCACCGACCTGGCCGACCTCATGAAGGTCAGCGACCAGCTGCCGCCGGTGCTGATGCGCGAGTACCAGGGGCCGCAGGACCTGATGGCGGTGTTCACCCGCCCCGCCACGGTCAGCGAACTGCAGCCGGCCGACTTCGGCTTCATCAGCGAGGAGCTGCGCCTGCTGGGCTGCCTGCTGCGCAATGCGGTGGCGCGCCACCAGCCGGGCGTCAACGTGCTGCTCTACGGCCCGCCCGGCACCGGCAAGACCGAACTCGCCAAGGTAGCGGCCGAGGCCGCCGGCCTGAATCTCTACGAGGTCGAATATGCCGATCGCGATGGCAACTCGCTGTCCGGCCGCGACCGCTACCGCTCGCTGCAGATCAGCCAGGTGTTCCTGAAGGCAAGCGCCAATGTCGCGCTGCTGTTCGACGAGGTGGAGGATGTGTTCCCGCCGCTGTCCAGCGACACCTCGCACCTGATCGCGCGCCTCGATGCCACGCTGGATGCGCCCAGCTCGGGCTCGGTGAGCGGCAAGGCCTGGGTGAACCAGATCCTCGAGACGAATCCGGTGCCGGTGATCTGGGTCACGAATCGCATCGAGCAGATCGACCCAGCGTTCCGGCGTCGCTTCCAGTACCACCTCGAGCTCAAGTCGCCGCCGCCGGGCGCGCGCCTGGGCCTGGTGCAGAAGGCGCTGGGGCCGGTGCAGGTGAGCGCCGAGTTCGCCGCCCGGCTGGCCGAGCGCCGCGGCCTCACGCCGGCGCAGATACGCACCGCGGTGCGCTTTGCCGAGCTGGCCGGCGCCGCGCATGAGGCCGAGGCGCTGATCGAACGCCAGCTACAGGGTGCCGACAAGGCCCTGGGCAGCAAGCCGCAGGACCATGGCCTGCGCCCGGTGGTGACGCAGTACGCACTGGACCTGCTGAACTGCGAATCGCGCTACGAGCTGCCGCGCATCGTCGCGGCCCTGGCCAGGCGCGGCACCGGCAACCTCTGCTTCTACGGCCCGCCCGGCACCGGCAAGACCGCCCTGGCCGAGCACATCGCCCAGCGCCTGCAGCGGCCCCTGATGGTGCGCCTGGCCAGCGATCTGGCCAGCAAGTTCGTCGGCGAGACCGAGCAGAACATGGCGCGCATGTTCGAGAGCGCCGGCCAGGAGGGCGCGGTGCTGCTGCTCGACGAGGCCGACAGCTTTTTGCGCAGCCGCCGCATGGCCGAGCGCAACTACGAGGTCAGCGAGGTCAACGAGATGCTGGCCGGCATGGAGCGCTTTGCCGGCATCTTCATCTGCACCACCAATCTGTTCGAGGACCTCGACGACGCGGCGCTGCGCCGCTTTGCCTTCAAGATCCGCTTCAAGCCGCTCACGCTGGCGCAGCGCCTGCGCATGTTCGAGCGCGAGGCCCTGCCGGAGGCGCAGGCGCCGAACGGCGAACAGCAGGAGCGCCTGGCCGCGCTGGACTCGCTCACGCCCGGCGACTTCGCCGCGGTGCGCCAGCAGATCGCGATCCTGGGTGAGGCGCTGGAGCCCGACGAATTCCTCTGCCAGCTGGAGGCCGAACACCGGCTCAAGCCCGAGGTGCGCTCGCGTCGCGGCATCGGGTTCAAGCTGCACTGATGCGCGGCGCCGCCCGTTTCCTATTCATCTTCTTCTTGCTGAGCCTGTGCAGCCGGCTCGCCAATGCCGACTGCCCGCCCCTGCCGCAGGCCAGCGCCACGCCCGCCCAGCTCGCCGCTGCTGCGCCCGACCGCGGCATGCTGTGGCGCCTCACGCGCGACGGTCGCAGCGCCTATCTGTTCGCCAGCCTGCATGTCGGCAGGCCCGAATGGGCCTACCCCGGGCCGCTGCTGCGCGAGGCGCTGGCGCACAGCGAGCTGATCGCGCTGGAGCTAGACCTTGCTGACCCCCAGACGCAGCGTCTGCTGGCGCGCGGCCCGCGCCATGCCGAGGCGCTCAGGCTGGATGCCGCCACCCAGGCGCGCCTGCAGGCACAGGCGCGCGCCACCTGCCTGCCCGAGCAGGCACTTGCCGCCCTGCACCCGCTGCTGCAGCTGGCCACCCTCAGCCTACTGGCCGGACGCTGGGAGGGGCTGGACGCCGCCTATGGCCAGGAGCTGATGCTGGGCCGCTGGGCCACCGAGCAGGGCCGCCCCATCGCGGCGCTGGAAAACGCCGATGAGCAGCTGCGTGCCCTGGTGCCACGCCGCGCCGCGCCGGCGTTGCGCGCGCTGCGCCAGGGCCTGGCGCAACTTGAGGACGGCAGCCTGCGCCCGGTGCTGCGCCGCCTTGCCGCGGCCTGGGAGCGCGGCGACCTGGCCGAGCTGGCCGACTACGCCCGCTGGTGCGACTGCGCGGCCGACGCCGCCGACCGCGCCGAACTCAAGCGCCTCAACGACGATCGCAACCCCATGCTGGCCGCGCGCATCGCCGCCCTGCACGCGCGGGGTCAGATCTTGCTGGCGGCCGTCGGCGCCCTGCACATGACGGGCCCGCAGGCCCTGCCGCGCCTGCTTGAGGGGCAGGGATTTGTGGTGCAGGCACTGCATCCCCTGCCCGCTGGCGGCGGCCAAGGGCTACCATCGCCGAGATAGTGCTCTACCCAACACGGAGACAACATGGCCGACAACAGCTTCACCAAATTCGTTCCCGGTTTCGAGTTCCTGCAAGGGCTGGTGAAGAACGCCGGCGCGGCGCTGCCCGGCATCGGGCAATGGGTGGCGCCCACCATCAATCCCGAGGAGCTGAGCAAGCGCATCGAGGAGCTGCGCACGGTGCAGTTCTGGCTGGAGCAGAACGCACGCATGCTGGGCGCCACCATCCAGGCCCTGGAGGTGCAGCGCATGACGCTCTCGACCCTCAAGTCCATGAACGTGCCGATCAACGAGCTGAGCGCCGCGCTCAAGGTGCCCACGCCGGATTTGAGCAACTGGCCCGGCGTGCCGCCCGGCGTGGCCAAGGCCGCCAAGAAGGCCGCCGCCAAGGCGGCACCCAAGGCCGAGGCCGCGGCCGGCAAGGATGAGGCCGCCAAGCCGGCCGCGCCGGTGGTCGACCCGATGCAATGGTGGGGCGCCTTGAGCCAGCAGTTCACCCAGCTGGCCGCCAATGCCATGAAGGACAGCGCCACCGACGCCGCCAAGAATCTGGCCGGCGCCATCGTCAAGCAAAGCTTCGACGCCGCCGGCGAGACCCTCAAGAAGGCCGCCTCCGTGCCCGGTGCGGTGGTGGGTAGCATGGCCAACACCATGGCGGACACGGTTGGCAAGACGCTGGCCACCAAGCCCGCGGCCAAGCGCAGCAGCAGCGGTGCGCGCGCGGCGCCGGCGCGCAAGCGCAAGACCTGACCCTCGCGGCGACCATGCCTGCCTTCGCGCATGCCCATGCGACCCACCCCGACGCCCATCTGGCGCTGGCGCTGGCCGCGGCGCAGCTGGAGGCCCAGTGCAGCCAGCAGGGCAGCAGCAGCGGCCTGCGCCCCACGCTGGGCTGGATCTACCTGACCGAGGCCTTCGCGCCCAAGGCGCCCGCCTTGCTGGCCGAGCTGCAGCAGCGCTGGCCCGGGGTGGCCTGGGTGGGCGCCAGCGGCGTGGGCGTGTGCGCGACCGGGGTCGAGTATTTCGACGAGCCGGCGCTGGCCCTGATGCTGGCCGAGCTGCCACGCGAGCAGTTCCGCGTTTTTTCGGGCACGCGTCCGCTGGGCGCCTGGCGCGCCGAATGCGCCCAGGTCCATGCCGATGGCAGCAGCACCGAGCTGCAGGAGTTGATCGCCGAGCTGGCCGGCCTGACGCAGGCGGGCTATCTGTTCGGTGGCCTTGCCTCGGGCCGGCGCCAGGCCCTGCAGATCGCTGACGGCATCTGGCAGGGCGGCTTGTCCGGCGTGGCCTTCACGGCCGCGCTGGGCATGGTCTCGCGCGTCAGCCAGGGCTGCCAGGCGCTGGGCCCGGAACGCCGCATCACGGCCTGCGATGGCAATCTGGTCACCGCACTCGACGGCCGGCCGGCGCTGGACTGCCTGCTGCAGGACCTCAGCCTGCCGGCCCTGACCGCGGCAAGCGATATGCGCGAGGCCCTGCCGCGCCTGCGGCGCACCCTGGTGGGCCTGCGTCAGGGTGGCAGCCAGGGCCATGGCGGGCGCGCCTATGGGCCCGAGGTGCAGGTGCGGCACCTGATCGGCATCGACCCGGCGCAACGCGCCGTGGCGGTGGCCGAGCGCCTGCAGCAGGGTCAGGTCTTGAGCTTCTGCGAACGCCACGCCGAGGCCGCGCGCCGCGACCTGATGCGCATCTGCACCGAGATCCGCGACGAGTGCGAGAGCCTGGCCGCCGCGCGGCCGGGTGCGGGCCAGATCGCGGGTGCCGTCTACATCAGCTGCGCCGGCCGCGGCGGCCCGCATTTCGGCGCGCCCTCGGCCGAGCTGCAATGGCTGCGCCATGCCCTGGGCGATGTGCCCCTGGTGGGATTCTTCGCCGGCGGCGAGATCGCGCACGACAAGCTCTATGGCTATACCGGCGTGCTGACGGTGTTCCTGCAGCCGTCGTCATGAGCTCGCCGCGCATTCCGCCCATCCACTGCCTGCAGGCCTTCGAGGCGCTGGCGCGGCTGCGCAGCGTGAGCCTGGCGGCCGAGGAGCTGAGCGTCACGCCCAGCGCCATCAGCCACCGCATCCGCCAGCTCGAATCGCAGCTGGGCCTGAAGCTGTTCACGCGCGACTTCGCCCTCAGCGAGGACGGCAAGGCCTATCTCGCGCCGGTGCGCCAGGGCCTGAAGTCGCTGCAGCAGGTGCCCGGCCACGCGGCGCAAAAGCCCAGCGGCGTGCGCCTGCGCCTGGCCGTCACGCCCACCTTCTCGCGCCAGATCCTGCTGCCCAGGCTGGCGCTGTTCCGCCACGCCTACCCCGAGGTGGAGCTGAGCATGCAGGTCTCGATCCCGCTGCTGGACGTGAAGGGCGAGGACGCCGACCTGGAGATCCGCTACGGCATGGGCCCCTACCCGGGGCTGGAAGCGGTGCGCGTGCTCAGCGACGAAGTCACGCCGGTGTGCAGCCCCGAGTACCTGCACGAGTTCGGGCCCTTCGAAGGCTTCGAGAGCGCCGCCGAAGTGGGGCGAGCACGCCTGATACGCAGCCCCCTGGACCCCTGGAGCAGCTGGTTTGCCGCGCATGACATCCAGCTCGACGAGCCGCGCGCCGGTGCCCAGTTCAACGACGTCGGCCTGGTGCTGGACGCCGCCGCGGCCGGCTTTGGCGTGGCCCTGATGCGCATGAAGCTGGGCACCATGTGGTTGGACAGCGGCCGGCTGATACGCCTGTCCAGCCATACCGTGGCCTCGCCCTACCACCACTTCCTGTGCTGGAAGCCGGGCGCGATGGAGCGCTGGGAATGCGCCGCCTTTGCCGACTGGCTCAGGCGCGCGCTCGCCTAAACAAGCCAGCTGAACCAGGCCTGACAGCGGCCCTCATGGTTGACCCTGTGTCGGCCCGGCGTTTGAAATTTGCTCAAACGGCGGCGCGCCAGCTTTCACGCACGGCGGGCGGCCTGCGCCCCACCATCCGTCCCACTCTCAAAAAAGACGGAGACGCCCATGATCTGGCAACAGGTATACAACCCCTTCGACAACATGCTCCTGAGCACGCTGATGGCCGCCGTTCCGGTGGTGGTGATGCTGCTGGGTCTGGGCGTGTTCCACCTCAAGGCACATATCGCTGCCGCAGCGGGCCTGGCCAGCGCGCTGGCGATCGCGGTGCTGGCCTTCGGCATGCCCGCCGGCATGGCCGGCCGCGCCGCCATCCTGGGCGGCCTCACCGGCCTGTTGCCGATCGGCTGGATCGTGCTCAACATCATCTTTCTGCACCAGCTCACCGAGCAGAACGGCAGCTTCAAGGTGCTGCAGGATTCGATCGCCGGCATCACCCAGGACCGGCGCCTGCAGCTGCTCCTGATCGCCTTTGCCTTCGGTGCCTTCTTCGAGGGCGCGGCCGGCTTCGGCACGCCGGTGGCGGTGACCGCGGCGATCCTGATCGGCCTGGGCTTCTCGCCGCTGGCGGCCTCGGGGCTTTCGCTCATCGCCAACACCGCGCCGGTGGCCTATGGCGCGCTGGGCACGCCGGTGATCACCCTGGCCAAGGTGCATGGCTATGACCTGATGGCGGTCTCGGGCATGATTGGCCGGCAGCTGCCCTTCTTCTCGCTGCTGGTGCCCTTCTGGCTGATCTGGGCCTTCGCCGGCCGCAAGGCCATGTGGGAAATCTGGCCCGCCATCCTGGTGACCGGCCTGTCCTTCGCGATTCCGCAATACCTGGTGTCCAACTTCATCGGCCCCGAGCTGGTGGACGTGATCGCGGCGATGTGCTCGATGGCGGCGCTGGTGGGCTTTCTGCGCGTCTGGCAGCCCAAGCGCATCTGGACCTCGGTGTCGCTGAAGGGGCATGCGCTGGACGGTGGCGAGGCCAAGCCGCCGCAGGCCCCGGCCGTGCATGCGCGCGCTGCCGTGGTGAAGGCCTGGACCCCCTGGGTCATCCTCACCGCCTTCGTGTTCGCCTGGGGCCTGCCGGTCACCAAGACGGCGCTGAACGGCATCTTTGCCCCCAAGTTCGCGATCGAGGGCCTGCACAAGCTGGTGTTGAAGGTCGCCCCCGTGGTGCCCACCCCGCATGCCGAGGCGGCAGAATACACCTTCAATCTGCTCTCCGCCACCGGCAGCGGCATCCTCTTGGCCGCCATCATCGGCGGCCTGGTGATGGGCTATGGCCTGCCGGCGCTGCTGCGCCAGTTCGGCAAGACGGTCTGGCTGGTGCGCTACTCGCTGCTCACCATCGTGCTGATGCTGGCCCTGGGCACGCTGACGCGCTACTCGGGCCTCGACACCACGCTGGGCCTGGCCTTCGCCACCACCGGCGTGTTCTACCCCTTCTTCGGCACCCTGATGGGCTGGATGGGCGTGGCGCTGACCGGCTCGGACACGGCGTCCAACGTCTTGTTCGGCGGCATGCAGAAGGTGGCGGCCGAGCAGCTCGGGCTCAACCCCAACCTCATGGGCGCGGCCAACAGCTCGGGCGGCGTGATGGGCAAGATGATCGACGCCCAGTCCATCGTGGTGGCCTCCACCGCCACACGCTGGTTCAACCACGAGGGTGACATCCTGCGCTATGTGTTCTTCCACTCGATCGCGCTGGCCTGCCTGGTGGGCCTGTTCGTGACCCTGCAGGCCTATGTGCCGCCCTTCACCTTGCTGGTGCACTGAGCGGCGCTACAGTCGGAGCCCATGTCGCCTCACCCCACCACCCAAGCCGAGCTGGTGGCAGCGCTGCGGCCGCTGCTGCCCGCCCATGCCCTGCTGTGGACGCCCGAGGACACCACGCCCTATGAGTGCGATGGCCTGACCGCCTACCGCCAGCGCCCGCTGGCGGTGGCCCTGCCCGAAACTGAAAGCCAGGTGGCCGCGCTGCTGCAGGCCTGCCACCGGCTCAAGGTGCCGGTGGTGGCGCGCGGCGCGGGCACCGGGCTGTCGGGCGGCGCGCTGCCCCATGGGCAAGGCCTGACCCTGGCGCTGGCCAGGTTCAATCGCATCCTTGGCATCGACGTGCCGGCGCGCACGGCGCGCGTGCAATGCGGGGTGCGCAATCTGGCGATCTCGGAGGCGGCGGCGCCGCATGGCCTCTATTACGCGCCCGATCCCAGCAGCCAGATCGCCTGCACCATAGGCGGCAATGTGGCCGAGAACGCCGGCGGCGTGCACTGCCTCAAGTACGGCCTGACCCTGCACAATGTGTTGCGCGTGCGCGGCTTCACGGTGGAGGGCGAGGCTGTCGAGTTCGGCGCCGAGGCGCTCGATGCGCCGGGCCTGGACCTCTTGCCCCTGGTGGTGGGCAGCGAGGGCATGCTGGCGGTGATCACCGAGGTGAGCGTCAAGCTCACCCCCAAGCCGCAGCTGGCGCGCTGCATCATGGCCAGCTTCGACGACCTGCGCAAGGCCGGCGACGCGGTGGCCGCCATCATCGCCGCGGGCATCATCCCGGCCGGGCTGGAGATGATGGACAAGCCCATGACCGCTGCGGTGGAAGATTATGTGCACGCCGGCTACGACCTCACGGCCGAGGCCATCCTGCTGTGCGAGAGCGACGGCACGCCCGAGGAGGTGGCCGAGGAAATCGGCCGCATGCAGGACGTGCTGCTGCAAAGCGGTGCCACCCAGGTGGCGGTGAGCGCCGACGAGACGCAGCGCCTGCGCTTCTGGAGCGGGCGCAAGAACGCCTTCCCGGCCTCGGGCCGCATCAGCCCCGACTACATGTGCATGGACTCGACCATCCCGCGCCGCCGCCTGGCCGACATGCTGCTGGCGATCCAGCAGATGGAAAAGAAGTACGGCCTGCGCTGCGCCAATGTCTTCCATGCCGGCGACGGCAATCTGCATCCGCTCATCCTCTTCGATGCCAAGGACCCCGACCAGCTGCAGCGCTGCGAGGCCTTTGGCGCCGAGATCATGGAGACCAGCGTCGCGATGGGCGGCACCGTCACCGGTGAGCATGGCGTGGGCATCGAAAAGCTGAACTCCATGTGCGTGCAGTTCTCGCCCGAGGAGCTGGCGCAGATGGCCGCCATCAAGCGCGCCTTCGACCCGGCCGAGCTGCTCAACCCGGGCAAGGTCATCCCGACGCTGAACCGCTGCGCCGAATACGGCCGCATGCATGTGAAACGCGGCCTCCTGGCCTTCCCCGAGCTGGAGCGCTTCTGATGCAACTATCCGATCTGCGGGAACGCGTGCGCGCGGCGGCGGCCGGCCGGACCCCGCTGAACATCCATGGCCAGGGCAGCAAGGCCTTCTACGGCCAACACCCGCAGGGTGAGCTGCTGGACATGCGCGGCTTCACGGGCATCAGCAGCTACGAACCCAGCGAACTGGTGGTCACGGTCAAGGCCGGCACGCCGATTGCCGAGCTGGAGGCCTTGCTGGCCTCTCAGAACCAGCAGCTCGGCTTCGAGCCGCCGCGCTTTGGCGGCGCCGGCACGGTGGGCGGCATGGTGGCCGCGGGCCTCTCGGGCCCGGCACGCGCCGCACAGGGCAGCCTGCGCGACCACCTGCTGGGCGTGGTCATGCTGAACGGCCAAGGCGAGCCGCTGAACTTCGGCGGCACGGTGATGAAGAACGTGGCCGGCTACGACGTCGCGCGCCTGCTGGCCGGCTCGATGGGCGTGCTGGGGTTGATCCTGGAGGTCTCGCTGAAGGTGCTGCCGCGGCCGGTGGCGCTGGCGACGCTGCGCTTCGACCTCAGGCAAGACCTGGCCCTGCAGCAGCTGAATCGCTGGGGCGGCCTGCCCCTGCCCATCCAGGCCAGCGCCTGGTGGGATGGTGCGCTGGTGCTGCGCCTGGCCGGCGCCGAGGCGGCGGTGCGCGCGGCGCAGGCGCAACTCGGCGGCGAGGTCATTCCCGAGACCATGGCGGCCGCCTTCTGGCAGGGCCTGCGCGACCACAGCGACGAGTTCTTCCAGGGCGCAGAGCGCGCCGTGCAGGGCGGCGCCAGGCTCTGGCGGCTGTCACTGCCCAGCACCGCGCCGGAACTCAAGCTGCCGGGCGAACAGCTGATCGAATGGGGCGGTGCGCAGCGCTGGGTCACCACGCCGCTGCCGGCCGCGCAGCTGCGCGAGGCGGTGGCGGCGGTGGGCGGCCATGCCACGCTGTTCCGCGCGCTGGACAAGTCGGCGGGCGTGTTCACGCCGCTCTCGGCGCCGCTGCTGCGCATCCATCGCGAGCTGAAGAAGTCCTTCGACCCGCAGGGCATCTTCAATCCAGGCCGGCTCTACCAAGACCTCTGATGCAAACCCAACTCGCCCCCGAATTCCAAGGCACGCCCGCCGGCGCGGATGCCGAGGCCATCCTGCGCCGCTGCGTGCATTGCGGCTTCTGCACCGCCACCTGCCCCACCTACCAATTGCTGGGCGACGAGCTGGACGGCCCGCGCGGCCGCATCTACCTGATCAAGCAGGTGCTGGAGGGTGCCACGCCGACGCGCAGCACCCAGTTGCACCTGGACCGTTGCCTGACCTGCCGCAACTGCGAGAGCACCTGCCCCTCGGGCGTGCAATACGGCCAGTTGCTGGAGATCGGCCGCGCCGTGGTGGAGGCCAAGGTGGAACGCCCCAACGCCGAACGCGCGCTGCGCTGGGCCCTCAGGGAGGGCCTGACCTCGGCCGCCTTCGGGCCGGCGATGAAGCTGGGCCAGTGGCTGCGCCCGCTGGTGCCCAAGCTCCTGCAGGACAAGCTGCCCGGCCCGCAACCGGCCCATGCGCATGACTGGCCGACGCGCACGCATGCACGCAAGGTGCTGATGCTGCTGGGCTGTGTGCAGCCGGCCATGATGCCGAACATCAACAGCGCCACCGCGCGCGTGCTGGACGCGGCCGGCGTGCAGACCCTGGTGGCCGACGGCGCGGGTTGCTGCGGCGCGATCCGCAGCCATCTGGGCGACCACGCGGGCGGCCTGGCCGATATGCGCCGCAATATCGACGCCTGGTGGCCCTTGGTCGAGGGGCTCACCGCCGCCGGCCGCGTCGAGGCCCTGATCATGAACGCCTCGGGCTGCGGCGTGACGGTGAAGGACTATGGCCATGCGCTGGCCCGCGACCCCGCCTATGCCGAGAAGGCCAGGCGCATCAGCGCACTGTGCGTGGACCTGAGCGAATTCCTACCCGGTTTGTTGCCTGCCCTCAAGAGCAAGCTGGGCCAACTCAAGGTCAGCAAGGAAGGCGCCAAGCTCGCCTACCACCCGCCCTGCACGCTGCAGCATGGCCAGCAGCTGCGTGGCGGCGTCGAGGGCCTGATGCGCGAGCTGGGCTACACGATCGAGCTGGCCCCCTGCGACAGCCACCTCTGCTGCGGCTCGGCCGGCACCTATTCGGTGTTGCAGCCCGAGCTTTCCAAGCAGTTGCGCGACCGCAAGCTCGAGGCCCTGGCACCGCTGCAGGCCGAGGCCATCGTCTCGGCCAATATCGGTTGCATCCAGCACCTGCAGTCGGGTAGCCGCACGCCGGTGCGGCATTGGATCGAGGTGCTGGACGCCGACCTGCGTCGCTGAGCCGCCGCCCGCATCGCTGGGCGATACTGCGGCGCGTCCAACAGCTCCGCGGCAAGACCCATGACCCGACCCCCGCACCGCCCCCTGGCCCGACCGGGCCTGTCCAGCATGCTGGCGCTGGCCCTGCTGAGTGCCTGCGCGCAAGCCCCGCAAGCGCCCGCCCCGCTTGCGCCCAAGCTGCTGGTCTTCATGGTGGTGGACGGCCTGCCGATGCGCCAGGTGCTGGGCTACCGCGACCAGCTCCAGCCCGACGGCTTCCGGCGCTTCCTCGACCAGGGTGCCTGGTTCGCCAACGCGCATTACGGCCATGCCCATACGGTCACGGCCGCGGGCCACGCGACCATGCTGACCGGCGCCTACCCGCAGCGCAGCGGCATCATCAGCAATGAATGGGTGGACCCCAAGACGCGCGGTCAGGTCTACAACACCATGGACGCCGACTACCAGTACATCGGCCACCGCACCGCGCCGCTGGCCGGCACCAGCCCACGCATGCTGCTGGCCGAAACGGTGGGCGATGTGTTGCGCGGCGCCGAGCCGGTCGCCAAGGTGATCGGCATCTCGGGCAAGGACCGTGGCGCCATCCTGCCGGCCGGCCACAAGGGAACGGCCTATATGTATATGAGCGAGAGCGGCCAGTTCGCCTCCAGCACCTACTACATGCAGAGCCACCCGGCCTGGGTGCAGCGCTTCAACGCCGCCAAGCCGGCCGATGCCTTCTTCGGCAAGAGCTGGTCGCCGCTGCTGGCCGAGTCGGCCTACGCCCGCTCGGTGCCCGACGGCCAGCCCTGGCAGAGCAATGCCGGCAATGGCAACAAGCTGCCCGCGCTGCTGGGCGCCGGCATGGACGGCCCCGGCCCGCTGTTCTACGCCAACATCCTGCCCTCGCCCTATGGCGACGAGCTGACCCTGGCCTTTGCGCGCGCCGCCATCGAGGGCGAGGCGCTGGGCGCGGACGACAAGCCCGACATCCTCAGCGTCAGCCTCTCCAGCCACGACTATGTGAACCATGCCTTCGGCCCCGAGTCGCGGCTCTCGCACGACCATGTGCTGCAGCTGGATCGCCATCTGCAGGCCTTCTTCCACTACCTGGACGCCCGACTGGGCCGTGGCAACTACATGGCCATGCTGACCGCCGACCATGGTTTTGCCGACACGCCCGAATGGGCCGCGGCGCAGGGCCGCGACGCCGTCCGCCTGCCCGGCACGCAGCTGCTGGCTTTTGCCAACGCCGGCCTCGGCAAGACCTTTGGCGAAGGCCCATGGGTGACCCAGCTCTCGGCCATGGGCCTGCTGTTCGACGAGGCGCTGATCGCGGCGCGCGGGCTGAAGGCGGCCGATGTCTATGCCGAGGCCAAGCGCGTGATGCTGCAGATGCCCGACGTGGCCGCGGTCTACACGCCCGAGGAGCTGGCCGGCAAGGCGCCCGGCACGCCGCTGCTGGAGCAGATGCGCAAGTCCTGGCACCCCGAGCGCGCCGCACCGGTGCAAGTCATCATGAAGGAGGGCCGGCTGTTCGGCAGCCGCCCGGTGGGCAGCTCGCATGGCACGCCCTGGGCCTACGACACCCATGTGCCCATCCTCGCCTGGGGCCCGGCCTGGGTGGGCCGCGGCGAGGTGGCGCAGCGCGTCGAGGTGGCCGACATCGCGCCCACGCTGGCGGGCATCCTGGGCCTGCGCGTGCCGGCCCAGGCGCAGGGCAAGCCACTGCCGCTGCCCTTGCAGCGATGATCGGAGCGCCCTTGCTGTTCCGCTGGTTCGAACGCCTCGTCCATCCCTTCCCCGAGGCCGCGCCCGCGCAGCCGCCGGCCGGCTTCTTCCGCTTCGTCTGGGCCGGCACGCAGGGCATGCGGGCGGTGATCCTGGGCGTGACCCTGCTCACCGCCGGCATCGGTGCCTTCGAGGCCCTGCTGTTCGCGATGCTGGGTTCGGTGGTGGACTTCCTCAGCCAGGTGCCGGCCGAGCGGCTGTGGGCCGAGCACAAGGACCGGCTCGCCCTGCTGGCCGCCATCCTGCTCGCCAGCCCCTTGCTGATCGCCTTGCAGGCGATGTGCAAGTACCAGGGCCTGTCGAGCAATTTCCCGATGCGGCTGCGCTGGCTGTTCCACCGCCATCTGCTCGGCCAGAGCATGAGCTTTTTTGCCGACGAGTTCGCGGGGCGGGTCTCGGCCAAGCTGATGCAGACCGCGCTGGCGGTGCGCGAATGCGTGCTCATCGTCACCGACATCCTGGTCTTCATCACCATCTACTTCCTCACCATGCTGGGCGTGGTGGGCGGCTTTGATGCGCGCCTGCTGCTGCCCTTCCTGGCCTGGCTGGCCTGCTATGTGCTGGCGCTGTGCTTCTTCGTGCCGCGCCTGGGCAAGGCGGCCGCGGCCCAGGCCGATGCGCGCAGCCTGATGACCGGCCGCATCACCGACGCCTACACCAATATCTCCACCGTCAAGCTGTTCTCGCACAGCCAGCGCGAGGCGCTGTTCGCGCGCGGCGCGATGCAGGAGTTCCTCGGCACGGCCTATCGCCAGATGCGCCTGATCAGCGGCTTCGAGGTCATCAACCATGCGCTCTCGATGGGACTGATCGCCAGCACCGCCGGCGCCACGCTGTGGCTGTGGTCGCGCGGCGAGGTGGGTGTCGGCGCGGTGGCCGCCGCCACCGCGATGGCGCTGCGCCTGAACGGCATCTCGCACTGGATCATGTGGGAGATGGCCAGCCTGTTCGAGAACATCGGCACGGTGCAGGACGGCATCACGACGCTCGCGCGCGGCGTCGCGATCCAGGATGCGCCGGGTGCTCAGGCCCTGCAGGTGAGCCGCGGCGAGATCTGCTTCGAGGGCGTGGGCTTCTCCTACGGCGGCAAGAAGCAGGTGCTGAAGGATTTGCAGCTGCTCATCAAGCCGGGCGAGAAGATCGGCCTGGTGGGTCGCTCGGGGGCCGGCAAGTCGACGCTGGTGAATCTGCTCCTGCGCTTCTACGACATCGAGCAGGGCCGCGTGCTGATCGACGGACAGGACATCGCCCGGGTCACGCAGGACAGCCTGCGCGCCCAGGTGGGCATGGTGACGCAGGACACCTCGCTCTTGCACCGCTCGGTGCGCGACAACCTGCTCTACGGCCGCCCCGACGCCAGCGATGCGCAGATGATCGCCGCCGCCGAGCGCGCCGAGGCGCATGAATTCATCCTCGCGCTGAGCGACCCCAAGGGCCGCAGCGGCTACGACGCGCATGTGGGCGAGCGCGGCGTCAAGCTCAGCGGCGGCCAACGCCAGCGCGTGGCGATCGCGCGCGTGATGCTCAAGGACGCGCCCATCCTGCTGCTCGACGAGGCCACCAGCGCGCTCGACTCCGAGGTCGAGGCCGCCATCCAGCGCAGCCTCTACCGCCTGATGGAGGGCAAGACCGTGGTGGCGATCGCGCATCGGCTCTCCACCATCGCGGCAATGGACCGCCTGGTGGTGATGGACCAGGGCGAGATCGTCGAGCAGGGCAGCCACGCCGAGCTGCTGGCCCAGGGCGGGCTGTATGCGCGGCTCTGGGCGCACCAGAGCGGCGGCTTCCTCGGCGAGGAGGCCTGATCAGCGGCCGCTGATCTCGCCCGAGCCGCTGATCTTCTGCGTCAGCTTGGGGCGGCCAGCATAGCTCAGATCGCCGCTGCCGCTCAGGCTCGCATCCAGCTGCTCCAGCACGCCCAGGCTGAGATCGCCACTGCCGGACAGCTGGGCCTTGGCGGCACGGCCGCTCAGGCTGGCGGCGCTGACATCACCGCTGCCGCTGAGGTTCCAGTTCTGCTGCTCGGCACGGCCGGCGATATGCACATCGCCCGAACCGCTGATGCTGGCGCTGAGCTCGCGCACGTCCAGCAGGCCGATGCTCAGGTCGCCCGAGCCGCTGATGTTGACGGCGAACTGCTCGGCCTTGAGCTGGTCAATGTCCACATCGCCCGAACCCTTGATCTGCACCGCGTTCAGCTTGCGGAAGCCCAGCATCAGGCGCGGCGGCTTGCGCGTGGTGAAGCCGGCGCCGGCCTTCAGCGCGATCACCAGCGCATCGCCGTCCAGGCGGGACTCGATCAGCGGCTCGATATTGTCCTCGGCGCTGATGATCAGGGTCTCGCTCGCGCCCTGATTCAGCTGCACGTCCAGCGGCCCCTCGATGCGCAGCTTGCTGAAGCTGCCGACCTCGCGCTTCTTCTCCACCAGATTGCCCGAGCCCTTGATGCGCCCGGCGTTCGGCCCGTACTGATGGGTGGAACCCAGGGTGATGGCCAGATGCTTGGCCTCCTGCTTGATGCGCAGGGTCCAGTCGGCCTCGCCGGCCGTGGCGGCCAGCGAGCAGGCCAGCAGGCCCAGCCCCATCACGCATGACTTGTTGATTTGCATTGCCTTGCTCCAGCTACTTGCCAAGGCCCGCACTGTGCCCGAGCGCCCTGCGCCGGCCACCCGGCTTGCGACGATCTGCATGCTGGCTGCCACAGGCTGCAGGCATGACATACGATCACGCCATTCATGCGGGGAGCAGCAGCGATGAAGTGGGAAGGCCAGCGCGAAAGCGACAACGTCGAGGACATGCGTGAGCAGCGCAGCGCTGGCGGCCCGATGCTGGGCGGTCGCGGGCTGGGCCTGGGCGGCATCGTCATCGCCCTGCTGGCCTCCTGGGCCTTGGGCATCAACCCGATGACGGTGCTGGGGCTGCTGGATGGCGGTCAGGGGCTGCCGCAGAGTCCGGGCGCGCAGGCCGGCAAGCCCGGCCCCAAACCGCAGGACCAGGGCGCACGCTTCGTCGCCACCGTGTTGGCCGACACCGAAGACGTCTGGGGCGGCTACTTCGGCAGCAAGCAGCAACGCTACGAGGCACCCAAGCTGGTACTGTTCAAGGAGCACTTGCCCACCGGTTGCGGCACGGGCGAGGCGGCCATGGGCCCCTTCTACTGTCCGGCAGACCGCAAGGTCTATATCGACCTGAACTTCTATGCCACGCTGCGCGACCGCCTGGGCGCACCCGGCGACTTTGCCCAGGCCTATGTGATCGCGCATGAGGTGGGCCACCACCTGCAGAACCTGATGGGCACGACCGACAAGCTTGAGCAGGCGCGCGCCCGGGTGTCGCAAACCGTCTACAACGCCTTGAGTGTGAAGCTGGAACTGCAGGCCGACTGCTATGCGGGCGTCTGGGCCTTCCATTCACAGCGCGGCAAGGACTGGCTGGAGCAGGGCGACATTGCCGAGGCCCTGAACGCCGCCGCCCAGATTGGCGACGACACCCTGCAAAAGCGCGCCCAGGGCCGGGTGGTACCCGAGAGCTTCACCCATGGCAGTAGCGCGCAGCGCGTGAACTGGTTCAGGCGCGGGCTGGAACATGGCGAGATCGGCGACTGCGACACCTTCAGGGTCAAGCAGATCTGAAAAATCAGGGTTAACCCTTGCATTGGCGCGCAATGCGTCGCCCATGCGGGGGGCAGCATGGCCGCCTCACCACCCGTTCAAGGGGGCCGCTCGACTACCTCGGTGCCGCTTTGTGTGAAACACTGCCATGAAGAAAAGGAAGTGTCCCGCTAGCATCGCCTTACTAGCGAGCCCTCCAATACGGGACTCTGAAAGCCAATCATGGACAAGCAAGACCACCGTCAAGAGCCCACCGGGGCAGCCGCCGCACCAGTAGCCGATGCCGCCTCGAACAGCAAGGCGGCGTCGCGGCGACGCCTGCTCAAGGGCGGTCTGAGCGCGGCGCCGGTGGTGCTGAGCCTGAGTAGCCGGCCGGTGATGGCCGGCGGCTTGCCGGGGCTGTGCGTCACGCCCTCCGGCTTCGCGTCCATCAACGTCAGCAATCACACCCATACGTCCGGCACCTGCTCGGGCCGCACGCCCGGCTACTGGAAGAACGCCCCGACCACGAACAGCCCGAACCAGCCGAGCTGGCCCTACCCGCCGTCGTCGCTGTTCAAGGCCTATTTCAGCCCCTCGCTCGCCTATGGCGACCTGACCCTGCTGCAGGCCCTGGAGTGCGGCGGCAATGCAAATGGTGAAGTGGCCCTGGTACGCCACATCACGGCTGCCTTGCTGAACGCCGCCGCAGGCCTGACCCCGGCCAATGTGCTGGACGTCGGGCGCGTCAAGGCGATCTGGCAGGAGTTTGCGATGCGCGCGCCCGGCGGCTACTACGAGCCCATCGCCGGCACGAAGTGGTACGCTGACGCCATCGTGACCTACCTGAAGTCCACCCAGCCCATGTAAGTGCGCCCCGCGGCGCCGGCGCGAGGCGGCTGCCGTGGGCACGCACACAGGGAGTTTTCTGACATCGTGTGGCAATCTACTGGCCGGGGCGCCATCAAGTTCCGCCGCTGGCCGGCGCAATGGGCGGTGTTCAATCCCGTCACCGGCAACACCCACTTGCTTGAGGAAGCGGCCGGCATGGTGCTTGAGGCATTGGATCAGAGCGGCCAGCCACTCAGCGCCGAAGCACTCTATGAGCAGCTCTACGAGCAGGACGCCAGCGCCGACCCCCTTGAATTCCAGGCCTTGCTAGGCACCTTGGAATCCTTTGCCCGCTTGGCCCTGATCGAAAGCCCGGCGGCGTGAGGCTCGATGAGTTGTCGCTGCCGGCGCTGAAACGGCAGTTGCGTGGCAGTGGCATCGCGCTGCAGACCGGCCCGGTGCTGACGCGCCTGCGCTCCCCATTCGACCATCTCGCCGACGGCCTCGCCACCCTGTATGGCGAGTACCCCCTGGGCGATCCGGACGGCTTCTGCGACTTCGATTGCGAGATCGGCTCGCCCGGCGGCCTGCGCCGCTGGTTCGCGCCCCAGGCGGTGTTTCGCATCCAGGGCAGCACACCCTTCCTGCCGCTGGCGCGCCACCAGGCCGTGGCGATGATGGAATGGGGCCTGAACTGGTGTGTCTCCTCGCATTGCCACCAGTACCTGATCGTGCATGCGGCGGTAATTGCCCACGGCGAGCGGGCAATGATCCTGCCGGCACCGCCAGGCTCCGGCAAGAGCACCCTGTGCGCTGCTCTGGTGCGCCGCGGCTGGCGCCTGCTCTCCGATGAACTCGCCCTGATCGACATGAGCAGCGGCGAATTGGTCGCCCTGCCCAGGCCGGTGAGCCTGAAGAACCAATCCATCGCTGTCATCCAGGCCTTCGCCCCCGAGGCCGTGTTCGGCCCGGTGACCCACGACACCGCCAAGGGTACGGTGGCGCATATGCGCGCGCCCAGCGATAGCGTGGCACGCGCGCATGAGCGGGCACGCCTGAGTTGGCTGGTGTTTCCCAAATACCAGGCGCAGAGCGCGGTACAGATAGAGCCGCTGTCCAATGGTGCCGCCTTCATGGCCCTGGCCCAGAATTCCTTCAACTACCATGTCCATGGCTCGCGGGGCTTCGACATGCTGACCGGCCTGGTCGAGCGCGCGCAATGCCTGCGCTTCCAGTACAGCAGTCTCGACGCGGCCGTCGACTATTTCGCCGGCCTGGCCGCATCGTCATGAGCCGCAGCGCTGATCTCGTCGGCCCGGCCATCGGCAAGGGGCAGCTCCCGGCCGCTGAGCAGCCAGCGCAATGGGAGTTGCTGCTGCATCAGGCGCGCAGCGCACGCCTGCAGGCGCGCCTGGCCCAGCAATTCCGCGACAGCGGCCAACAGGATCGGGTGCCCGCGCAGGTGCTGAGGCATTTCGAAGCGGCCCTGACCCTGGCCGAATCACAGCGCCGGGCCCTGCAATGGGAAGTGCACGAAATCCAGCGTGCACTCAGGCCACTGCCTGGCCCGGTGGTGCTGCTGAAGGGCGCCGCCTATGTGATGGCCGGACTGCAGGCCGCGCGCGGGCGCATATTCTCGGACGTCGACGTGCTGGTGCCGCGCGCCAGCTTGAACGACGCGGAAGCCGCCTTGATGCTGGCCGGTTGGCATAGCACCCACCACGACGCCTACGACCAGCGCTATTACCGCCAGTGGATGCACGAGATTCCGCCGATGCTGCACAACACGCGCGCCACGGTGATCGATCTGCACCACAACATCCTGCCGCTGACCAGCCGCATCGCCGTGGACGCCGGCGCGTTGCTGGCCCAGGTCGTGCCGATCGAAGGCTGGCCGGGCATCTACCGACTTGGCGACGCCGACATGGTGCTGCACAGCGCCTGCCACCTGTTCCTGGACGGCGAGTTCGACAAGGGCTTGCGCGACCTGTGCGACATCGACGCGCTGTTGCGTGAATTCGGCGCCCGGCCGGAGTTCTGGCAACAGTTGCCGGCCCGGGCCGAGGCGCTGGGTCTGTCGCGCATGCTGTTCCACGCCCTGCGCCAATCGATGCGCGTGTTCGGCACTCCCGTACCCGCGGCTTGCCTGGCTGCGGTGTCCGGCGCGGCGCCCGCCGCGCCGCTGCTGCGTCTCATGGACGCCGTGTTGGCGCGTGCACTGCGCCCCGAGCATGCGAGTTGCAGCGACGCCGGTAGCCGCATGGCCCGCCAATTCCTGTACCTGCGCGCCCATTGGATGCGCATGCCGCTGGGCCTGCTGCTGCTGCACCTGGGTCGCAAGGCGCTGCGCGGCCCCGAGGCCGCCGCGGCGGGCTGAGCGCCGCGGCCCTCGTTTATGCTTCCCCCCATGAACCGACCCAAGCCCTTCTCGATGATCCGCGAGTTCCACCTCGCCGACTGGTTCACCCTGGCGAATGCCTTCTGCGGCATGGGCGCGCTGTTCGCGGTGATGAGCTATCTGCAGACGCAGCAGCTGCTGCACCTGCACTACGCCTGCGCGCTGATCCCGGCCGCGCTGGTGTTCGACGTGCTGGACGGCCGCATCGCACGCTGGCGCCAGCAGAGTTCGGTGCTGGGGCGCGAACTCGATTCGCTGGCGGATGTGATCTCCTTCGGCGTCGCGCCCGCCGCCATCGCCTATGGCTTCGGCATGCAGGGCCTGTGGGACCGCATCATCCTGGTGTTCTTCGTCGCCTGCGGCGTCTCGCGCCTGGCGCGCTTCAACGTCACCGCCGAGGCGCTCTCCGACGCCGGCGGCAAGGTCAGGTATTTCGAGGGCACGCCCATCCCCACCTCGCTGCTGTTGGTGCTGGTGCTGTGGTTCGCCGCCGCGCAGGGCGCGGTGGGCAGCAGCGAGCTCTGGGGCGGCAAGCTGCTGATCGGCGGCTTCACCCTGCACCCGCTGGTGCTGATGTTCGCCGCCTCGGGCTCGCTGATGGTGAGCCGGCTGCGCATCCCCAAGCTCTGATCGATCGATCAGCGACCCCAGTTGAAGCGCTTGCCGTGCAACGGCGAGCGCTTGAAATGCCATTCGGTGCGACTGCCTTCCGCCACGCTGGCCTGCGGCTTGGCAAGACCTGGCACCGGGCAACGGCCGCTGCTGCGATGCGCCAGCGCAGCAGCCAGCATGGCCTCCTCGGGGGCGCCCAGCTCCTTGCTGAAGTCGTCCGCCACCGCGCAGCCCGGCACGCCGCTGGCGCCGCTGCCGGCCGGCACGAAGCCGTCGGCATAGTCGCCGAAGCCCTTGGCATTCACGCCGGCGAACTCGATCGGGAAGTAGGAAATGCCGCAGTTGTCCTTGGGCGTGAAGCCATAGGGCTTGCCGCAGGTGCGTCCGCCAATCAGCACCACCTCCACATCCACGCCGCGCAGGCCGTTGATGATGGCCTCGCTGGCCGAGCAGGTGCCCGACTGCGCCAGCACATAGACGCGCTTGAGCCCCAGCGTAGGCAAGGGCTTTTCTTCGCTGCAACCCTGTGCGTCGAGTAGGCAGGAGGTGTCATAGAAGGGTGTGTGAGCGTGCGCGCTATTGCTCTCGGCCTGGCGGCGCGCATTGAAGCTGAGCTTCTCGAACAGCTTGCCACGCGTGGCCTCGGGCCCGGCAATCATGTAGGCCAGCTCGCTGGCGATGAAGAGCAGGCCGCCACCGTTGTAGCGCAGGTCCAGCACCAGGTCCTGCACGCCGGCCTCGCGGAAGCCCCGCATGGCGGCGATCAGCGGCGCCTCGGACTTGGCGATGTGCTCGGTGAACAGCAGATGGCCGACCTTGCGGCCGTCGCTGCCGGTCAGCACCTGCTGCAGCGGCACCGGCTGCTTGTTGGCCAGTTCGCTGCTGAGCCTGAGGTTCAGCATGCGCGCATCCGCGCCGTTGCGCTTGAGGGTGAACTCATGCGCCTGACCGGCGCCGTCGGGAAACAGCGCCGCATTGAGCTTGTCCACGCCCAGGGCGTCGCCGGTATCGCTGGCCATGCCGTCGGCCGCCACCAGCTCATCGCCGCGCCTGAGACCGGCCCGCGCCGCCACGCTGCCGGCCTGCACATAGGCGATGCGCACGCCGCGCGGTGGCGTCGGCGAGGCCATCGTCCATTCGATGCCGTAGCCGGCCTCTATGCCCGCGGTCATGCCGGCCTCCCACTCCGCCGTGGGGAAGAGGAAGCTGAAACGGTCGCGGTAGGCGCCGCTGTCGGTGCGCTGTACCGATCTGAGCGCATAGAAGTAGTTGCTCAGCGCACCGTAGACATCGCTGCCAGCGAAGCGCTGTGCCTCGGCATCCAGGCGCGGCACCTCGTCGGGCCAGAGATAGGCCTCATCGAAATAGGCACGCAGCCACTGCTTCTCGCGCGCCAGGCTGCCCGTCTTCAGGCGCGCCTCGGCAAAGGGGTTGTCGGCTGCGCATTGCTGGGCCAGGCCGGCACTGGGCGGCAGGGCCGCGGCGCTGCTGCCGGGTGGCTCGGCCGGCAGCGCCGGCGCGCTGCTGCTGTCCGTCCCGCCGCCGCCGCAGGCCGCCAGGCTCAGCGTCAGGCAGGCCCATAGATGGCGCCGCAGCGCCGGTGTTTGCTTGATGGTCATCGCCCTTCCTCCCCATGGCCACGGCTCATGACGGCGCGCGGTCCCGCGGCGCACTGTAGCCGCAGCGTCGCCGGGCCATGCGGCTAAATCGACACAATTCACGCATATCCCCCTTTTGGGGGAGCCAGCTGGCGCTAGAGTCGAAACACGCCAATCAAGGAGCTCGCCATGCGAATGAACAGCATCAAGACACGTCTGGTCATGCTTGCGGTACTGCTGCTGATCCTGCTGGCCCTGGTGGGCGGCTGGGGCATCAGGGCGCTGGGGCAGATGGACGCCGCGCTGGACACCGTCTACGTCGACCGCGTGGTGCCGCTCAAGCAGCTCAAGCAGGTCTCCGACGCCTATGCCGTCAATGTGGTGGACACCACGCACAAGGTGCGTGCCAAGACCCTGGACACCGCCGCAGGCCTGAAGCTGGTGAACGAAGCCGAGCAGTTGGTGGCCAAGCAATGGGCCGCCTATACGGCCACCAAGATCGAGGGCAACGAGGCGCTGCTGCTGCGCAAGGCCGAGTCGCTCAAGGCCGCCGCCCAGGCCGCCACCACCAAGCTCAAGGAAATCCTGCAGGCCCAGAACGCGGAGGCGCTGGAGGCCTTCGCCAGCAAGGAGCTCTACCCCGCCATCGACCCCTTCACCGGCGCCGTCTCGGATCTGGTGGACGAGCAGCTCAAGGTTGCCGAGCAGGAATTCAGCAATGGTCAGAAGACCTACGAGCTCTCGATCTGGGTGATCCTGCTCACCTTCGCGGTGGCGCTGGGCGCGGGCGTGCTGCTGGCCTGGCACATCATCGCCTCAATCACGCGGCCGCTGCACGAGGCCCTGCAGGTGGCCGGCATGATCAGCAACAAGGACCTCAGCGCCCAGATCCGCATCGGCAGCGACGACGAGATGGGCCAGCTGCTGGCCGCCATGCAAAGCATGCAGCAGCAGCTGGCGCTGACGGTGAACCAGATCCGCGACAGCGCCGTGGCCGTCTCGGGCGCCTCGGGCGAGATCTCGCTGGGCAGCAATGACCTGAGCGCGCGCACCGAACAACAGGCCGCCTCGCTGGAGGAAACTGCCGCCTCGATGGACCAGATGGCGGCCGCGGTGAAGAACAATGCCGAGACCGCCGGCAAGGCCAATGAACTGGCGCACCAGGCCTCGCGCACCGCCGAGCGCAGCGGCGAGGCGGTAGGCCGGGTGGTCTCCACCATGGACGAGATCAATGGCAGCTCGAAGAAGATCGCCGACATCATCGGCGTGATCGACGGCATCGCCTTCCAGACCAATATCCTGGCCCTGAACGCCGCGGTGGAGGCCGCGCGTGCCGGCGAGCAGGGGCGCGGATTTGCGGTGGTGGCCGGCGAGGTGCGCACGCTGGCCCAGCGCAGCGCGCAGGCGGCGCGCGAGATCAAGGCGCTGATCGGCGACAGCGTCAGCAAGGTTGAGAGCGGCTCACAGGTGGCGGCCGAGGCCGGCCGCACCATGGAAGAACTGGTGGGTCAGGTGCGGCATGTGACCACCATGCTGGGCGAGATCACCACCGCCACGCGCGAGCAGAGTGCCGGCATTGCCCAGGTCAATACCGCCGTCTCGCAACTCGACCACAACACCCAGCAGAACGCCGCCCTGGTGGAGGAATCGGCCGCCGCCTCCGAGAGCCTGAAACAGCAGGCGCGCGCCTTGGCCGATATCGTCAGCTCGTTCAAGCTCGGCTAGGCTTGATGCGCAGGGCCCAGATCACGCCCGCCACCAGCAGCGCGACGCCGGCCAGGGTCAGGGTCTGCGGCGCCTGGCCGCGCAACACAAAGGCATAGCCCAGGGCAGCGAGCGTCTCGAACACGATCAGCTGGCCCGCCAGACTGGTGGGCAGGCGCTGGCTGGCCTCGTTCCAGCACAGCGTACCGATCCAGGAGGCGCACAGACCCACCGCCAGCATCAGGCCCAGATAGGCCCAGGGGCGTGGGCCCAGCGGCGGCGTGAAATCGCTCGCCAGCAGGGGCAGGCCCATGGCTTGAAGCAGCGCGATCAGCGCAAAGGCAGCCAAGGCCATTGGCAGGGTCACCAGGCCCTGGGCCGTGGCCCAGGCGCGCGGACTGCGCTGGGTATGCGCGCGCAGCCAGTCGGCATTGCGAATCGGATACCAGGTCCAACAGGCCAGCGCCACCAGCGCCAGGCCGGCGCCCTGCGCATAGCGCCGCAAATCGCCGGCCGTGCTGCCCGCCAGCGCCGCCAGCTCGACCTGGTTGACGCAGGCGATGCCGGCCGCGATGAGGGCCAGCGAGGGCAGCAGGCGCAGCCAGGGTAGGCGGCCGTCGCGCGCATGGTCGCGGATATTCGAGCTGATCGCGATCACCACCGGCAGGGTGCCGATGATCACCGTGGGCAGCGGCCCGCCGGCGCGCTGGATGGCGGCGGCCAGGCAGAGGTAGTAAATGAAGTTGCCAACGGCGCTGAGCTTGAAGGCCTCCAGCCAGTCGGCGCGGGCGAGCGCACGCAGTTCGCGGCGGTCCATCAGCGCCAGCGGCAGGGCGATCAGACCGAAGGCCAGATAGCGGCCGGCCGCCAGCATGACCGCCGGGTACTCGGGCAACAGCAGCGGCGCGACAAAGACCAGGCCCCACATCAGGCCGGCCGCGAGGGCAAACAGGACACCAGCAAACATGGCGCCATCTTGCCCCGCCCGGACCGGCACGTCTTGTACCGGATTGCTATGCGGCGACTGCCTGGCGCAGCAGCTGCCAGGCCAGCGCCAGCATGGTCAGGCCCACCAGGGCGTCCAGCCACTGCCAGGCGCGCGGCCTGGCGAACCAGGGCGCCAGCCAGCGCGCGCCAAAGCCCAGCGCGGCAAACCACAGCAGGCTGCCGCTGGCCGCACCGCCAAGGAACAGCGCGCGCACCGCGCCGGGCTGCTGGGCGCCCACCGAGCCCACCAGCAGCACCGTGTCCAGATAGACATGCGGGTTCAGAAAGGTGAAGCCGGCCAGCTGCATGAGGGCCTGGCGCAGCGTCACCGACGCGCCGGCACCGGCTTGCAGGCTCTCCGGCCGCCGCGCCCGCCACAGCGCATGCAGGCCATAGCAGGCGAGGAAGGCCGCGCCGCCCAGGGTCAACAGCCGCGCCAGGCCGGCATGCTGGGCGATCAGCGCCGCCAGCCCCAGCACGCCGGCAGCCATCAAGAGCGCATCGCTCAGGCTGCAGGCCAGCACGATGGGAAGCACATGTTCGCGCCGCAGGCCCTGGCGCAGCACAAAGGCGTTCTGCGCACCGATCGCGACGATCAGGCTCAGGCTCAGGGCCAGGCCGCTCAGGGCGCTGGAAACGAGTTCGGAGAGGGGATGCATGGTGGCGCAGCATGCCCGCGGCGGCGGCGGGGCGCCAGTTAGACTTGCTTCACCCGCTGCAGCAACGCTTATGCTCGATTACTCCCTGCTCGCCGCCCTGGCCGCCGTGCTGCGCGAGGGCAGCTTCGAACGCGCCGCGCGCAGCCTGCATCTGAGCGCCTCGGCGGTTTCGCAGCGCATCAAGTTGCTGGAGGAGCGCGTGGGCCAGGTGCTGGTGCAGCGCGGCCCGCCCTGCAGCGGCACCGAGGCCGGCCTGCGCCTGGCGCGCCACGCCGAGCGCGTGGGCATGCTGGAGCAGGACCTGCTGGCCGAGCTGCCCGCCCTGGCTACCGATGGGCAGGGCCGCATCACCCTGCGCCTGGCCATCAATGCCGACAGCCTGGCCACCTGGTTCATCGCCGCCGCGGCCGAGATCGCTGCCGCCGAGCCGCTGCTGCTGGACCTCAGCCTGGACGACCAGGAGCACACCGCCGAGCGCCTGCGCAGCGCCGAGGTGCTGGCCGCCGTCACCGCCCTGGCCGCGCCGGTGCAGGGCTGCCGCAGCCATGCGCTGGGCGCGATGCGCTACATCGCCACCGCCAGCCCGGCCTTCGTGCGCCGGCATTTCTCTGCCGGCCTGAGCGCCCAGGCCCTGGCCGCCGCGCCCTGCCTCAGCTTCAACCGGCAGGATCGCTTGCAGGCGCAATGGGTGCAACAAGAGCTTGGGCAAGACCTGGCCCTGCCAACGCATTGGTTGCCCGCCAGCCAGGCCTTTGTGGACGCCGCCTGCGCCGGCCTGGGCTGGGGCATGAACCCGGCCGGCCTGGTGCGCGAGGCGCTGGCCGATGGCCGGCTGGTGGCGCTGGGCGCGCCGCTGCGGGTGCCGCTCTACTGGCAGGCCAGCCGCCTGGCCCTGCCGATGCTGGAGCGCATCACGGCCCGGGTGCTGGCCGCCGCCCGGGCCGCACTTGTGCCTGGTAGCGACCCGGCGTGAGGCCGTAGCGCTGCACGAAACTGCGGTTCAGGTGCGCCTGGTCGGCCAGGCCCACGGCGGCGGCCACCGCGGCGGGCGCATCGCCCTGGCCCAGCAGGCGCTTGGCCTCGAACAGGCGCAAGGCCATCAGCGCCTGCTGCGGCGTGGCATGGCGCTGCGCCTTGAAGCTGCGCAGGAAGTGGAAGGGGCTCAGCCCCGCCACCGCGGCCAGCCGCTCCAGGCTCAGCCGCTCATGCAGATGGGCACGCATATAGTCGAACACCGGGCCGTAGCGCAGCGCCGCCGCGCTGCCCTCGCTGCGCCCGCCCACCCGCGCATGCCGCTGCAAGGCCTGCACCAGCTGCAGCAGCTGGCTGTCGAAGGCGAGCGGCTCCTCGGTATGCCAGAGCCCGGCAATCAGCCTCGCCACCTCGGCGGCGCTGGCAGCGTCATGCGCCACCGCGGCGTCAAACCACCAGGCCGCGCCGCCGCTCAGCGCGCGCAGCACCGGCTCGTCCAGGTAGAGCATGCGGTAGCCCCAGCCGGCCTCGGTCTCGGCCTGGCCGGTGTGCAGGTCTTCGGGATTCATCAGCATCAGGGTGGCGCGCGGTGCCAGATGCTGGCCGCCGCGCCAGCGGAAGCGCCCCACCCCGGCGGTGATCGCGCCCAGGCCATAGGCCTGGTGCAGATGGGGTTCGAAGCAATGGTGCAGGATGCTGGCGTGGTACAGCTCCACCCCGGCGCGGTGCGCGGGGCGGCGGTACTGGGCCCGGTCGGTGGCCTCTTCTTCAAACGGCGGGTGCGGCGCGGCCATGCCGCATGATGGCAGAAGCGGCGTCGCCTCAGGCGCGCAGCGGCGTGCCGGCGTGGCGCGCCAGCATGGCGGTGGCGGCGCTCACCAGTTCCTCGCCGCTGCCACCGGCGGCCGGATAGGCGGCGGCACCCATCACCAAGCGCATATATAGATGCCGCTCCTCCACGCCGTAAGGCCCGCCCAGCGCCTTGTGCAGGCGCGCCTGCACCAGATCGCTCTCCTTGCGGCCGGCATTCAGCAGGATCACGGCCAGCCGATGCTGCTGCTCGCCCAGCGTGGCCACCACGTCGCCTCCGCGCACGCGCGCGCGCAGCCGCGCCGCCACCGCCTGGCGCAGGCGCTGCCCACCCTCGGCGGACAGCGGCTCACCCAGCGGCGGGTGCGGCCAGGCATCGATCAGCAACACGCTCAGGCCCCCTCTGCCGAAGCGCCGGCACTGCACAAGCTCGCGGTTCAGAACCGCCGCCAGCTGGCGCGCATCCGCCAGCACCAATGGCTCGCAAGCCACCGCCTGCGCCTGGCGCGAGGCCGCGCCTGCTGCAGCGGCACAGGGCATGACTGGCTGAATGGGGCTGGCGCTCATGGTGTTTCCTTAGGCATGACTTCTTTCTTCGTCTCGCGCGCACGGCGGCCGCCGGCGCAGGTGAGAGCGAACCAGCCAGCCAGCACCCCCTGATTCATGCCCGGGGGCCTCCCTGCCCGGCCTACTACTTCGCTCTCATTGCTTAAAACGCAGCCCCGTGCCCAAACCCGACATCGCGCCGCAAACTTTTTTGCCGGCGCTCGCCAAAGCCCCGGCGGTGGCGGCTAGAGTGCGGCTCAAGCTCCACCGCCAACCATGTCCTCCGACATCACCACCCTGCTGCGCGCCGCCCAGTCCGGCGACGCCCGGGCCGCCGACCAGGCCATCGCCCTGCTCTACGCCGACCTGCAGCGCCTGGCGCACAGCCGCCTGCGCCAGAGCGGCCAGCTGACCCTGCTGGACGCCACCGGCCTGGTGCACGAGTCCTGGCTGCGCCTGCACTCACAGCAGCAGCAACAGGGCGGTGGGCTGGAGTTTCCGGACCGCCTGCACTTTCTGGCCTATGCCTCCAAGGTGATGCACAGCGTGGTGGTGGACCTGGTGCGTGCCCGCGAGACCGAACGCCGCGGCGGCGGCGCCCAGCATGTCACGCTCAACACCGCGGTGGCCGAACTGCCACCGCAGCGCGACGACGAGATCCTGCGCGTGCATGAGGCCCTGGACGAGCTGGCGCGCCTGGAGCCGCGCCTGGCCCAGGTGGTGGAGATGCGCTACTTTGGCGGCCTGCTGGAGGCCGAGATCGCCGCGGCTTTAGGCATCACCGAACGCACCGTGCAGCGCGACTGGCAGAAGGCGCGGCTGTTCCTTTCGATGTCTTTGCAATGAACCCCACACCGGTCCCCAGGCGCGAGATAGCCAAGTCCCGCTGGCCCCAGCTCAGCCCGCTGCTGGACGAGTTGCTGGACCTGGACGCGACGGCCCGCGCCGCCCGCCTGACCGCGCTGCGCGCGCAAGACCCGACCCTGGCCGAGGACCTGCAAGAGCTGCTGGCGCGCGACGCCGCGATGGCGCTGGCGCCGGTGCTGGACAGCCCGGTGCTGCTGACACAAGGCAGCAACATCAAGCCCGGCCAGCTGTTGGGCCCCTACACCCTGGAGCGCGAGATCGGCCAGGGCGGCATGGGCACGGTATGGCTGGCGCGCCGCACCGATGGCCGCTACGAGGGCCAGGTGGCGATCAAGTTCCTAACGTCAGGCCTGCTGGGTCGAGGCGACGGCGGCCGTTTCGCGCGCGAAGGCCAGATCCTCGGCCGCCTGGCGCACCCGCATATCGCCCGCCTGCTGGACGCCGGTGTGGCCAATGACGGTGGCCCGCCCTATCTGGTGCTGGAATACATCGACGGCCTGCCGATCGACCGCTATTGCGAGCAGCAGGCCCTCGATGTAGCGGCACGCGTGACGCTGTTCCTCGACGTGCTGGCCGCCGTGGCGCATGCGCACAACCGCCTGATCCTGCACCGCGATTTGAAGCCCTCCAACATCCTGGTGAACCAGGCCGGCGAGGTGAAGTTGCTGGACTTCGGCATCGCCAAGCTCTTGGGCGATGCCACCCAGCCGGCCGCGGCGACCGAGTTGACCCAGCAGGCCGGGCGCGCCTTTACCCCACAATACGCCGCGCCCGAGCAGGTGCAGGGTCATGACGTCACCACCGCCACCGATGTCTATGCGCTGGGCGTGCTGCTGTACCTGCTCTTGAGCGGCCAGCATCCCACCTCGGGCGCGATCCCGGACGACAGCCCGCTGGCGCGCATGAAGGCGGTGCTGGAGGTGGAGCCCAAGCGGCTCTCGGAGCAGGTGCGAGGCACGCCGGAAGCCAGGCGCGCGCGCGAGCTGCGTGGGGATCTGGACACGATTCTGGCCAAGGCGCTCAAGAAGGCGGCGGGCGAGCGCTATGCGAATGCCGAGACTTTTGCCGCGGACTTGAAGCGTTGGCTGGCGCACGAGCCCATCCTGGCGCGGCCGGACAGCGCGGGGTATCGGGTTGCCAAGTTTGTGCGAAGGCATCGCATCGGCGTGGCCACCGGCGCCGCAGCGGTGCTGGCCTTGAGTTCGCTGACGGTCTTGAGCGTGGCGCAGGCGTGGCGGGCGGAGCGGGCGGAGCAGCAGGCCGAGGCCCGCCGCGTGCGCGCTGACGATTTGCTGGCCTATATGTTGGGCGAGTTTGCCGACAAGCTCAGACCGGTGGGCCGGCTGGAGCTGCTCAATAGCGTCGGCGGCAAGGCGCTGGGCTATCTGAGTGAGCAGGATGCCCAACTCAGCCCGCAGACCCGCTTGCAGCGCGCCAAGGCCTTGACAGTGATTGGCGAGGTTCGCGTCTCCAACCGCGAGCTCGATGCGGCGCTGGAACCGCTCAAGGCCGCGCGGCAGTTGTTCGGGCGCGGTGACGTGCCGCCGCCCGACGGCGTCGATGCCATTGCCTGGCGCAAGGCCCAGGGCGCTGCGGCGTTCTGGTTGGGCCATGTGCACTACACCCGCCGCGAGTTCGAAGCGGCGCGTGAGCCTCTATCGGCCTATCTTGCACTTAGCCGCCAATGGCTGGCCGCCAGCCCGGACGATATGGACGCACTGATCGAGGTGTCCTTTGCCGAGAACAGCCTGGGCTCCCTCCTGCTGGATCAGGGCGAACTGAGCGGCGCCGAACGGGCCTTCGAACAATCGGTGCGTTTGAAGGCGCGCGTGCTGGAGACCCGGCCGAAGGACCTCGAATTGCAGGAGCGCTGGGCCGACAGCCTGAGCTGGTTGGGCAGCACCTATCTAGCCCAGGGGCGCTTTGCGCAGGCAGCCCTTGCCTTCGAAGCTTGTTTGGCCAAGATTGCCGATGCGCGCGGCCAGGCCCCGCTGGACCTGAAGTGGCAGGGTATTGAAGCAAACTACCGCGTCTGGTGGAGCCTGGCCCAGCTCGAACTTGGCCAGGCAAAGATCGCCCACGACGGTTTTGCGGCGGCCAATTCGCTGTTTCTTCAGCTCTTGAAGCAAGACCCCAACAACCGGCTTTGGAAGTACATGCAAGTGCGTTCCGAGCTGGCGCTGCTGGCGATGAACGGCTCCCCGCCGAAGTCTGCTTCGCAGCAGCTTGCCGCCTTGGCTGACCGCCTCGCCCAACTGGACGCCAGGGGCAAGCCCTTACCGCGCTGGCACGGATTACGCGGCGAACTCGCACGCGCACAACTTCTTCCGGGTCTGTGGGACCAGAATGATCAACGCTCGACCTTGCAGCGAGTGCAGCAGACGCGGGAGTTGTTGGCGCAAAGCCTGCAGCACGCCCCGCGCGATGTGCGAACCCTCGATGCGCTGGCACAGCTCGACCTGGCCCTTGCAAGCCGGCAAAGGGTTGATGGCCAGCCGCTGGCCGCGCAACAGATCTGTGGAGCCCTTCGCCAGCGCATCGAGTCGATGCATGGCGGGCCGCAACTGGTAGGAAGTCACGCTGGCATCACACAGGCCTGGATTGCCACGCTTCAGTGCCTGGGGCAGACGTCCGATAAATTGGTGCAGCAGCAGCGCTGGCTGATCAAACAGAAAACGCTGCTGACGCCGCTGGGTCAAGCCCCGGAGCCCCTTCCCCGTTGAGCGTCACACGCGCCTAGACGCGGCGGTTTACGAGAGGAGCCGGCCCCGAGCTTGACGCTGGCGCCCCTCCGCCAGGCCGTCATGCAGGGCAAGGCTGCAGGGATTCTTAGTGCTTCAGTACCGTCAACCAAACAGGGAGTCTTGATCTCATGCCCACCGTTGTTACCGACTACTATGTGCAGGCCTCAGTCGAGCCTGGCGCAAGCTTTGCGAACTGCAGCTACACCACGGATTACGCAGGCAAAGTCCCGGCCCCCTCGCCGCTGACAGTGCCGCAAGGCCAGGGCTACTGCACCATCACCCTGGGCCAGCAGTCCAATGTGCAGCTGGTTGGCGCGGTCTTCAAGACCGTTAGCAACCCCACGTGCCTGGACGCCAACAACTTCACCCCGGCCAGCGGCCAAACTGTGTTCGTGGTCATGCCCACCAGCGCGCCGGTGACCAAGGGCGTGGTGCTGCTGTTTGCCAATGCCGGGGTAGTAACCACGCTCTACCCGAGTAGCGACCCGCAGATCACCAACGACCCGGAGTGACGGACGCTGCGCCAGGGAGCCACGGGAACCACGGAGAGGAGCCACGGGGTCAGGCCTTAAACGAGAGCTCGCGGAGCCTCGGGGTCAGAGCCTCGGGGTCATCAGCCGGCCTCGGGGTCAGGCCTTGAATTTCAAGTCAACGCCTGCCCCCGAAACGCCTCAGCCGTCTGCCTCAAGTCTTTCGCTCCGCTCTCGCTCTTTCATACTGGCCGATCAGCTGACTGATGCGCGCCACGCTCAGGCCGAGTTCCCTAGCCAGCGCGCTCATGGTGATGCCGGCTTCCGTATGCGCCAGCCACAGGGCCTGCGCCCGTTCGCCTGCCTGAGCCATGCACTGTTCGAATGTCTTGGGCTGGCTGCGTTGCGCCTTGGGGATATCGTGTGACGCAGGCATGGGCCTGGCCAGTTGCGCCTGCATGCGAGCCACAAAACTCTTGTCGCCCAGATAGATCTGCTGGCGCAGGCCCTCATCCCAGATTCGCAGATCGGGCGCGGACAGCACCAACTCGCGGTAACGCCTTGCTGCCTCGCGCCTCGCAGCTGGGGTCGTGGCTTCGCCAGTGCCCATCAGACAGGCATGCAAGCCGGGCGTATCCAACCATGCCGGCGCCTCGCGCTGGCCGGTATGGTCGAGAAAGCTCGACCATGGCCAGTCGCCCGGCCGCTCGACCATGCCCGCGCGCACGGGGTTGAGTTCCACATAGCGGCAGACCTCGAGCAGATAGCTGTCCCGGTCCACCAGAATGGCCTTGAAACGCCCCTGCAAGAGATGCCCCACCTCCCATGCCTACGGTTGAAGGCTTGCGTGTAGATGCCATTCAACTGCTGCATCAGGGCGGACAAATTGCCGCGCCGGATGTAGAGGACGAAGTGGTAGTGATTGCCCATCAAGCAGTAGGCGAGCATCAGGGCGTCGAAGCGCGACAACACCAGCCCCACGACCTCCTGCAGCTTGATGCGATCGGCATCGTCGGTAAAGATCGGCTCACGCCTGTCCCCACGGGCCGTGACGTGATAGACCGCGCCGGGGAACTCGATGCGAAGAGGGCGCGCCATGGGCATAGCTTAGGCAGCGGGGATTGAAAATTTAAGACCTGACCCCTGACTCGAAACCAACGAGAAGTCGGCCCCGAACCCGACAGCGCGGCATCATCAAGCGGGCCTATGGTATTCGGCCGCGCACTGCCTAGAGTCAGTTGGCGGCGGCGTCGCCTCAGCATCATCACACCGGGCCACCGCCGCACGCCTTGCACATCGCCTCGATGCGCAAGCTCTCAATCGACCTTCAGGGAGATACAGATGAGTGCAGCCCAAACCGCGATGAACACGCTCGCAGCCCAGTGGTACCTCGCCGTCACGAAAGGATGCAAGCTGGCCACCGACCAGTTCCAGTTGATGCAAGGCGCGATGCCGGTGGGAGCGACGTCCGAGAATCTGTGGAACATCTTCGACAGCGTGCCGCCGCTGACGGCCACGACCTTCTACAACCCCGCGCAGCTCAACAGCCTGAGCCAGGACTACGGCGGCGTGATCAGTGCGCTGATTGCGCAAGGGGCGCTGCAGTTCCAGACCGATATGCAGGACAGCTATGCGGCCTGGAACAACTACAAGAAGACCATCACGCCGCTGCCCTCCGACAACCTGGGCTGGAGCAAGGCCTTCAGCAGCTGGGCACAGGCGAATCTGCCGCAAAGCCAGGTCACCAAGTGCATCACCGACTTCAACACGATGCTCGAGGACCCGATTGCGATGGCATCGAACCAACTGCTCAATGTGCAGTTCGCACCCAGCAATATGCACCCGAACGACTACGTCTACACCACGACGATCGAGCAGCTGACGCTGGCCTTGAACAACGCCACACCGGCCTCGGTCACGCTCAACAGCAGCACCGACTCGAGCGACGTCAGCCACACCTGGGCGCAAACCGAAGCCTCGGGCATTTTCGACATCTTCGGACTGGGCGGCGATACCTCCTACGACTCGCTGACCACCAAGATCACCAGCGCGGGCGTTAGCATCCAGGCCAAGTTCGCCAAGCTGGTGACGCTGCCGGCCGCGCCTCTCAAGCAGCCCAGCGACGACAACGAGCTGTCGCAGTACATGCCCTGGTTCAACTCGGCGGCGCTCGGTGAAGGCCATGCCAAGCAGGACAACACGGTCTGGAAGGCGGGCGACGCCATCAGTTGGGCCAGCACCTTCGGCCCCAACGGCAATATGCAGCGTTTTGCCAGTTCCCTGGTGATCGTGGACGGCATCTCGATGACCATGACGTCCAAGGCCGCCCTGTCCACGGCGGATCAGGCAAGCTTCAAGGCCGCCGCCGCCGGTGGCTTCTTCCCCTTCTTCGAGGCCGAAGGCAGCGGAGGCTGGAGCCACAACGTGAGCTTCGACGACCAGGGCAATATCACGGTGAGCAGCAGCAGCCCGGCGGGCAACCCGCAGGTGCTGGGCGTGCTGGTCAGCCCGATCACCGACCTGTTCTAGACAGCACCGGCCCGTCGCGTGTGCCGAGCGACGCGCGCGTCGCTCGGCATGCGCGCCTCCACCCGTCCGCAAGAACCGAAGGAGTAGCACCGTGATTCTTTGCATGACCACCGACGACATCGGCATCGTCGAGGAAGCCTATGCCGACTATGACCAGCGCGTGTTCGGCATCCCCTACTGCTATCTGAGCGCGCACAACTACCGCGGCCTGCTTGACCAGGGCGAAGATCTGTTCATTTCGGCCCACGGCAATGACGACGAGATCGGCAACGCCGCGGGAGCGCCGGCCTACACGCCGCAGCAGCTTGCCGCCGTGCTGAACAACTACGTCCTGCCGGGCAACTACCGCGGCCGCATCTTTGTGTCCGCCTGCGGCTCGGCGCCGGTCTACGTCAACAATTTGCGCGCAGCGCTGGGCGGCGCCTACGCCGGCCGCGTCTTCGGCATGTACGGCGACATCGACTATTCGATCGCGGCGCCCGGTGTGCCGCCGTGGGTGCGTGCCAGCTGATGCACGCCCTCGGTCAAGGCAGGCGCCGGCAACGCACGAGTTGCATTCAGCTCAGCGCTGCCGCGCCACCCAGGCCTGCACGCGCCGCTCCAGCAGGTCCAGCGGCAGCGGGCCCGCCCCCAGCAACAGGTCGTGGAAGGCGGGCAGCTCGAAGCGCGGCCCCAGTGCCGCCTCAGCCCGCTGGCGCAGCTGCAGCAGCTTGAGCTGGCCGATCTTGTAGCCCAGGGCCTGGCCGGGTGTGAGCACATAACGATCCACTTCCGCCTCCCAGCGCTGGCCGGTATGGGCCTCGAAGTAGTCCATGGCGCGCTGGCGGCTCCAGCGGCGCTGATGCAGGCCGGTGTCCACTACCAGGCGGATGGCGCGGAACAGCTCGCTGTCCAGGCGGCCGAACTCGTTGGCCAGCTCCTGGTACATGCCCAGCTCCTTGGCCAGCCCCTCGGCATACAGGGCCCAGCCCTCCACATAGGCATTCAGCTCATCGCTGAGCGAAAGGTGAAAGGGGTGAACCTCGGGCAGCTCCTGCGCGATCGAGATCTGCAGATGGTGGCCGGGCAGGCCCTCGTGGTAGGCGGTGGCCTCGTTGCTGGCCTTGCTGCTTTGCTCGAATTGGTAGGTGTTGACCCAGACCAGGCCGGCGCGGCTGCCATCCGGTGTGCCCTGCTGGTAGCTGGTGGAGGCATCCTTCTCCAGCACCGCGGGCACGGCCTCGATCCGCAATGCGGCCTTGGGCAGGCGGCCAAACAGGCGCGGCAGCTCGGCCTCGATCTGGCCGGTGTAGCGGCGGTAGTCGGCCACCACCTCCTCGCGCGAGCGCGCACGGAACTGCGGGTCGCTCTCGATGGCACGGCGCAGCGCGGGCAGATCGGCATGGCCATGCCGGCGCGCCAGCGCAGTCATCTCGCCCTCAATGCGCCGCACCTCGCGCAGGCCCAGGGCATGGATGGCGTCGGGGCCGAGCCGGGTGGTGGTTTGGGCCGCCACGGCCTCGGCATACAGGCGCCGCCCCTGCGGCAGGGCCCAGACGCCCGCGCTGGCGCGGCCCCGGGGCGCGTAGTCGCGCCGCACCCATTCGCCCAACTCGGCATAGGCGGGCAGGACCTGCTCATCCACTGCGCGCAGGATGGCGCTGCCGAGCTCCTCGCGCAGCGCCGGGCTGAAGTCGGCCGGCCACGGCTTGTTGACGAGCGGCGCGGCGAACACGCTCTGCATGCCGCGGGCATGGGCGAATTCGCCGCACTGCGCCACCACCTTGTCGAGCAGCTCGCGCGGCGGCACCAGGCCGCGGCGCAGGCCCAGCAACGCCAACGCGCGCGCCTGTGCCAGATGGGCCGGCACCTGCTGCAGGCGCGCCAGGTAGGCACGGTAATGCGCCTCGGTCTCGAAGGGCGTGGCGCTCACCAAGCCGGCCAGGCTGGCCTGCACGCCGTTGTAAGCATTGATGGGCATCAGATGCCATTGCGCGCGGTAGCTCTGCAGACGCGTACGCAGCACATGCAGCAGCAAGGTCCGGTCCAGGCCTTGCATCTCCGTCAAGCCCCGCTCGGGCAGCGCCTGCACGCGACGCAGCAGGGCGCGGGCCTCGCGCTGCGCCTGCGCATAGGCGGCGGGCGTGAGCGTGCGCAGCCGGTCCAGGCCGGCGGCATCGCCATACAGCGTGGCCGCCTCGGGGTCGGTGCGCAGGTAGTAGGCCCAGTAGTCATCGGCAATGCGCCGCAACTGCTGGCCGGGCGTTGCAGCGGCCTGGGCATGGGGCAGCCAGGCCAGGCCGCACAACAGCGCCAGGGCCAGCCCGGCGCGCGTGATGGCGGCCTTGGAGCAGGAGAGGATGGGCATGGTCAAGAGCGAGTACAAGCGTGCGGCATTCTGCCCTCGGTGCACCAGGGCGCAGCTGCAAGAATGGCGCCTGCCCTCGCCCTCCTCCCTTCCCATCGCAGCGGCCCGAACCCATGCAAAAAATTCTCGTCCTCGGCGGCACCCAGTTCCTGGGCCGGCATTTCGTGGAGGCCGCGCTGGCGGCCGGCCATGAGCTGACGCTCTTCAACCGCGGCAGCCAGGCCGGCCTCTTCCCCGGCGTGGAGCAGATCCACGGCAACCGCCTGCAGGACCTGGGCGCCTTGCGCGGGCGCCGCTGGGACGCCGTGTTCGATGCCAGCTGCTACCTGCCCAGTGCCGCGCGCCGCGCCGCCGAGACGCTGCGCGATGCGGTGGAGCATTACTGCCTGATCAGCAGCATCTCGGTCTATCCGCAGATCGACGGCCAGACCGTGGAGGGCTCGCCGCTGGCCGAACTCACCGCCGCGCAGCTCGCAGGCGCCGAGGCGCAGGCCAGCAGCGGCGCCTCGCAAAACGGCGGCGGCTATGGCGCGGCCTACGGCGGCCTCAAGGCCCTGTGCGAACAGACCGTGCAGGCCCTGCTGCCCGGCCGCACCCTGGTGCTGCGCCCCGGCTTCATCGTCGGCCCCTACGATTTCAGTCCGCGCCTGCGCTACTGGCTCACGCGCCTGGCCGAGGGCGGCAAGGTGCTGGCACCGGGCCGGCCCGAACGCACGGTGCGCCTGATCGATGCGCGCGACATCGCCGGCTTCGCGCTGCGGCTGGCCGCCCAGCGCCGCGACGGGGTGTTCATCACGGCCGGGGCCGACGGGCTGGACATGGGCCAGTTGCTCCATGCCGCCAACAGCGCCTGCGGCGGCCGCGCCCGCCTGCGCTGGCGCAGCGACGCCGAACTGCTGGCCGCCGGCGTGCAGCCCTTTGCCGACCTGCCCTATTGGTTGCCCGATGCCGACAATGCCATGATGGAGATACGCGACAGCGCCGCCCTGGCCGCCGGCCTGCATTACCGGCCGCTGGCCGAGACGCTGCTGGACACGGCCGCCTGGCTGCGCGGCGAACCGGCGCAGGCGCCGCAAGGCCTGAGCCGCGAACGTGAACTGGAGCTGCTGAAACCATGAGCCATCCTCCCCTGCATTCCCCCGCCGCCGAGCGCAACAAGCAGCCCATCCTGGAGGCCTTGCTAGGCCTGCTGCCCGCCCAGGGCCGGGCGCTGGAGATCGCCGCCGGCACCGGCCAGCATGGTCCGCACTTCATGGCCGGCCTGCCGGGCTGGAGCTGGCAGGCCACCGATCTCGACACCAGCCGGCTTGAGGCCATCGCCGCCTGGGCCGAGCAGGCACCCGCCGAGGTGCGCGCGCGCCTGCCGGCACCGCTGCGGCTGGATGTGCTGGCCGAGCCCTGGCCGCTGGACGGGCAGCGCTACGAGCTGGTCTTCTGCGCCAATATGCTGCACGTGGCCCCCTGGCCCTGCTGTGCCGCGCTGATGCGGGGCGCGGCACGCCACCTCGTGCCCACCGGCCTGCTGCTGACTTACGGCCCCTATCTGGAGGCCGAGGTGCCAACCGCGGCCAGCAACCTGGCCTTCGATGCCGACATTCGCGCACGCGATGCGGCCTGGGGCCTGCGCAGCCTGGAGGCGGTGCGCGCGGAGGCCGCAGCCGCCGGCCTGAGCCTGCGGCAACGCATCGCCATGCCGGCCAACAACCTCTTGCTGGTCTGGGCCCTCACCGATACTTGCCCGCCATGACTTCTCCCACCCTGCCGCCCGACGATACGCAGCGCGCGCTGCTGCACAACGAGGTGCATGCGCGCCCGCAAGCCCATATCCGCCTGCCGGCCCTGGTGGTCTATGTGGCGGTGCTCAACCAGGGCGTGAGCCGCGAGCAGGAGCTGGCGCAGCTGCGCCTGCTGCCCGGCCAGCAAGACCTGGCCCCGGAGGCCCTGCAGGGCAACTTCCTGCGCCTGCACATGGACGCCGGTTTCACCGTGAAGTGGGAGCGTCACAGCGAGTTCACGCGCTATTCCATCGTCCAGCCGCTGCCGGCCGAGGCCGGGCTTGATGCCGTGAACCCGCAACTGTCCAGCGCCCTGCAGGTGGAGCCGTCCTGGCTGGCCGGCATTCCGGGCCGCACCGTGGCAGCGGTGAAGCTGGCGATGCTGGAGCATGCATTCAGCGAAGCGCCCGCCGGCTTGCTGGCGCGCGCGCAGCGCTGGCTGGGCGGCGGCGATGTGCTGGCTTCACAGATGGGTGCGGGGCGCGACGGCATCGGCCATTCGATGGTGGTGACCGATCTGCAGCTGCGCCCCTGCGGTTTCGAACGCATGCTGGTGTTGTTCGCGCCCGGCACCACCGAGACGCGCGCCGGCCGCATCTCGCAGCGCCTGCTGGAACTGGAAACCTACCGGCTGATGGCGCTGCGCGGCCTGCCGGCCGCCAAGGCGCTGGCGCCGGTGCTGGGCGAGGCCGAGGCCGCGCTGGCACGCGTGACCGAGCAGCTGGTGGCCAAGCAGAGCTCGGAGCAGGATCTGCTGGACGCGCTGATCGCCATCGCCGCCCAGGTGGAACGCGCCACCGCCCAGAACGCCTACCGCTTCTCGGCCACCCAGGCCTATTACGGTCTGGTGCAGCAGCGCATTGCCGAGCTGCGCGAGCGCCCCATCCCCGGCACGCAGACGCTGGGCGAATTCATGCAGCGCCGGCTCTCGCCCGCGATTGCCACCGTGGCCGCCACCGCGCAGCGCCTGGCCTCGCTGTCGGCGCGCACCGAGCGCGCCAGCGCCCTGCTGCGCACCCGCGTGGACATCGCGCGCGAAACGCAGAACCAGCAGCTATTGGCCAAGCTGACGCGCGGCCAGGAGCTGCAGCTCAAGCTGCAGACCACCGTGGAAGGGCTCTCGATCGCGGCGATCTCCTACTACGTGATCAGCCTGCTGCTGTATGGCGGCAAGGCGCTCAAGTCGCTGGGCCTGCCGCTCAACCCCGAGCTGCTGGCGGGCGCCCTGATCCCGCTGGTGCTGTGGGCGGTGTGGCGCGCGACGCAGAAGCTGCACGCCAAGCTGCATCACTGAGGAGGATAGTTTTCGGCGATCCATGAGGCCACTGCGGCCCGCTCAGTTTCGCTGTAATGCAGGCCCAGCTTGCTGCGGCGCCACAGCACGTCCTCGGCGCTGCAGGCCCATTCCTCGCGCATCAGGTAGCGCAACTCGATCTCGTGGAGGCCGGGGGCCACCTCCTGCCCCAGGTCCTTGAGGCGCACCGAGGCGCCCAGCACGCGCGAGACGCGCGCGCCATAGGCCCGGCAGAGGCGGTGCAGCAGGGGCATGGACAGATAGGGGTGGCGCGCGAACACGGCCAGCTGAAACTGCTCGAAGTCCTGGTCGGGGCGGCGCGGCGCGCCTATCCAGGCGCTGAAATCGCCGCCGGGCAGGCTGGCCTTGGCGGTCCAGGGCTTGCGGCGCTCGCCCAGCAGCTGCCCGATCAAATCCGCGGCATCCTCGGCGAGCTTGCGGAAGGTGGTGATCTTTCCGCCCCACACGCTCAAGAGTGGCGCGCCGCCCTCGGTATGGGTTTCCAGCAGGTAGTCGCGCGTCACCGCCGAGGGGTCGCCCGAGGCGTCGTCCAGCAAGGGCCGCACGCCCGCATAACTCCACACCACATCGGCCGGATGCACCGGCTCGGCCAGGTAGCGGCTGGCCTGGGCGCACAGATAGTCGATCTCGGCATGGCTGATCTGCGCCTTGGCCTGGCTCGCCAGCGCAGCGTCCGGCAGCTCCACGTCGGTGGTGCCTATGAGGGTGAACTCGCGCTCGTAGGGGATGGCGAAGATGATGCGCTTGTCGGGGTTCTGGAAGATGTAGGCATGGTCGTGCGGGAAGCGCCGCTGCACCACGATGTGGCTGCCCTTCACCAGGCGCAGGCTCTTGGTGGCGAGCTGCTCGCCCCCGGCAGGCCGCGCCACCTCGCGCAGGAATTGCTCGGCCCAGGGGCCGGCGGCGTTCACCAGCGCGCGCGCATGCACCATGCGCTCGCCCTGCGGCGTGGCGATGCGGGCGCTCCAGCCCGCGGCACCGCGAAACACGCGCGTGACCGGGCTGCGCGTCAGCACCTCGGCGCCCTTGTCGCGCGCGTCCAGCGCATTCAGCAGCACCAGGCGAGCGTCGTCCACCCAGCCATCCGAATAGACGAAGCCGCGCGTGAATTCGGGTTTGAGCGGCTCGCCCAGCTTGGACTTGCGCAGCTGCACGCCCTTGGAGCCTGGCAGCACGCGCCGGCGCGCCAGGTGGTCGTAGAGGAACAGGCCGATGCGTATCATCCAGGCCGGCCGCATCGCCGGGTCGTGCGGCATCACGAAGCGCAGCGGCCAGATGATGTGGGGCGCGCTCCTGAGCAGCAGCTCGCGCTCCTGCAGCGCCTTGCGCACCAGCGAAAACTCGTAGTACTCGAGGTAGCGCAGCCCGCCGTGGATCAGCTTGGTGCTGGATGAAGAGGTATGCGCGGCCAGGTCCTGGGCCTCGGCCAGCAGCACCTTCCAGCCGCGCCCGGCGAGATCGCGTGCAATGCCCGCGCCATTGATGCCACCACCCACCACCAGTGCGTCAAAATGGTCCATCGCCTAACTCTAAGTCATTGCCATGAGCTATTTGCTAGCCCTTGACCAAGGCACCTCCAGTTCGCGCAGCATCGTGTTCGATACCCGCGGTCATGTGGTGGCAATGGCACAGCGCGAGTTCCGCCAGCTCTACCCGCAGCCGGGCTGGGTGGAGCACGATGCTGAGGAGATCTGGGCCAGCCAGCTGGCCACCGCGCGCGAGGCCCTGGCCAAGGCCGGCATCAGCGCCCGGCAGGTGCTGGCCCTGGGCATCACCAACCAGCGCGAGACCACGCTCTTGTGGGACCGCCAGACCGGCCAGCCCTTGCACCCGGCCATCGTCTGGCAGGACCGCCGCACCGAGCCCCTGTGCGCCGAGCTGCGCGCGCAAGGCCTGGCCCCGCTGGTGAGTGAGCACACCGGCCTGGTGATAGACCCCTATTTCTCGGGCACCAAGCTGCGCTGGCTGCTCGACCACGTGCCGGGTGCGCGTGCGCGCGCCGAGCGCGGCGAGCTGGCCTTCGGCACGGTGGACAGCTGGCTGGTCTGGAAGCTGACGAATGGCCGCGTGCATGCCAGTGACGTCAGCAATGCCGCGCGCACCATGCTGTTCGACGTGCGCAGCAACCAATGGGACCAGAGCCTCTGCGAGGCTCTGGACATTCCATCAGCCTTGCTCCCCGAGGTATTCCCCTCCGCGCATTTGTACGGCCAGGTCGCCGCCGAGCACCTCGGCGCCGCGATCGCCATCGGCGGCATCGCCGGCGACCAGCAGGCCGCCCTGTTCGGCCAGGCCTGCTTCCGGGCCGGCATGGCCAAGAACACCTATGGCACCGGCTGCTTCATGCTGATGCACACCGGCGGCCAGCTGCAGCACTCGCGCAACGGCCTCATCAGCACCGCCGCCGCCCAGGTGGACGCGAGCCCCGCCTATGCGCTGGAGGGCAGCGTCTTCATCGGCGGCGCGGTGGTGCAGTGGCTGCGCGACGGCCTGCGCGCCTTCCCTTCCAGCGGCGATGTCCAGGCCCTGGCCGAGAGCGTGCCCGACGCCGGCGGCGTGATGTTCGTGCCTGCCTTCACCGGCCTGGGCGCACCCTATTGGAATGCCGAGGCGCGCGGCGCCATCGTCGGCCTGACGCGCGGCAGCAGCATGGCGCATATCGCGCGCGCCGCGCTGGAAAGCATCGCGTTTCAAAGCGCGGCGCTGCTGCAGGCCATGTCGGCAGATGCCGTGGCCGCGGGCGGCGCACCGGTGCACGAGCTGCGCGTGGACGGCGGCGCCTGTGTGAATGATTTGCTGATGCAGTTCCAGGCCGATCTGCTGGGCATCCCGGTGCTGCGGCCCAAGGTGATCGAGACCACCGCGCTGGGCGCGGCCTATCTGGCCGGCCTGGGCACGGGCGTCTACCAGGGGCTGGACGAACTGGCCAGCCATTGGCAGGTGGAGCGCGTGTTCCAGCCCGGCATGACGCGCGATCAGGCCGGCGCGCTGATGGCCGGCTGGGAGCGCGCGGTGCGGCAGGCCACGGCGGCTTGATGATGAAGCCGCCGATCAGCGCCGGCTTGGGAGACGGGTATTGAGCCTACGCGTTGGCGCAAGTACCAAGAAAAAACCCCCAAGATGCATGAGCACCCCGGGGGTCTTGGAAGCCAGGCGCCTGAGCGCCTGTGGCAGGTTTAGAACTTGTAGCTGGCCTGCACGTACACAAAGCGACCACGCGGGTCTTCCTGGTACACGTCGTAGCCTGCCTGGAACTGGCTGCCGTTGTGGATGAACAGCGGCGGATCGCGATCCAGCAGATTGCGCACGCCCAAGGTCAGCTTGGCGTTCTTGATCACGTTGTACGACATCACCAGGTCGTAGGTCGATTGACCCTTGACAAATTGGCGATTGTTGTCGAGATCACGCGCCATCTCGTAGCCCTTGTAATAGCGCTGCGACAGGGCGCCGCTGAACGGTCCATAGCTGTAACCCACCGACAAGGTGTGCTTCCAGCGCAGGATCACGCCAGTTGCCGCGGCCACCAGCGGAGCACCGTCCGGGCGAACGATGGAACCGACGCTCTTCTCCAGCTCGCCGCTTGCGTTCGTCAGGTCGTACTTGCTCATGTAGGTGCCATTCAGCCCCACATCCAGGCGGCCATCCCACAGCTTCTCGCGATAGCGCAGATCCAGGTCGAAACCGGCCGTCTTGATGGCGCTCACGTTGGCTGGCAGCTGATTGACCTTGGTGATTTCTCCCGAGGGGTTGGTCGTCACGAAGTCTGCGAAGCCGGGCGCGCCACGACGGAAGCCGGCGACCAGTTGCAGCGCCGTCGGGGTTGCGATGGCGTTGTCAACATTCACCTGGAAGTAGTCCAGGCTGCCGGTCAGGCTGCTGAAGGGCTGGAATACCATGCCAATGCTGAATTGCTTGGACTCCTCGGCCTTCAGATGCGGGTTGCCGCCAGTCACGGCCACGACCTGGATCGGGCCATTGCCAGGGAACTTGGGGTCAACGAATTGCTCGGTCGAGCCAATCTGTTGCGGCTGGAACAGGTCGACCAGCGTTGGTGCGCGGAAACCGGTACCTGCCGACGAGCGCACCATCAGCTCCTTCATGGGTTGCCAACGCAGGCTGGCCTTTGCATTCGTGGTGCGGCCAAAGTCGCTGTAGCTGTCCGAGCGCAATGCCACATTGCCTTCCAGCGACTTGGTGAACGGTGCGTTCACCTCGCCAAACATGGCCCAGACGCTGCGGCGACCATCGGTTTCCACGACCGCCGTACCCTGGCCCAGCAGGTCGCCGGTGCCGAGAATGGGCGCAGGCGTCAGCTTGTACTGCTCATCACGGGCCACCATGCCTGCCGCAAAGCCGAGGGGGCCACCACCCAGTTCCATCAGCGAGCCGCTGATGCGTGCGTCCAGACCCTGGTTGATGGACTTCGACGTCATCGTCGGTCCCTTGTACTTGACCGCCTCCAACTTGGCCTGCACATCGTCGGGCTGCTTGCCCAGCGGCGCCCAAGGGTTCCAGTTGCTGGCAGGATCGTTCAGCACCTTGTGCAGGCCGAAGATCGAGCCGAAACCGTCGATCACGGCGCCATCGGTCTTGCTGCGGTTATAGGTATAGGCCAGTTCGTAGTCCAGGTCTGCCAAGGTACCACGCGTGCCCAGCACCAGGCGGCCCTGATCGGCCGTGTCGCTGGTCGTGCGCGGCCCCATCAGGAAGGTACGCTGCGACACGCCCAGAGGCTTGCCCACCATGGCACCCAGGCCGATGGAGTTCAGGTAGTCGGCGGCGATCTTGTAGTTGGGGTTCTGCGGATAGATCAGCAGAATGGGGTCAACGCCGGAGCCCTTGAAATTGGTGTTGCCCTGGTTGAAAGCCTGCCGCGTAGGCGCTGGCTGAATTGGATTGACCGACTTGTTGCGCGAGACCAGGGCCTCGGCGAACAACTCCTGGGATTCGCTCAACTTGAAGCGCAGCGAGCCGCTCGCGCCGTAGTAGTCACGGTTCGGCACCAGGCCAACAAATGGGCCGGTATCGAAGGTGCAGTTGGGTGCCGTCTTGCTTGCAACGTCGGCCGGGTTGCCGTCAGCGTCCAAGCCTGGCGTAAACCCTTGGCTCAGGCCCTTGCCGCTGCGCGCGCGCATGCCGATGTCAGCACATTTGCCGGCGGCTGCCATCGGATTGCCATAGCCGGTGTTGCTGATGCCGTAAGGGTTGTCAGCACTGCGGGTATTCGGACCCGGTTCGGAAATATCGGTGATCTGCCCCGGGAACAGCCAAGCGCCCTCGATGCGGCCGGTCTCGGTCGCGCCGCCCTCGTAGTAGGGAATATTGGTGTCGGACTTGGTGTACGAACGCTCGGCACCAAGCATGTTCGACTCCTTCTCCATGGCGGCCGACAGCACCACCGAGAATCGATCACGGTCGTAATTGCCGAAGCCGCCAACCACGCTTGCCTTGCGATTGCGGCCACCGCCACCGCGCGTGGGCTCGCCATACGAAGCCGACAGCTCAACGCCGTCATAGTTCTGGCGCAGGATGAAGTTCATCACGCCGGCGATGGCATCGCTGCCGTACACGCCGGAAGCGCCGTCCTGCAGCACTTCCACACGCTCGATGGCCGCCAAGGGGATCGCGTTCACATTCACCGCAGAACCCGACCCGGCAAACACCGCCAGGCGGCGCCCGTTCACCAGCACCAGGGTTCGCTGCGAGCCCAGCCCGCGCATGGATACCGCAGACAGGCCGTAGGTGGCCAGTCCCGAAACGCCAGCAGCCACCTGACCACCCGCCGACGAAACCGCACTGATGCGGTCGATCAGCTGCTCGGTGTTCTGCACGCCGCTACGCTCGATATCGGCCTTGGTGACCACGGTCACGGGCAGCGAGGCCTCATCGGAAATACGCTTGATGCTGGATCCGGTGATTTCCACGCGCTCCAGCTTCTGGCCTTCTTGCGCATAAACGGCTCCTGCGTGCAATCCTGCATAGGCCAGCGCCAACGCACCACACAGACGAGTTGTTTTTAACATGGCTCCACTCCTGAAATGAGAGATAGGGGTCGCAGCCGGGATGTCGTCCTGACGCGACAGGCAGGGATCATTTCCCGCTGCGGAAGAGCCCGGATTTTTGGCCGGTCATGGCCCGACCCACCCCTAGGAAAACCCTTCAGAGTTGCGCCAATGCTGCACCCCGAACGCCATAACCCCCTAAGCGCACAGGGTGCCTAGGGGGTGGTCTGGCCACTCTCGTCCTCATGCTTCATCACATAGCTGGCAGTCATCGCAAGGCTGACTCGGCCCAAATCCTTGACCTTGAAGGATGCTCAAGCCCCGAGCCGTGCAGGCCGTCCAGATTCTCAATCGGCTGACCGATGCAGGTGATGGGGCCGCTGGCGGCACGGTGGATGCGGCCGATGTAGCGCGCGAGTTTGAGCTGTAGGCATCGGCGCTTGCGCCGTAGACGCCGATGGTCATGCGGCCCGCGGGCCGGTCTTCAGATATTTTTGTTTCAGAAACCCAGGCTCGCCCCCGCCCCCAGCAGGGTGGCCACGCCGAGGGTGCCGAAAATCATGGCGGCCAGGCCATGCACCAGGCGCAGCGGGATCTTGTGGGCAATGCGATCGCCCAGCAGCACCGCCGGCACGTTGGCGATCATCATGCCCAGCGTGGTGCCAGCAACCACCGCAGTTAGGGCGTCGAAACGGGCCGCCAGCGCCACCGTGGCAACCTGGGTCTTGTCGCCCATCTCGGCCAGGAAGAAGGCCACGATGGTGGTGCCCAGCACGCCCAGCTTCATGCCCTTGCCGCCCTCCACCTCGTCGTCGATCTGATCGGGGATGAGGGTCCAGACGGCCATCGCCACAAAGCCCAGGCCCAGCACCCAGCGCAGCGTGCCAGGGCTCAGCAGGCTGGTGATCCAGGCCCCGAGCGCGCCGGCGCCGGCATGGTTGACGAGGGTGGCGATCAGGATGCCCAGGCAGATCGGCAGTGGCTTGCGAAAACGCGCGGCCAACAAAAAGGCCAGCAACTGGGTCTTGTCGCCGATTTCGGCGAGGGCCACCAGACCGGTGGAGACGAGCAAGGCTTCCATTGAGAATGACTCCACGGCCGGTGCAAGAAAAATCCATTGACCACGCGCGCCCCGGCCGTCCCGGGCGCTGCATGGTCAAAGGTCTTGCCAGGCTTCCGGTGGAACCGGAGGCTGCGCGCGCCATGGTCAATCGCAAGCTGCAACCAGACCAAGTATGTTGACGCGGGCCCGTGCACCCTGCACGGCGACTACTCCCCAATGACGGAGCGGATTCTAAGGGCAGCGCCGGCTCTGCTCCTCATCCGCCACGATGCGTGCATAGCGCTGGAAGCTCCAATAGGCCCAGGCCCAGTCCATCAGCACCACCATGCGGTTGCGGAAACCGATCAGGAAGTAGATGTGGACGAAGAGCCAGAACAGCCAGGCGAAATAGCCCGAGAACTGCAGCCGCCCCAGATCCGCCACCGCGGCCTTGCGGCCGATGGTGGCGAGCGCGCCGTAGTCGCGGTAGCGGAAGGGAGGCAAGGTCTGACCCCCGGGCCGGTTCAGGATCAGGCGCGCCATGATCTGGCGCGCCGCATGCCGGCCCATCTGCTTGGCGCCCGGGCTGACGCCCGGCACCGGCCTGCTGCTGCCATTCTTTTCATGGCTTTGCGCCGCCGCCAGATCGCCGATCACATAGACCTCGGGGTGGCCGGGGATGTTGAGGCTGCCGTCGACGATGACGCGGCCGGCGCGGTCCAGCGGCACCTCCAGGGCGCGGCCCAGCGGGGATGCCGCCACGCCGGCCGCCCACACCACCGTGTGGGTGCGAATGCGCTGGCGCTCGCCGCCCTGCGCCTCCAGCTCGACGCCGCCGGCGTCGATGGCCACCACCTTGCAACGCGTGCGCACCTGCACGCCCAGGGCCTCGAGCTGCTGCTGCGCCTTGGCCGACAGCGCCGGCTGGAAGGCCTGCAGCACACGCTCCGAGCCTTCCAGCAGCATCACCCTGGCGGTGGCCGGATCGATGCGGCGGAACTCGTCGCGCAAGGTGTGGCGGGCGATCTCGGCCAGCGTGCCGGCCATTTCCACCCCGGTGGGGCCGGCGCCGATGACGACGAAGTTGAGCCAGGGCTCGCGCTCGGCCGGCATGGTCAGGGTTTCAGCGCGCTCGAAGGCGCTGAGCAGCCTGGCGCGCAGCTTGAAGGCATCGGCCAGGGTCTTGAGCCCGGGCGCATGCTGGGCCCATTCGTCGCGGCCGAAATAGCTGTGGGTGGCGCCGCTGGCGACGATCAGCGCGTCGTAGCCGAGTTGCTGTCCATCGGCCAGGCTGACGCGGCGCGCCGCCTTGTCGATGCCGCTCACCTCGGCCATCAGCACGGTGCAGTTGCGCTGGCGCCTGAGCATGTGGCGGATCGGCGCGGCAATCGAGGGCGCCGACAGGCCCGCCGTGGCCACCTGGTAAAGCAGGGGCTGGAACAGATGGTGATTGCTGCGGTCCAGCAGGGTGATGCGCACCGGAGCAGCAGCCAGGCTGCGGGCGGCTTCCAGGCCACCGAAACCGCAACCGATGATGACGATATGGGGCAGTTCCTTGCTTTGCATGCGAGCCACTGTAGCGGCAGAGGAGAATGCCGCCCATGCGCCGCGCCGACCGCCTGTTCCAGATCGTCCAGCTGATCCGTGGACGCCGCCTCACCAAGGCCGATTTCCTGGCCAGCCGGCTGGAGGTGTCGGCACGCACGATTTACCGCGACATCGCCGCCCTGCAGCAGCAGGGCGTGCCTATCGAGGGCGAGGCCGGCGTGGGTTACCGCATGCGCGCGGGCTTCGAGCTGCCACCGCTGATGTTCAGCGCCGAGGAGGCGCAGGCCCTGGTGGCGGTGGTGCGGCTGGCGCAGGGCCAGCTCGATGAGGCGCTGGCGCGCCAGGCCGAGGACGCGCTCGGCAAGATCCTCGCGGTGCTGCCCGGCGCCGCGCGCGCCGCGGCCGAACGGCTGGCGGTCTATGCGCCGCTGCGCGACCTGGACGAGGCCACGCGCGCGCGCCTGGGTCAGCTGCGCCAGGCCACCGAGACGCGCCACAAGCTGCGCGTGCAGTACCTGGACCTCAGCGGCGTCAGCAGCGAGCGCGTGCTGCGGCCGCTGGCCTGCTTGTTCTGGGGCCCGGTCTGGACGATTGCCGCCTGGTGCGAGCTGCGCGAAGGCTTTCGCAACTTCCGCGTCGACCGCATCCAGCAGTTGGAGCTGCTGGACGAACGTTTCCGCGACGAGGCAGGCAAGACCCTGGCCGATCTGCAGCGCATGGAAAACAAAATGCCGGCCGACTCCGCTCAGCGCTGAAGCGCGGCGATCGGCGCTGCCGCCTTCAGGCGCAGGCGCGCGGCCGGCGCCTCGATCCAGCGGTAGAAGGGCAGAGCCGCCACATTGCTGAGCAGCCAGGCCGCCAGCAGGTAGACGGCGGCCCAGGCGCCCAGGGGCTGGTCCTGCGGCTCGACCCAGGCGTTCAGCAACAGCACGATGGGGAAGTGCACCAGGAACAACGCATAGGAATGCTGGCTGTGGTGAGCCAGCAGACGGGCCAGGCGCGCGCGCGCTGCGAAGCACTGCGACAGCGTGGGGCGCAGCTGCCAGGCCGCGAGCACGGCGGCGGTCAGCGCCGCCAGCAGCGCGCGCTCACGGAAGGCCAGCACCAGCGCTCCACCTGCCAACAGGCCCAGCCCCGCCAGCGCCAGCCGCGGATAGCGCGACAGGCTCAGCCAATGCACCATCGCACCCAGGCCATAGGCGCCGAAGAAATAGAGCGCCAGATGGTCCAGCTCCGGCATCAGATTGAAGCCATACAGCGAGGCCGCACACAGCAGCAGCACCAGGCCGGGGCCCAGCAGCATGCGCCAGGCGCGCGGCAGGCCCGCGGCCGAGCGCACCAGCCACAGCAGGCCCAGGAGCAGGCCGAAGAGCTGAAAATCGATCGCCACATACCAGGCGCCCACGGTGAGCGCCTCGTGGCCCAGCACGCCATGCATCAGCAGCGCATGCGAGAGCAGCTGCGCCAGGCTGACGTCTTGCGGCACCAGCTCGGGCAGGGCGTCTTCCACCAACTCCGAGCATGCCAGGGTCAGCAGCACGGCGGCCATGAAGGGCAGCGCCAGGCGCAGATAGCGGCGCCACAGCAGTTCCAGCGGATGGCCGCTCAGCAGGCCGCCGCGCGCCGACAGGCCGCGCGCCGACAAATAGCCGCCCAGCACCAGAAACACCTGCACCGCCATGCGGCCGTAGTGAAACAGCAGCTCGCTCAAGGCCGGCAGCAGCTCGTGCATGGCTTGCGCCACCGGGCCATAGACGGACAGGTGGTGCAGCACGATGAGCTGGGCGGCAAGCGCCTTCAGGGCGTCGACGTGAAACAGACGGTGGGACGAGACAGACATGGACCCAGGGCCCGGGCCGGGGAGCGGCGACGGGCCGGATTGCTACAAGTGGGGGAGCGCCGGCAGCACAGGCGAACCCGCGATTCTAGCCGGGGAGCGCCTGGCGTCGGCCGCGGCCAAACGCGGCCCCCTCATATGCAGGGCGCCATTCGAGCACTCCAGCCCCATGCTTGCGCAGCCTGTCGCAGCCCTGTCGCGCGCCCCGCCCGCGGCTCCTACAGTGCCAGCGGCATGCCAGCCGCCCGCGGCCCGCAGCGGCTCGGGCCAAATCCAAACCCATCCCTACCGACCGACCGACCGACCGACCGACCGAAACAACGATGCAGCACCTTTCAGCGCTAGTCCTGCTACTACTCACATTGACGTTCCCGGCCCAAGCGCAGGACAAGATCGACAGCGTGCTGACGGTTCAGTTCCCTACTGTGGCCGAGGGCAGAAGAATCCTCACCGAAGGCAGTGAAGCCGGCTATTTCGAAAACCTGCAGCTGGCCGAGATGCGCGCCAAGACCGGGCTGACGCTTGAGGGCGGCAAACTCGCGGACGCACGTGCCAAGGCACGCGCCAAATACGCCGACGACGTGCAGGCTTTCAGCAGCGACGAAGCAGCCATGCTGCGCGATGTGCTGCGTCGGCTCGCGCCAAGGATCAGCCAGGATTTCCCCTTGATGGCGCGCACGCCGTTCTCCTTCGTCAAGACCGGCGTCGCCGTCGAAGGCGGTGTGCCACATACCCGCGCTGGCTCGATCATTCTTTCCAGCGCGGAACTGGGCTCGATGACGCGCATGTACCGCTGGGGCTGGACCACCATACTCGACCAGATGGCTGCGCCCCTGTTGATCCACGAACAAACCCATGTGCTGCAGCGCCTATACCCGGAACGTTTCAACCAGCTCTATACCGAATTGCTGGGGTTTCGTCGCCTGGACAAACTCCCCGATCATCCCTGGCTGGCCGAGCGCCGCGTCAGCAACCCCGATGCCCTCGACTTGCGGTGGGCCTACAGAATGGGTGAAGGTTCGCCATGGATGGTGCTGGAGTTGCTGCTGAGCGAACTCGAGCATCCGAAACTGGCTGACGACAGCCACTATGTGGCCGTCAAGCTGCTCGAAACCGATGCCGGCTTCAGGCTCATGTTGAACGAGAAAGGCCTGCCAATGACCCAGGAGTTGAAGTCACTGAGCGGCTACCAGGCTCGCTTCCCGAACAAGACCGAGAACTATCACCCGAATGAAATCGCTGCCGATTTGATTTCGGGTTGGGTGACGGGCATGCCCGAGGGCAACGCCAAGCACCCGCTGCGCGCCAAGATCGGCGACTGGGTGAGGGCGCATCTTCAATAGTGGCGCGAAGCACCAGCGCGGCACTCAGCGATAGGACGCGCGCAATCGCTCCAGCACGCCGGCCTTGAGCAGGCGCTCCTGGGCCAGCCGCAGAGGCTGTGGCTGCGCCCTGCCACCGGGCACCGTGGCGCAGTGGAACTGCTCGCGCGTGATCACCAGGCTCGACAGCTTGAGCTCTCGCGTGGCCGGATCGTGGCGCTGCAGATATTGCAGATCCATGCTGCGCATCACCGCAAAGTCGCTGCGCCCACGCAGCAGCATCTCCAGGACCTGGCGCTCGGTGGAAGCGTTCTCGCGCCTGGCCATGCCGGAAGCAAACACGCGCTCCAGCGCCGGGTAGTGATAGCTGGCCACCGTCCCTACCGAATGCCCGCGCAGTTCGGCCAGATGGCTGATGTCGGCCTGCCCCGGCCCGGCCACCAGGCGCTCGTCCACCTCCATGAAGGGCGGCAACCATTGCAGGCCCAGCTCGGCCTTCACCCAGGCGGGATTCATGAAACACAGCACATCAAAGGCCTGCAGCTGCACCAGATATTCCAGGCGCTTGTGCGGCGCCACCACGGCCTCGGCGCTGGCTCCAACGGCCTCGGCCAAGGCGCGCTGCCAGTCCAGGCCCAGGCCTCGCAACAGCTGGCGCGAGGTGCCGCGCGCCTCCAGCTCGCCCAGAGGCATGGTCCAGGTCTCGGGCACAAAGAAACGCAAGACCTGGCCCTGCGCCGGCTCCAATGCTTGTTGCGCGGGGGCCGCGGCCGGCAGCAGGCCAGCGGCCAGGGCCAGGCTCAGAGCAGCACGGCGCAAGCTTGAACAGAGTGGCAAAAGGGCGGGCATGCCGAGATCCTATCGGCACGGCCCTGCGCTGACCACCGCGGGCGGCGCTCGGCGCAGCGCCACGGCAGTCGGCCGCGCCAGTCGCTGGGCGCCGCCTTCAACGCACCACCATCATCTCCTGAATGGCCTGCACCACCGCCTCCGGGTTGGCCTTCTGGATCTGATGGTCCGAGTCCAGCACCACCGTCTTGGCACCCGGATAGAGCGCACGCACACTGGCGATCGTGGCGTCGTCCGCGTTGACGACGCCAAAGTCCACCGCAATCGCACCGGCGGACTTCGGCACGTTGATCAGGCGCGTCACCGCAATCTGAGTGGCCCAGGGCAAGGCCAGCACGGCCTCGCCGGTGGCGTGGATGGCGTCGATCTCGCGCCCGGCCATGGCGCTGAGAAAGAGCGCCTTGCCCCAACGCGTGTAGAAGGGGAAATCCTGGGGCTTCTTGATCACGCCCGGGTAGAGCGCATCCACCAGCACCAGACCCTTCACCTCGCTGGGGTGCAGGCGTGCAAACAGCTGCATATAGAGCCCACCCAGCGAATGCCCTACCAACACATAGGGCGGCTTGAGCCCCTGCTGCTGCAGCTGGCTGCGCAGATCCGCCACGATCTGCTGGCCATCCCGCGGGCGCTCGGTCGCTTCGCTGCGGCCCACACCAGGGCGGTTGTAGGCGAACAGTGCCCAGGGTTTTGCGCTGCTGTCTACCCCCGGCGCCAAGGGCTGCGAGGCGAGCGCCTGCATCACGGCCCTCCAGCCTTCCATCTCGGCGCGCGAGCCGTTCTCGAACACCACTGTTCCCTGCGCCTCGGCCGGCTTGATGGCCCATTGCTCAATCAGCTGACCCTGTACGCGCACCAGCTCCGGCACCGCTTGATGGGCCCGGGCAGGCGCTGCGCTGATCGAGATCGAAGCCGCCAGCGCAAGCCCTAGCAGGGAGGAGGAGAAGCGGAACAAAAGGGCGCGGCTGGCGCGTGGCCACAGGCGTGAGCAATAAGGCATGGTGGGGCAAGGCGAGGCAGGTTTGCGAGAAGCCGCGTTTGTAGCCCTGCCCCTGCGCCGGGTCGCGCGGCTTGCGACGGCCTGCTCGAATGCGGGAGCAGGCTGCGCCTAGGGCCCCCGCCGGGACGGCAGCCGCTCGGATCAGCGCACGCGCAGCAGCGGCCGCTCCGCCCGCTCGCCCATGCGCCCCACCCGCGCCGCCTGGGCAAAGCCATGGCGCGCGAACAGCGCCAGCACCGCGTCCAGCGCGGCCGGCGCGCAGGCCACCAGCAGGCCGCCGCTGGTCTGCGGATCGCTCAAGAGAGCCTGGTCCTCGGACGCGAAGCCGGCGGGCAGCTCCACCTCGGCGCCATAGCCGGCCCAGTTGCGCCCCGAGGCGCCGGTGATACAGCCCTGGCCGGCGAGCGCGCGCACGCCGTCCAGCAGGGGCACGTGCGCCCAGTCAAGCTCGAGCGCGCAGCCGGCGCCGCGCGCCATCTCCAGCGCATGGCCGGCCAGGCCGAAGCCGGTGACGTCGGTGATCGCATGCACGCCCGGCAGCTCGGCCAGCTCGGGGCCGGGGGTGTTGAGCTGGGTGGTGGTGGCGATCATCTGCGCATAGCCGGCCGCGCCCAGCTGGCCCTTCTTGAGCGCCGCGCTCATCACGCCCACGCCCAGTGGCTTGCCCAGCACCAGCAGGTCGCCAGGCTGCGCGTCGGCATTGCGCTTGACGCGCTTGGGATGCACCAAGCCCAGCGCCACCAGGCCGTAGATCGCCTCCACCGAATCGATGCTGTGGCCACCGGCGATCGGGATGCCGGCCGCGCGGCAGACCGCCGCCCCGCCCTCCAGCACCCGGCCTATGGTGGTGCTGGACAGCCGGTTGATCGGCATGCCCACCAGGGCCAGCGCCATGATGGGGCGGCCGCCCATCGCGTAGACGTCGCTGATCGCATTGGTGGCGGCGATGCGCCCGAAGTCGAAGGGGTCGTCGACGATGGGCATGAAGAAGTCGGTGGTGGCAATGAGGGCCTGCTCGTCATTGAGCTGGTAGACCGCGGCGTCGTCTGAGGTCGCTATGCCGACCAGCAGCTCCTTCGGGATCGGCATGCTGGACGTACCCTTGAGGATCTCCGACAGCAGGCCCGGCGCGATCTTGCAGCCGCAGCCGCCGCCATGCGAGAGCGAGGTCAGGCGGGGTTCATCGAGCGGGGCATTGGGAGGCGTGGTGGCGGCGTCTGTCATGGTGCAAGGCTGGGTCGGGGATGGCGGCAAGCATAGCTTGGCGCAGAATCGCCGCATGCGCCGCCTCCTGCTCCGCTGCCTGCTGGCCTGCTGCTTGCTGGGCGGCGCTGCCGGCGCTCAGACCGCCGTGCAGGTGGGCTCCAAGCGCTTCACCGAAAGCTATGTGCTGGGCGAGCTGGTGCGGCAGCGCTTGCAGCAGGCCGGCGTGCCGGCCCAGCATCAGCAAGGTTTGGGCAACACCGCCATCCTGGTGCAAGCTCTCAAGAGCGGCAGCATCGACGTCTACCCGGAGTACAGCGGGACGATCCAGCGCGAATTGCTGAAACACGATGGCCCAGCGCTCGATATGCCGGCGCTCAACCGCGCGCTGGCCCCGCATGGCCTGAAGGCCGGCGTGGCACTGGGCTTCAACAACAGCTATGCACTGGCGATGCGCGAGGCCGACGCCGCAAGGCTGGGCGTGGACTCGATCTCCGCGCTGGCACGTCTGCCCGCCACGGCGCAGCGACAGCTGCGTCTGGGTTTTTCACATGAATTCCTGCAGCGAGCCGATGGCTGGCCCGGTTTGGCAAAGGCCTACCAACTGCAACTGCCCGCTCCGGCTGGCGTCGATCACGGTCTGGCCTACGAGGCGCTGGCCGGCGGCCAGCTGGACCTGATCGACGTCTACACCACCGATGCCAAGCTGGCGCGTCTGCCACTGCGCGTGCTGCGCGACGACCTGGGCTTCTTTCCAAGCTACGACGCGCTGCTGCTGATGCGTGCCGGGCTCGACGAGGGTCCGCTTGCCGCCTTGGCTGGCCGCATCGATGCGCGCCGCATGATGGAGCTGAACGCCCAGGTGGAGCTGGACGGGCGCAGCTTTGCCGCGGTGGCGCAAGGTGTGCTGGCCCGGGCAGCCGCGCCTGCCGCCGAGCCGCGTGCGGGCCTGTGGCAGCGCCTGCTGGCGCCCGATCTGTGGCGCCTGCTCGGGCAACACCTGACCCTGGTGCTGGGCTCGCTGGCGCTGGGCGTGGCCCTGGGCGTGCCGCTGGGCATCTGGGCCTGGCTCAACCCGCGCCTGGCCGGCCTCGTGATGGGCGCGGCAGGCCTGCTGCAGACCCTGCCCTCGCTGGCCCTGCTGGCCTTTCTGATCGCGCTGCTGGGCCGCATCGGCTTCGTACCGGCGCTGCTGGCGCTGTTCCTCTACGCCCTGCTGCCCATCGTGCGCATGACGCATGCCGGCCTGCAGGGCGTGCCGGCGGGGCTGCGCGAGGCCGGCCGCGCGCTGGGCCTGCGGCGCGGGCAGCTCTTGTGCAGCATCGAACTGCCGCTGGCCCTGCCGGTGCTGCTGGCCGGCATCAAGACCGCCGCGGTGCTGAACGTGGGCACCGCCACGGTGGCGGCCTTCGTCGGCGCCGGCGGCCTGGGTGAGCGCATCGTCGCCGGCCTGGCGGTGAACGACAGCGATCTGATGCTGGCCGGCGCCCTGCCCGCGGCCGCGCTGGCCCTGCTGGTGCAGTGGCTGTTCGACGTGCTGGAACGGCGCCTGCGCCGGGGGCGCTGATGCGCGGCGTCAGGCCGATGCCAAGGCCTCGCGCACAAAGCGCACCAGCGCGCGCGCGGTCTCCGAGCCGGCCGGCATCGGCAGCGTCAGCGCCTGGATGGACTCGCCCTCGTTGACCTGCAGCCGCCAGCCGGGCAGCAGCTCCACCAGGCCGCTGTCGGGGCCGATGCAGAAGTCGGGGCTCAGCACCAGGCCGTCGCCATGACGCGCCATCTGCAGCAGCGCGTCGAGATCATTGCCCCAGGCAGCGGAGCGCAGCGACATCTCATGGCGCGCGCCGCTGCTCTCGTGCAACCAGCAGGCCTCGGTGGGGTCTTCGTGTTGGCCCACCAGCAGGCAGGGCAGCGCCGCCAGCGCCTGCGGCCCCGCCAGCGGCGCGCGCCCGGCGCGGCCATACAGGCGCACCGCATAACGCAGCACCGGCTGGGCCACCCAATCCTCGGGCGGGCGCGCGGTGGCGCGAAAGGCCAGGTCCACGCCTTCGCGCAGCAGGTCCACGCGCCGGTAGTTGAACAGCAGCTCATAGCGCAAGGCCGGATGCAGGGCCTGGAAGCGCGCCAGCAGCGGCGCCAGCACATGCACGCCGAACACCGGCGCGGCGCTGATGCGCAGGGTGCCGCCGAGCTGGTCGCGCTCGCTGCGCAGCGCCAGGCGTGCGCCCTCGGCCGCCTCGTGCACGCTGCGGGCGCGCGCCAGCAGGCGCCGGCCGGGCTCGGTGAGACTCAGGCTGCGGGTGCTGCGCGCGAACAGCGCCAGCCCCACCGCCGCCTCGATGGCGGCCACCCGCCGGCTCACCGCGGCACGCGTCAGCCCCAGCTCGCGCGCGGCGCGCGCAAAGCTGCCGGCCTGGGCGATGCGGGCAAACAGTTCCAGCGCGTTGGCGTCCAGGGCCTGGTCGGCGGCGCTGCGGCGGGCGAGCGGGAGCTTGGGGTTCATTGTCAACCGTGAGGAATCAATGTGTCGTCGATAGCGAGTCTAGTCGCTGGATTGTCACCAACCTAGACTGGCTGCATGAGCGATACAGAGATCACCACCAGCCCCACCCAGCTGCGCTGCAGCGACGGCCGCCTGCTGCAAGCCGCTTGGCATGAACCGGCCGGCCCGCTGCGCGCGGTGGCGGTGCTGAGCCCGGCGATGGCGGTGGCCAGCCCCTACTACCGCGGCTTTGCCGAATGGCTCAGCAGGCGCGGCTATGCGGTGCTGAGCTATGACTACCGCGGCATTGGCTCGAATCTGCAGGGCCGCGTCAGGGACGAGGCCGCCGGCCTGCGCGACTGGGCCGGCCTGGACATGGCCGCCGCGCTACGCGCCGCCGACCGGCGCCGCCTGCAGGCGCAGCAGGCCCAGGGCCACCGCATCGGCCTGCTGGCGATCGGCCATTCCTTCGGCGGCAATGCGGTGGGCATGGCGCCGGGCTTCGAGCGCGCCGATGCCTTGCTGGGCGTGGCGGCGCAGGCGGCCGACTGGCGCTTCTGGTCGGGCCTGCAGCAGGCCAAGGCGGTGCTGTTCTTCCACGCCCTGCTGCCCGGCCTGAGCCATCTGCTGGGCCACTTTCCCGCCCGCTTGCTGGGCGCGCGCGCGCAAGCCTTGCCCAAGGTGGCGGCGCTGGATTGGGCGCGCTGGGGCCGGCGGCGCGGCTATATGTTCAGCGACCCGACGCTGCAGGGCCAGCTGGGCCACCACCGCTACACCGGCCCGGTGCATTTGTGGAACATCACGGACGACACGCTGTTCGGCCCCGCCCCGGCGGTGGACCACCTGGCGAAACAATTCCGCAGCGCCGAGGTGCAGCGCCACACCCTGGACCCGCGCAGCCTGGGCCTGCGCGCGATCGGCCACTTCGGCATGTTCCGCCGCGAGCTGGGCGAACGCATCTGGCCGCTGCTGCTGGCGCCGATCGAGCAGGCGACGCCGGTCTTGCGCGAGCGCTTGGGTTGAGGAGACTGCCAGGCCCGGCCTGACGGCTCCGCCGTCAGCCAGCCAGCGCCAGCTCGGCCGGCGGCACGGCCGCCCTGGCCAGCTCCAGCACCTGGCCCGCGCGCAGCTGCACCACGCGCTGCGCGCCAGCAATCGTCTCGGGCCGGTGGGCGATGATCAAGCGCGTTAGCCGCATGCGCGCCAGGGCGGCGGTGACGGCGCGTTCATTGCCCAGGTCCAGATGGCTGGTGGCCTCGTCCAGGGCCAGCACGCGGGGCTGTTTGTACAGGGCGCGCGCCAGCAGCAGGCGCTGCTTCTGGCCGCCGGAGAGGCCCGAGCCCAGATCACCCACCAGGGTCTGGTAGCCCATGGGCATGGCGCAAATGTCGGCATGCAGCTGGGCGAGTTTGGCGCAGGCCTCGATGCGGGATGGATCTGGGCGCACGTCGAAGAAGGCAATGTTGTCGGCCAGGCTGCCGGTGAGCAGCGCATCCTCCTGCATCACCGTGCCGATCTGGCGGCGGAAGTTGGCCAGACCCAGCTGGCGCACCGGCATGCCGCCATAGAGCACCTCGCCCTCGCTGGGCTTGAGCAGGCCAAGGGCGAGCTTGAGCAAGGTGGTCTTGCCGGCGCCCGAGGGGCCGGTGACGGCCACGCTCTCCCCGGCCTCGACGCGGAAGCTCGCGTTTCTCAAGATCCAGGGCTCGCCCTCGCCATAGCGGAAGCTCACGTTCTTCAGTTCGATACTGGATTCCAGATGCGCCAGCTCGTTGTGCGGCAGCTCATCGGCGCGCTCGGGTGGCTCCAGCGCGATATCGGCCAGGCGCTCGGCGTGCAGGCTCAGCATCTTCAGCTCCACCGCATAGTTGATCAGCGCCGAGACGCGGCCCGTGAACTGGTTCTTGTAGCTGATGAAGGCGAACAGCATGCCCACGGTCATGGACACAGCCGCTCCTCCCGCCTGCTGGCCGCTCATGATCAGCTTGGCGCCCAGCCACAGCACCAACAAGTTCTCCAGGCCGAAGATGAAGGTGTTGGCGGTGCTGAAGCCCATGCTCATCTTGGCGGTGCGCACGTCGCGGTTCTGCACGTCCACGATCAGGTTCTGCCAGCGCGCGCGGCGCTCCTCCTCGCGGCCGAAGAGCTTCAAGGGGGTGATGGCGCGCAGCGTCTCCAGAAAGTGGGTGTTCTCCTTGGCGGCCACCACCAGGCGCTCGGCGGCGGCGTCTCGGAACGGCCGATACGAGGCCCAGCGCAGCAGGCCGTAGGCAGCCACGGCGGCCAGGACCACCGCCGTCAGCGTGGGCGCATAGATCAGCATCATCACCAAGGCAGCCACCGCCATCAGGCCATCCAGCACCGCCTCGATGGCCGCCGTGGTCAGCGTCTTCTGAATCGCACCCACGGCGCCGAAGCGCGAGGTGATGTCGCCCAGGTGGCGCTTTTCAAAGAAGTCCACCGGCAGGCGCACCAGATGGGCGAAGACGTTGGACAGCCATTGCAGCGACAGGGTCTGGCCCAGCACCATCACCATCCACGAACGCGCCAGGCCTATCGCCGTCTGCACGATGAGCAGCAGGCCGAAGCCGATCACCAAGACGTTGAGCAAGTCCCGGTCGCCCGAGGTCAGCACATCGTCCACCACCATCTGATTGAACAGCGGCGCCACGATGGCAAACAGCTCCAGCACCACCGCCACCGCGAAGATTTGAACGAGCGAGCGCTTCAGGCCCAGCACCTTGCCGGTGAGCGCACGCAGCGACACGCGCGGCGCGGGGGCCTGCGATTTGAATTCGGCATTGGGCGTGAGTTCCAGCGCCACCCCGGTGAAGTGGCGGGAGATTTCGGTAGAGGCAAGGCGGCGCTCGCCGACGGCTGGGTCCAGGATCACGGCGCCATTTCGGGTGACCTTTTTGAGGACGACGAAATGGTTCAAATCCCAGTGCAGGATGCAGGGGGTTTGCAGCTGAATTAACTCATCCAGTTCCAGGCGCAGCGGGCGCGAGGAAAACCCCAGGGCACCGGCGTGCGAAATCAGCTGCTGGAGATTGGCGCCCTTGAGGCTTACGGAGAAGCGCCGCCGCAGATCGGCCAGATCTTGGTGCAGGCCATGGGCGCTGCAGATCATGGCCAGGCTGGCGAGACTGCACTCAGAAGCCTCGGATTGCAAGCAGAGTTTCATTTCGGGACTGGACTACTGGTGATTAGGAGTAGCCACCCACGCTTGCAAAGACACAGCTTCACTTCCTCCGCTCATCATTTCGTCCTCGTCTTGCACCCAAAATATTCCAGAAGTCGCTTGGATTCTTGTCCTGCACGTACAGCCGTAGACCAATGACCCCGACCAGCCAAGCAGCGGCGAGTATCAGGATGGGGATGACGAACTCAACACCTTCACCCATAGAGTCCAGTACACCATCCCCTGCCACGACCAAAGCTATGGCCACGCCATAGATCGTCGAAGCCCAGTACCAGCCAAGCTCCTGCCCGGGGCTTAGTGGTCTGACAAGGTTTTTCAGATTGCGTAGTCTCTTCTTCATACAAGAGCGAACCTCAATTTGGCGGCTCCTCGGGCCGCGCTTCGCAAGCCGAGGAACCGACATGCTTTTACTTCACGAAATAGTGGTAGATACCGCCGCCAATGGCCCACCCGGCACCGAATGCACCGCCTAGTGCCGCCCCAAGGGCTCTGCCAAGTCGGCGGGGCCAAGTCTTTAATCTGAACCCCTTTAGATTAAAGACCTGACCCCGAAGCCGCCGAAGCCGCGCTGACCCCGAAGCCGCGCGCCTGAATAGCGAGCACCGCATCATTTGGAGCGCCATTGAATTTGATCCATACCGACTGAATATCTGCCTCCATGGACCATACCCGCGCCTGAACGCAGCGGTAATAAGACCCATCGCGTTGCACCATGGCCCCAAGCGAGTACTCGCTGCCAGCCATCAGGCATTCGCTACCGACCAGACTGTTGGCCGGTGTTGGGACATCGGCCCTGATCTCTTTATTATCATGCCGAGGCGGTGCGTCATTTTGTGCGCCGACCAATTCAGAAATACTGCACAACAGCAGGAGGGCACTGGTCGCTCGGAAACACAGCATGCCAGTGATGCTTCTTTTCATATTGTCGCCAACAACGTATAGATGGAAGTAGTCAGCAGAATAGCCAGGCCTTACTATTTCGATAGCGCGCCGGGCGTAACGACTACGCGAGGCGCCTTGCATTTGAAGCAGGGCGTGGGATCAGTCGCCATATTCCTCCGCCAAACTGAATATAGGCATCACCAACCTTGATCACGGCACCCTCACCGTATTCTTTCCTGTCATATTTGCACCCCCCATCGCCACCAGCAACGGCAGCCAGTTCATTTGAAGCTATTTCACGCATGGGAATCACCCACTAAATATTTCGGCATTAACCATAAGTCGCGCGCAAATTTCACCACTACGGGATATCAATGAAAATTCGACCCGAGGATCAGTCGCCATTTCTCACGCTCGCGACTGGAAAGGAGATGTGAAACGCCACCTTTTCGGGAAAAAATGCAACATTGAAACCTGACCCTCTGCCCTGCGGTGGTGATATTACAAGCCTGACTGCCTATTGCACCCGCGAACTATGTCAATCTTTGAAAAGGCAACTTCATTCTGCATAGCCTGTGCGGCGCTGGCAACAGTTGGAAATAGACTATCGTCCCTTGCAGAAATATCATCTATCAGCCCGAACTGCAACAAGTCCGCGGCCGTTGCTGTCCAGTATTTCTTGTTCATGCCATTGCACAAATATCTTACGCCGTCCAAGACGATGGCTGATTTGTCGTTTGAGCGCAGAAACAGTAGTCGCTGAAGGAGATGCGTCTGCTCTGCCCGTGGGAAACGAACCGAAAACTCTCTTTCTTCGTCGGCCGAAATCTTTATGAGTAGTGAAAGCAGCGCGGGGTCCAGATAATCCTTGTCACCATAGTTCAATATGGCAGTTCTGGCATCACCGTGCAGCATCAGGACTCCACCCTCTTCGACAGAGGCATGCATTGCCGCCGGCAGTATGTAATTCACGCATGCCGAGTGGCAGAACCCCCGCACTCGAACGACGATCTTTCGACGGGCCAGTTCATAGGCCAACGCCATTGCTGCATTCACATCCCCGCCCTCGGATTGAATTACAAGAGTCCGCGTTTCGTTCGTCAGACCGTTAATAACTTGTTCCGATGCCTCCTTCGATATGCATCCAACCAAGCCCACAGCAGTCTTCGAAAAAAGAACACTGGTGCTGCAACCAACAGCAAAAGCTCTGATAGGCGCCGTGCCAGCGAGCACCAATATGAGAAGAAACGCGAAACTTTGCATGGATATACCATTCATATTATTCACGCACACTCCGAACACTTTTCAGCTTCGTGTGCCTAGCGTCATTGATCGAATCAAGCAAGTGAAACCGCACCGACTTGATCCGATCATGAATGCCGAAATTACGGCAACGGGCAGGTAATTGTTTTTGTGTAAGTTGAGGTAGTGGTAGGAGTTGACGATATATTCACACTTGCGTGGATGAACGGCGGCGTCGTGTTGAACGTCACACCCCCTCCACCACCACTTGTTTCAGTCCTTGTGATCGAGAAAACCCCAACTTCCGTACAGTTACTTTCTTGACGGGACCTGCTAGCAGCCAATGCACTAGATTGCGCTTCAAGAACGTTCTTCCAAGGCTGCGGATGCATTTTCCCGTCATCCCCATCGCCCCAACGATCCCCGCCAGATACCTGAGAGAGATGTGCACTTTCAATGACTCGCATTCGATTTCCTCCGTTTTGAATGCCAATGGCGCTTTATGCGGGCGCCTACAACCGCCTCATAGTTACCCCGCCTTCTTGCCTATAAGGGCTAATCGTTCAGACCCCTTGCAATGCTGGCTGCCGTCCGAACCGGCTCCACCACCCACTCCCAAACCCGCCTGCTCTCCTGCAGCACATCCGCCTCCAGCGTCATGCCCGCCTTCAGCGCAGTGAGAATTCCATTTGTCCTGATCGCCTGCGACCTCAGCCGCACGCTGATCCGATACAGCGGCTCATTCGCCTGCGCCGCCGTGAGCAAGGCCTGCGCCTGCCCCGCCGGCAAATCCTGCGGCGCCACCGGGCTTTGGCTCACGCCCTCCACCACCCCCTCGGCCATGCCGAATTTCTGGTACGGGTAGGCCGCATAGCGCAACCACACGATCTGTCCCGCCCGCACAAAACCGGCCGTGCGGCTGGGCGCGTACAGCTGAGCTTCCAATTGGCCGGCCTCGTCAGCGCTCTCCGCATCGGTGGCGACCAGGCTCACTAGCGTCTGCCCCGGCTGCACCGCCTGGCCCACATGCAGGCCCAGCGCGCTCACCCGGCCGGCCTTGGGTGCGGTGAGGGTCAGGCCGGCGCGGGCGTCGTTCTCGGCGCCCTCCTGGCTCAGCGCTGCCAGGCTGCGGTCCAGCTGCGCCAGGCTGGTCTGGCTGGCGTTGAGACTGCTCTGCTGTTCAGCGCGCAGGGCCTGGGCATCGCGCTGCAGCGCTTGCAGGCTGCGTTCGGCCTGGCGCTCGCGCAGTTGCAGGTCCAGGAGTTCCTCCTGCTTCTGCTGCGCCTGGGCGGCGGACACAAAGCCGTCCTTGGCCAGCTCGGTGTAACGAGCCTGACTCTTGAGCGCCAGTTGCACGCGCAGGCGGTTGGCTTCCAGCTCTCCCAGGGCCTGGCGCTCCTCGGCCTGCAGGCTGCGCAGGCGCTCGGTCAGGGCGTCCTGGCGCTGGCGCGCCTGCTGCTGGGTAAGCAGGCGTTCGGTGTCCAGGCTGGCGCGGCGCTGGGCCAGGGCCTGGGCGTTCAGCAGCGCCATCTCGCCGCCGCCCTGGGTCATGCGCTCGCTCTTCAGGCGCATCAGCGCCTGGCCGGCAGCCACCTGGTCGCCCTCGCGCACCAGGATCTCGGCCAGCACACCGGCCTGCGGCGCGGCCAGCACCATCATGCCGGCGCGCGGCAGCAGCAGGCCCGGCAGCTTGGCCTTGCGGGTGACTTCACCCCAGGCAGCAAAGGCGACCAAGGCCAGCGCCAGCGCCAGCGCGATGCCGGTCACCCAGGCAAAGCTCGCAGGCCGGCTTATGCGAATGCTGCCCAGCCATTGCACTTGGCGCGCCTGCAGCACTTCGGCGCGAAACAGCGGGGCCGCCGCCCCCTTGTCTTCTTCCGCTCGTCCTCGACTCCCAGCCCCACTCACCACACGCTCCCCGTCACGCGCCTCGCTTGGCGTCTGTCTTGTCTTTGTGTCACCTATATCGGTGACTTGACGGGATTGTGTCGCCCCCCTTGACAGGTCCATCCCCCTCAGGGGGGAGCGAGGCATGGACTGGAAACACCAGGGTTCTGTGCTATCCGTGCACGCACATGGGCTGCGTTATTGCCGCGGACGCCGAGCATTTTCTACACGCCGCCGCTGAAGATCCTCCCCAGCCAGCCCAGATACCAGTCCAGCAGGCGCTGCCAGCGGCTCTTCGGCGGTGCCGCTGCTTCGGCAGGCACCACGGCGGCACCATAACGCGTTTGCAGCGCGTCATTGAAGGCCGCGAAAAAATCGCCAGCCATCTTCTGCGCCGCCATGTCCACCAGGCGCGAGCCGATCTGCGCGATCTTGCCGCCCACGCTGGCCTGCACCTCGTAGTGCAGCAGCGTCTGCGCCGGGCCCTGGGCCTCCAGGCGCACCCGGGCCGTGCCCTTGCCATGGCCGGCGGCGCCGCCCGAGCCCTCGAAGGCGAGCTGGTAGCTGTGGGGCGGCTGCAGATCGGAGAGCCTCAACTTGCCCTTGAACTTGGCCTTCACCGGGCCGATGGACACCGCCACCAGGGCCTCGTACTCAGGCTCGCCAGCCTCGCCGGAGACGAGCGTGAGCGACTCGCAGCCGCTGATCGCGGCCTTCAGCATCTCGGTGTTGTTGAGCGCCTCCCAGGCCTGGGCCTGGGTGACAGCAAGGGTTTCTTGTCCGGTCAAATGCATGCTTGTGTGCCGAGTAGACGGGCGAGTTGTTCCAGGCTGGCGAGATTGTGGGCCGGCAGATGCAGGCTGACCTCGGGCAGCAGCGCCTTGATGCCGGCGGCCTTGGGCTCGAAGCCCTCGTAGCGCAGCAGCGGGTTCAGCCAGATCAGCCTGCGGCAGCGCAGGCGCAGGCGCGCCGCCTCACGGGCCAGGGCCTCGCAGCACGGATCATCATCGCCGCCCTGCTCCAGCCCGTCGGTGATCAGGAGCACGGCGGCGTCGGCCGGCAGCACGCGCCGCGCCCAGTGCTGGTTGAACTCGTGCAGGCAGGCGCTGATACGGGTGCCGCCCGACCAGTCCGCCACCTTGCGCGACACCGCGGCCAGCGCCACATCGGGGTCGCGCTGGCGCAAGAGACGGGTGATGGGCGTGAGCCGGGTGCCGAACACAAAGCTCGTGACGCGCGGCGCATGGCGCTGCTGTGTTGCCTGCGGATTCGACAGGCCATGCGCCAGGTGCAAGAGCATGCGCGAGTAGCGGCTCATCGAACCCGAGATATCGGCCAGGATCAAGAGCGGCGCCACGCGCAGGCGCGGCCGTTCGCGCCGCAGCATGGCAAGACCTGGCCCCCGGGCCGAGGCGCGCAGGCTGGCACGCCAGGCCACGCGGCCCTGCGCGGCCGGCGCCCAGCGGCGCGTGGGGTGGCGCGGCATGAGGACCTGCAGCTGCGCCAGCAGGCGCTTGGCCTGGGCCCATTCGGCGTGGGTCATGGTCTCGAAATCGCGCTGGCGCAGCAGCTCGCGCTGGCTCCAGCTGAGCGTGGCGTCGAGTTCGATGCGCTGCGCTTCCTCGGCCGGCGGCCGGGGCAGCTGGGCGGCATGGGGAAAGAGCGCCTCGGCCAGACGGCGGTTCTCGGAAGGGGGCGACGGCGCAAGCGCCTTGGCCTGCGCGCGCGGCAAGAGCATGGCCATCACCCGGCCCATCAGGTCGGGGTCGCGCCAGAAGATGTGAAAGGCCTGCTCGAACAGGGCGCGGTGCTCCTGGCGATCCAGCAGGCAGGCCGCCAGCGTGGCCTTGAAGTCGCGCCGCGAGGCCAGCATGCCGTCGAGTTGCAGGGCCTGCAGGCAAAGCTCGACGCGATCGGTGCCCACGCGCAGACCCGCGTCGCGCAGCACGCGCGAAAAGTGCATCACATTGGTGGCCAGGTGATCAGCTGCCATGCGTCGCCACGCGCACCTGCTCCAGCAGGCGCGCCGCCTCCGAGCCCTGCACGCGGGCGATGTCGTCCTGGTACTTGAGCAGCACGCCCAGGGTCATGTGCACGGTCTCGGGGTCCAGCACCAGGGCGTTAAGCTCCAGCAGCGCGCGCGACCATTCGATGGTCTCGGCGATGCCGGGCAGTTTGTAGAGGTCGATGCCGCGCAGGCCCTGGATGAAGCCGACGATCTGCTTGGCCAGCGCCTCGCCCGCGCCGGGCACGCGGCGCTGCAGGATGGTGAGTTCGCGCGCCGCATCGGGAAAGCCCACCCAGTGGTAGAGGCAGCGCCGCTTCACCGCGTCGTGGATCTCGCGCGTGCGGTTGGAGGTGATGATGACGATGGGCGGCGCGGCCGCGCTGACCGTGCCCAGCTCGGGAATGGTGAGCTGGAAATCGCTCAAGACCTCCAGCAAAAAGGCCTCGAAGGGCTCGTCGGCGCGGTCCAGCTCGTCGATCAGCAGAACCGGAGGGCCGGGCAGCTCCAGCGCCTGCAGCAGGGCACGCGGGATCAGGAAGCGGCGGGCGAAAAGATCGTCGGCATTCATCCCCTCCTTGCTGCCCGCCTGGATCTCCAGCATCTGGCGCGCGTAGTTCCACTCGTAGGCGGCGCTGGCCATGTCCAGGCCCTCGTAGCACTGCAGGCGGATGAGCGGCCGGCCCAGCATGGCCGCCAGGGTCTTGGCAAGCTCGGTCTTGCCGGTGCCGGGCTCGCCCTCCAGGAACAGCGGCCGCTGCAGGCGCAGGGCCAGGAAGACCGCACAGGCCAGCTCGCGCTCGGCCACATAGTCGTGGGCGAGCAGCGCGGCCGCGCAGTCGTCGATGCTGGCGGGCAGCGCTGTCATCCGGCCGCAGCCACAGCCCGTCCAGCCAAGACGGGGATCAACGCCGCACGGTACTCGGCCGAGCCATGCAGATCGCTGTTGAGCCCGTCCGGCTTGATCGACACCAGCTTGGCCGAGGTCTCGCTCCAGCTGCTGGCGAGTGCGTTCTCGATCGCCGTGGCCCTAAAAACGCAGGGGCCCGCGCCCGTGACCGCCACCCGCACCCCGGCGCTGGTCTTGGCCACGAACACGCCGACGATGGAGAAGCGCGAGGCCGGCTGCTTGAACTTCTGCCAGGCTGCCTTCGCCGGCACCGGGAAGCTCACCGCCGTGATGATCTCCCCCTCGTGCAGCGCGGTCTCGTACAGGCCCTGGAAGAAGTCGTCGGCGGCGATGCTGCGGCGGTCGGTGTGGATGGTGGCGTCCAGCGCCAGCACGGCGGCGGGGTAGCAGGCCGCCGGATCGTTGTTGGCCAGGCTGCCGCCCAGGGTGCCGCGGTTGCGCACCTGGCGGTCGCCGATATGGCCCGCCAGATCGGCCAGCGCGGGGATGGCCTGCTGCACCTCGCTGGAGGCGGCCACGCTGGCGTGGGTGCTCATCGCACCGATCACAAGCCGGCCCTTGTCGTCCATGCGTATGCCCTTGAGATCGGCCAGTCCGCTCAGGTCCACCAGCGAGGCCGGTGCCGCCAGGCCCAGCTTGATGGCGCCCAGCAAGGACTGACCCCCGGCGATGATCTTGGCATCCAGCGCGCTGGCGGCACGCGCCGCGTCGGCCAGGCTGGCGGCTTGGGTGTAGTTGAAGCTCATGGCTGTGCCTCCCTCATGCTCAACGTGCGGATTGAATCGCCATCCACACCGCATGCGGCGTGGCGGGCATGGGCACATCCTTGACGCCGATGGCGTTGCAGATGGCGTTGATCACCGCCGGCGGCGAACCGATCGCGCCGGCCTCTCCGCAGCCCTTCACGCCCAAGGGGTTGTGGGTGCAGGGCGTGCCCTTGGCGGTCTTGATCTGGAAGCTGGGCAGGTCGTCGGCGCGCGGCATCGCATAGTCCATATAGCTGCCGGTGAGCAGCTGGCCGCTCTCGACGTCGTAGATGCCATGTTCCAGCAGCGCCTGGCCTATGCCCTGCGCGATGCCGCCCTGCACCTGGCCCTCGACGATCATCGGATTGACGATGTTGCCGAAGTCGTCCACCGCACTGAAGCGGTCCACCCGCACCGCGCCGGTGGCCGGGTCCACCTCGACCTCGCAGACATAGCTGCCGGCCGGGTAGGTGAAGTTGGAGGGGTCGTAGAAGGCGTTCTCGTTCAGCCCGGGTTCCAGCTTGTCGAGCGGGTAGTTGTGCGGCACATAGGCGGTCAGCGCCACCGAGGCAAAGGGCACGGCGCGGTCGGTGCCGGCCACCTTGAACACGCCATGCTCGAACTCGATGTCGGTGTCGGCCGCCTCCAGCAGGTGGGCGGCGATCTTCTTGCCCTTGGCGATCACCTTGTCCACCGCCTTGACGATGGCGGTGCCGCCCACCGAGAGCGAGCGGCTGCCATAAGTGCCCATGCCGAACAGCACCTTGCCGGTGTCGCCATGCTGGATGTCCACATCGTCGATCGGGATGCCCAGCTTGTCGGCCACCACCTGCGCAAAGGTGGTCTCGTGGCCCTGGCCATGCGAATGGCTGCCGGTGAAGATGGTGACCTTGCCGGTGGGATGCACCCGCACTTCGCCGGCCTCGAACAGGCCGGCGCGCGCGCCCAGCGCGCCGGCGATGTTGGAGGGCGCCAGGCCGCAGGCCTCGATATAGGTGGAGTAGCCGATGCCGCGCTTCAGGCCCTTGGCCTCGCTGACCGCCTTGCGCGCGGAAAAGCCCGCCACATCGGCCAGTTCGATCACGCTGCTGAGCGTGGCCTGGTAGTCGCCGGTGTCGTAGGTCAGGCCCACCGGCGTCGCGTAGGGGAAGTCATGGATGAAATTGCGGCGGCGGATCTCTGCCGGGTCGAGGCCCAGCTCATGCGCCGCGGTCTCGACCAGACGCTCCACCACATAGGTAGCCTCGGGCCGGCCGGCGCCGCGGTAGGCGTCCACCGGCGCAGTGTTGGTGAACACCCCCGTCACCTCGGCGTAGATCTTGGGCGTGCGGTACTGGCCGGCCAGCAGGGTGGCGTACAGAATCGTCGGCACGCTGGACGCAAAGGTGGAGAGGTAGGCGCCCAGGTTCGCGGTGGTGTGCACGCGCAGGGCGAGGAAATGACCGTCGTCGTCGGTGGCGAGTTCGGCCACCGTGGCATGGTCGCGGCCATGGGCGTCGCTGAGGAAACTCTCGCTGCGTTCGGCGGTCCACTTGATCGGCCGGCCCAGCTGCTTGCTGGCCCATACCAGCGCGGTCTCCTCGGCGTAGAGGAAGATCTTGGAGCCGAAGCCGCCGCCCACATCCGGCGCCACCACACGCACCTTGTGCTCGGGGATGCCCAGCACGAAGGCGCACATCAGGAGCCGCTCGACATGCGGGTTCTGGTTCGCCACATAAAGCGTCCAGCTCTCGTCGGCCGGGTTGTAGCTGGCATTGGCTGCGCGCGGCTCGATCGCGTTGGGGATCAGCCGGTTGTTGCGGAACGCCAGCTTGGTGATGTGCGGCGCGCTGGCAAAGGCCGCGTCGGTGGCCGCCTTGTCGCCGCAACCCCAGGTGTAGCAGACGTTGTCGGGCGCCTCGGCGTCATGCACGCTGGCCGGCGCGCCCTTGGCAGCGGCCACGTCCACCACCGGGGTCAGGTCTTCATAGTCCACCTCGATCAGCTGCGCCGCGGCCTTGGCCTCGGCATAGCTCTCGGCCACCACCAGCGCCAGCTGATCGCCCACATAGCGCACCTTGCCATCCGCCAGGATGGGGTGCTTGGGCTCCTTCATCGGCGTACCGTCCAGGCTCTTGATCAGCCAGCCGCAGGGCAGGCCGCCAACGGCGCGGAAATGCTCGCCGGTATAGACGTCCAGCACGCCGGGCGCCGCCTTGGCCGCCGCGGTGTTGATGCGCTTGATGCGCGCATGCGCATAGGGGCTGCGCAGGAAGTAGGCAAACGTCTGGCGCGGCAGCACGATGTCGTCGGTGTACTGGCCGCGGCCGGTGAGGAAACGCGCGTCTTCACGACGGCGCACGCTTTGGCCGATCAGGCCTTGCTGGGGTGCGTTCATGGGGCGGTACTCCTCACTTCTTACTTCATGCCCTGGGCGCCAAGCTGCACGGCGCGCACGATGTTCTGGTAGCCGGTGCAACGGCAGAAATTGCCCTCCAGGCCTTCGCGGATCTCGGCTTCGCTGCCGCAGCCATGGTGCTGCACCAGGTCCACCGCACTCATCACCATGCCGGGGGTGCAGAAGCCGCATTGCAGGCCATGGCATTCCTTGAAGGCCGCCTGCATCGGATGCAGCTCGCCGCTTGGGGCCGCCAGCCCCTCGATGGTGGTGATCTCGGCGCCATTGAGCTGCACCGCCAGCACATTGCAGGCCTTCACCGCATGGCCGTTCACGTGCACCGTGCAGGCGCCGCATTGGCCGGTGTCGCAACCCACATGGGTGCCGGTGAGCGCGAGGTCCTCGCGCAGGAACTGCACCAGCAAGCGCTCGGGCGCGATCTCGCGCGTGACCGTCTTGCCATTGACCTTGAGCGTCGTTTTCTGGCTGCTCATGATGTCTCCTTGTGGGTGTAGCGCCCCATGCTCGCGGGGATTGCCCGCCTCGACAGCTACCGTTATCCCTCCTGTATGCCCATCCATAGAGCCCGCCACCCCTGGGTTGTGCGTCAAGCTGGCACACTGCTGCGATAGCAAGGGGCTGGCGGCAATGGACAACGTAGATCTGCAGGTGCTGCGCCAGGTGGCGCAATGGCTTGACCAAGACAAGCGCGGCGTGGTGCTGGGCACCATCACGCGCACCTGGGGCTCGGCACCGCGGCCGGTGGGCTCGCTGGTGGCGGTGCGCGGCGATGGCCAGATCGCCGGCTCGGTCTCGGGTGGCTGCATCGAGGACGATCTGGTCGCCAGGCTGCGCGAGGGCGCGCTGCGGCTTGAGCGGCCCGAGCTGATCCGCTATGGCGTGGGCGCCGAGGAGGCCACGCGCTTCGGCCTGCCCTGCGGCGGCACGCTGGAGCTGGTGCTGGAGCCGCTGGGTCCGACCTCGCAGATCGATGCCCTGCTCGCCAAGCTGGCCGCCGGCGAGCGCGTGCGGCGCGTGCTGGACATGCGCAGCGGCGCCGTCAGCCTGCACGCACCCGAGGCCGGTGCCGATGTGGTGCAACTCAGCGCCGCCACCCTTGTCACCCACCACGGCCCGCAATGGCGCCTGCTCGTGATCGGCGCCGGCCAGCTCAGCCAATACCTGGCCAGCTTCGCGCTGGCGCTGGACTACCAGGTGCTGGTGTGCGACCCGCGCAACGAATACCAGCCCGAGATCCCCGGCGCCCGCATCACGCGCGAGATGCCCGACGATTGCGTGCAGGCCTTTGCCCCGGACGGCCACAGCGCCATCGTGGCCCTGACCCACGACCCCAAGCTCGACGACCTGGCGCTGATGGAAGCGCTCAAGAGCCCGGCCTTCTACGTGGGCGCGATCGGCTCGCGCCTCAACCAGGCCAAGCGCCGCGCCCGCCTGGCCGAGCATTTCGGCCTCAGCGAGGCTGAACTGGCGCGCTTGCACGGGCCGGTGGGCCTGCACATCGGCGCGCGCACGCCGCCCGAGATCGCACTGTCCATCCTCGCCCACATGACCGCCGAACGTTACGGCGTCACGCTCAGCAGCACATCGGCCGGATCGGGCGCAGAGGCGGGCTGCAGCCTTTAGGATGGTGCCACCATGATCCAACTGCACTACTACCCCAGCAATGCCAGCTTCGCGCCGCACATCCTGCTTGAAGAACTAGGCCAGCCCTTCGAGTTGAAGCTGGTGGACCGCAGCCGCGGCGAGCACCGCTCGCCCGCCTACCTGAAACTCAACCCGATGGGGCTGATACCGGCCCTGGTGGATGGCGATTTGGTGCTGAGCGAAACCGCCGCCATCCTGCTGCACCTGGCCGACACGCACCCCGAGGCCGGCCTGCTGCCGGCGCTGGGCACGGCCGAACGGGCGCAGGCCTATAAATGGCTGATGTGGCTCACCAACACCCTGCAGCCGCTGCTGATCGCCTACTACTACCCCGAGCGCTGGGTGGACGAGGGCAATACCGCCGGTGTGGCCCAGGTCAAGGCCCACGCCGAGGCGCGCATCTCGGCGCCCGGCGGCCTGCTGGAACTGCTGGACGACGAGTTCCAGCGCGGCCCCTGGATGCTGGGTGAGCGCTACAGCGCCCTGGACCCATTTGCCTTCATGCTGTGCCGCTGGACGCGCGGCTTTGCGCGCCCGGCGCGCAGCTGGCCGGCGCTGGGCGCCTTCCTGCAGCACATGCTGGAGCGCCCCGCGGTGCAGCGCGCCATTGCCACCGAGAGGCTGCCGCAGCCCTGGATCTGATCGGCGCGCCATGACCGAGCTGCTGCTGATACGCCATGGCGAGACCGACTGGAATCGCCGCCAATGCTTCCAGGGCCAGATTGACGTGCCGCTGAACGCCCATGGCCTGGCCCAGGCCGAGCGCCTGGCGGCGCGCCTGCGCGGCGAGCCCATCCAGGCCCTGGTGGCCAGCGATCTGAGCCGCGCGCTGCAGACCGCCGCGCCGCTGGCGCATGCCCTGGGCCTGCAGACCGAGCGGCAAGCAGCGCTGCGCGAGCAGGGCTTCGGCATTCTGGAAGGCATGAGCTTCGACGACATCCGCCGCGCCCATCCCGAGGAGTTCGCGCAATGGGCCCGCCAGGAACCCGACTACGCGCTGCCGGGTGGCGCCGAAAGCCGCCAGCGCTTCTTCCAGCGTGTCATCGGCGCGCTGGGCCGGCTGGCGGTGGCACACCCGCGCCAGACCCTGGCCGTGGTCACCCATGGCGGCGTGCTCGACATGGTGTGGCGCCATGCCCAGGCCCTGCCCCTGCATGGCCCGCGCGAATGCGCCATTCCCAATACCGGCATCAACCGCGTGCGCGTGCATGACGGCGGGCGCTTTGAGGTCCTCGGCTGGGCCGACGCGGCCCATCTGGAGGGCCTGGCCGATCAGGGTCTGGGGGCGCTGTCGGCCAGATAGCCGGCCGTCATTTCCTGCGCCAGCCGATCCAGCTGCAGCCGCTCCAGCACGCGCGGGCTGAAGTCGAAATCGCGCTGGCTGGTGTAGATGGCCTCGCCCACGCGCGGCAGGCTTGCAGCGGCGCGCGGCCCCAGGGCCGGCAGCAGCGGGTGCACGCGCAGGCGCAACACCAGGGCGGCATTCGCGTCGTCGGCGAACACGGCGGTGTCAACCACCAGCTCGCAGCCCTGGCGCTGCGCCTCGCCCAGCACCGCTTCAAGCGTGGCGCCGAGATCGCTGCTGCTGCCAACGCGCAGCAGCATAGGCACGACGCGCCGGCCGGCAGCATCCAGGCTGGCCGCCACCTGCTGGTTGAAGCGCAGATTGAGGCGGTCCCAGGCCAGGTTCTCGGCCTCGCTGCCGAGGTTGCGGCCATGTCCGTACACGATCAGGCAGGGCGGGTTCTGCGCCAGCGCGGCACAGCAAGCCGACAGCAAGATGGCGAAGAGGAGCGCGGCGCGGAGCATAGCCACAGTCTAGACTGCGCTCATGCTCCGGCCTGCAAGCACCCCGCCTCAACAACCCACCCGCCGCGCCTGGCTGCAACGGCTGGGCCGCGTGGCGGGCAGCGGCGCGGTCTATGCCGCGCTCGCGCAGCTGGGCCTGGCGCAGGCCTCGCCGGCGCGCGCCGATTTCGGCCTGGGCCGGGCGCCCACGGGGGCCCGTGTGCTGGTGCTGGGGGCAGGTCTTGCCGGCCTGGTGTCGGCCCATGAGCTGCAGCGCGCTGGCTACCGGGTGCAGCTGCTGGAATACCAGGCGCGCCCCGGCGGCCGCTGCTGGACCCTGCGCGGCGGCGACCGCTACACCGAGCTCGGCGGCGCCAGCCAGCGCTGCGAGTTCGCACCCGGCGAGTACTTCAACCCCGGTCCCTGGCGCATCCCCTACCACCACCATGGCGTGCTGGGCTATTGCAAGCGCCTGGGCGTGGCGCTGCAGCCCTTCATCCAGATCAACCAGAACGCCTATGTGCATGGGAAAAAAGCCTTCGGCGGCAGGCCGCAGCGCTGGCGCGAGCTGCAGGCCGACTTCCAGGGCCAGGTGAGCGAGCTGCTGGCCAAGGTGGTGCAGCAGCAGCGGCTCGACGAGGCCCTCAGCAACGAGGACCAGGCACGCCTGCTGGAGGCCTTGCGCAGCCACGGCGCGCTGGATGCGCAGGGCCGCTACCGGGCCGGCGAGATCGCCGCCGAGCGGCGCGGCTTTGCCGGCACGCAGGCGGGCGCCGGCGTGTCGGCCGGGCCGCCGCATGAGCAGCCGCTCGGCCTGCATGATCTGCTCGACAGCGGCCTGATGGGGCGGCTCGACCTCGGCAGCGCCTTCGAATACCAGATGCCGCTGTTCCAGCCGGTGGGCGGCATGGACGCGATCGCGCGAGCCCTGGCCAAGGCCGTGGGGCCGCGCATCCGCTACGGCGCGCGGGTCACCGAGATTCAGCAGGACGAGCGCGGCGTGACGGCGCACTACGAAACCCTTGCCAGCCCCGGCCAGCGGCACAGCGCCAGTGCCGACTGGTGCGTCTGCACCCTGCCGCTGTCGGTGCTGTCGCAGCTGGAGATGCGCATCAGCCCGGCGCTGCGCGCGGCCATCGATGCGGTGAGTTATTTCGCCGCGCTCAAGGTGGGCCTGCAGTTCAAGCGCCGCTTCTGGGAAGAGGACGAGGGCATTTACGGCGGCATCAGCAGCACCGACTTGGCGATACGCACGATAGGCTACCCCAGCCACCATTTCCATGCGCGCAAGGGCGTGCTGCTGGGCGCCTATGCCTTTGGCGCCAATGCCTACGAGTTCAGCGCCCTGCCCCCGGCCGAGCGCGTGCGCGAGGCGCTGCGCCTGGGCGCGCAGATCCATCCGCAATACCCGGCCGAGTTCGAGCATGGCATGGCGGTGGCCTGGCATCGCCACCCGGCCACGCTGGGTTGCTTTGCCGCTTGGACGCAGGCGGCGCGCGAGCGCCATTACCCGCAGCTGCTGCAGATGGACGGCCGCCTGATCCTGGCCGGCGAGCATGCCTCGCTGCTGCCGGCCTGGCAGGAGGGCGCGGTGCTCTCGGCCCAGCATGCGGTGACGCAGCTGCACGCCAGGGCCAGTGCATGACGACCCGCCCTGCCCTGCTGCTGACGCTCAGCCTGCTCGCCCTGCCGGCTGCGGCGGGCGAAGAGCCGCGCTTCTCGGCCGGCTGGGGCTTCGAGCAGCGCAGCGGCCCGGCCCTCTACGCCGCCATCTGCGCCGGCTGCCATATGCCCGACGGCCGCGGTGCCCGCGGCGCGGCCGCCTACCCGGCGCTGGCCGGCAATGCGCGCCTGGCCGCCACGCCCTATCTGCTGCGCATGATTCTGAAGGGCGGCAAGGCCATGCCGGCCTTTGCCAGCGTGCTCGACGATGGCCAGGTCGGCGCGGTGGCCGGCGAGGTGCTGCGGCGCTTCGGCCCGCCCGGCGCAATCCCCATCGGCAAGGACGAGGTCGCCGCGCTGCGCGCCGCCCTCCAACAAGAAGAAGGAAACCAACAACCATGAAACTGATCGCCATCCTGGCCTCGCTGCTGCTGCTGGTCGGCACGGCCCATGCCGACGAGGTGCTGCGCCACCGCACGCCCGGCTCCAGCTTCCCGATCGCCAGCGCGGTGGAGGTGCCGGCCGGCAAGACCCTGGTCTATCTGAGCGGCGCGGTGCCGCCGGTGCTGGACGAGAAGGCCGAACGCGGCAGCCTGGCCGCCTATGGCGACACCCGCAGCCAGACCGCCGGCACCCTGGCCGGCATCGAACGCACGCTCAAGGGCCTGGGCCTGACCATGGGCGACGTGGTGAAGATGCAGGTGTTTCTGGTGGGCGACCCGGCCAAGGGCGGCAAGATGGATTTCGAGGGTTTCATGGCCGCCTACCGCGAACATTTCGGCACGCCGGCCCAGCCCCGCCTGCCGGCACGCTCGGTGATGCAGGTGGCGGCCCTGGTGCTGCCGGGCTGGCTGGTCGAGATCGAGGTCACGGCCGTGCGGCCCTGAACAAGCCCAGACCTACGCGGAGCCCGTGCCATGTTGTCTTGCCGCCTCGCCGCAGCCCTGTTGCTGACGCTGAGTCTGCCCGCGTCAAATGCCGCCGAGTTCCAGGTGGACATGATCCAGTTCACCCCCTGGGCCCAGCGCAACCCCGACAAGAACGCGGCCGCGCCCTACACCGGCATCGTGGTGGATTTTCTGGACGAGTTCGAGCGCCGCAGCGGCCACAAGACCCATCGGACGCTGACACCCTATATCCGCGTGGAGATGGACCTGGAGTCAGGCGCGATCGACTTTTCCATCATGGCCTGGGGCGATGCCCGCGCGCGCATTGCCAACAAGGGCACCTGCCTGGTGCCGCTGGACTTTGGCGTACGCGCACGCAAGGGCATCAGCCTGCAGAGCTACGAAGACCTGTACAAGATCACCACCAGCGCCTCGCGCGGCCTCAAGATCGACCCGCGCTTCGACAAGGACGAGGCGGCCCGCAAGGACATGGTGCTGGACTACACCATGGGCGTGAAGAAGACCGCCGCGCGACGCGACTCCGATGCCGTGGGCGGCTCGCTCTCCACCATCAACTACCTGATCAACAGCCTGGGTCTGGACGAGGCCTTCGGCGACACCCTGGTACTCAACACCACCCATCTCACCGTCGCCTACTCCAAGCGCGCCGCCCAGTCGGCGCTGGAAGCCGAGGTGCAGGCGGTGTTCAAGACCATGGTGGACGACGGCACGGCCAAACGCATCTATGGCAAATGGCTGGGCCAGCACCTGAACGGGCTCAAGGGCGAGGGCCGCGCGCCCAGTTGCAAGCCCTGAGCAGTCACTGGCGATTGCGCTGCCGGTTTTCGCGCAGCTCGCGCAGGCGCAGGCATTCGGGGTGCTGCTGGAATACCGGCTTCTCGCATTCGCGGTCGATGCAATAGGCCAGCGCCAGGAAGCTGCGATTGCCGCAGGCCTCGCGTGGGCCTGCGGGTGGCTCGGCGGCGCTGGACACACTACTGCTCGCGGCGGGCGCGGACGCTGCATTGGCGGCGCGCGCAGCGGTGCGCGGGCTTGGCGGCCTCGACGCACCGACCGCGGGCCGCGGCGGCTGGTCAGTGCGCACCGGCACGCCGACCTCGTCGCGCGTCTCGGTGATCAGCGCGGCCGCGGCGGAACTCGCCGGCGCCGGCGCGGGCACGGGCGGTGTCGCCCCCCGGGGCAACCAGTTCCAGCCTGCCGCGGCCGCCAGGCCCGTCAGCGCCAAGGCCAGTGCCAGACGCTTGCCCCTGCCCACCGGCGGCGGCTGCACCGGTAAGGGTGCGAGCGGCACCAAGGTCGGGGCCGGCGGTGGCTCAGGCAAGGGCGCCTCGTCCAGCAGCAGATCGGGTGGCGGCGGCACGGCGGGCTCCGGCAGTTGCTGGGTGGGCGCATAGCCGCGCTCCAGCATGCCCTGGTGCACCGCCGGCGCGGTGGGCTGCGGCGGCAGCGGCGCGGCGCGTTCGCCCGCCAGCGCGGCGCGCAGCTCGGCCACCGACGCGGGGCGCTCCTGCGGATGGACGCGCAACATCCAGTCCAGGCACAGCAGCAGGGGCATCGAATAACCCACCAGGCCGGCACCCGAGAGCGGCAGGTATTCGTCCACCATGGCGCGCGCGGTGGCGGGCGGCGGCGGGTGGCCCAGCAGCAGGTAATGCATCACCGCGCCGAGCGCGTAGAGATCGGTCCAGGGGCCCTGGCGCAGGCCGGTGGCCTCGGCGTATTGCTCGATCGGCGCGAAGCTGGGCTTGAGGATGGCGGTGAGATGCTGGCTGCGATCCTCGATGGCCTGGCGCGCCGCGCCGAAGTCCAAGAGGATGGGATCGCCACCGCCCTCTGGCAGCAGGATGTTGTCGGGCGAGATGTCGCGGTGCACGACGGCCTCGGCATGCAGCAGCGCCAGGCCATCCAGCAGCGCGAGCAGCACGCGGCGCAGCCAGTCCTCGTCGGGGCGCTGCGCCATTGCCAGCCTTGCCTGCTTGAGCGTCTGGCCCTGCAGATAGGGCATCGCCATATAGGCCGTGCCGTTCGCTTCCCAGAAGCGATAGACCTTGAGCAGGGCCGGGTGGTCGAAGCGCGCCAGCAGCCGCGCCTCGTTGACGAAGCTGCGCCGCCCCAGCTCGAAGGTCTCGCGCAGCACGCCGGCACGCACCGTCACCAGGCTGCCGCTGTCGCGCCGCACCAGCTGTGCCGGCATGTATTCCTTGATCGCGATGCGGCGCTGCAGCGCATGGTCCTGCGCCAGGTAGACGATGCCGAAGCCGCCCACGCCCAGGGTGGAGATGATCTCCAGCTCCGCAAAGCGCGTGCCGGCCGGCAGCGCGTTCGCCTCGTCCAGCTGCGGCGGCAGCAGCAGCACGCGGTCGGTCGGTTCGTCGGCAGCGCTCTGGTCCATGGCGCTTGTCTCGGCCTCTTACGGCAGCACCGGCACGGCGCGCAGATAGGCGTGCAGCTTGGCCGCGATGGCCTCGCGCTCGGCCGCGGGCAGGCTGTCGGGCAACGGCGGCATGGGGGTGCCGGGCTTGAGCGTCTGGGGGTTGAGCAGCCAGCTGCGCCAGGTACGCAGGTCCAGCAGCTTGGCGCGCACCGCCAGATTCAGCGGCATCTTCTCGCCGCCATAACCATTCACCTGGTGGCAGCTGAGGCAGTATTTCTGCGCCAGTTCGGCATGCTCGGCAAAACCTGACCCCAGCGCCGCGGGCAGCAGGGCCGCGCGGCTGCCTGGCTTGAGCGCGATGCTGGTCACCTGGTAGGGCCAGACCGCGCCGCCCTCGGCCAGCAGCTCGGGCGCGGCGATGTTGTCCCACACCAGGTAATGCGGCCCCAGCGGCACCTGCTTCTCATGCTGGGCATGGTTGTCGACCACGAAGGCGGCGCCATCGGCGCGCGCCTGCACCAGCCAGGCCTGGTATTTGGCGAAACGCTCCACCGGCACGCGCGAGACGAAGCCGTCGAGCGCGCGCAGCTCGATCTCGCGCCCGGGCTGGCGCCAGTCGGCGCCCAGCAATTGCTCGAACACCAGGCTCGCCGGGTAGCCCAGATAGCGCAGCTTCACCGGCTGCCCGGCCGCGCTCAGATGCGGCTCGACCACCTGCACCGCCTGGGGGCGCTGGCCCAGCCTGGCCTGCAAGGCCGCGGCAGCGGGCAGGTCCAGCGCGCGACTGATCGGCGCCAGCAGGGCCAGCAACAAAGCCATAGCCATTCGCAAAGACATATCAGTCCACCGGCTTGAGCGTCAGGGTACTGCGAGTATGGGCCAGCACATCGGGTTCGTTGAGCACTTGCAGCCGGTAGCCGCCCTGCACATGCGTGCGCGCCTGGTCCTCGTAATGGCGATCGCCCCACACGCCGCTCTGGCCCACCGGATTGCTGCCCAGGGCCTCGCCGGCACGCGCGAAGTCGATCACGCGCCGCGTCGAGGGCCCGTACACCACGCTCCAAGGTGCGGGCCCGAGGCGCTGCGCCATATTGTTGGGCAGCTCGTGACCGCCGGGGGCCGGCAGGGGGCCGACGTTGAAGAGGCGGTCCAGCGGCTTTTGCTGGCCGAGCGGATGGCCATGGGTGAGGGTATGGGCACGCCCCCAGGTCCAGCTGGCGGGGTCGGTGCCCAGGGTCTGGCGCAGATGCGCGATGGCCGCTCGCCAGGCCAGGGCGACGATCTGCTCGCGCGTCTCGACCGCCGGTGTGCCGCGCTTGTCCCACCAGGGCGAATTCGCATCGGCGGCCAGGCGCGGCAGGGCATGGTCGAGCGCGCGGGTGCGGCGCAGGTTGTCGAACATGGCCTCGCCCATCTCGTCGGCCATGGCCTCGCGCGTCAGCTCGTAGAGGAATTGGTGGAACAGCACCGGCTCGCTGAGGCCCAGCTCATGGCGGCCGGGCCAGGCCGCCAGGCGCTCCACCAGGGCGCGCTCGGCGTCGTCGGCCGCGGCCGCGCGCAGCGCCGGCAGCAGCGGCTGCAGCAGGCGCGGAGCATAGCCGCTCTGCACATCCAGCTGCAGGGCCTGGGCGCGCGCCATGTCCCACTTCAGGTCCGCCGGGCGCAGCTGCTCGTCCAGTCGCTGGGCACGGTCCCAGAGGTTGTAATAGCCCGGCACCGGCTGGCCGCCGGCCGGCTGGTGATTGGCCGAGACCACATAGCCGCGCGCCGGGTTCTCCTCCTGCGGGTTGGCGCTGAAGTCCTCGAAGCCCAGTTTGTCGGATTCGGCGCTGGCGCCGTCCAGCATGAAGCTGGGGTTCACGCCGGCCGGCCGCTTGGGCAGGCGGGCCGCGGCCCACCAGCCGATGTCGCCCTCGGCATTCGCCCACACCACGTTCAGCCCGGGTGCATGGATCTGGCTGGCGGCGGCACGCGCGCGGCCCAGGCTGTTGGCGCGGTTGAGCGCGTAAAAGGCTTCCAGCACCGGGTTCTCGGTTTCCAGAAAGGCCCACCACATCGCCACCGGACGATTGCCCGTGGCGCCGGGCACGGCGTCGTTGACGATGGGGCCATGCGGCGAGCGGCGCAGCTTGAGCGTGACCGGCTCGGCACCCTTCACCTTGATGATCTCCTCACGCTCCTGCAGTGCCACCCAGCGGCCCTGGTGCCAGACCTCATTGGGCTTGTCGGGGTTGGGCTTCTCGACGATCAGGTCAATATCGTCGTTCTGGAACATCGTCAGGCTCCAGCCGAACTCGCGGTTGTGGCCCAGCAGCGCCATCGGGTTGAGCGCCTGGTGGTGGCCATAGAGCTCGAAGCCGGGCGCCTGCAGATGCGCCTCCCACCACACCGCGGGCACCGAGAAGGCGATGTGCGGGTCGCCCGCCAGCAGGGGCTTGCCGCTGCGCGTGCGGCTGCCGCTAAGGGCCCAGGCATTGCTGCCCTCGAACTGCGGCACGCCCGCCAGTTCCAGCGCCTGCTGGCTGTTCAGGGCCAGGCGGGTCAGGTCTTGCCAGTCGCCCGCCTTCAGCCCGAGGGCCTGGCCGGGTTCATTGCGCACCGCCCCCTCGGGCCGCCAGTCCAGCTCGAACACCTTGAGGTAGTCCGGCCCCAGTTGGTCGCGCACATAAGTGAGCGCAGGCTCCGTTCGGAACGCAGCGGCAAAGCTGTAGGCCAGGTAGCCACCCACGCTGACGGTGTCGGCCATCGTGAAGGGCCGCTTGGGGATGCCCAGGATCTCGAACTCCAGCGGCGCTGGGCGCGTTGCCTGGTATTCGTTGACGCCCTCCAGATAGGCCTGCAGGGCGCGCATGGCCGGGGTCGGCGGCGCGGCCTGCACGCGCGCCGCATAGGCATCGGCGTGGGCGCGGATGCCCAGCGTACGGAACAGCCGGTCGGTCTCGACCAGCTTGGGGCCCAGGATCTCGGCCAGTTCGCCGCGCGCCAGGCGCCGCACCATCTCCATCTGGAACAGCCGGTCCTGCGCATGCAGATAGCCGAGCGCGCGATACAGGTCGGGCTCGTTGGCGGCGCTGATATGCGGCACGCCGACCTCGTCCCAGCGCACTTGCACCGGCGCCTGCAGGCCGCTGAGTGCCAGCGTGCCGCTGCGCTGCGGCTGCTTGGTGCCCAGATGCCAGCCCAGCACGCCGGCGAGCGCCGCCACCAGGGCCAGCAGCATGGCCGCTACTTTGAGGAGTCTTGATGACAATCGCATGTGCCGATTGCAGCACAGGCGCCGCGCGCCGCCATCGGGGGGACCCCCGTGACCCCCGTGCCCCAATAGCGGCCAGGCTCAGGCCGCCGGCGGCGGCTTGCGCAAATGGGTCAGGGTCTCGACACGCTTGAGCAGCTCGCGGTCGTGCCAGGGCTTCTTGAAGATGCCGTACAGGCCCTGCACCTGGGTCACGCGGCCCTGCAACTCCTCATGGCCGGTGATGGCGATGATGGGCAGGTCTTCGGTCTCCAGGCTGCCCTGCACATCGGCAATCAGCTCGAAGCCATCCTTGTTGGGCATCTCGAGGTCGGTGATGAGCACCTGCACATGCTCGCGGCCCAGCAGCTCCAGCGCCTCGACGCCGTCGCGTGCCGCCAGCACCTCGTAGCCCGCACCAGCCAGCAGCTTGCCGAGCTTGGCGCGCACCACCGCCGAGTCGTCCACCAGCAGCACGCGCGCCGGCCCCGCTGCCGCCGGCGCGGGCGCTGGCGGCGGAGGCACGATCTCGGGCACGGCCACCGGCAGCCGCGAAGGCGGGCGCGGCGGCGGCGGTTCGCGGCGCCGCGGCTCGTCCACATCGTCGCCGCGGCGCGTGCTGATGATGATGACCACGATGGCCAGCGGGATCGCGATCAGCAGCGGCAGCAAAAAAGGGCCGAGCAGCTCGGGCAGATCAAACGGCATGGGTAAAGACTCCTGCGGGCGCGTGCCCAGGCGGCCTCAGGGCAAGCCCCGCGGCGATGGTCGCAATCTACCACCTTGGCGGCGTGGCCTGGCCTAGCAGTTGCCCGCGCGGCAGGTGCTGTTCGCAGCTACTCGGGGCAATCGCGCGGCACGCGGTCCAGGTGCTCGGCCACGCTGTGCGTCCCCAGCGGCTTGAGCATCACGCGCACGGTCTGGCGCAGCCGGCCCATCGCAATGTCGGGGCGACGCTTGAGCTCGACATAGCCCTGGCGCTCCCAGAAACGCTCGGCACGCGTATTGCCCAGCACCACGCCCAGGCGCATCCAACCGGCACCCTGGCTGGCCGCCCATTGCTCCAGCGCCGCGTACAGGCGCGGTGCCAGGCCGCTGCCATGCACCGGCGTGGCGAGCAGGAACAGGCCGATATGCCAGACCCCGCTGGCGAGCAGATCGGTGTCGACCAGGGCCAGGCCCAGCCATGCGTCCGGCGCCCCCTGCTGCCCCGGGCGCACGAAGCCGAGGCTCCAATGCGCCGTGTAGGGCCAGCCCTCGGGCGGCCGACTCTCCAGCTCCTCCAGGCCCAGGGCCGGCCCGGGTGGCTCGCCGCCGGTGAGCAGGAAGTAGGCCGGATTGGCCTCGAACAGGGCCTGCACCTGGGGCGCGGCGCTGACATCGACGCTGCGCGCCTCCACCCCGTCGACGCTGAACAAGGGCCGCACCATCGCTGCCTGCGCCCTCAGAGCGCGATGTCGGCGCTGGCCAGCGCGCTGATGCGCGGCCCGAAGCTGGTGATGCCCGGCAGGGTAGCGTTATGGTGGGCGCGGATCTGCGCCGCAGTGGCGTGGGGCTTGTCGTGGGTGGTGTGGGCATCGGCCGCCAGCTCGACCTCGAAACCCAGCGCCGCGGCGCGGCGCGTGGTGGTGTCGACGCAGAACTCGCTGGCATAACCGCAGATCACCAGGCGCTGCACGCCCAGGCCCGCCAGCCAGGCGCCCAGCTCGGTGCGCAGAAAGGAGTCGGGCGTGGTCTTGCGTATCAAGCGGTCGCCCGGCTCGACGCAGAGCTGGGCCACCGGCTGCCAGCCCTCGCTCTGGTGCGCCAGCGCGCTGCCCTCGCGCTCATGCAGGATCACGCCCACCGGCACGCCGGCGGCACGCGCCCGCGCGCTCAGCGCGTTGATGCGCTGCACCGTCTCCTGCGCCTCGAAGGGTTGGGGTTCGGGATCGAACAGCGCGCGTTGCACATCGATCACCAGCAGGGCGGTATTCATCATCGTCATCATCAAGGCGTTTCCACGGTGTCTGAAGAAAGAGGGGTTCGCATCAGCAGATTGCGATAGCGGCCCTGACCCAGCTCAAACCAGGTCTCGCCGAATTCGATGCAGCCAGCACGGCGGTAGAAGTTCAAGGCGCGCTCGTTGCGCGCATTCACGCTGAACCACAGCGGCCCGGCCTGGGCCATGGCGGCGGCCAGCAAGGCACGGCCCAGCCCCTGGCCATGCGAGGCGGCCTGCACATAGAGGGATTCAAGCTCGGTGCCGATCTCGCCCTGCGGGGCGGCCAGATGCAGCTGGGCGTAGCCCAGCAGACCACCCGGCCCCTCGGCCACCAGCACGTGGCGCTGTGCATCGGCCAGGAGCTGGCTCACCTTCGCGCTCGTGAAGCGCGCTATCACATAGGCCGCCACCTCATCGGAGACGCCCTCGGTGACATAGGTGTTGAGCCAGACCTGCAGGCCCACCACGGCCAGGCGCTGCGCATCGTCGGGCCGCGCCGGGCGCAGATGCCATGGCGGTGCGCAGGGCGGCGCATCGTCGGCCAGGGCCTGCATGGCGGCTTGCATGGCCTGCACCGTGGCTGGCGAGCGCAGCAGGGTCTCAAGTGCCGGCCCGGCGCCCACCAGGGGCAGGCTCAAGCAGGCCGGCTCGACGATCCGCACCGACATGGTCTTGAGCGTCTCGCGCAGCGCCGCATCGGCATGGCGGGCACGCGGCGAGGCCGACCACAGGCCGACGCGCATGCCGGCGGCCGGCTCGAAGCTCACCAGCCAATCCAGCGCGTTCTTGAGCGTGCCGCTCACGCCATGTGCGTATTCGGGGCTGGCGATCAGCAGGCCATCGGCGGCGGCCACCTCATCGCGCAGGCGCCGCACGGCATCCGGTGGCCGCGCCTCCAGATCGGGGTTGAAGAGCGGCAGCTCGCCCAGGCTGGAGGCCTGGCGAAGCGGTTGGCCGGCCGGGGCCAGGTCTTGCGCTTGGCGCAGCATCTGGGCGTGCAGCGAGCCGGCGCGCAAGCTGCCGCAGAGGGCGAGCAAGCTCATGCGTCGGGATGCAGGAACTTGCTGAAGGAATCGGGCGGCGGGCCCACCTCGGCCTGCACCAGGATGCGCCCCACCGCGCCGCGGTGGTAGCCGCCATGCGTGGCCACATGCAGCAGCATCTCGGCGCGCGACATGCGGCCGGGCTTGCCGTCCACGAAGCTGAAGTCGAGCACCTCGCCCAGCGCCATGTCGCTGAGCGTGTCCAGATAGCCGAGGTACCAGCGGTCGCTGGCCTGCACGCGCTCGCGCAGCTCGGCCAGCGTGGGCGTCTCGGGGGTGTTGAGGCCCGCATAGCCATGCGCCTGCCCCTGCAGATGGGCGGCGAAGATGCTGTCCACCACATGAATGTGGTTGAGCACGCGCAGCGCCGCATGCAGCTCGGCCGCGCGCGTCTCGGCAGGCAGCCGGGCCACGGTGTTGTAGAGATCCTCGTTGGCCCATGCCTTGTAGGCGAACAGGCTGCGCATCAGCTGGAGTGCTTGCACCGTGATCCTCGCGAATGTTTTTGGCGAAACTGCAAGCTTAGCCCAAGGCCGCCCCCTGCTCGGCCAGCAGCGCGCGCAGCACCGAGCGATGGCAATGCGCCTCCTGCTCGCAATAGCAGCCCACCGAGAAGTTGGCCTGGTGCGAGAGCGCCGCCAGCAGCCTGAGCGCATGGGCAGCCTCGGGTGCGGCCATCTCGGCACGGTATTTCTTGATGAAGGCGGCCCATTCGGCCGGGGTCTGCGCGGCCTGGCCCAGCTTCATGGTCTCGGCGCTGGGCGCCAGCGTCGGGAACCAGCTGTCGTACCAGTTCTGACGCGCAAACTCGGCCTTGGGCACACCGCGCGGCGGGCGCCGCACCGTGCCTATGCGCAGGCCTTCGTCCGCCAGCCGGGGCGTGCCCAGCCTCACTATGCGCAGCACCATGGGCTGACTCCTTAAAACGTTAGCTGCGCGGCTGCAGGCGGATCTCGAACAGCCGCGGCCAGAGCTTGCCGGTGACGAACAGGCGCTTCCTGGCCGGGTCGTAGGCAATGCCATTGAGCACATCGGCCTGGCCGGCCAGCTCGGGCTTGAGCAGGCCGCTGAGGTCGATCAGGCTCTGCACCTGGCCCGAGGCGGGGTCGATGCGAACGATCACGTCGCTGTGCCAGATATTGGCGTAGATCTGGCCCTCCACCCATTCCAGCTCGTTGAGCTGCTCCACCGGCCGGCCCAGCGCGGTGACCTGCACGCGGCGCACCTCCTTCATGCTGGCGGGGTCGAAGAAGCGCAGCGTGGGCGTGCCGTCGCTGAGGATGAGGTGGTGCTCGTCGTGCGTCAGGCCCCAGCCCTCGCCGCTGTAGCTGAACTGGCGCTTGAGCTTGAAGCTCTTCAGGTCCCACACAAAGCCCACCTGCGACTGCCATGTGATGCTGTAGAGCTCGTCCTTCCAGGCCGTCATGCCCTCACCGAAATACTGCTGCGGGATGTCCTGCTTCTGCAGCACGCGGCCGCTCTCCAGCTGCACCTTGCGGATCGAGCTGCGGCCGTGCATGCCGGTGCTTTCGTACAGCTGGCCGTCGCGCCACAGCAGGCCCTGGGTGAAGGCCTCGGGGTCATGCGGATAGCTGTTGACCACCACCGCGTCGTAGACCGGCAGGCGCGCACGCTGCGCCAGCGCCGCGGCGGCGGCCAGCAGCAGGCAGGAGGCGAGACCAAGCCTGGATAGGAAATTCTTTCGTTGCATGGGCCTAACTATCGCCCACTGCATAGAGCATGAGTTCGCGGTCGCCATCGGGATGCCTGATCATGCGCTCGAAGCGCAGCCCCAGTTTCTCCAGCAGTTTTTGCGAGCCGTGGTTGTAGCTCCGCGTTGTGGCCAGCACGCGCGCCATGCCCAGCTCGCCTCGCGCACAGGCCAGCACCGCCGCGGCGGCCTCATGCGCATAGCCCTGGCCGCCATGCTGGGGCATGAAGGCAAAGCCGAGGTCGGCGTGCTCCAGATAGTCGCGCTTGGCCAGGCCGCAGATGCCCAGCGGCTCGCCCGAGGCCAGCGACTCCACCACGCCGAAGCCGTAGCCCAGCCGCGCCACCATGGCCACCGGACCCTGCAGGATGTAGTTGCGGGCATCCTCGAGCGTGCGCACGCCGCGGTCGCCGATGAAGTGCAGCCAGGTGGGCTCGTTCAGCAGCGCCAGCATGAAGCCGGCATCGGCAAGACACATGCGCCGGATGCGCAGGCGCGCGGTGATTAGCGGGGGTTCTCTCACGGCGGGGGCTTGGGTTTGGCGGGCGGCGGGTCTATGCTGATCGGCGGCAAAAGGAGTATTCCATATGCTCGGCAACGCATCCGTCACCACCATGCTGCCCGTCAAGGACATGGCCAGGGCCCGCGCATTTTACGAACATTGCCTGGGGCTCAAGCCCGGCAACTTCCGGCCCGACGGCAAGTTCGTCTATGCCGTCGGCGGCAGCACGCTGGCGCTGTTCCCGAAACCGGAGGGCACCAAGGCCGAGCACACCGCCATCAGCTTCCGCGTGCCCGACATCGCCGCCAGCATCGCCGCGCTGAAGGCCAGCGGCGTGGTGTTCGAAGACTACGACCTGCCGGGTCTCAAGACGGTCGACCATGTCTGCGTGCTGGGCTCGGAAAAGGCGGCCTGGTTCAGGGACACCGAGGGCAACTACCTCTGCATCCACGAGGATCTGTAGCGCACCAACCCTCAAGGGAAATGCTCGGCCTCGGGCGGCGGCAGTACCCAGGCATGTTTGCGCGATTCATACACCGACACGCGGGGCGCCGGGAAGCCGGGGTCGGCGAAGGCGCCCACCGGGATCACCAGCAGGTCTTGCTCCAGGCCCTCGGGCTCGTAATAGACCGTGGCGCCGCAGTGCGGGCAGAAGTGAAAGGTGACGCGCGAGCCCTCGTCACCGGTGCGCACATAGGCGGTGGAGACGCCGGCCACCGACACCTGTTCGCGCGCAAACCTGGCCTGTTCGCCAAACACGCTGCCGGTGCGGCGCTGGCAGGCCAGGCAATGGCAGATGGAGATGCGCAGCGGATCGCCGACCACCTGGGCACTGAGCTGACCGCAGCTGCATGAGGCGAGGCGCGTGGACATGGGCGGTTCTCCTTGTGGCGGGCTGGTACCGCGCGCTCACCAGCGCGGCGGCACCGGGGTACCGGGCAGCAGCTCGTAGGGCGGCTTCCAGCCGGGCAGGCGCTGCGGCAGACGCTGCAGCCAGGCCGCGATCGCCGGGTAGCGCGCCGCGATCGCACAGCCGCTCTCCTCGACCGGAAAGTACAGATAGCCGCACATGGACATGTCCGCAATCGTCGGCGCGGCACCCACCATGAACTCGCGCCCGCTCAGATGCTTCTCGACGATGCCGAAGGCCCCGTCGATCCGGCCCTGCAGCCATTGGGCCACCGCCGGGTCCGGCGGCGTCGGTGCGAAGGACTTCATGTAGCGGTAGCTGGCGAAGGCACTGGTGAACTTGTGGTTGTCGAAGAACAGCCAGCGCAGCACCTCGTAGCGCTCGTCCTCGTTGCCGCCTGCATAGGCGCCATGCTTGGCGGCCAGGTGCAGCATGATCGCGGCGGACTGCGAGAGCTTGCGATCGCCGTCCTCGAGCACCGGCACCTCGCCCATCTCGTTCTGCGCCTCGCGCCACGCCGGCGTGCGCGTGACGCCGGACGCGAAGGCCTCGAAGGGGATATGCACCGGCGTCCAGGGCTGCTGCAGCGCCTCGAGCAGCAGCGCCACCTTGTAGGTGTTGCCGGACTGGGAAAAACCGTGCAGCTTGTGCATCGCGATGTCCTTGAAGCGGCGACGGTGGCGCGCCGGCCGTCAACGCTAGAGGCTGCGCGCGCCGGCGTCAACGACTATTCCGGCGCGGCGCGGCCGCACAAACCGTTCACCGACTCGACCTCCTCGGTCACGCAGCCGGCCGGCAGCACGACCTCGAGCATCTCGATGTCCTCGCTATGCCCCAGCTCGCGATGGCGTATGCCCGGCGGCGATGCACGCCGTAACCGGCCTCCAGGCGCACCACGCCCTGCCCTTCGTGCTCGAACTCGATCCAGCCCCGCAGGATGTAGACGAGCTGGAACTCGGTTTTGTGGATATGCGGCTGGCTGGAAAAGGCCTGGACCGCCGCGGCGCGGATCACATGCGCGTCCACCCGCCCCTGCGTGGCTGCCTTGATGCCGAGATCGCGCTATTCGTAGCAGGAGCGCAGGCCGCGCCCGAAGCGAGCGTCTTTCGCGTGCGAGGCGACAAAACCTTCGGTGCGCATGGGCAACTCCTGCGGATGTGCTGGCTGCAGTACGCGCGGCGCGGCCGGCGCCCGCTCTCAGCGGCGGCGCGCCGCGTCGCCGGGCTCGGCCGTGTGGGCCGTGCACAGGAACACCAGTCGGTCGTCGGCGCTCCAGTGATGCCCGGGCCAGGAACGATAGCCGCGCAGCCACTGCACGCCATCGATGCAGCGCAGGTAGAAGCCCTTGGGCAGCTCCTCGTCGGCGCTCAGGGCGGCGCTGACGACGGTGATCGAGCCGGGGGGCGCGCGGTGCTGGGTCGCGACCTGGCCCATGCTGCCTTCGGGCTGGTCCAGCAGCGCCAGGCGCAGATGCGGCGCCAGCTCCAGCGGGCATTCGCCCAGGCCCTGCGCGGCCGCCTGCGCCAGCAGCTCGGCCCAGCGGCCGCCCTCGGCCAGCCCCAGCTCAGCCGGTGTGAGTTCGGCGATTTCGACCCGCGACGGCAGCGGCGCGGTGCAGAAGCCGGCCTCGGCGAATAGTTGCTCGGCCAGCGGGTTCAAGCGCACGCCGGCCGCCCGCAGCCGCGCCAGCAGGCCCGCCTTGTCGACACCGCCGATGCCGAGCGTGCGCCGCAGCGCGGGCGCGCTGCTAGACCCCGGCCTCATCGAGCAGCCGCTGGTAGACCGCCAGGTCGCTGGCGGAGAAGCAACAGAAGGCCACGTCGCGGAACTCGGGCGCCTGCGGCAGCACCGCCAGCACCGTCGCGACCGCCACGCGCGCCGCCGCCTCGATCGGGTAGCCGTAGACCCCCGTGCTGATGCTCGGGAAGGCGATCGACGCCGCGCCGGCCGCGCACGCCACCTCGATCGCGCGCTGGTAGCAGGAGGCCAGCAGCGCCGGCTCGCCATGGCCGCCGCCGCGCCAGACCGGCCCCACGGTGTGGATGACGAACTTCGCCGGCAGGCGATAGCCCGGGGTCAGCTTGGCGTCGCCGGTCTGGCAGCCGCCGAGCAAGCGGCATGCCTGCAGCAGCTCGGGCCCGGCGGCGCGATGGATGGCGCCGTCGACCCCGCCGCCGCCCAGCAGCGATGCATTGGCCGCGTTGACGATGGCGTCCACCGCCAGCGTGGTGATGTCGGCTTTCAGCGCGCGAACGGTCACGGTCATATCAGCTCATTCGCGGAGGGTTCAGGCACGCAACCAGCTGGCGAGCAGCGGCGCCCACACCAGGAAGGCCAGGCCCAAGCTCAGGTAGTTGCCGCTACGCGGGTCGAAGTCCGGCCACAGCTTGCTCCAGGACTTGCGCAGCAGCAGTTTACCGATGGCAAGGTCGAAGCCTGCCATGAACAGGGCCAGTACCAGCCCCAGCAAGAGATGCTGCCGCACGCCGCTCAGGCCGATAGCCGGCACCAGCGCCAGGCAGATCAGCAAGGCCAGCAGCGAGCCCGTCAGGGCACTCAGCTTGATGGCGCGCTGCTTGCCGATGCGCGGCACCAGCAGCAGGGTGCGCGCAATGCCATGCAGGGTCTCAGCGCCGGCGAGCACGATGCACAGCGACAGCACATGAACGAAGGTGTCGGCGGTGATGATCATGGCGGAGCGCTGCTTGGTGGATTGGGCTCGGGCTCTGGCTCTGCCGCCGCCGGCTTGGCAAGGCGATGGCCCTTGGCCGGGGTCATGTCTTGCCTATTGACAGGAGGAAGCCACATCAACGATTGAGCTCAGGGGCGTCGACCAAGCAGCGAATTGCCAGACGCACCCACCTCGTGTTCCAGCGATGCCATGAAATCGTTGAGCCGATGCGGGCCATCTATGTGATTCTTCACATTTGAAAACTGCGCCGCGGCGTACTTCATCAAGGCCGCCCTCTTGGCATCTGACTGGTGACTGAGGAAGGCATTTGCGCCCTGGATTCTCACACTGTTTGGAAACTCGACTGCTGCGGAAGCCACCGCCTTCCGATACTCCGGTGACTCAGGAGGAATGCCCTCGATATAGCTTTCCGCATATTTCTGTATGCCAAGAACTCGCCAGCCATGTTCGTCTATCTTCTTGAGTTTTTCTCCGCTGCCGGTCGTGCTGTAAAGATACGCAAGGATATCCAGCGTTCTTTGGTCTCTCGGGTCTGCGACATGTCGATTCACGAGCTGCTCTTCGTAACGTTCAACAATCTCTGCCGGCGTGGCAATTTTCCGCTTTCCAAGTTCCCGGATCAGCATGTAGGTCGCCATCGGCCCATCAGGAAGAAGATAACTACCACCCCAATGACCAAGTTTGGAGATGTAATTCCCAAAGTCGCGGTCGTTCAGCGCGACAGCGTCCACGCACAGACCCACGGTCGCCTGCACGCTCGTATTCTTCTTCGCTACACCATTTGCAAGCACCACGTCGTACTCAAGATACTCATTGTTCTCAGCAATATTCCACCAATCCCGCTCCCAATTCCGATCCAACTCCACCAGCTCACAAACCGCATCCGGTGTGCCTTCGGATACTGAGGCGACAAGTTTTTCCCTTTCCGAATCAGGGTTCTTGCTGGAGAAAATCTCATACATTGATTTCTCAATTCCCGTGTGATGCTTGCGGAAGTCCACCTTCCGCCACGCGTCAATCGCACCGGCATAGTCGCCAAGCACCAGACGGCAATGCGTTACGTAGCCCCATAAAACAGGGTTCTGCGTTTCCTTGTTGAATAGAGCGACGGCCTTTTCATACATTGGAAGCGCCGCACCACAGTTTCCCGCACGATGCTCATGCATGGCCCGCTCGAACAAGATGTAGGGGTTGTCCGGGGCCAGTTCATCCGCCATCCTGATGTATGAGTCGCTGGCCTGGATGTCAGCCCGATACAGCATGTTCGACAAAATGAAGTAATCATGGGCCGTCTTGTTCCTGTCGGGCACCAAGGTCTTCAACCGCGCGTTCACCTCACTCTTCTTCCCCTCTCGCACGAGACGGATTGATTCTGGCGAGTCGGCCAAGCCCTGGTATTTATCGGCTGCGGCCCGGCTTTCAGAAATGAACTTGGAAACTTCAGCAGATTTCGCCGAAGGAATCAAAACCAGCATGGCCATGAACGCGGCCACAAGAGTATTTTTCACAGATCCGACTCCAAATCGTGAGTGTTTGCGGCTGCACTCCAAACCGGCAGTTGCTACCCAACGCCTTCGAGCAGCAAGCGGCAATCAATCAATCAATCAATCAATCAAACAAGCTATCGCTGTGTCCGAAAACACTTGACCAGCACATTGGCCGCGGCATGATTTTGAGGCTACGGAGTCCCCAGGCACGCGGGCTCTGGGACGGAGATTGCCGAGATCCTGTTTTGATCATCAACGGTGAACTCAACGCGCAAGACGCATGTTGGAAAGATGCCTTCCGTCTTGGAGCAATCGAATAGCTCTCGCTTTGCTCCGGCAACGGAGCATCTATAGCCCTTCCGAGAGAGATTTGATGTTGCCTCCCAGTGGGCAGCACCTACCCGAACGTCGAGTGACTCGAGCCCAGCATTGCTCAACTTCTGTGGAGTGCTGCAGCCTGCAAGCAATACCATGAGCATGGTGCCTGCGCAGATGCGCCGGCAAATTTTTGTTGCACGAGGAATGTGCATGCTCTGCGACATAACGTTTTAATTGCGCCGCCACGAATGGTGTCGGTTCGAATGAGTGGTTAGCGAAGCAATCGGCGCGCCCGCGCCGCAAATCGTTCCGAAGAAGCCCTGGCGTGCCGCGAGGCATCGTGGCACGGTGGAACGCGGCGCCGGCCTGGCGCCCAGTTGATGGCGCAAGCAGGAAACACAGGCAGCCTCGGCAGCATGGTTAGCCTGATGCATAACGTTGAAACTGAGCCGCGAGCGGCGGCCTGCCGACGCGAGTCGGTTCGAGCGGCTGGTCAGATGCCGGCGCGTTGCCCGAGCCTACCAGGCAGCAGATAGAATGTGTATTCATACTCAAAGGAGTACACACCGTGCGAACCAACATCGAGATTGACGATAAGTTGATGAAGGATACGCTGCGCGCGACCGGCCTCAAGACGAAGCGCGAGGTGGTGGAGCTTGGATTGCGCACAGTCCTTCTCTTGCGCCAGCAAGAGCGGATCCGCCAGCTTCGAGGCAAGGTGGTCTGGGAAGGTGACTTGGACGCGATGAGGACCGCCAAGTGATGATCCTCGTCGACTCCAGCGTCTGGGTCGACTACTTCCGCGGTGCTGCAACGGTGCAGACCGAAAAGCTCGATAGCTTGCTCGGGCGAGAGCCCCTGGCAATTGGCGATTTGATCTTGGCCGAGGTTCTTCAGGGCTTCGTCACCGACCGAGACTTCACTCAAGCCAGGAAGCTTCTCGACTCGCTGGATCTCGTGGAGCTGGGCGGCAAGGCAATTGCGATCCAAGCGGCGAAGAATTTCCGAACGCTGCGCGCTCTCGGCTTCACTGTGCGCAAGACCATTGACACGATCATCGCCACCCGATGCATCGAAGGCGGATACACGCTGCTGCATTCGGACCGCGACTTCGAACCATTTGTGAAGCATCTCGGCCTTCGCAGTGCAGTCCAAGGAATCTAGCTAAGCTGTCCAATAGCCCATCCCTGGCACGCAAAAGCAATCAGCGCAGCAATCAGGGTCAGGCCTCTCATTTCCCATGCCGCCCTGTCGCGAGTTGCCAGGCGAGGAGTAGCGTCGTTGCCTTGGGGAAAATGCAACATGGGAGACCAGAGCCCCGACCGTGAAACGGCACTGTGAATTCAACAATGCTTTCGGTCGACATGGCCGGATTGAGCGGCTTGGGCGGCAGCAGAGCGCTGTGGACGCAGGGGCACGAGCCGCAGCGCCTGCCTGAGGTATAGCCAGCCCCCAGCGAAGCCCAGCAGGCTGCCGGCGGCCAGCCAGGCGCCGAAGGCCAGCGACACCGAGCCCAGATACAGCCACAGGCCCGCGAGCAGCAGCCCTTCGATGGTGGCACCGACGGTGACGGCCCCTGAGAACGCGACCGGAAGGTTCGACGCCAGCACCCAATGGCAGTGATGGCAGGTAAAGGCGCGCTGGATGGCCCATAGCGCAATACGGCCATGGCACACCGGGCAGCGGTAGACGGGTTCCATCGAAAGCTCAGACATCAGATGTTCGAGTCGAGGCCTTGTAGCACGCCGTGTACTCGACAGCCCTTGGCAGGGCTCAGGTCTTGACGGGAAACCTCAACGCGGCGGGACGCTACGGTAGCCTGCCAGACCACCACGGCACCACCATGTGCATCCGCGTCACTCGGCAGTCAGGCGCCGCTCATCGGGCGGCATCACTCGAAATGGGAACTCACACCACTTCCTGGGGCATCACCGGCGCCGCCGGCCACGGCTGCTGCGCCCCGCGCATGCACTCCCAGGCGCGCGCCATGCGCAGCACGCCCAGGTCGTCGTGGCGGCGGCCGATGATCTGCAGTCCGATCGGCAGGCCTTCGACTGCCGTGTAGCCGCAGTTGATGGATGCGGCCGGCTGTTCGCTCATATTCCAGGGCAGGGTGAAGGCGATGTGCTCGAAGGGGCGCTCGGGGTCGTTGAGCGGGCTGGCCCAGTCGGCCGGGAAGCTGGCGGCCACCGGGCTGACCGGCGAGAGCACATAGTCGTAGGGTTCACTGGCGGCGATGGCGGCGTCGCGCAGGGCCGCCATTTGGCTGTAGCCGTGGAACAGCTCGGCGGCGCTGAGGTGTTCGCCGCGTGCCACCCAGTCCCGGATATAGGGCAGCACCTGCTGGCGGCGCGCCTCGGGCAGGGCCGAGATGTCGAGCCAAGAGCGCATGCGCCAGAAGTTGTCGAGCCCATCGATCATGGCGCGCGTCGAGCAGGGGCCGAGCGGCTCCAGGTGCGCGCCGGCCGCCTCGAAGGCGTGCGCCGCGGCCTGCACCGCGGCGGCGATCTCGGGCTCGACGGGCAGGCCCCAGCCGGCGTCCAGCATCAGGCCGATGCGCAGGCCCTTGAGTTCGATCCCGTCGAGCCGCTGCCAGGCGATGTCCTGCCAGGGCAGGCTCATGCCGTCGCGCCAGTCGGGGCGGCTCAGATGGGCCATCAGTAGCGCGGCGTCGGCCACGCAGCGCGTCATCGGGCCGGCCACCCGGCCGGCAAAGGGCGGCTGGATGGGGATGCGGCCCAGGCTGGGCTTGAGCGCAAAGATGCCGCACCAGCCGGCCGGTAGGCGCACCGAGCCGCCGATATCGGTGCCCACATGCAGCGGGCCGTAGCCGGCCGCGGCAGCGGCGGCGGCACCGGCGCTGGAGCCGCCGGGGTTCTTGCCTAAATCCCAGGGGTTGCGGGTGGTGGCATGAAAGCTGGAAAGGCCAGAGCTGAGCATGCCGTAGTCGGGCATGGTGGTCTTGCCCAGCAGCACCGCGCCGGCCTCGCGCAGGCGCGCGGCGGGTGGTGCGTCCGCGGCCGCCGGCAGCAGCTCGCTGGCGGCGCTGCCCAGCGGCATGGGGGTGCCGCGGGTGGCGATGTTTTCCTTCAGCGTGGCGGGCACGCCGTCCAGGCAGGCGTCCTGCGGGCCCAGCAGCGGCTCGCCCTGCAGCCAGCGCGCCTCAGAGGCACGCGCCTGCGCCAGCGCGGCCTCGGCGTCCAGCGCGTAGAGCGCATGCAGCCGCGGCTCCCAGCGCTCGATCTGCGCCAGCACCGCGCGGGTCACTTCCACCGGGCTGAGCTGGCGGGCGGCGTAGGCGCCCACCAGCTCGGTGGCGCTCCAGTCGTGCAGCGGACGTGATGTCATCGTGCGGTTCCTTGTTCCCAGCTGAGCGCGGCCAGGTCGTTGGCGAAGATCGGCATATCGGTCCACAAGCCCTTGAGGCCGCGCTTGGCCACGGTGATCCACTGCGGCTGGTAGAGGTAGGCGGCCACGGCGTCCTGGGCGATCAGGCGCTGGGCCTCGGCCAGCAGTTGCGCACGCTCGGCCTCGCGCGGCGCGTTGAGGATGCGCTGGTAGAGCGCGTTGAATGCCGCACTCTCATAACCCCAGTAGTAGCCGGGCTTGGCGAAGTTGCCCAGGTCGAAGGGCTCCACATGGGCGATCAGGGTGAGTTCAAAAGCCTTGTTGGCATACACACCGGAGAGCCACTGCGCCCATTCGACGTTCTCGATGCGCGCCCTGATGCCCACCTTGGCCAGCTGCGCCGCCACCACCTCGCCGCCCTGGCGCGCATAGGGCGTGGGCGGCAGCTTGAGGCTCAGTTCCAGGGGCGCAGCCACGCCAGCTTCCTTCAAGAGTGCGCGCGCGCGCTCGGGGTCGTAGGGGTTGATCGCGGTGGTGTCCACATAGCCCGGCGCGCCGGGCACATAGTGGCTGCCGATCGCCACGCCATAGCCATCGGCGGCGGCCTCGATGACGGCCTGGCGGTCGATCGCCAGTGCGATGGCGCGGCGCACGCGCACATCGTCGAGCGGCTTCTTCTTGTGGTTGATGGCCAGGATGGTCTTGGCACGCGAGGCGCCCACCAGCACCTGGTAGCGCTGCGGCTGCGCCCTGAATTGCGCCAGGCTGCGCGCCGCGGCCACACGCGGGAATACATCGACATCGCCGCTCAGCAGCGCCGCCACCTGGGCCGCGGGCTCGGAGATGAAACGGAACTGCACGCGCTTGAGCGCTGGCAGCGGCGCCGCGCCACGGTAGCCCGGCCAGGCCTTCAGCATGAGGCTGGCGCCGCGCGCCCAATGCGCCAGCTGGTAAGGCCCGGTGCCGACCGGCTGCGTGGCATTGCGCTCGGCACTCTTGGGCTCGACGATGCTGGCGGTGGCCTGGCCCAGCAGGAACAAAAAATCGGGCTCGATGCTCTTCAGGCCTATCACCACGGTGTCGGGCGCGGGCGTGGCCAGCAGTGCGATATTGGCGAACACGCGCCTGTCCTTGTTGGCGCTCTTCTCGCCCGCGGCGCGCTCGAAGGAGAACTTCACCGCCGCGGCATCGCAGGGCTCGCCGTTGTGAAAGCGCAGCCCCGGGCGCAGGCGGAAGGTGTAGGTCTTGAGGTCGGGCGAGACCTCCCAGCTGCTGGCCAGCAGCGGGCTCACGCGCCCATCCGAGCCTATCTTGGTGAGGGTCTCGAAGACGTTGTAGTGCACGATCTCGGCAATCGCCGAGGCCGCGCCCAGGGTCGGGTCCAGGCCCGGCGGTTCCAGGGTCATGCCCAGCACCAGGCTGTCGCGCGCCTGCGCATGCGCGGCCGGCAGCAGCATCACCATGGCGCTGCCCAGCAAGACCTTGCGGCGGCTAAGAATCATCCGGCCCTCCCCTCACGACCGGCGCATCTTGCCATGCACGCTTCAGTCGCGCAGGCGCGGGTCCAGCAGATCGCGCAGCGCATCGCCCAGCAGGTTCAGGCCCAGCACGGTGAGCGCAATCGCCAGGCCCGGCCACACGGCCAGCAGCGGCGCCTGGAACAGCCAGCTCTGCGCCTCGGCCAGCATGCGGCCCCAGGAGGGCTCGGGCGGCTGGCTGCCCAGGCCCAGAAAGGCCAGCGCCGCCTCCGCCAGTATGGCCAGGCCGAACTGGATGGTGGCCTGCACGATCAGCAGCGGCAGCAGATTGGGCAGCACATGCACCCAGGCAACGCCCAACGGGCCGCGACCGAAGGCGCGCGCGGCGCGCACATAGTCGCGCTGCCACTGCGCCAGCGCCGCGCCGCGCGTCAGGCGCGCATAGACGGGCACGCTGTGCAGCGCGATCGCCAGCACCGCGACGGCAAGACCTGGCCCCAGGCTGGCGGCCAGCAAAATCGCCAGCAGCAGGGCCGGAAAGGCATAGCCGAGGTCGGCGGCGCGCATGATGAGCTCCTCGCACCAGCCGCGCCGCGCCGCCGCCAGCAGGCCCAGGCCCGCCCCCAGCAGCAGGCCCAGGCCGGCCGCGCAGGCGCCCACCAGCAGGGCATTGCGCGCGCCCGCCATCAGCTGGCTCACCAGGTCGCGGCCCAGGCCGTCGGTGCCCAGCCAATGGGCGGCGCTGGGCGGCTGCAGCCTGGCGGCCAGCTCGATCTCTGCGGGCGGCCAGGGCGTCCACAACAGCGAGAGCAGGCCCGTCAGCGCCACCGCCAGCACGATGGCGGCGCCGGCACAGAAGCCGCGATGGCGACGGGCGCGCGGCCAGAAGCCGTTCACCTCAGCCATGCGCACCCCCCCTGCGCAGGCGCGGGTCCAGCGCCAGGTAGAGCAGGTCCACCACGAAGTTCAGCAGCAGCACCAGCGCCACCAGCAGCAGCACACCGTTGCGCAGCACCATCAGGTCGCGGTTGGCCAGCGCCTGAAACAGCAGCCGGCCCAGGCCGGGCAGCTGGAAGATGTTCTCCACCACGATGGTGCCGGCCAGCAGGTTGGCGAACTGCAGGCCCATCACGGTAACGATGGGAATGAGCGCATTGCGCAAGGCATGGTGCAGCAGGATGCGGCGCTCGCTGGCGCCGGCGGCGCGCGCGCTGCGCACATAGTCCTCGCCCAGCACCTCCAGCAGGGCCGAGCGGGTGATGCGCGCCAGGATGGCGGCCTGGGTGAGCGCCAGCGCCAGCGCCGGCAGGGCCAGGGCCTGCAGGGCCGGGAGGAAGCCACCTCCGCTGGCCTCGCTCCAGCCCGGAAAGCCGCCGGCCGCTACCCATTGCAGCTTCACCGCGAACAGCAGCATCAAGAGGATGGCGAACCAGAAGCTGGGCGTGGCCAGGCCCAGCTGGCTCAGCAGCATCACCAGCAGATCGCCGCGGCGGCCGCGCCGCGCCGCCGCATAGCCGCCCGCCGCCAGCGCGAGCAGCGCCGCCAAAGCCATCGCCAGCAGGGCCAGCGGCAGGGTCAGCACCAGGCGCTCGGCGATCAGCTCGGCCACCGGCGCGCCATAGGCATGCGAAAGCCCCATCTCGCCGCGCGCCAGGCCGGCCAGCCAATCCAGGTAGCGCAAGGCGGCGGGCCGCTGCAGGCCCAGCTGCTCGGCCAGCGCCGCCACCGCCTCGGGCGTGGCCTCGCTGCCCAGCATCAGCTGCGCGGCGTTGCCCGGCAGCACGTCCAGCAGCGCAAAGATCAGGGCAGTGGCGGCCAACAGGCTCAGCAGCAGGCTGGCCAGGCGCGTCAGCAGGGCGAGTCTCATGGCGGCGCATTGTCACCGCCGCCGCGCCATCAAGGCCCGGCCTGGCCTGACATGACGACCGGCACGGCGCCCGCGGCTCGCACAAAATCGCCCGCGGTGGCCACCACAAGCAGCCCGAGCTGCGGCGCCACCCGAGATCGGAAACCGAGGGAGGACGGACTCTATGCACATCAATATCGCTGGCTTGCGCTACGGCGCGACCCTTCTTGGCGCGGCCCTGGCAGGCTGTGGCGGCGTGGCCGACGACATTGCCAAGCCCATTGCCGACGCCTATGTCTGCGCCTTCACCAACTGCAAGGAATCCGACAGCCTGGCCCTGGAGGACATCAGCCCCAGCTTTGTGGTCAGCCGGGCGGCGGGCCAGCTGCGGGTGGAGGCAGGCTTCGGCTACCGCGCCAACCTCCTGACCCAGGTACGCCTGAGCAGCAGCGATCGCCTCAGCGCCATCGTGGACGGCCAACGCCACGACTTCAGCAGCACCGACGACAGCCGCGCCAACTGGGTGGCGCAGTTTCCTGCCAATGGCGCCACGCCCAGCGTGCAGCTGACCCTGGAACGCGGCACGCGCACGCTCACCAGCAGCGTGCAGCTGCCGCAGCTGGCGCTGCTGAGCACAGCGCAGAGCGTGACGCTGACGCGCAGCTCGGGCGGCTATGTCGTGCAGCTGAGCAGCGGCGATAGCGCGCACCTCGGCGCCCGCGTCGAGGGCGAATGCTCGCGCGTGGACGGCAGCCGTTTCAAGCTGACGGGCGACGCCATCGCCTACAGCCCGCAGGGCAGCGGCGCGGGCGGCGCCTGGGCCTACCGGGTGGACAGCGCGCAGCTGGACAGCCGCCTCAACGAACTGAGCCGGCAGAACAACAAGCAGGACCCCGCCACCTCGCCGGTGGCGAGCTGCCAGCTGAGCGTCAACTGGGTGCTCGATCAGCCGGGCCAGCTCGACCCGGGCTTTTCCAGCCACGGCCGCATCGTCGGCCGCGCCCAGGTGAGCCAGGGCCTGAGCTATCTGGCCAGCTGAGCCACGCCGCTCACTTGCCCGCGGCCTTGAGTGCCTGCGCGGCCTTCAGCATCGCGCCGACATGGCCGTCGGGGCTCATGCTGGCATGCACGGCGGCGATCTTGCCCTCGCGCGAGATCAGGTAGGAGATGCGGTCGGCCATGCCGGGCACGATCTTCAGCGCGGCGTCGTAGTCCTTCATGACCTTGGCGCCGGCATCCGCCGCCACCGCGAACTTGCCGCGGCAGGCCTCGGTGCTGAACTTCTTGAGCGTCTCGATGTCGTCGTTGGACATGCCCAGCACCGTCACGTCCAGCGCCTTGAATTGCGCCGTGGCCTCGGAAAACAGATGCGCCTCGACGGTGCAGCCGCTGGTGAAGGCCTTGGGATAGAAGTACAGCAGCACCGGCCCCTGCTTGAGGCTGGCGGCCAGGCTGAACTTGTAGGGCGCGCCCGCCAGCGCGGCGTCGGCCGTGAAGTCGGGTGCCGGCGCGCCCACCGGCAGGGCGGCCAGGGCGGCACCGCTCAGCAGCAGGGTGGCGGTGGCGCAGAGAGTCTTGAGCTTCATGGCAGGCGTCCTTTTAGGAACCCGCATGATGCCCTGCCTTCAAACGCCTGTGAGCCGCACGGGCATGCGGCACCCAGCCATGGCGCGCCCAGCGCCGCCACATCAGCAGGCCGCGCAGCCATTCGTCGGCGGCGTAGGCGATCCAGATGCCCACCAGGCCCAGGCCCAGCACCTGGCCCAGCAGCCAGCTGCCGCCGGCCAGCACCAGCAGCATCGAGGCCGCGCCCGCCACGACCGGATAGCGCGCGTCGCCGGTGGCGCGCAGCGCGTTGATCACCACCAGATTGAAGGTGCGGCCGGGCTCCAGGATCACCGTCAGCCACATCAGGGTGACGGCCTGGGCGACGATGGCCTCGTCGCGCGTGAACAGGCGCAGCAGCCAGGGCGAGGCCAGCGCCGCGGCGCCGGCCACCGCCACGCTCACCAGCAGGCCGCGCCCGAGCGCGCGCCGCACCAAGCGGTGCGCGGCATGCAGCTGGCCGGCGCCGATCAGATGCCCCACCACGATCTCGGCCGCAAAGCCGGTGGCCAGGCCGAACAGCAGCACGAAGTACATCAGCTGCGAAGCATAGGAATGCGCGGCCAGGGCGCCGGCGCCGAGCTGGCCGGCCACGGCGATGCTGACCATGAAGGCAAGGCGGTAGGCGATGTTCTCGGCCGCGCCGGGCAGGCCGATGTGCAGCAGCCCGGCCAGCTCGCGGCGCGGCAGCCGCCACCAGTCGGACCAAAGCGGGTGCAGGCCCAGGCGCACGCGCCACAGCCACAGATGCAGCGCCAGGCCGAGGCTGCGGCTGCACAGCAGGGCGAGCGCAAAGCCCGGCAGGCCCAGCCATTGCATGAAGGGCAGCGCCAGGCCCAGCTGGGCGATCTGCATCGCCACCAGCACCGCCAGGGTGTCGCGCGTGCGCAGATGGGCCCGCATCACGCTGGCCATCGAGGCATTCCAGGCATCCAGCAGCATCGCGGGCGCGAGCGCCTGCAGCAGCGGCACGGCCAGCGGCAGCACCTCGGTCGGCGCATTCAGCAGCCGCAAGAGCGGCGCGGCGGCCAAGGCCGCGGCCAGGGCGGTGAGCCCGCCGATCCAGCTGCTGGCCCCCAGGGCGGCGCGCGCGCTCGCATCGGCCAGCTCGCGCCGCCCGCCGCCCAGGCTCTGCGTGATCACCACGCTGATGCCTGCGCCGACGATGCGAAACAGGATGAACAAGGTGCCCGCCACATGGTTGGCGAGCGCGAAGCCGGCGCCCGCGCTGTCGGAGATGCGCGCCGCCAGCAGGGTGCCGATCAGGCCCACGGCAATGCCCAGGCAGAGTTCGAGGAACAGGGGCCAGGCGAGCGGGAACAGTCGGGGCGTCATGACGCGGCGCATGCTAATGCAGGCGCGCCGTCCAGGCCGTAACCCTCAGGTAACCACCAGCAGCTCGTCGGCCAGCCATTGCTGCAGGGCACGCAAGGCCACGGCGGCAACTTGTTCGGCGGCCTGCTCGGGCCCGTGCAGCGCGCTGGCCAGCTCGCACAGATGCGCAAAGGTGGCGCCCTCGCCCAGGCCCTGCAGCAGCGCCTGTTCCTCGGCAGCCAGCGAGCGCCAGCGCGTCTCCAGGCCCTGGCGCCAGACCAGCAGACCATGGCCCTGCGCCAACGGCTCGGGCAGCTCGGGCTCGGCGGCGCCGGGCTGGTGCTGGCGCAGCGCGCGCCAGACCGGCTCCACAACCCAGTCCAGCGCCAACAGCCGCACGCTGGGTTGCAGGCGCAGCGCCAGGCCGGCCCAGGCAGCGGGCGCCAGCGTCTGCAGCTGCGCCAGCGTCATCGGCGCGGCCGCGGCGGCGTCGAAGGCGCCGCGCAGGGCCCAGTCCATGCGCGCCAGATCGCGCAGCGCCGCATGCGGCAGCCGCGCGGCGTAGGGCCCGTCCATGAAGTCGGCCAGCGCATCGCCAAACCAGCGTATCGAGGCCTGCCGCGAGGGATACGCCTCGATATAGGCATGGCCCAGCGCATCGAAAGCGGCGTCGCCCATCGCCAGGGCCAAAACCTCGTAGTTGTCGCGCAGAGCGCCCAGCAGGCGCGCCCGGTAGGCGTGGGCATAGACGGCCAGGCGCTTCTCGCTGCCTTGGCCGAGCAGTTGCGGAACTAGGGCCTGCCCCAACACGGCACGTTGGAACGCCTGCTGCTGCGCCTGCAGGTTCATGCCGCCTCCTGCTCGGGCAGCACCTCGGCCGCCAGGCGCCGCGCCAGGTCCAGCTCGTCCAGCAGATCGGCCAGCGGCGGGATGTTGTCGTCGCGCTCGATCATGGTGGGCTTGGGGCCCAGCCGGCCCAGCGTGTAGGAAAAAAGCTCCCAGACCGCGGGGCAGACCGCATGGTCGTGGGTGTCGATCACCAGCTCGCCCAGGTCCTCGTGGCCGGCCAGATGGATCTGCTGCACCTGCGCGGCGGGCATGCGGTCGATGTAGGCGCAAGGGTCGAAACCATGATTGCGGCTCGACACGTAGACGTTGTTGACGTCCAGCAGCAAGCGGCAGCCGCTGCGCCTGAGCAGCTCGGCCACGAAGCTGGCCTCGTCCATCTCGTCGGCGGCAAAGGCCACATAGCTGGAGACGTTCTCCAGCACCAGCGGGCGGCGCAGGATGTCCTGCACCTGCTCGATGCGCGCACACAGATGCTGTAGCGCCGCCTCGGTATAGGGCATGGGCAGCAGATCGTGCAGATTGCGATGGTCGACGCCGGTCCAGCACAGATGATCCGACAGCCAGGCCGGTTCGATGCGATCGGCCAGCGCCTTCAGCTCGCGCAGATAGGCGATGTTGAGCGCATCGCTGCTGCCTATGGACATGGACACGCCATGCATCACGACGGGATAGTCGCGCCGCAGGCGCTCCAGATGCCAGAGCGGCTTGCCGCCCGGCACCAGGTAGTTCTCGGAAATGATCTCCAGCCAGTCCGGCCGCTGGCCGGCCGGCAGGGGCTCGGCCAGGGCCTGGTAATGCTCGGTGCGGAGGCCCAGGCCGAAGCTATGGGCTTGGATGCTGGACATGGGCGCTCCTGACGAGAGTTCGGCTGTTTACTTTTCGACCTTGCCGCCGGCCTTGGTGCATTCGGCTGCGCTGGCCTTGCTGACCCAGCCCTGGCCCTTGCAGCTGTTGTGGCCCTTGCATTCGCTCTTGGCGGTCTTGCACTCGGACGTGCCCTTGCAGCCGTTGACGCCCGAGCACTTGACCATGCCGTCGTCGGCGGCCTGCACCGCGGTGCTGAAGCCGGCGCCGGCAAACAGGGCGGCAGCGGCGGCGGCGATCGACAGGCCGGTGGAAACGGACTTGAGGGTGGTTTGCATGTGAATCTCCTGAGAGTGAATCGTTGCGGTGTGAGAAGGAACAGGCCGGAGCGCTTGCCCACGACTTGTGAGCTTGTGTCGCAGCAACCCGGCCTGGCCTTACATACGCCGCGGAATTTTTTCTGGATGCGGATTACCCTCGGTTATGCCCACGGGCCCGCCATTCATTGGCCAGGGCCGGCTCTGGCCCTTAGAGTCGGGCCCATGCTCAAGACCGAGATGCCCAGCAGCGCGCACCAGAACCTGGATGAATACGAGACGCCGGCGCTGATCGCCGCCCTGGTGGACGACCAGGGCGAGGCGCTGCGGGCGGTGCGCGCCGCCGCGCCGCAGCTGGCGGCCGCGGTGCAGGCCGCCCTGCCGCGCATCCGCGCCGGCGGCCGGCTCATCTATGTGGGCGCCGGCACCTCGGGGCGCCTGGGCGTGCTGGACAGCGTGGAGCTCTACCCCACCTTCTCCTGGCCGCACGAGCGCGCGCTGGCCCTGCTGGCGGGCGGCCGCGGCGCCATGTTCGAGGCGGTGGAGGGTGCCGAGGACGACGCCGCCCAGGGCGGCGTCGACATTTTGTCTTTGCAACCCACACCCAAGGACGTGGTGCTGCTACTCGCCGCCTCGGGTGCCACGCCCTATGTGCTGGGCGCGCTGCGCGCGGCGCGCGCCGCCGGGGCGCTGACGCTGGGCTTTGCCAACAACCCGGGCGCGCCGGTGTCAGGTCTTGCCGAGATCGGCATCGTGCTGGACACCGGGCCCGAACTGATCTCGGGCAGCACGCGGCTGAAGGCAGGCAGCGCGCAGAAGATCGCGCTCAACAGCTTCTCGAGCGCGCTGATGGTCAGGCTGAACAAGGTCTACGGCAATCTGATGGTGGACCTGCGGGCCAGCAACGCCAAGCTGCTGCGCCGCGCCCTGGACCTGACCATGCGTGCCAGCGGCGCCGACGAGACCCGCGCCGAGGACATGCTGCGGGCCTGCAACCATTCGGTGAAGCTGGCCATCGTGGCGCTGCGGCGTGGCTGCACGCCGGCGCAGGCGCGCGCCGCGCTGGACGCCGCCGACGGCAGCGTACGCCGGGCCCTGCAAGCGTGATGCCGCGCTCGCCCTGGGCCTGGATCCCCAGCCTCTACCTGCTGCAAGGCATCCCCTATGTGGTGGTGATGACGCTGTCGGTGGTGATGTACAAGAATCTGGGCATCAGCAACACCGAGATCGCGCTCACCACCAGCTGGCTCTACCTGCCCTGGGTGATCAAGCCGCTGTGGTCGCCGCTGATCGAGCTGCTGGGCAGCAAGCGGCGCTGGATCTGGGCGCTGCAGTTCCTGGTCGGTGCGGCGCTGGCCGGCGTGGCGCTGGTGCTGCCGCTGCCGGCCTGGTTCCAGCTCAGCCTGGCGGTGTTCTGGCTGATGGCCTTTGCCTCGGCCTCGCACGACATCGCCGCCGATGGCTTCTATCTGCTGGCGCTGCAACAGCACCAGCAGGCCGCCTTCGTGGGCGTGCGCTCGACCTTCTACCGCATCGCCAATATCGCCGGCCAGGGCGGCCTGGTCTATCTGGCCGGCGTGCTGCAGGAGCGTAATAGCGGCGGCAGCATGGCCACGGCCTGGAGCCAGGTTTTCATGCTGCTGGCCGCGGCCTTTGCGCTGTTGGCGCTCTACCACCTCGTGCTGCTGCCGCGGCCGGCGGCGGATCGCCCGGCCGCGCAGGCCAGTGCGCGCGAGTTCTTCGCCGTCTTCAAGGCCTATTTCCGCAAGCCCGCCATCGGGGTGATCCTGGGCTATCTGCTGCTCTACCGCTTCCCGGAGGCGCAGCTGCTCAAGCTGGCCACGCCCTTTTTGCTTGACGCGCCGGCGCAGGGCGGGCTGGGCCTCAGCACCAAGGAGGTGGGCATCACCTATGGCACGGTGGGCCTGACGGCGCTGACCCTGGGCGGCCTGCTGGGCGGCTGGATCGTCTCGCGCGTGGGCCTGAAGCGCGCGCTCTGGCCGCTCATTCTCAGCATGCATGTACCCAACCTGGTGTTCCTCTTGATGGCGCTGATGCATCCGGGCAGCCTGTGGCTGGTGAGCGCCGTGCTGGCACTGGAGCAGTTCGGCTATGGCCTGGGCTTCACCGCCTATTTGATGGTGATGATGCTGGTGGCCGAGGGCCCCCACAAGACTTCTCACTACGCGATTTGCACCGGCTTCATGGCCCTGGGCATGATGCTGCCGGGCATGTGGAGCGGCTGGCTGCAGGCGCAGATCGGCTATGCCTGGTTCTTTGCCTGGGTGCTGCTGGCCACCCTGCCCTCGTTCGCGATGACGGCGCTGCTGCAGATCCCCGAGGGCTTTGGGAAGAAGGCTGAGGCCGATACATGAGTAGCGCACGCCTAGCCAGCCTGGACGCCTTCCGCGGCTTCACCATCGCTGCGATGCTGGTGGTCAACAACCCGGGGGACTGGGCGCATCTCTACGGCCCGCTGGCGCATGCCGAGTGGCATGGCTGGACCTTCACCGATTGGATCTTTCCCTTCTTCGTCTTCATCAGCGGCGTGTCCATGCACATCAGCCTGGGCCGGCGTGCCGCGGCGGGTGCCGCCCGGCGGGCCCTGCTGCTGCAGACCTGGCGGCGCGGCCTGGTCATCATCGCGATCGGCCTGGCGCTCAACCTCATCCCGGCCTTCAATCTGGAGACCCTGCGCTGGCCCGGCGTGCTGCAGCGCCTGGGCCTCATCACCCTGCTGGCCGCACCGCTGGCGCTGTTGCCGGGCTGGCGCCAGCAGCTGGCCGCGGCCCTGGCCCTGCTGGCGCTCTACAGCCTGCTGATGCTGTGCCTGCCGGTGCCGGATGCCCAGGGCCTGTGGCATGTCGGCTCGCTGCAGCCCGGCGAGGACAGCGGCGCCTGGCTCGATCGCACGCTGATGGGCGGCCATCTGTGGGCGAAAAGCAGGAGCTGGGACCCGGAAGGCCTGCTCTCCACCCTGCCGGCGCTGGCCAGCCAGGTCGCGGGCCTGTTGGCGGGACGCTGGCTGATGGCGCGGCGCGCGCCGGTCGAAAAGGCCATGTGGTTCATGGTGTCAGGTCTTGCCTGCCTGTGGCTGGGCCAGCTGCTCGACGCCTGGCTGATGCCCATCAACAAGAATCTCTGGACGCCCTCCTACGCGCTGGCGATGACGGGCTGGGCCTGCCTGCTGTTCGGCAGCTTCTACTGGCTGCTGGACGCCATGCCGCTGCCGCTGCTGCGCGCGCGCCTGGCGCGCTGGGCCAAGCCGTTGCAGGTGTTCGGCATGAACGCGCTCTTCATCTTCGCGCTCTCAGGCCTGCTGGCCAAGCTGCTGTTCTTCATCAAGCTGGCGCGGTCGGACGGCGGCGAGCGCTCGCTCAAGGCCCTGCTCTACGCGCCCATCCAGGCCCTGGAGCTGGCGCCGCGCAATGCCTCGCTGCTGTATGCCCTGGCTTTCTGTGCCAGCATGTACCTGGTGGCCTGGCTCATGTGGCGCAGGCAGTGGTTTGTGAAGGTTTGAAGGATTGCATGCAACGACGTAAGGCCCTGACGGCCATGGCGATGCTGGGCCTGGCCGGCTGTGCGCCGCTGCCCATCCCGCCGGCCGCACCGCTCGCGCCGCCCGCGCCACTGGCCCCGCCGCCGGCGCGCGAGTTCCGCGCCGCCTGGGTGGCCACGGTGGCGAATATCGACTGGCCCAGCCGCAAGGGGCTTGGCAGCGCCGAGCAGATCGCCGAGATGCACGCCCTGCTCGACCGCGCCGCGGCGCTCGGGCTCAACACCATCATCCTGCAGGTGCGCAGCAGCGCCGATGCAATCTACCCCTCGGCGCTGGAGCCCTGGAGCGAGTACCTGAGCGGCACCCAGGGCCAGGCCCCCGAGCCCTTCTACGACCCTCTGGCCAGCTGGGTGAGCGCGGCCCATGCGCGCGGGCTGGAGCTGCATGCCTGGTTCAACCCCTACCGCGCGCGCCAGAGCCAGGCGCGCTCGGCGCCCGCGGCCGGCCATCTGAGCCAGACAAGGCCGGACTGGGTCAAGCGCTATGGCGATCAACAATGGATAGACCCCGGCGAGCCCGCCGCCGCCGCACATATGCTGGCGGTGGTGCGCGATGTGCTGCAGCGCTATGACGTCGACGGCATCCATATCGACGACTACTTCTATCCCTACCCGGTACTGGACGCCAGCAACAAGCAGGAGCTGGACTTCCCCGACGAGCCGAGCTGGCTGCGCCATGGCCTGGCCAGCGGCCTCGCCCGTGCCGACTGGCGCCGCGACAACGTCGACCGCCTGGTGCAGCAGCTCTACCGGCTGGTGCGCGAGGCCGGCAAGCCCTGGGTCAAGCTGGGCATCAGCCCCTTCGGCCTGCCGCGCCCCGATCTGCGCCCGGCCGGCATTGCCGGCTTCTCGCAGTACGACAAGCTCTACGCCCATGTGGAGCGCTGGCTGCGCGAGGGCTGGCTGGACTACCTGGTGCCGCAGCTCTACTGGCCGCGCGCGCAGACGCCCCAAGCCTTCGAGGTGCTGCTGGACTACTGGCATGGTCAGAACCCGCTGGGCCGGCATATCTACCCGGGCCTGTTCACCAGCCGCATCACCGACAGGCCCGACAGCTGGCCGGTGGAAGAGATCCTCGGGCAGATCGCGCTGACGCGTGAACTGGCGCCTGGCACCGGTCATGCCCACTTCAGCATGGTGGCGCTGGCGCAGAACCGCCGCGGCCTGGCCGACGCCCTGCGGGACGGGCCTTACACCGAACCTGCGCGTCCGCCAGAGATGCCCTGGCTGGGTCGGCGGCCATGACGGGATCGTCAACACGCTCTAAGATCGGGCCACCAAGCACCATGAGCAGCGCCGCCATCCCCAGCAACGAAGCCGAGCGCCTGCGCGCCCTGCGCGAATTGCTCATCCTGGACACTCCGCCCGAGCAGCGCTTCGACCGCATCGTGCAGTTTGCGGCCGAGGAGTTCGAGATGCCGGTGGCGATGCTCTCGCTGGTGGACAGCGAGCGGCAATGGACCAAGTCCTGCGTCGGCGTTGACCAATGCAATATCGCGCGCGAGCATGCCTTCTGCGCACATGCCATCCTCAGTGCGGAGATCATGGTGGTGCCGGATGCGCTGGCGGACGCGCGCTTCGTCGACAACCCGCTGGTGACCAGCGGCCCGCAGGTGCGTTTCTATGCGGGCGCGCCGATCGAGACCGGCCCGGGCCTGCGCGTCGGCACGCTGTGCCTGCTCGACACCAGGCCGCGCGAACTGGACAACACCGAGCTTGCCATCCTCGGCAGCTTGCGCGATCTGATACGCGGCGAACTGCTCGGCGAGCCGCTGGAGCCCTGAGCATGGGTCAGGCCGCTCGCCCCCTGCTGCTGCTGGTCGACCCCAATACCCTGTTCCGGCGCACCCTCGCGATGGTGGCGCGCGAGCTCAACATCGCCATGGTGGTGGAGGCCAACAGCCATGAGCTGGCGCAGCGCATGCTGGAGGCCAGGACGGTGCACGCGCTGCTGATGGACGTGGACGAACGCCTGGCCGCGCTGGCCCTGGTGCAGGGCGTGCGCGCCGGCAGCCTGCAATGCCCGCGCGACCTGCCGATCGCGCTCACCGCCGGCAGCGTCGACGCGGCTACGCTGGCGCTGTTCGGGCCACTGGGCATCAAGCGCGTGATGCTCAAGCCCTTCAAGGTCAAGACGGCGCTGGAAGTGGTGCGGATGCTGGTCGACGCGCCAGGCTGAGCGCCGTCACAGGAACTCGGCGCGTATATCCACCGTGGAGGCCTTGCCGACCTGCGCCAGATGCGCCGCCAGCCAGGCCTGGGCCTGGGCGCGGCCGGCGTCGCGCAGCTCGCACAGATAGGCCCAGCCAATGTCCAGCTTGCTGCTGGCCGACTGCGCCGCCATCAGCTCGTCGCAGCGTATCGAGTGGATGCGCATGCGGCGCGCGTCCGCCGGCGCTAGCTTGCCACGGTCGATCAGGCTGGTGACAAAGGCGATGGCACGCATCTCGCGCATCAGCGAAGAGTTGAAGCTGATCTCGTTGACGCGGTTGGCGATCTCGGCCGCGCTGCGCGGCACGCCGCGGCGCACCAGCGGGTTCACATGCACGATCAGCACATCGGCCGAGACGTCTTCGTAGATGAGCGGGAAGATCGCCGGGTTGCCCATGAAGCCGCCGTCCCAGAAATACTCGCCGTCGATTTCCACCGCCTGGAACAGGTTGGGCAGGCAGGCGCTGGCCAGCACCGCATCGGCCGTGATCTCGCTGCCGCTGAAAACGCGGATCTTGCCGGTCTCGACATTGGTGGCGCTGAGGAACAGCTTCACCAGCGGCGGCGCCTGGCGCAGCGCGTCCAGATCGACGCATTGCTGCAGCAGCTGGCGCAGCGGGTTGATGTTGAGCGGATTGAGCTGGTAGGGCGAGAAGGCCTGCAACAGGCTGCCCGCCCACCAATGCTGGGGCAATAAGAACTCGGGCGGCAGCGTTTTTTGCCAGCCCTGCATCAAGGCGTCCAGCCAGGGGGCCTGCCAGGGCGTCGGCCGGCCGGCCGCGGCCACCGCCTGCCAGAGCCCGGCCAGCGAGCGCCGCGCGCCCTCGGGGCCGCCGCGTCGCAGGCCGTCGGCCAGGGCCACCGCGTTGAGGCTGCCGGCGCTGGTGGCGCTGATGGCCTCGACGCGCAGGCGGCCGTCGGCCAGCAAGGCGTCCAGCACGCCCCAGGTGAAGGCGCCATGCGAGCCACCGCCCTGCAGCGCCAGATTGATGGCTTTTGTTCCCTCTGGTTTGGATGCGCGCCCCATGCGTCCCCCGATCGGAACCGCCCCGCCTGCGCAGGCGGGTCTTGCACCATCATGCCCCAGCGTCGCCGAAGAATTCGCCCCCTGCCTGTGGACTTTGAGCAACGGCCAACAAAAACCTTCGCGCCGGTTCGGGCAGGGCCGGGCGCCCAAGCCGGTGGCGCGCCGGGGCCGGCGCGTAGCGTCGTGGTGGCCCAGCGTGGGCCGCCCGTCACACTCTGTGACAGAGTCACAAAAGCGCCATATCCAGGCCTCAGACTGTGCCCCGTGGACGACCGAATCCGCGCCGCCGGGCCTGGCCTGGCGCCTGCCCGCGCCCTGGCAATCCTGGGAACGCGCGGATTGAAGTGAAAATGCCCCGCTGGTAGGCTTTTCGCTTGGATAGAAGTGGGATGAGTGCGTTTGGCGCCCTCGTCCGGCTTGCCGAAACCCGTCAAAGACCCTCTAAGGCCTCATTTTTGGCCTGGAAATCGCAACGTCAAACGTTTGCGGTTTCCGTCGGAGGTGTTCGGCAGGCCAGGATTCGGTCACTGAATTCTCAACATGGAGCACGCAGGATGAGCAGCAGCAGCAACAACAGAGATTGGTCTGGATTTTCGAGGACGGCACTCAGCGTGGCCGTCGCCATCGTCGCGGCGGCCCCCGCGTTCGCACAGAACACCACCTCGGCCGTGGGCGGCCGCGTCACCGGCGCCGATGGCAAGCCCGTGGCCGGCGCCACGGTGAGCATCGTGCACCGTGAGTCGGGCTCGGTGAACAACTTCACCACCGATGCCGAAGGCCGCTACAGCGTGCGCGGCCTGCGCGTGGGCGGCCCCTACACGGTGACGGTGAGCAAGGGCAGCGAGAAGGAAAGCCGCGACGGCATCTATCTCGCGCTGGCCGAGTCGCTGAACCTCGACCTCACCCTGGGCAGCAATGTGTTGAGCCAGGTGGTGGTGACGGGTAGCGCGGTGGCGAGCAAGTTCGATGCCTCCTCGCAAGGGGCCGGCACCAGCCTGGGCCGCAAGGAACTCGACGCCTACGCCTCGATCCAGCGCAATCTGCAGGACTATGCACGCCTGGATCCGCGCCTGGCGCAGACCGACAAGGACCGTGGCGAAATGTCGGCCATGGGTCAGAACACCCGCTTCAACGCCATCACCATCGACGGCGTGCGCACCAATGACACCTTCGGTCTGGCCGCCAACAACCTGCCCACCCTGAAGCAACCGATCTCGATCGACGCGATCCAGGCCGTGCAGGTCAATCTCTCTAACTACGATGTGACGCAGCAGGGCTATACCGGCGCCAACATCAACGCGGTGACCAAGTCGGGCACCAACGATTTCAAGGGCAGCGTCTACTACGTCTACCGCGACGACAAACTGGCCGGCCAGCGCTTCAACCGGGGCAACCAGAGCTACTTCCAGCCCGCTGCCTTCAAGGAAGACACCAAGGGCTTCACCCTGGGCGGCCCGATCATCAAGGACAAGCTGTTCTTCTTCGCCAACTACGAAGAGTTCAAGAGCACCCGCTCGACCCCCAGCTTCGGTCCGGTCGGCAGCGCGCTGACGAATGTGGGCATCACCCAGGCGCAGATCGATGCCGCCGTGAAGGTTGCCAAGGACAACTGGGGCATCGACATCGGCAACTCGGACGCCCCCACCGGCGCCCAGGCCAAGGTCAAGGATTACCTGCTCAAGCTCGACTGGAACATCACCGACAAGCAGCGCGCCAGCCTGCGCTATGCCAAGACCGAGCAGGGCGAGCCACTGTTCACCAACTTCAGCGCCACCTCGCTGTCGCTGAGCTCGCATTGGTACACCGAGACCAAGAACATCGAAACCGTTGTGGGCCAGTGGTTCTCTGACTGGACCGACAACTTCTCCACCGAGTTCAAACTCTCGACGCGCAAGTACGACGCCCTGGTGGCCAACAACGCCAACCTGCCCGAGATCCGCCTGACCTTCACCGGCGCAGCGCCGGCCGGCACCACCGCCGGCGACCGCACCCTGTTCTTCGGCACCGAGAACAGCCGCCACTTCAACGTGCTGCGCACCAAGACCACCGACGCCTATTTCGCCGGCACCTGGATCAAGGACGACCACGAGATCAAGTTTGGTGGCGACTACGGCAACAACGACGTGTTCAACGCCTTCCTGCAGACCGTCAAGGGCCAGTACATCTTCCGCGGCACCGATCCGGTGGCCCTGTTCGCTGCCGGCAAGCCCTCCACCTACACCGTGCAGCTGCCGCAAACCGGCCGCGTGCTGGACGACGGCGCGGCGATCTGGTCGATGGCCAATCTCGGCCTGTTCGTGCAGGACACCTGGACCGTCAACAACCGACTGAACCTGACCCTGGGTGCCCGCATGGACCGTGCCATCGTGCCGGACAGCCCCATCGCCAATGCCAAGGCTTTGGCCAAGTTCGGTTACGACAATACCCAGACCATGGACGGCGCCACGCTGTTCCAGCCGCGCTTCGGCTTCAACTACGCCCTGAATACCAAGGCCAAGGAAAAGCAACAGCTGCGCGGCGGCTTCGGCCTGTTCCAGGGCGCAGCGGCCAATGTCTGGCTGTCCAACCCCTTCTCGAACACCGGCATGGCGGTGATGACGCTGAGCTGCAACACCACCAACCCGCTGTGCCCGCCGGGCCTGGTCTTCAAGCCCGATGCGGACAACCCCAACACCATCCCGGGTTCGGTGCCGGCAGCAGCGGTCGACTTCCTGTCGCCGAGCCTGCGCCAGCCCTCGGTCTGGAAGTCCAATCTGGCCTTCGACACCGAGCTGCCCTACGATCTGGTGGCCGGCGTCGAGCTGCTGCTGACCAAGACCAAGGACGGCATCAACTACCGCAACCTGAACCTGGGCGCACCCGTGGCCACCGGCCCTGACGGCCGCGAGCTCTACTACAACGCCGCGGCGCTGGACGGCACGAAGTGCTGGAACGGCGGCCCTGCGCTGACCAGCGGCTGCGGTGGCTCCAACCGAGCCAATCGTGACGTCACCTTCGGCAACGTGATCCTGGCGGAGCGCACCAGCAAGGGTGGCGGCCAGGCCCTGACGCTGTCGCTGGGTCAGAACAACGCCGGCTGGAACTGGACCACGGCCTACACCTACACGACCGCCAAGGAAGTCAGCCCGCTGACTTCGTCGACCTCGTTCTCGAACTATGCCAACCGCGCGGTGTTCAATCCGAACGAGGAGGTGGCCTCGAAGTCGTCCTACCTGATCCAAAACCGTTTCACCGGCGCCGTGAACTGGTCCAAGGCCTTCGTCAGCCAGTACAAGACCACCGTCGGCCTGGTGTACGAAGGCCGTTCGGGCAAGCCCTATAGCTGGACCTACAAGAACGACATGAATGGCGACGGCATCACCGGCAACGACCTGATGTACATCCCCAAGGCACCTGGCTCGGGTGAGGTGATCTTCCGCGGCGCCCCTGGCAGCGGCCTGAACAGCGCCGCCGCCGCCGAGGCGCGCTTCTGGGAAGTCGTGGCTGCCAACCCCGACCTCGACGCCGCGCGCGGCACCGTGATCGGGCGCAACAGCGCCAAGTCCAAGTTCGCCAACACCTTCGACCTGCGCCTGAGCCAGGAAGTGCCGGGCCTGTTCGCCGGCCACAAGGGTGTGTTGACGATGGACTTCCTGAACGTCGGCAATATGCTCAACAAGAGCTGGGGCCGTATCGACGAGATCCCCTTCACCGCCGGTGGCGGCAATGGCGGCAACCGTCGCGGTTTCGTCAACTTCGCCGGCATGCAGGGTGGCAAGTACGTCTACGGCGTGAACGCAGCAGCCGACGACTACGAGACCAAGCAGAACAAGGGTGAGTCGCAGTGGGCCGTGCAGATCACCGCGAAATATGAGTTCTAAGTAGCACCAGCGCTCAGGCATCGCACAGGGCTCCCTCGGGAGCCCTTTTTCATGCTGCCATCGGCCAATCCAATCCGGCCTCGAACCCCCGCCCGCCCGCGCAGGGCGAACTCAGCCGCAGCGTCGCTCCCGACTGCTCGGCGATCTTGTGCACCAGGGCCAGCCCCAGGCGCGCCTGCGGCCCCTGGCCCAGGGTCAGGTCTTGCCGCAACTGCGCCAGCCGGTCGGCATCCAGGCCCGGACCGTCGTCGCGCACGCACAGGCTCATGGGCTGCACCAGCACATCGACCTTGGCGTCAGCACCACCGTGCTGCCTGGCGTTGTGCACCAGATTGCGCAGCGCGATGCCAAGCGCGTCGATGTCGCCCTGCACCAGCGCCGGCGCCTCGCACAGATGCAGCTGCGGCGGGCGCTGGCCGCCATGTTCGAACTCATCCAGCACCAGGCGCGCCAGCAGCTTGAGGTCTACCGGCTCGCGCCGCAGCGCCAGACCGGCGTCCACGCGCGCCAGCTCCAGCAAGCGTGCGGCCAGCGCGTTGACGCGGTCCAGCTGCTTGAGCACCGCGCCGGCGCGCTCGGCCTGCTCGGGCGATGCGGCCGGGCCCAGCACCTGCAGCAGGCGCTGCACCTGGGCGCGCGCCGCCGCCAGCGGGGTGCGCAGCTCATGCGCCATCTGGCCGGCAAAAGCGCGCTCGGCCTCCACCATCATCTGCTGCCGCGCCCGCATCGCGTTCACCTCCTGCAGCAGGGGCAGCCATTCCTGCGGCATGCCCTGCAACGGCAGCGGCTGCCGGCTGTCGCGGCGCAGCGCCTGCTGCACCGGATCCAGGCTGCCAAAGCCCGCGCGCAGCAGCAGATGCAGAATCAACCAGCTCAGCGGCAGCAGCGCCAGCAGCGGCAGCAGCATGGCCAGGGCAGCCTCCCACAAGACCTCGGCGCGATGCGCCAGCGGCTCGGCCACCAGCACACGATAGGCGCTGGCGCGTGAGTCCAGCACCGCCACGCGCCAGTCGCCATGGTTCATCAGGCCCGGCCGCAGCGCTGGCGCCAGCTGCTGCTCGGGCGCACGGTGCGAGCGCCAGCGCAAGCGGCCCTGCGCGTCCAGCACCTGGTAGACGACGAATTCCTCGTGCGCGGCAAAGCCCGCCGGCGCGCCGTGCAGCGCCACGCTGCCCAGCACCGCATCGCCCAGCCCCAGCAGATGCTGGCCGGTCTCGACCAGGGCGCTGTCAAGCACCTCGTCGGTTTCCTCCTGCACCGCCAGCAGGGCCGCGCCGCTGCCCAGCAGCCAGGCCAGCAGGAAGGCCAGCAGCAGGCGCCGACGCAGGCGCCGCTCCAGACTCCAGCCAGCACTGGCGCTGTCAGGCCTCAAAGCGGTAGCCCAGGCCACGGTGGGTGCTGATGCGCGCGGGGCCCAGCTTCTTGCGCAAGCGGCTGACGATCACCTCCAGCGAGTTGCTGCTGCTATCGGCATGACTGAGCGGCTCCAGCGCGCTCTCCAGACGGTCGCGCTCGACGATGCGCCCGGGTGCGGCGGCCAGGCATTTCAGCAACGCCCATTCCATCGCGGTGAGCTCCAGCGCCTGGCCGCCGCGGCGCGCGCAATGCTGGCGCAGGTCAAGTTCCAGATCGCCCAGCGCCGCCAGACCGGGCGGCTGGGCACGCCGCCACAAGGCCTCGATGCGGGCCAGCAGCTCGTCCAGGTCGAAGGGTTTGCTGAGGTAGTCGTCGGCGCCGGCGCGCAGGCCCTGCACGCGCTCGGAGATGCGTTCGCGCGCCGTCAGCACCAGCACCGGCAGGCGCAGGCCCTGGGCGCGCCAGCGGCGCAGCAGGCTGAGCCCGTCGCCGTCCGGCAGTTGCAGGTCCAGCAGGGCCAGTTCTGGCGGCGGCAGCGCTGCCGCCTGCGCCAGCAGCTTGCACCAATGCACCTGCAGGCCGGCCGCCTCGAGATGCTCGCAAACCGCCTGGCCCAGATCGATGTCATCCTCGACGAGCAGCACTTGCATGCGGCGATCATCGCGCCGGGCGGCCGCTGCGCGGCGGGCAAAGCCCGCGCTCAGTTGCGCTGAATCAAGCCGCGGCGCCGCCAGGCCAGGCCCGCCAGACCCAGGCCCAGCATCGCCCAGCTGGACGGCTCGGGCACCGCCACGATATTGCCATTCAGGTTGACGGCGACGTTCTGCGCGCCGATGAACTCGCCCACCTCGCTGGGATCGGCATGCGAATCGCCCAGCAGGGGCTTGGCCTCGTGGTTCTGCGGGTCGAAGGCACCGATGTAGTGGTAGAACTCGTAGCGCCGCACCACCGATTCGGACTTCTCGCCCACCGCCGCCAGACCGCCGTTCTCCAACTGGCCCGCGTTCGGGTTGCCGGGGTCGGTCTGCAGCAACTGCCATTCAATCTCGGTCTTGCTCTTGGCCGCCTGGATCCTGGGGTCGCCGCCCATCAGCTCTTCCAGGCCGACCTTGTCCTCGAACTCGGTGGTGTAGACCTTGACCCAGACCGGCTCGCCGAACTGCGGCTCGGGCGTTTCCGGCGGCGGTGGCGCCTGGATGCGCGCCACCACCACCGGCGGCTGCGCCGGCAGGGGCGCGGGAATGACCTGCCAGGCGGGTGCCGGCAGCGCCGCCGTCACCGGCACCAGCGTGCCCGAGCCGGGGCTGCTTTCCACCAGCCAGCTGTAACGCGTCTGGCTGGCATTACCCACCGTGCCGACGCCAAAGTGATCGCAGGGCGTGCTGGGGCCATAGCCGATGCCGCCACCGGTCCAGCAGCTTTCGCCCGGGGTGTTGAACACGCCGCTGGGCGTGCCCACATTCCACACGCCGGCGGCAAAGCTGGCCTTGTAGCTGACGCGCACGCCGAACACGCCGCCAACGCTGTACTCGCTGACCGCGGGGGCGCCATAGCGCTCCACCGTGGTGGGGAAGCCGCGGCCGGCGCCGCCAAAGGTGTCGGTGATGTCGCCCAGATGCAGGCCTTCGAGCTCGATCTCGAAGCCGTGGGCGGTCTGACCGGTGTCATTCACGACGTCGAAATTGCCCAGCGTGCCGAACACGGCGGCAGCGGCCCACCAGGGGCTCAACAAACCCAGACTCAGGACCAGGGGCGGCAGGGAGGTGGTGCAGAAAGGCTTCATCGGTCACTCCTGTGAACAAGCGCGGCGCCAGCATGCGTGGTCAAGATGAACCGAAGCTGAACCAGCGCCGCTGGCCCGGCACCTGCGGGAGATCCCGAACATGCGTCGCGGTTATGCCCGCCAACGCCATTGACATTGGTCAGCCGGGCGCGCCGCCACGTAAGCTCGGCCTGCCCATGCTTATCGCCACACCCAGCTCAAGCCCTCACGCGCGCGGCCTCGGCCTGGACGCCGGCGGCACGCACACGCGCTGGGCCCTGGCCGGCCCCGACGGTGCGCTGCTGGCCGAGGGCCAGGTGGCGGGCATCAGCGCCACGCAGCTGGCGCAGACCGCCGGCCGCATGGCGCTGACCCAGACCCTGCACCAGCTGGCCGCCGCGGTGCTGCCGCATGGCCGGCCCAGCCGCCTGGTGGCCGGCATCACCGGCCTGGCCGAACCGCAGGGGCCGCTGGCCCAGCAGCTCAAGGACCTGCTCGCGCAGGCGCTGGGCCTGGCGCCGCGCCTGATGCACTGCGGCAGCGATATGGAGATCGCCTACCGCAGCGCCTTTGCCCGCCCCGGCGAGGGCTATCTGGTCTATGCCGGCACCGGCGCCATCGCCGCCTACATCGACCCGCAGGGCCGCTTCGAGCGCGCCGGCGGCCGTGGCCCCATCCTGGGCGACGAGGGCGGCGGCTACTGGATCGCGCGCGAGGCCCTGGCCGCCGTCTGGCGCCAGGAGGACGAGCAGCCCGGCAGCACCCAGGCCTGGCCGCTGGCGCAGGCGCTGTTTGCCGCCATCGGCGGCAGCGACTGGGCCAGCACGCGCGCCTTCGTCTATGGCGCCGAGCGCGGCGCGGTGGGCCGCCTGGCGCTGGCCGTGGCCGCCGCCGCCGAGCAGGACGCAAGGGCGCGCGCGCTTTTGCGCCGCGCCGGCCATGAACTGGCGCGCCTGGCCCAGGCCCTGCTGCACCGCCATGGCCCGCGCCCGGTGCTGGCCGCCGGCCGCGCCCTGCTGCTGCATGAATCGATCGCCGCCGGCCTGCGCGAGGCCCTGCCGGCCGGCATAGAGTTGCGCGTGCAGCAGCTGCAAGCCCATCACACCGCCGCCCGCCTCGCGCTGCATGACGCTCAAGACCTGACCCCATGAAGCTGCCCACCAAACTGCCACTCGCCACCTGCGCCCTCACCGCCCTGCTGCTGCTGAGCGCCTGCGCCAGCGGCCCGCCCGGCGTGCGGCTGGACACCAGCTACCGCTCGGAGAACCAGGACAGCCGCGTGCTCTTCCTGGTGCTGCACTACACGGTGGGCAATTTCGAGAGTTCGCTCAAGACCCTCACCACCGGCGGCATGGTGTCCAGCCATTACCTGGTGCGCGACGATCCCGTCATCGCCTACCGCCTGGTGGAGGAAAGCCAGCGCGCCTGGCATGCCGGCCCCAGCTACTGGCGCGGCCATGCCAATCTCAACCCCAGCTCGATCGGCATCGAGATCGTCAACCCGGGCCGCCAGGTGGCGGCCGACGGCACGGTCAGCTATGCGCCCTTCCCGCAGCAGCAGATCGACGCGGTGCTGGCGCTCAGCAAGGACATCGTGCGGCGCCATCAGATCCGCCCCGAGCGCATCCTTGGCCACAGCGATATCCAGCCCCAGAGCAAGCAGGACCCTGGCCCGATGTTCCCCTGGAAGCAGTTCGCCGACGCCGGCCTGATCGCCTGGCCCGATGCCGGAATGGTGGCCGCCAGGCTGGCCGGCCACCAGGCCGCGTTGCCCGGCGTGGCCTGGTTCCAGGAGCAGCTGGCGCGCCACGGTTTCGACGTGCCGCGCCATGGCGCGCTCGACGAGGCGACGCGCCATGTGATCGCCGCCTTCCAGATGAAATACCGCCCCGCCAAGTACGATGGCGAGCCCGACGCCGAAACCGCGGCCCTGCTGGAGGTGGTGAACCTGCCGGATGGCATGAAGCTGACGACAAGCACCGACCCCCGCGGCCGCACCGCGTCCACCTCCTCCTCGCCCTGGTGATGTTCGTAAAGTTCCTGCTGCACAAGCTCGCCGCCCTGCTGCCCACCTTGCTGGGCATCACCATCGTCGCCTTCGGCCTGATACGGCTGGTGCCGGGCGACCCGATCGAGGTGATGATGGGCGAGCGCCGGCTCGACCCCGAGGCGCATGCCGAACTCGTGCACCGCATGGGGCTGGACCAGCCCCTGCACGTGCAATACCTCGACTATCTGGGCCGGCTGCTGCATGGCGATCTGGGCCAGTCGCTGGTGAGCCGGGCGCCGGTGTCGGCCGAGTTCGCGGTGCTGTTCCCCGCCACCGTGGAGCTGGCGCTGAGCGCCCTGCTGCTGGCCGTGAGCCTGGGCCTGCTGCTGGGCATGGCGGCCAGCCTCAGGCGCGGCTCGCTGCTGGACCAGGGCGTGATGGGCGTGGCCACGGTGGGCTATTCGATGCCGGTGTTCTGGTGGGGCCTGATCCTCATCATGTATTTCTCGGTGGGCCTGGGCTGGACCCCGGTTTCGGGCCGCATCGGCATCGAGTACGACGTGGCCCGGGTGAGCGGCTTCATGCTGTGGGACGCCTGGATGGCCGACAGAAGCGGCGGCGAAGCGGGCGCCTTCCAATCCGCCTGCTTGCACCTGCTCCTGCCCGCCCTGGTGCTGGGCACCTCCACCATGGCGGTGGTGGCGCGCATGACGCGCTCCAGCATGCTGGAGGTGCTGCGCGAGGACTACATCCGCACCGCCCAGGCCAAGGGGCTGAAGCCCATGCGCATCGTGCTGGTGCATGCGCTGCGCAATGCGCTGATCCCGGTGCTCACGGTGGTGGGCATGCAGACCGGCAGCCTGCTGGCCGGCGCGGTGCTGACCGAAACCATCTTCTCCTGGCCCGGCATCGGCAAATGGCTGATCGACTCGATCGCCCGGCGCGACTACCCGGTGGTGCAGGCCGGCATCCTGATCTCGGCCTGCACCTTCATCGCCGTCAACCTCATCGTGGATGTTCTCTACGGCGTGGTGAATCCGCGCATCCGTTCCAACAAATCATGACGAGCCCTGTTGTTGCCCAAGCCCCGGCCTACCCTTCGCCGCTGGCCGAGTTCTGGGGCGGCTTTGCCGCCAACCGCGGTGCGCTGCTGGCGCTGATCGTGTTCGCGCTGATCGCCGCCTGCGCCCTGCTCTCGCCCTGGATCGCGCCGCACAGCGCCATCGAGCAATACCGCGAGCACATGCTCACGCCGCCGGTGTGGGCCGAGGGCGGCAGCTGGCGCTTTCTGCTCGGCACCGACGAGCTCGGGCGCGACCTGCTCTCGCGCCTGCTGCATGGCGGCCGCGTCTCCTTGGGCATAGGCCTGGCCTCGGTGCTGATGTCGATGCTGCCGGGCGTGCTCTTGGGCCTCACGGCGGCGTTCTACCAGCGCGCTTGGTCACCCGCCATCATGCGCGTGATGGACATCATGCTGGCCTTGCCGGGCCTGCTGCTGGCGATCTGCGTCATCACCGTGCTGGGGCCAGGTCTTGTCAACACCGTGATCGCGATCGCGATCGGCGCGCTGCCCGGCTACACGCGGCTGACGCGCGCCGCCGCACTGGCCGAGATCGGCAAGGAGTACGTGACCGCCAGCCGCGTGGCCGGCGCCGGCACGCTGCGCCTGATGTTCTCGGCGGTGCTGCCCAACTGCATGGCGCCGCTGATCGTCAACGCCACGCTGAGCTTCTCGGCCGCCATCCTGGAAACCGCCGGCCTGGGCTTTCTGGGCCTGGGCGTGCAGGCGCCCACGCCCGAATGGGGCAGCATGCTCTCGGCCGCGCGCGACTACATCGAGCGCGCCCCCTGGGTCGTGACCCTGCCGGGCCTGACCATTCTGATCTCGGTCTTGTCCATCAACCTGATGGGCGACGGCCTGCGCGATGCGCTGGACCCCAAACTGAAGCGAGCCGGCTGATGTCAGCGCCACTCTTACGCATAGAAGGCCTGCGGGTCGAGTTCGGCGGCTTTGCCGCGGTGGATGGCGTGGACTTCACGCTCGCGCCCGGCGAGGTGCTGGGCATCGTGGGTGAATCGGGCTCGGGCAAATCGGTCAGCATGATGGCGCTGATGGGCCTGATCGCCGCACCGGGCCGCGTCAGCGCCGGCGCGCTGGAGTTCCAGGGCCGCTCGCTGCAGGGCATCAGCGCGGCGCAGCGCCGCGCCATCGTCGGCCGCGACATGGCCATGATCTTCCAGGACGCGCTCACCAGCCTGAACCCCAGCTACACGGTGGGCTACCAGATCGAGGAGGTGCTGAAGGCACACCTGGGCCTGCGCGGCGGCGCGGCGCGCGCACGCGCGCTCGAGCTGCTGGAGCAGGTGGAGATCCCCGATGCCCCGAGCCGATTGAAGGCCTATCCGCACGAGCTCTCGGGCGGCATGAACCAGCGCGTCATGATCGCGATGGCGATCGCCTGCGCGCCTAAGCTCTTGATCGCCGACGAACCCACCACCGCGCTGGACGTCACCATCCAGGCCCAGATCATGGACCTCTTGCTGAAGCTGCAGCGCGAGCAAAACATGGCGCTGGTGATGATCACGCACGACCTGGCGGTGGTGGCCGAGATGGCACAAAGAGTGGTCGTGATGTATGCGGGCCAGGTGGTCGAGACCGGGCCGGTGCCGGCCCTGTTCGAGCGCCCGCGCCACCCCTATACCGAGGCCTTGCTGGCCGCGATACCCGAGCACAACAAGGGTGCACGGCGCCTGGCCGCCCTGCCCGGCATCGTGCCCGGCGCGCTGGATCGCCCGCGCGGCTGCCTGCTGGCGCCACGCTGCCGCTATGTCACGCCCGCCTGCGAGGCCGCGCGCCCGAGCCTGGTCGAGGGTGTGCGCTGCATCCACCCGGTGCCAGCCCCGCAGGAGGTGGCCCATGTCTGAGCCTTTGCTCTTGCAGGCGCAAGACCTGGCACGCCATTACCGCGTCAGCCGCGGCTGGTCCTTTCTATCGCCCAAGGCCACGGTAAAGGCGCTCAACGGTCTGAGCTTCGGATTAAGGGCCGGTGAGACCCTCGCGGTGGTGGGCGAGTCGGGCTGCGGCAAGTCCACGCTGGCGCGCCAGCTCACCCTGATCGAGCCGCCCAGCAGCGGCGCCCTGCTGATCGAGGGCCAGGACGCGGCGCAGGCCGACGCGGCCACGCTCAAGCGCCTGCGCCAACGCGTGCAGATGGTGTTCCAGAACCCCTTTGCCTCGCTGAACCCGCGCAAGAGCATTGCGGACACCCTGGCCGAGCCCCTTGTCATCAACACCCGGCTGAGCCGTGCCGAGCGCCTCGAACGCGTGGAGGCCCTGGTGCACAAGGTGGGCCTTCGGCCCGAGCACCTGAGGCGTTATCCACATATGTTCTCGGGCGGCCAGCGCCAGCGCATCGCGATCGCGCGCGCCATGATGCTGAACCCGCGCGTGGTGGTGGCCGACGAGCCGGTCTCGGCGCTGGACGTCTCGATCCAGGCGCAGATCCTCAATCTCTTCATGGACCTGCAGGACGAGTTCGGCACCGGCTATGTGTTCATCTCGCACAACCTCAGCGTGGTCGAGCATGTGGCCAAGGACCTGCTGGTGATGTATCTGGGCCGCGCCGTTGAATACGGCGACAAGGCCCGCATCTTCGCCCGCCCGCTGCACCCCTACACCCAGGCGCTGATGAGCGCCACACCGGCACTGCGCGCGCAGGACCGCCGGCTGCGCATCAAGATCCAGGGCGAGCTGCCCAGCCCGCTGAACCCGCCCAGCGGCTGCGCCTTTCACAAGCGCTGCCCGCTGGCGCAGGCGCGCTGCGCGGTGGAGGAACCCGAGCTGCGCGAGCTCGATGGGCGGCAGGTGGCCTGCCACATGGTCTGAGCGTCAGCGCTCGGCCGCTTGCGCCAGCCTTGCGCGCAGCCAGCGCGCGCCATCCTGCCAAGCCGTGAACAGCTGGAATTCGACGCGATTGGCGCTGAAGACCTCGGCGAAGCGGTCCAGCATGAAGTCCATGCCCTCGAGTTCGGGCTCCGCCACCCAGGCCACGACGGGCGGCACCGCCAGGGACTGCGCGGTGGCGCTCAGCCCGGCCCGATAGGCCGCAAAGGCCTCGGGCGACATCAGCGCACTGTGCTGCCAATGCACCAGCACCGCGACGCGGGCGCCAGCCGCGGGCGCCCAGCGCTCCAGGGCCTGGCGGCGCGCCGGCCCCAGCGCGCGCACCGCCTCCAGATTGAAGGGGCCAATCGCCTCATAGCAGAACAAGCCGTCCAGACACTGGATGCGGAATTCACCATGCGGCGCGAAGCTGCCCTGGCAAAAGGCATTGGTGCTGATGATGGGCTGCGATGACGACATGCTGGCGGGCCCGGAGGCGAGGGCGACGCGGCATTCTAGGAGGGCTGCCTCAGCCATGCCGCCTGCATGCGGCATGGCCTTCGTCAGGCGTCGGGCAAGACGCGGGTCTTGCCCTCGGTCCTGCCTCAGATCCATTCGCACTCGCAGGTGAAGTGGCGTAGGAACTTGGGCTGTTTGACGATGCGCACGCCGCGGATGCTGGCGGCCTTCTGCTTCACCTCGGCAATCACCTCGGCCGCATAGTCGAAATGCGACTGGGTGTACATGCGGCGCGGGAAGGCCAGGCGCAGCAGCTCCATGCTGTGATAGGTCTCGGTGCCGTCGTCCAGGCGCTTGCCGAACATCACCGAGCCAATCTCGACGCCGCGGATGCCGCCCTCCAGATAGAGCGCATTGCACAGCGCCCAGGCCGGGTAATGCTCGACCGGCATGTCGGGCAGCACGGTACGCGCATCGATGTACACCGCATGGCCGCCGGTGGGCCGGACGAAGCCCACGCCGGCCGCCTCCAGGCGCTCGCCCAGGTATTCGGCGGTGCGCAGGCGGTAGCGCAGATAGTCCTCCTGCATGCCCTCCTCCAGCCCCACGGCCAACGCCTCCAGATCGCGCCCGGCCAGTCCGCCATAGGTGGGGAAGCCCTCGGTCATGATCAGCACATTGCGCACCGCGTCCATCCAGGCCTCGTCGCGCAGCACGATGAAGCCGCCGATATTCACCATGCCGTCCTTCTTCGCGCTCATGGTGCAGCCGTCGGCATAGGAGAACATCTCCTTGACGATGTCGCGGATCGAGACCTGCTCATAGCCCGGCTCGCGCATCTTGATGAACATGGCGTTCTCGGCGAAGCGGCACACGTCCATGATGAAGGGCTTGCCATGCGCCTTCAGCAGCTTGGCATAGGCGCGGATATTGGCCATGGAGACGGGCTGGCCGCCGCCGGTGTTGTTGGTCACCGTGATCATGCCGAAGGGAATGCGCGCGCCCTCGGCCTCCAGCAGCGCCGCCACGCGCGCCAGGTCGATATTGCCCTTGAAGGGATGGACCAGCGAGGGCTGCAGGCCCTCGGCGATCACCAGATCGCGCGCCTCCACGCCCAGGTATTCGAGGTTGGCGCGGGTGGTGTCGAAATGGCAGTTGTTGGGCACCAGGTCGCCCTGCTTGCACACCGCGGTGAACAGCACCTTCTCGGCGGCGCGGCCCTGGTGGGTAGGCACGAAGTGCTGCATGCCGGTGATGTCCTGGATCACCGTCTGCAGGCGGTAGAAGCTGCGCGCGCCGGCATAGCTCTCGTCGCCTTCCATGATGGCGCCCCATTGGCGCGATGACATCGCGCCGGTGCCCGAGTCGGTAAGCCAGTCGATCAGCACATCCTCGGCGGGCAGCTTGAACACATTCAGCTTGGCTTCGGCCAGCAGCGCCTCGCGCTCGCTGCGCGTGGTCATGCGGATGGGTTCGACGCTCTTGATGCGGAAGGGTTCGATCAGGGTCTTGGGCATGGGGCACCTCGGCGGGATTGCAAAGTGCGCGCAAGTTAGCACCGGGGCAGCCGGCGTGGTGTCGGTCAATTCCAACGGCTCGGGGGTGGTTTGCGCAAGGTCAAGCCAAGGCCAGCGCGGCCAGCCGCTCGCTCAGGCCGTCGACAAAAGCCTTGACCTTGGCCTTGCCGCGCTGGCCGCGCGGATAGACCGCCCACAGCTCGGGCTCGCCGAAGGCATCGCTTTCGAAGCGCCAGTCGTCCAGGCAGGACTGCAGCCGCCCGGCGCGCAGGTCCTTGCCCACGGCCCATTCGAAGCAGGGCAGCAGCCCATCGCCGGCGCGCATGCTGGCGAGCAGGAAGTCGTCGCTGTTCGAACTCAGCCGCGCCATCGGCGTGGCGAACACGCTTTCGCCGCCAGCGCTGTGAAAGCGCCAGCGCGAGTCCAGGGTGTCGGCGCGAAAGTTCAGGCACTCGTGCGCAAACAGGTCCTCGGGCCGCTCGGGCCGCCCATGGCGCTTGAAATAGCCCGGCGTGCCACACAGGCGCACGCGGTTACGGCCGATGGCGCGCGCAATCATGTCCCCGCCGGCGCGCTGGCCGTGGCGGATCGCCAGGTCCAGCTCGTCCCGGGCCAGATCCACGTAATCGTCGCTCAAGACCACCTCCACGCGCAGCTGGGGGTAAGCGCGCCGGAACTCCACCACATAGTCGGCCAGCACGGTATGGCCGAACAGCATCGAACTGGTGATGCGCAGGCTGCCGCCAGGCTGCTTGCTCAGGCTGGCGATCTGGTCTTCGGTCTCGCGCAGCTGCTTGCGCACCACCCGCGCCGCTTCGGCGTAGGCCCTGCCCGCTTCGGTGAGCCTGAGTGGCCGCGCCGCATGTTCCACCAGCACATGGCCGGCCTGCTGTTCCAGGGCGCGTATCAACTTGGACAGCGCCGACGGCGTCTTGCCCATGCGGCTGGCCGTGAGGGCCAGGCTACCGCTCTGGTGCAGCTCCAGCAGAACTTCCAGTGGATTCAGCGTGTTGCCCATGCCTCATCGTAATTGGAAACCTGATATGTCCAGTTTGGACATTTACCTTTGGCATGCTGTTCTCCCAGGAGAAAGCGCCTTGGGCATAACCGTGTGGCATGAGTGCCAACGAAATTCTCAGTCGCCGCAATTCCCGGCAGCCGAGACAGTCGCGCCATCCCCACGCAAGGAGCACAAGACGATGAGCGCGATGAACGAAAAAAAGAGGATCTCCGCCACCCCGGTGGCCCATGCGGTGGCATGGCTGGCGCTGACCCTGATGGCGCCGACCCAGGCGCAGACCCGGGCGGCGGAGGCGGCCGACGAGGCGGCGCCGGTGCTCAGCCCCGGCAGCAAGAAGGCCACCGACAAGCTCGAGACCGTGGTGATCACCTCGAGCAAACGCCAGCAGGCCGCGCACAAGGTGCCCTACAACGTCAGCGCGCTCACGCAGGAGCAGCTGCGCGAGGCCAACATCAGCGACGCGAAGAAGCTGATCGCCGACAACGTCTCGATCAACGCGCCGGGCAACAGCGCGCGCTTCGCCGATTCGGTGTCGGTGCGCGGCTTGAATGTCTCCAACGTCAACGCCAACAACCTGGAGCAATTCGTTCGCACCACGGTGGCCTACTACCTGGACGACACGCCGCTGCCGCATATGGGCTACCGCATCAAGGACGTGTCCCGCGTCGAGACCCTGCTGGGCCCGCAGGGCACACTCTATGGCGCCGGCAGCCTGGGCGGCACCATTCGCACCATCACCAACAAGCCGGACACGCGCGGCTTCGACGCCAGGCTCAACAGCTCCTTCTACCAGACGCGCCACGGCGGTCTCAGCAATGACACCGACCTGATGCTCAACGCGCCGCTGGGCGAGCAGCTGGCGCTGCGCGTCTCGCTGGCCAAGCTCGACGAGAAGGGCTACACCGACCGCCTGGCCGAGCGCCCCTGGATCAACGACCCCAAGCTGGCCTGGGACGGCCGGCCCGACCCCGCCACCCTGCTGTACCAGCGCGACGACTGGCAGCGCGTCACGGGCGGCCGGCTGTCCCTGCTGTTCAAGCCCTCGGCCGAGGTCGAGCTGCTGCTGGCCCATGCGGAACAATCGATGCTGGCGCATGGCAGCAATGGCGCCAACACCCTGCCGGTGAAGGTGGCGCAGGCACAAAACCCGGGCAGCAGCTACGACTCGACCTGGGACACCCCCTTTGTCGTCAACGACCACACCCTGATCTCGCGCTATCCGGAGTACGCGGACCGCGACTTCAAACTCGACAGCGTGGACCTGGACTGGAACCTCGGCTTCGCGCGTCTGCACGCCAGCAGCTCGCGCTTCAGCGACGCGCGCGTCGGCCAGGGCGACTATGCGGCCAACGGCAACAGCTACTACGGCTGGATCACCGGCCTGGGCCTGGGCGACGGCAAGCGCAGCGCCTATATGAGCTTCGACAACAGCTACAGCGGTCACAGCCACGAGTTGCGCCTGGTCTCGGCCGACAGCGGCCCGTGGAATTGGCTGCTGGGTCTGTACCGCACCGGCCAGCGCAAGAACCTGCGCTTCTCCGAATGGCTGCCGGGGCTGGACGAGGTGGGCTTTCCGGTGTTGCAGAGCTGGTATCCGGGCCTGAGCTGGACGCGCGCGGCCGTGGGCGGCCGCATCGATGAGGGCTATGCCGAGGACATGCAGAGCCGCTACCGCGAGACCGCCGCCTATGGCGAGCTGAGCTTCAAACCCATCGAGCGCTGGACCCTCACCGCCGGTGCCCGCGTCTTCAACTACGAGGATCGCGCGACACCGCTGGTGCGCGACTACATCGGCTCCACCAGCCGCAGCGGCGAGTATGTCGACAGCGGCAAGGGCAAGGCCTATTTCAAGCTCAACAGCGCCTACCAGCTCAGCGCCGACATGCTGGCCTACGCCACGCTCTCGCAGGGCTTCCGGCGCGGCGGCAGCAATGGCTTCCGCGATGATGTGGACAGCTTCAGCGGCACGGTCAAGGCCGTCAACCCCGAGGTCAGGAATTACCTCCCCGACACCACCACCAACCTCGAACTCGGCGTGAAGGGCTTTGCGCTGGAGCGCCGCCTGCAGTTGCAGGCCGATGTGTACCGCATCAAGTGGAAGAACACCCAGACCGACTTCTCGCAGAGCCTGGAAGACCACAACCCCGACAGCCCCAACTTCGGCATCGGCTTCCCCATCAACGGCACGGCCAACGGCCCCGACGCCCACACCCAGGGCGTCGAGTTCGCGGCGCGCTACCTGCTCAACGAGCACTGGCAGTTCAGCCTCAACAGCGCCTACACCAAGGCCGCATGGGACCGCAGCAAGACCTTGTGCGCCTACACGGATGGCAGCGGCTGCACCACCTGGTCGGCCGGCGGTGCGCTGGGCGGCGCGCCCGCCTGGAAGCACAACCTTGGCCTGCGCTACAGCCGCTCGCTGGACATGGGCATGGACTTCAGTGCCAGCCTGAATGCGCGCCGCGTGGGCAGCGTGCTGTCCTCGCGCCAGGACGACCCCAAGCAGCCCGCGCCGCATGAGTTCCCGGCCTACACCCTGCTCAACGCTCAGCTGGGCCTGGCCTGGGATCACTGGGACCTGAGTCTGTGGGTGCAAAACCTGCGCGATGTGCGCGCCGTCACCTCCTACCAGGCCGTGGGTGACTCGCAGCTGGGCCGCCGCCTCATCACCACCCAGCCGCGCACGGTGGGCCTGAACCTGGGCTACAGCTTCCGATGAGGCGGCACGACACCGCGGGCCAGGCTGTGCAAGCCCCCAGGCGCCGCCGCCCTGTGCCGGCGGGCCGGCGCTGGGGCATGATGTGCGCGATCAACGACCTGCCTGCACCCCAAGGACAGCCCCGATGAGCAACAGCTTCGCCTTCCTCAGCCACACCGCCTTCATGAAGCTGCCGCAGCACGATGCGGCCCTGCCGTCCCCCACCCCATTCGCCATTGCCGGCATCGCCTGGGACGGCTGCGTGACCAACCGCCCCGGCGCGCGCTTCGGCCCGCGCGCGATCCGTGAGGCCAGCCATATGCTGTGCGACGGCACGCATCCGCTGTTCGACACCAGCCCCGAGGGCTTCTGCACCGACCTGGGCGACCTGCCCTTGCCCAACACCAGCCTGGAGGCGATGCGTGCGGCGATGATGCCGCTGATCGCGCCCATGATCGCCCGCCACCATATGGCCTGGCTGGGCGGCGACCATTCCATCACGCTGCCGCTGCTGCGCGCCTACCGGGCCCATCACGGCCGGCCGCTGGCGGTGATCCATTTCGACGCCCATTGCGACACCTGGGAAGACCATTTCGGCGAACCCAGCGGCCATGGCACATGGGTCTACGAGGCCATCCAGGAAGGCCTGGTGGTGAAGGAAGGCTTTGTGCAGTTCGGCATCCGTTCGGCCGGCCTGCGCGAGGCGCGCGAGTATGTGAAGGACCAGGGCGGGCTGATCTTTGACGCCCGCAGCCTGCGCGGCCTGGAAAGCCCGATCCAGCTCAGCCCGGTGCTGCAGCAGGCGGAAGAGCGCATGGCCGCGCTGGGCCACCCGCCGCTCTACCTGAGCCTGGACATCGACTGCCTGGACCCCGCCTTCGCGCCCGGCACCGGCACTCCCGAGCCCGGCGGCATGACGAGCAACCAGGTCTTTAGCATCCTGGAGGAGCTGGCGCCGCTGAACTTCGTGGGCATGGACTGCGTGGAAGTGGCCCCGCCCTACGACCATGCCGAGCTCACCAGCTATGCGGCGGCGCAGTGCGTCTGGACCTATCTGTGCGGTCAGCTGGCCAAGGCATGCCATAAGCCAGGGTTATAGTCGGCGCCGGACTTGTCACTTGTTGTTCCGGGTGGGGGCTCCCAACAATGGCCTCCACCTTGCTGCCGGCCCCGCCTCCATGATGACGCCTCGTTCCACTCCGCGTACCCTGCTTGCCCTGCTGCTCGGTTCCCTGCTCAGCCTGAGCATCGCCGCCAAACCCCTGGTCTACTGCGCCGACGCCAGCCCCGAGGGCTTCGACCCCGGCCTGTGGGACTCGGCCAGCACCAACAACGTCACCAGCCAGATGTTCCAGGGCCTGCTGGGGTTCAAGCGCGGTGGCACCGAGCTGGAGCCGCAGCTGGCCAGCGCCTGGACGATTACGCCGGACGCCAAGACATTCACCTTCACGCTGCGCCGCGGCGTGAGTTTTCACAAGACGCCCTACTTCACGCCGACGCGGCAGCTCAATGCCGACGATGTGCTGTTCACCTTCGGGCGCTTCATCGATCCCAAGCATCCGTTCAACCAAGCCTTTCCGACCAACTTCGTCTACCCGCAGAACCTCGGCCTGGCCAAGCTGATCGAGGGCATAGACAAGGTGGACGAATACACGGTGCGCTTCCGCCTGAAGCAGCCCAACGTGATCTTCCAGACCTATCTGGCGATGGCCTTTGCCGGCATCCATTCGGCCGAGTACGGCGCCCAGCTCCTGAAGGAAGGACGCGCCAACCAGATCAACAACCAGCCGGTGGGCACCGGGCCCTACAAGTTCAAGTCCTATGCCAAGGACGATGTGGTGCGCATGGAGCCCAACCCCGACTACTGGGGCGAGAAGCAGAAGACCACCGCCCTGGTGTTCAGCATCAGCCGCGAGCCCAATGTGCGGGTGCAGAAGCTGCTGGCGGGCGAATGCCAGGTCAGCGCCGCGCTGCGCGATGTGGACGTGAGTTCGCTCGACGGCAAGCCCGATGTGCAGCTGCTCAAGATCCAGGCGCTCAACATCTCCTACCTGAGCTTCAATCTGAAAAAGCCGCCGGTCGACAAGCGCGAGGTGCGTGAGGCGCTGGACATCGCGGTGGACCGCGATGCGATCTTCAAGGCCCTGTTCCCGCGCGGCGATGCGATGCAGGCGGTGAGCGCCTTCCCGCCCGCCATCCCCGGCTACAACAAAAAACTCAGGAACGAATACAACCCCGAGCGCGCGAAACAGCTGCTGGCCAAGGCCGGCTACCCGAACGGCTTCGAGATCGAGCTCTGGGCCCTGCCGGTGACGCGCCCCACCAACCCCAACGGCCAGCTGATGGCGCAGCTGATCCAGCAGGACTGGGCCAGGATCGGCGTGAAGGCCCATATCAAGACCTATGAGTGGGGCGAATACCTGAAGCGCGCCAACCAGGGCGAGCACCAGGTCTATATGAGCGGCTGGTCGGGCGACAACGGCGATGCCGACGACTTCCTCACCCCCAACCTGAGCTGCGCCGCCAACCAGAGCGGCGTGAAGTTCTGCAACCCCGAGTTCGAGAAGCTCATCAACGACGCGCGCGCAACACCTGACCCCAAGAAGCGCATCGCCATGTACGAGCAGGCGCAGGAGATCTTCAAGCGCGAGCGGCCCTGGATCACGATGGCGCATTCCACCGTCTACATCCCGGTGCGCCGCGATGTGCAGGGCTTCATCATGGCGCCCAACGGCAGCGTCGATTTCGAGAACGTCTACAGGAAATGAGACTCCGGCACATCGAGGTCTTCCACGCCATCATGCAGGCCGGCACCATCAGCGGTGCGGCCCAGTTGCTGCACATCTCGCAGCCGGCGGTGACCAAGGTGCTGCAGCATGCCGAGCTGCAGCTGGGCATGCCGCTGTTCGACCGCCTCAAGGGCAAGCTCTACCCCACCCCCGAGGCGCAGCGCCTGTTCGTCGAGATCGACAAGCTCAACCGCGACCTGGTGACGATCAGGCGTCTGGCGGCCAATCTGCGCTCGGGCATCGCCGAGCAGGTCAAGCTGGTGGCCACCCCGACCCTGGGCGCCTCGGTGATCCCGGCGGCGATGACGCATTGGGCCAAGGCCTTCCCGGCCAGCCGCTGCATCCTGGCCACCAACCACACGCGCGAGATCGTCAACGCCCTGCTGCTGGGCGAGGCCGATCTGGCGCTCTCGCTGCAGGACCCGCGCCACCCCGGCATCAAGGCCGAGGTGCTGGCCGCCGGACCGATGATGGCGCTGTGCCCGCTGGGCAGCCCCGAGGCCGCGGGCGAAGGGCCGCTGCCGATCGAACAGATCCGCAGCGAGCTGATCGCGATGGCCGAGGACGACCCGCTGGGCAGCGTGGTGATGAGCGCCTTCGAGGCTCAGGGCCTGGCGGTCGCCAGCCGCATCACGGTGCAGACCTACCAGCTGGCGCGCGCCCTGGTGGAGGCAGGTGTGGGCATGACGGTGGTGGACCCCTTCACCGCCGCCTCGGCCGACCGCGCGCGCGTGCGCGTGCGGCCGCTGCTGCCGCGCATTCCCGTGCAGCTGCACCTGCTCACCGCCGCGAATGCGCCGCTGGCCCAGCCGGCGCGCAAGCTGGTTGGCTACCTGGGCCAGGCGGCGCGCGCACAGCTGGGCTCGCTGGGCGAAGCCTGATGACGACGATGATTGCCTGCGAAGACATTGCCGGCCACCCCGATTTCCGCACCCTGCTGAGCCTGGACGGCGTGGATGTGGACCTGCGCTACGCCAGCCCCGACAATTTCGTCGGCCGCGACGTCTACGGCGGCCTGGACTGCGCCTACCTGCGGCGTGAAGCGGCAGCGGCGCTTTTGCATGCCGCGCAATGGCTGGCCCGGCAGCGCCCCGGCTACCGGCTGCGCGTGCTGGACGCGCTGCGCCCGCAGCGTGTGCAGGAGGCGCTCTATGCCGAGCTGGCCGGCACGCCGCTGGCGCAATACCTGGCCCACCCCGAGCGCGGTTCAATCCACTCGTTCGGCATGGCGGTGGACCTCACCCTGCTGGACCCGCAGGGCCGCGAGGTCGACATGGGCTCGGCCTTCGACGAGATGGCGCCGATCTCGCACCCCGAGTTCGAGGCCGAGCACCTGGCGCAGGGCCTGCTGAAGCCCGCCCAGCTGAGCGAGCGTGGCTGGCTGCGCGCGGCAATGCGGCAGGCCGGCTTCCACGGCATTGCCACCGAGTGGTGGCATTTCGATTTCGGCGATCGCGTGCTGGTGCGGCGCGAGCTACCACGCGTGCTTTGATGGATGGAGCTGCCCGCATGAGTTCTTCTTTGCAACGCCGCCATTTCGTCTCGGCCCTGGCCGCAGGCGCAGCGGCCGCCCTGCCCGCTGGGGCTACATCCGCCGCCGCCACGCCCACGCCGCTGCTGGCGCGCCGCCTCAGCCCCGGCGACACCCTGGGCCTGGTGAGCCCCGCCAACGCCACTTATGAGCGCGAACCGCTGCAGCTGGCCGTCGAGGCGCTGCAGGCGCTGGGCTTCAAAGTCAAGCTGGGCGCCCATGTACGCGGCCGCTACGGCCAGTTCGGCGGCAGCGATGCCGAGCGCGCCGCCGACGTGAACGCCATGTTCGCCGACGATGGCGTGGCCGGCATCATCGCGCTCACCGGCGGCTCGGGTTGCAACCGCATCGTCGACAAGCTCGACTACGGCCTGATCCGGCGCCAGCCCAAGTTCTTCGGCGGCTTCTCCGACCTCACCTGCCTGGTCAACGCCATCCACCAGCAGACCGGCCTCGTCACCTTCCACTGCCCGGTGGCGGGCTCGGAATGGAACGAGTTCAGCGTCGCGCATTTCAAGGACATGGTGATGCAGAGCGGCGAGCTGCCATTGCTGAAGAACCCGCAGGGCGAGCTGGGCGACAAGCTGGTGCAGACCGAAGACCGCATCCAGACCCTGCGCGGCGGCAAGGCGCGCGGGCGCCTGCTGGGCGGAAATCTGGCGGTGCTGAGCTCGCTGGCGGGCTCGCGCTACTGGCACGACTGGCGCGGCGCCGTGCTGTTCCTGGAAGACATCAACGAGTACATCTACCGCGTCGACCGCATGCTTTCCACGCTGCGCCTGGCCGGCGCGCTGGACCAGCTGGCCGGCGTTGTGCTGGGCAAGTTCACCAAATGCGAACCCGGCGACGGCAACTTCGGCACGCTGACGCTGGACGAGGTTTTCGACGATTATTTCCTGCCGCTCAATGTGCCCGTCTACCGCGGCGCCATGATCGGCCACATCAAGCGCAAGTTCACCCTGCCGGTGGGCGCGCAGGTAGAGATCGACGCGGATGCGGGCAGCATCCGGCTGCTGGCGGCGGCGGTGAGCTGACTGGCGCGGCGGCAGGCGCCGCAAGCCCCATCAATGCGGCGCGCCACAAGGCGCCGCGGGTAGCGCATAGGGCCGCAGCAGGGCCGCGGTAACGCCACTGCGGCAGTTGGCCAGCAGCGCAGCGTCGAAGGCCGCGGCCTCGGCGGCCGTGACACGGCTGCGCACCAGGCCGAAGGGATAGGCGAACTGCTTGGCCACGCCGGCCATCTGCAGGCCGGGGAGCTTTTCTGCCTTCAGCAGCCACAGGGCCACGCTCTCGTTCATGAAGGCCAGGCCCTGCTCCCCATAACGGCCGGCGACGAGCTTGCGCAGCACGGTGGTGTTGTCGGGTTCGAGCTGCGTCTTGACATCCAGGCCCTGCACCAGTTCGGCCAGCGAGGCCGAGCTGCCCGAGGGGCCGTAGACACCGATCTCATGTCCGATCAGGCTGACCGGGCCGGTGTAGACAAAGTCCTGCCCGCTGCGCGCGAACAGCGCAAAGCGAGCCTCGATCACCGGGATCGAGAAGCGGAACAGGGCGCGCCGCTCGGGCGTTTCCAGCAGGGTGAAGATGCCATCCACCAGGCCGCGCTCGGCCATGCCATAGGCGCGCCGCCAGGGCAGCACCTGCACCTGGCATTGCCATTGCAGCCGCGCGCAGGTGGCCTGCAGCACGTCCATCATCGGGCCGGCGGCCCGACCATCGCGTTCGTAGGTGTAGGGGGCGTAGGGCTCGGTGACAAAGTCCAGGCGCTTGGCGGGCGGCTGTGCCTGGGCCGGCGTGCCAAAGCCCACCACCACCGTCAGGGCGCACGCCGCTGCCCAGCTTCCAGCCATCCCGCCCCCGTTCAAGGCCTGCGATGGTGCCAGCATAGCGGCTTATACAGCGGCCCCCGAATTCAGAGCTGCGCCAGCCAGGCCGCCAGCGCGTCCAGCACCGGCCTGCCCTTCTCGGGGGCTGCGTCGTGGTTGAGCAGGGCCACCATCACCCAGGGCCGGCCGCCGGCGTCGTAGACATAGCCGGCCAGACCCACCACATTGCGCAGCGTACCGGTCTTCAGGCGCGCGCGCGCCTCGGCCGGCGTGCCCTTGAGGCGCCGACCCAGGGTGCCGTCCACCCCGGCCAACGGCAGGCTGCTGAGCAGCTCGGGCGCATAGGGGCCGCGCCAGGCCGCGGCCAGCATCGCGGCCAGGCTGGCGGGCGCGATGCGCTCGGTGCGCGACAGGCCCGAGCCGTTCTCCAGCACCAGCTCGGGCGCGGCGATGCGGTGTTCGGCCAGCCATTGCCGCACCTGGTCGGCGGCGGCCTCCTGGGTGCTGGCGAAGCTGGCGGCCTGCGGGTGCGCGGCGCCCAGGCTGAGAAAGGTCAGGCGCGTGAGCGCGTTGTCCGAGCGTTTCATCACGCCGCGCATCAGCTCGCCCAGTGGCCGGCCCGAGTGGCTTGCCAACAGGCGCGCGTGCGCGGGCGTGGCGCCCTCGCCCACCTCACCCGGCAGCGCGCCGCCCAGCTCCTGCCACAGCGCGCGCAGCGCGGCACCGGTCAGCAGCTGGCGGTCGAACACATTGATGGCCTGGCGCTGGCTGCAGTGGCGCGGAAAGGCACCGCGCAGCCGCAGCTGCCCGTCCTGCACCTCGGGCGGCAGCCAGTCGTCTTCCCAGTCCTGGCAGGCCCTGTCGCTGGGCTGCAGGCCGCTGGCATCCACGTTCAAGCCCGGCCAGGCGGGGCTCAGGCGCGCCTGCACCAGGCCCGCGCCGTCGGACTGCAGCGCCAGGTCCAGCAGGCTGCCGTTCAGATGCAGGGCGTCCGGGATCACGTTGTAGGGGAACTCGGGCTGCTCGTCGAAGGGCGGCCGGCCCAGTTCGGGCCGCGCCGGCTGGAAGCGCGTGCGGTCCACCACGATGCCGCCGCGCAGTTCGTGCAGGCCCTGTTCGCGCAGCTCGCGCAGCAGGCTGTGCAGCACGCCCCAGTCCAGCTCGGGGTCGGCGCCGCCGCGCAGATAGAGCGGGCCCTGCAGCACACCATCCTGCGGCGCCGCCGTGGCCAGCAATTCGGTGCGGCCGCGCTGGTTCGGGCCGAGCTTGTCCAGCGCCACGATGGCCGTCACCAGCTTCATGGTGGAGCCGGTCTGCATCGCCGCATCGGCGCGCCAGCGCAGGCCACGGCCCGGCGCATCGAGCGGAAAGGCCACCACGCCCAGGCTCTGCTCGGGCAGGCCAGCGCGCTGCAGGGCCGCGCGCACCGGGGCGGGGAGTTCGTGGCTGGCGGGCGCCAGGGCGGCGCAGCCGCTCAGCACCAGCGAGGCCATCAGCGACGCCGCCAGAGAGGCCGTCAGCAAGGTGGCAGCGCCGCGGCGCCGCATCGGGGGGAGGCAAGACATGGCCCCACTCTAGCGGCGCAAGCAGCCCGGCACAGCCGGCTCAAGCCCTGAGCGAGGGGGCCGCACGGGCGCGTTCCCCGGGGCGCATTCCCGCAGGTTATGAGGCTCGCACAAGCATTCATTGCGGGCAAAGCAACAAATGCGGCCGGCCCCTATGGCCCGGGAGCGCCGGCTACTCGATCATGGCGCCAAGCAGTCCCAACGTCGTTGTTGTTGAAGGAGAAGTGTCTTGAAGCTGACCCCCATCGCCCAATGCCTTGCCCGATGCCTTGCCCTGACGGGCCTGGCCGCCCCGCTGCTCGCCAGCGCCCAGTCCACCGCACCGGTGCAGAGGGTCGAGCGCGTCGAGATCACCGGCTCGAGCATCAAGCGCATCAAGGACGAAGGTTCGCTGCCGGTGCAGGTGATCTCTGCCGCGCAGCTGGAGCGCGCCGGCATCGTCACCGCCGAGCAGCTGATCTCCACCCTCACCTCCAACGGCAACGGTCTGGACAATATGGCCAGCCAATCGGACGTGGTGGCCGGCGACGCGCGCGGCAACAACGGCGCCAGCTTTGCCAATCTGCGCGGTCAGGGTTCGCGCAACACCCTGGTGCTGCTGAATGGCCGGCGTGTGGCATCGCATGGCCTCAACGGCACGGCGGTGAACCTCAACACCATCCCGATGACGGCGGTGGAGCGCATCGAAGTCCTCAAGGACGGCGCCTCGGCCATCTATGGCACCGACGCGATCGGCGGCGTCATCAACTTCATCCTGCGACGCGACCTCAGCGGCCTGCAGATGCAGGCCTTCAGCGACCTCACCACCGAGGGCGGTGGCCATATCTACCGCCTCTCCGCCAGCGGCGGCGTGGGCAATCTGGCCAGCGATGGCTACAACGCCATGTTCGCCGTGGCGCGCACCGAGAACGAGATCCTCAAGGGCACGCAGCGCAGCGGCTTCGTCAACACCTTCCAGCCCGATCGCGGACTGTCGGTGGACACGCGCGGCACACCGGTGGCCACGGTGTTCGCACGCGCAGGCCTGACCACCATCCTGAGCCCGAGCAGCTCGGGCGTGTTGCTGCCCGGCGGCACGCAACGCTACAACGGTATCAACCCGCTGGCCATGCCCGGCGGTGCGGGTTGCGCCAGCATGCCCAACTCGATGGCCTATGACGCCAAGCTCTGGGCCTCGCCCGGCACCGAATATGGCTGCGCCTGGGACACCGGCGTGTCCGCCACCTTGCAGCAGCCGGTGGAAAACACCAGCCTGGTCGCGCGCTTCAGCAAGTCGCTGGGCGAACACCTCTTCACCGCCGAGCTGGTGAGCGGCAAGGTGCATTCGTCCAAGTCATTCTCCGAGGTGCAGCTGATCTCCAGCGCCACCAACCGCTACCTCTACCCCAGCAGCGGCGCGTCCTACAACTCGGTGTTCAACGCGATTGCGCAGGTCTTCCCCAGCATCCTGCCCAACAAGGGCAACCCGATCGCCTTCCGCTGGCGCTGCATGGACTGCGGCCCGCGCCAGATCGAGACCGAGACCGAATCGCGCCGCATCTTTGCCGGCATCGACGGCCCCGTCGCCTTCCTCAAAGATTGGGACTACAAGGCCGGCCTGTCATCGGCCTTCAGCGAAGACAAGTCGACCCTGGGCACCGGCTACTACTACCGCGACGGCATGGTTGCCGCCATCGGCTCGGGCGCGCTGAACCCCTTTGCCATGCCAGGGCAGCAGACCGCTGCCGGCCTGAGCGCCCTGGCGGCGGCCTCGGCCAAGGGCCTGGCCCTGTATGGCGGCAAATTCACCGTGACCCAGGCCGACGCCTCGGCCACCGGCCCCTTGTTCAAGCTGCCGGCCGGCGAGGTGATGGCCGCCGTGGGCATCGACGCCCGGCGCGAAAAGTTCAGCTTCAAGGGCGAGGACGGCGCCCCCAATGGCCAGGTCATCATCGCCGCGCCCTTTGACGGCAGCAATGCGGTGAACGGTGTGAAGCGCGACGTCAAAGCCATCTATGCCGAGTTGCTGGTGCCCATCCTGAAGAACCTGGAGTTCACCGCCGCGGCGCGCACCGACGACTACACCGGCTTCGGCAAGTCCACCAACCCCAAGTTCTCGCTGCGCTACACGCCCATGCAGGAAGTGCTGGTGCGCGGCTCCTACAACACCGGCTTCCGCGTGCCCACCTTCAGCCAGGCCCTCAACGGGCCGACCAAGGCGCCCTTCGACGGCAAGGACCTGGCCGACCCCAAGAGCTGCGCGAGCGGCGTGGTGAATCCCGCCGTGCCGGGCTGCGCGGCCGTGTTCCCGGACATCATCAGCGGCGGCAACAACGCACTCGGCCCCGAGACGGCCAAGAGCGGCACCGTCGGCATCGTGCTGAGCCCGTGGAAGGACACCTCCATCGGTCTTGACTGGTGGACCATCACCCGCAACGACGCGATCCGCACGCCTTCGCTGACCGAGCTGAAGAGCAACTACGCGCTGTTCCAGGATCGCTTCTGGCGCGACGCCAGCGGCGCCCTGGTGGCGGTGGACCAGCGCTGGTTCAACGCCGGCGGCGCCAAGACCTCGGGCCTGGAACTCAACCTCGCCTCGGGCGGCAAGATCTTCGAGGGCCAATGGGCGGCCAGCCTGGATGGCAGCTATCTGCTGGACAAGAAGTCCCGCATCAGCAACAGCGACCCCTGGGGTCCGAGCCAGCTGGGCCAGTTCAACCGCTACGACGACCCCGGCATCCGCTGGAAGCATGTGGCCACGCTGGCCTACAGCCAGGGCCCCTGGGTCAACAGCCTGACCCAGCGCTACACCGGCGGCTACACCGACGCCGTGCTGCCGGGCGTAGCCAACGGCACGGTGACGCCGCCGAACTGGAGCGCCAAAGTCAAGCCCTACATCAGCTACGACTACTCGGTGACCTACAGCGGCATCAAGGACCTGAGCGTCACGGTGGGCCTGAAGAACATCTTCGGCGCCAACCCGCCCTTCAGCGCCTACTACGACGCCGACCTGGGCTCGGGCAGCTCCTGGGATCCGCGCGTAGCCGACCCACGCGGCCGCTCGCTGACCATGCTGATGAAGTACGCGTTCAAGTGAGGTAGCCGGGCCATAGTGCCATCGGCATGACAAAGGGCCGCCAGGCCCTTTGTCCATTTGCGTGTCGACAACTGCTAGCATGGGGCGACCATCCTGGCGAGCACCATCCATGGCAGACAAGCCCCGAACGTCGCTGACGCCGCTGGCGCTGCTGCTACTGCTGACTGGCCTGCGCTGCGGCGCGGCAGGTGCAGAGCCGCTGACCATCTATATGGATGCGACCCCCGAGCTGATAGGCAGCCCGGACAAGGGCCGCACCATCGTGGGGCCGGCGGCCGACGCGCTGCGAAAGATCGCCCAGCACGCCGGGCTGTCAATTCAGTTGCAACTGGCACCGCTGGCCCGATCCAGCATCGAGGCAGCCACACGGCCCAACACCTGCGTGGCCGGCCTGGCACAGGACGCGCAGCGCCTGTCCGACTACAAATGGGCCGGACCGGTGAGCCACTCGCGCCAGGTGATCTACGCCCGGCACGACACGAGCCGCAGGATCGCCTCGGCGCAGGATCTGCAAGGCGCGCGCATTGGCGTGATGCGCGGCAGCCAGCCGGCCGGCTGGCTGAGCGAACAGGGCCTGAACCCACTGCAGCTGCCCTATAACCAGAACGGCTTGCAGATGTTGAACAGCGGACGCATCGACTTCTGGGCCGTGCATGAACTCAACGCCCAAGTCCTCATCAAGCGCAGCGATGCGCCCGCGCCGCAGCTGGTCTATGTGATCCGCGAGGTGCAGACCTTTCTCGCCTGCCACCCCCAGCTGCCCGACGAGACCATGGCACGCCTGACGCAGGGCATCGCCGAAGTCACCAGGCAGGGCGGGCTGGCGTTTGCCGGACTGAAGTAGGCATAGGGCCCCTAACTCAGGCGCGCAGGCAGCGCCCCTGCACGTCCAGCGTTAGCGTCACGCCCAGCGGCAGCGCCACATTGGGGCAGCAATGCCCGCTGGGCCAGCCGGCCAGGATGGGCTTGCCGAGCCGCGGCAGGTAGTCGGCCAGCACGGCGTCGGGGGCCTCGGCCGCATCGCTGAAGCTGCCGATCAGAAAGCCCGCGGCGGCGTCCAGCACGCCGGCCAGGCGCAGCTGGGCCAGGTAGCGGTCGACGCGGTAGGGCTCCTCGGCAATGTCTTCGAGGAACAGGATGGCGCCGCGCGCATCGGGCATCCAGGGCGTGCCCAGGCTGGAGGCCAGCACCGCGAGGTTGCCGCCGATCAGCCGGCCGCGCGCGCTGCCGCCCTGGCTGAGCGGCTGCGCAGCAAGCCCGGCGGGGGCCAGCACATCGCCCGCGCGCAGGCCGCGCTGCAGTTGCGCGGCAAGCTGGAGGGCATCGTCCATGCCACCGGGCTTGAGCCAATCCGAGGCCGGCATCGGCGCATGCCAGGAAGGCAGGCCGAGGCGATCGAGCGCGCCGTGCAGCGAGGTGATGTCGCTGTAGCCGATCAGCGGCTTGGGGTGGCGCCGCAGCAGCTCCAGGTCCAGGCCATCGAGCAGGCGGATGCAGCCATAGCCACCGCGCAGGCACAGCAGGGCATCGACCTCGGGGTCGGCAAAAGCGCCATGCAGATCGGCCAGGCGCTGCGCGTCGGCGGCGGCAAGATGGCCCAGTGCGACCGGGCCGGCGCAGCCGGGAAAGAGCTTGGCGCGAAAGCCCAGCTGCTCGATCAGCGGCGCCAGCTGTTCCAGCACGCCCGGCTTGGGTGGCCCGGCGGGCGCCACCACGCCCAGGCAGGCGCCGGCCGGCAGCGGCTGCAGCAGAAATGACTCGTTCAAGAGTCGGACTCCAGCCAGGGCTTGAGCCCGGCATCGATGGCCGCGCCCAGCGCCGCCAGGCGCGCTTCGGGCACGCCGTAGCGCGAACCGAGGTTGCTGAGCATGGCGATCAGATAGTGGCGGCGCTGCGGCGCGATGCCGCGCACGATGCCGGCGTCGGAGGCGTAGTTCTCGGTCGTGCCGGTCTTGTGCGCGAAGCGCAGCTCGGCCATCAGACTGTCTGGCATCAGCACACGCAGGGTCTGCGCCTCCAGCGCGCGCAAGACCTGACCCCGGCTCGCCGCGCTGAGCCGCGGCGCACGTGCCGGCAGCCAGGGCGCCGCGGGCGCATCGGGGTCCAGCCACCAGAGCAGGCGCACCGTGTCCCAGGCCGTCATCTGCAGCTGGCCCACGCCGGCGCCGGCGGCATTGCCCCAGCCGCCATCGGGCCGGGTATTGGCCAGGCGCAGCGTCGGCAGGCCCAGCTGCGCAAACAGCAGGTGCAGCTCGTTATGGCATTCGCCCAGCGCGTCGCGGCGGATCGCGCCGATCGCATGCAGATGCGCCACCAGGGCCGAGGTGGCGGTGTTGCAGCTGATCGCCGTCATGTCCAGCGCCCAGTCGCTCACCGGCCGGCACTGCCCCTCGAAAGACACAGGCGCATCCCAGCGGCTGCGGCCCTGGTCAATCAGCCAGGCCAGCCCCACCAGCACCATCAGCTTCAGCAGCGAGGCCGGATAGGGCGCCACCAGCGTGGGGCCGCTGTCGCCATGCAGGGGCAGCCAGTCCAGGCGCTGCCAGTCGGACTCGGGCAGCCAGGCGATCGAGCGGCCCTGACCATCCTGTTGATCGGCCAGCAGGCGCATGCCCTGCAGCGCGCCCGCCCCGGCCGCCATGCCTGCCACCAGGCCCAGCGGATGCGCGCGCGAGAACAGCACGTTGGCAAACAGGGCCGGCGCGCCGCCGGCCGGGAAACAGGCCACCGCCAGATCGATGCTGGGGAAATGGCGCAGCGGCCGGCCGCCATCGAGCGGGTCGGGCGTGGCGCCGAAGTCCTGTGCCAGCACCGCGCGGCGCAGCAGTTCGGCCAGATCAGCACTTGAATTCATGGGGTGGCTAGTTGCAGCCCATCCAGGCTCAATGGGCTCGCGCGGCCCGACACCAGCTCGGCCACGATGCGCGCCGAACCGAAGGAAAAGGTGAAACCCAATGCACCATGGCCCACATTGAGCCACAGCCCGGGCACCGGCGTGGCGCCCAGCAGCGGCGCACCGCTGGGCGTGGCGGGGCGCAGGCCGGCCCAGGTCTCGGCGCTATCGTAATCGGCGGCGCGCGGGAACATGGCGCGCACCGCACGCTGCAGCGAGGCGATGCGGCCGGGGTCGATGCGCGCATCCTCGCCCACCAGATCCACCATCGCGGCAACGCGCAGCTGCGCGCCGATGCGCGCATAGAGGATTTTTTTCTCGAAGTCGGTCACGCTCACCACCGGCGGCAGATGGTCGGCGGCGATCGGCGCGGTCAGGCTGTAGCCCTTGAGCGGGTAGATCGGCAGCCTGATGCCCAGCTCGGCCGCCAGGGCACGGCTTTGCAGGCCGGCGGCGAGCACGAACTCGTCGCCAGCGATCTCGCCGGCCTCGCAGCGCAAGCCCACCACGCGGCCCTGGCGCCGCACAAAGCCCTGCACCTCGGCATGCACAAAAGCACGGAAGTTGGGGTGCGAACGCAGGCGTTCGGCCAGCGCCAGCGCGAGCGCATGGCAGTCGGCCACCGCCTCGCCCTCGGTGAAGATGCCGCCCGCCAGCTGGGCCGGGCTGTGCGCCAGTGCCGGCTCCAGGGCCACGCATTCGGCGTGGCTGAGCGCGCGCTCGGCGGCATCGCCGGCGGCCCGCACGCGCGCCGCGACGCGGCCGAATTCCGCGGGCTGCCGGTAGAGCACCAGCTTGCCGGGGCTGCGCAGGGCGATCGCGTCGAGCCGGGTCTCGGCCTGCAGCTGCGCAAACGCGGTCTGGCTGTAGGCGCCCAGCGCCAGCAGGCGCGCGGTGGTGCGCCGGTTCACCGGCCCACGGCATTTGGCCAGGAAGGCGGCCAGCCAGCTCCATTGCTGCCAGCTGGCCTCGGGCTTGAAGCGCAGCGGGCCGTCGGGATCGAGCAGCCAGCGCAAGGCCTTCAAGGGCACGCCCTCATCCGCCAGCGGCGAGACATAACGGTAGCTGAGCTGCCCGCCATTGGCGCGGCTCGCGCCATTCGCCAGCGCCGCTTCGCGCTCCACCAGGCTGACCCGGTGGCCGGCCTCGGCCAGGCACCAGGCGCTCGTCAGACCGACGATGCCGCCGCCTATCACCACCACATGCTTGCTGCTGCTCATCATCGACATGCCGGCAGCTTAGGGATTCGGGCCGCGGCCAGCCAATGAAAGCCAGGGCGGCTCCCATAACTTGCGCCTATGCGCCGCCAGGCAGGTCTGATCCACCGCAGGGCATTGCATCCAATTTGTCGCCGAACGACCCGCAGGCGATTCAGTACCCTTGCACGTTAGCTGCCGGCGGTGCTGAGCACGGCGCGCGTCAAACAGAGACCCTCAACGTGCTGCACCACTGGTCTCAGGCTAGATTTCTTGAATCCAGCCTTATCCAGCTTCCATGCTGGGCGGTGCCAAATCTACAGAAACTGAAACGACAGCGAGGCGCGCAATCGACTTCGGGCATGTCTTCGCACTTCACCTGAAAGCCAGTGAGCGGCTTGGGCACGAAGTCCAGCCCTGCCAAGGATACGAATGCGTCCAGCTCGACTGCGACGTTGATGCCGCAATCCTGCGCCGTCTGGTTACCGCCAGAAAGAATGGCTGAAACCGGCAAGGCATTGCGCTGCAATTCCGCTTCGCACAGCTTAGCGACCAGCACACGCAGGTCTTCGTCGTCCAAAGCGGCGACGTGATTTCCATTGAGCTCAAGCACGGATGTCTCCAGGATTGTTGTCGTGAAGCGAGACAGCTTTAGCCGACGGCCTACGACCAGAATTCAGTCAACACCTCACCAATTCAAGTGATCTGCGCCGGCATACACACAGCCAACGGCCCCTGTGCATTGACGTCCGTGAACGGCGACTCAAAGAGCCGCTCAGGCTTCACCGTCAAGACAATTGAAGGTCAATGACTTCGTGGAATCCCAGCCAGCACTCCTCCGTCACAACATGTAGGCGGGCACCTTCGGCCAAAACTTCCTTCAAGACGCCTGCCCGGGGATGTCCGTAGGAATTGGTAGTACCCACAGATACGACAGCGCTCATTCCGGGAGCCCCAATCAGCGCGGGATTGAAGAACTTGGGACCACCAGTCGGAGCTGCTCCATGGTGCGGCACCTGCACGGTCAACACTCGGTCCAGCACGTCCGCATAGTGCGCACTGAAATCAGCCCAGATTGGTGGCTCGCCGAGCGGAGCATCTCCTGTACCAAGCCATCCGACACGCTCCCCGCCAACGAGCAAATGCCAGAGCCGATCTTCGCTGCGCCAGTATCTGCGTTCGTAACCCCGGTCTTGACCGGATGAATCTAGGAATTCATATCCACGCACGCCGAACTGTGCCGCCGTTGGGCCCGAATACATGCAGAGGGAGAGCAGGTTCGCGAGCCGCTGGCCGCTCGCTTCTGCAGCCCACGCAGGCTTGTACGCCGCGATGGCACTTCGATAGGCCTGAAGGGCGGCTCTTCGGTTCGTGGAAACCTCCAGCCAGTCCACGAGTTCGTCCACGGCGCTTGGTTCGGACAGAGCAGCCATCGGAAACTCGCACATCACAAGTTCATCGAACAGATGAGCAGTCAAGTCATTGTCAAGCCCACGATTCCAGAACCTCAGTACCCACGGCGCAGTGCCCGGCAGCCCCGGCGCACCAAGGCCAACATCACTGCGGGCAGACAGCACTGCACCGGCAGGCCGGCCGGTTTGCCGATCAAGGGCTTGGAGTGAAGTTAGCTCACGCTTCACATCCGCCGCCTCATCGCGGTCCGGACGCGGGCCATCGGGGTTCTGAGGAGGTCCGTCATTGTTCCCATCCCCACCAGGCTGAACCATGGTTACTGGCACCCCAAAAAGTGTGCCCGTGCCCGTCGCGAGCCCATGCAGTTCGCGAATGTAGGACTCTTCCAGTTGCACCTCCTGTCCAGCCAGCACAAAGGCCAACTCCGTTGGAGCTAGGTATGGAACGTAAACGCGACGAACCATGTACTTGTCCACCAGCAACGCGGCACCAATGATGTGGTCGCGGTCGAAATGCGAGAGGATCAGAGCGTCGATGACACCCCTACCCCCACTGTCAGCCCGCAGGGACAGGTCCATCCTCTTGATACTCTTCAGCAGGTGCGGCGATGCGTTTCGGCCTACGAGCGCTCCACAGTCGTACACGTAGTCAAACCGATAGCGCGCGCCGCCAACCTCGGTAGTCTCTACTGAGGCTGAGTGAAATGATCCTTGCCCCACGCCGTGTTGTAGGCGTGAATGAACGATTCTCATCTTGTTCCCCAGATTTCTACGTCTCGTCACCGATAGAACGCGAGCCTGACAACGATGGCCTGACGGCCCAATAGCGCTGCGTTGCCAACAAAGGCCACGAGCGCGGTCTGCTAAGCCTCCACTTCACCTCCCTCCAAGTTCGAATCAGGGCGCCGGCTGCGGCTCGGCAGGCTGGCCAAAATAGGCCATGCACACTGCCTGCTGGAACGCGGCCGGTAGTTGCCCCTGGGCATGAAGATTCTCTACGGTACATACCGCCACATAGGGCTTGTTCTTGTTTGGTGCCTGGTAGCCGAGCAACCCTTCAAGGTCCGGCATCACCATGTGCAGTTGGGCTGCTCCATGAGGCAACAGGCCAAGAATCTTCTGGTTGTTCGCCTGCTCCGCAGGGTTGCCTGGGTCCGCATCATGCAGAACCCTATATGGGATGCTGAATGCGTTCAGCACCCGCTGGAAGGCCGGAACATTGGACTTGCCGTTGCAGTCCACCAACGCAGCTTCCCGGCGTAGGCGCCGGTGGCGCTCGAAAAGCCCCATCAGCTCAGCAGCGCGCTCGAACGCAGCAATCGCACTGAACTCCTCCATCAGCACCACGCGCTGGGCGAAGAAGAGTTCATTGACCGTGGGGTCGAAGCGCGCGACCGTATTCAGGCGTTGCTTGTCGGCTTGGTTCGGTTGCCCGGGGAACAAGTCCTGCGTCACCTGGTGGCATGAGGCATCCCCCTGGGGCGTCTTGAACATACGCACGATGGCGCGGTAGTTCGCAGCGATGTCCAGGAATACCGGGGAATGAGTGCAGCAGGCCACCTGGGTATTGGGCTGCGCAGCAAGCCGGTGCAATACGTCCCGCATCAAGCGCTCCATCTGCGGATGCAGGTAGAGCTCGGGCTCCTCTATCAATAAGATGGTGCCGCGTTGCAGACCGGCACCCTGCGCCAACTGGCCCTGGGCCTGCGCGTCAGCCAGCAACTGGAGCAACGTGATAACCAGCGTGCGCTGCAGACCATGCCCTTGATGGCCAACTTCCGTGTCGATGCCCGCCTGAGCGTCGCGGATGACGAGGGATGTCGATGGCAGAACCATCGTCCGAAGTTCAGGCGCCTCTGTACGGATCAGCGCCTGGCCGCCCACGACCTCGTTGAGGCTCTGGTTGATTCGGTCCTGCAGATCCCGAACTTCTTGAGCCTGACGCTGCGGGTTGGCAGGGTCAGGGCGGAAAAGCGCCAAGACGTCATCCAGAGCGGCTTGAAGCGCAGCCATCTCAGGGCGCTGCGCCAAGCTGCGCTCGACAATGAGGTTGACCAGCTTACCGTAAGTCGTGGCGTCCTTCGCGTTGGTCTCGTCGCTCGCCTCCTGGACGGCCTTTACGAGAATGGGGCGCGGCAGGATGGAGTTGGCATTGCTCTTCCAGTTCCCGCCCCCGCCGGGGTTCGCCACCCAGGTTGGCGCAGTGACCGCAACCAAGTCGGGGCGTTGTTCGCGCACAGCCGCTTTGAGAGATTCCCGTGAGCCTGCATTCGGCCGGGCGGCCTTGTTGGGCAGCGCGTAAATGATGGGCTGGTAATCCGCGGGGAACGCAGCCCAGGTTGTGTCAGGGTCAGGCCAGCCCATGAACTGTTCAAGGCCGGAGAACGAGTACAGCTGTTCTTTCCAACCGCCTGCCTCGCCGACCTCGCCAGCCTCGAACCAATAGCGCTTCTTCAATACCCAATGGTCGCCATCCATCCGGCCGCGAACAGCGACCTGGCCTTTCTCCTCGTCGGTCAGGCTGTCGAAGTGCCCAATCAGCTCAATGGCGTTGGCGTCATCGGTCTGATGCCGGCGGAAGAGCGACGAATCCTTGATGGAGCTGCCGCTGAGGAACACGGCAATGGCCGAAAGCACCGACGACTTGCCCGCGTTGTTCTCACCGATGAGGACGATCAAGTCCTCCCACTCCAGGGTCACATGCTCGATGCACTTGTAATTGCGAATCTCGAAACGGCGAAGCCTCATGTTCCTCCCTTGGCCCTCTGGGGCTCATGTGTTGGTGCGGCTACTCTGCCATAGATGCTGGTTGCCGAAGACGGCGTCGGCACTGAGCGCACCGATGCTTTGGCGCGCGTTGATCAGCGGCGGACAATCCTCCCAGATGATCTTGCCGCCGCCGGTGGCGGCCAGGGGCTGGATGGCCGCGCAAGACGCGACGATGCTGCGCGCCGGGCTGTTCTCGGCCATGCTGCTGGCATTCGCCGGCAGGCTCTTGCATAACTGCTCAAGCGAGGGCATGTGTTCGCCGAGCACGGCGGGCAAGTCGTGGTTGGCCGCCCGCACGGGGACCCCACTCATGGCAAAGGCCAGCCACAAGCCTGGGGCCAGGCCCCATCGCCGCATCGTCGTCATCGTTGCCTCCCTCGGCACATCGCTGTGAGCTGCATGCCCAGGGCGAGATCGCCAAGCGTCTTGCCAGGGTGCAAGCTCCGTTTCTAACGGCTAAAATGTAGGCCCAAATGAAACGAAACTCGTACTGGCAAGCCTGCCAGTTGTAGCCGCGGACGATTTCTGCCAGGGGTGCGACTCAGCGCTGCGCGCGCACGAACTCCAGGATCTGCTGCGCCATCGGCGCGCTCGCCTTGGGCGCCTCGATGTCGCCGGCCAGGATGTGCTGGCCCAGCGACTCGCTGTAGTTGACCTCGATGAGGCGCTTGGCCGGGCTGCCGAAACGCCGGAAGGCCGCCTGCGCGGCCTCCACCGAGATCACCGAATCGCGCGGCGAAAGCAGCATCAGCAGCGGCGCCTGGATCCACTCCAGCGGGCTGTGCTGCACATGGTCCACCAGGGCCATCATCGGGAACAGCGCCTCGGTGGGATAGCGGTGCGTCCAGTAGCGTGCCTTCAACTCGCTGCGCGCCGGGTAGCTGCGCTCGGGGCCCTGCACCAGGCGCGCCAGCTGCCGGCCCCAGGGCCAGTTGATGACCTGGGCCCAGGGATCCTTGGGGCCGAAGTTGGGCGACACCATCACCCAGGCCGCCACCTGGCGCGCCGCCTCCTGCTGCGCCAGCCAGGCCGCCAGGGTGGCACCGGTGGAGCTGCCGATCACCAGCACGCGCTCGCCCAGCAGCTGGGCGATTGCCAGCGCCTCCAGCGCATCGGCCTTCCAGTCGGCCACGCTGGCCTTGCCAAGCGCCTCGCCGGGCTGGCCATGGCCGGCCAGGCGGGTGTAGAAGACATGGCCGCCCAGCCCATTGGCCACCAGCTCGGGCAGGGGTGCGAGCTCCTGGCGGCTGGCGCTGAAACCATGCAGGAACACCACCGCCCAGGGCGCGCGCTGCCTGCCGGCAGCGCCCCAGACGATGCGCTTCTCGGTGCCCGGGATGACGTTGCCGAGCGCCGCCTCGCGCGCCGCCAGGTGCGCGTCGAGCGCCTCCAGGCTGGCGGGCGGCGGGGTCAGCGCCGCCGGAGGCTCCAGGGCCGCCTCGGGGTTGCGCGGCCCGATCAGAAACATCAGGCTCACGCCCAGGGCGGACACCGCCGCCCTGTTGGCAAGCCTGCGCCAGCTCACGCCAGCACCGCGGCCATCGCGTTGGCGGTGGCCTCGACATTGCCGGTGTTCAGGCCCGCCACGCAGATGCGGCCCGAGCGCACCAGGTAGACGGCGAACTCGTCCTTCAGGCGATCGACCTGGGCGGGCGTGAGGCCGGTGTAGCTGAACATGCCGCGCTGGGTCAGGAAGTAGTCGAAGTTGCGGCCCGGCAGCTTGGCGCTGAGCACCTCGTAGAGGGCGTTGCGCATCTGGTGGATGCGGTCGCGCATCTCGCTCACCTCACCCTCCCAGAGGCTGCGCAGCTCGGGCGTGGTGAGCACCTTGGCGACGATCTGGCCGCCATGCATGGGCGGGTTGCTGTAGTTGCGGCGGATCATGAACTTGAGCTGACCCAGCACGTTGACGGCCTGGGCCGCATCGGGGCACACCACCGAGAGCGCACCGCAGCGCTCGCCATACAAGCTCATGCTCTTGGAGAAGCTGTTGGCGACGAAGAAGGCCAGGCCGGCATCGGCCATGGCGCGCACCGCGAAGGCGTCTTCCTCGATGCCCTCGCCATAGCCCTGGTAGGCCAGGTCCAGGAAGGGCAGCAGCTGGCGCTCCTTCAGCACCGGGATCAGCTCGTCCCATTGCAGCGGCGTCAGGTCCACGCCGGTGGGGTTGTGGCAGCAGGCGTGCAGCAGCACCACGCTCTTGGGCGGCAGGGCGCGCATCGCATCCAGCAGCTCGGCGAAGCGCAGGCCGCCGCTGGCCGCGTCGTAATAGGGGTAGGTCTTGACCGTGATGCCCGAGCCCTCGAAGACGGCGCGGTGGTTGTCCCAGGTGGGGTCGCTCACATAGATGGCGCTGTCGGGGAAGTAGCGCTTGATGAAGTCGGCACCGACCTTGAGGCCGCCGCTCGAACCCACGCCCTGGATGGTGACGATGCGGCCGGCCGCGATGGCGGGATGATCGGCGCCGAACAGCAGGGCCTGCACGGCGCTGCGGAAGTTGGCCGCGCCCTCCATCGGCAGATAGGGACGCGGGCCGGCCGCGGCCACCACCTCCAGCTCGGCTCGGCGCACCGAGTCCAGCATCGGGATCTTGCCGTCGTTGTCGAAGTAGATGCCGATCGACAGATTGATCTTGCCCGGGCGCGTATCCTTCTGGAAGGCTTCGTTCAGGCTCAGGATGGGGTCGCCTGCGTAGGCGTCGACGTGTTGAAACATGGCGGGGCTCCGGGTTTAGCTGCCCGCATTATCGGCGTTCGGGCTGCTGCAGAATCCCCGACATCCAACCAACGCTCTCAAGGCATGGATCACTGCCAGCTCTCCGCCGCCACCTTCGACCAGCTCGCCGAGCGCTACCGCGACAAGTACATGGACCTGGACCTGTACGACGCCGGCTACGCACGCTTTGGCGCGCTGCTGCCCGCGGGCCCGGCGCGCGTGCTGGACGCGGCCTGCGGACCGGGCAATGTGGCGCACTACCTGCTGGCGCAGCGGCCCGAGCTGGAGCTGCTGGGCATAGACCTGGCGCCGCGCATGGTGGCGCTGGCGCAAGCGGCCGTCCCCTCGGCGCGCTTCATGGTGCACGACTGTCGACGCATGGCCGAGCTGGCGGGGCCGTTTGACGGCATCGTCTGCGCCTTCGGCCTGCCCTATCTGTCGGCCGCCGAGGCGGCGGAATTCATCGCCGCCGCCGCCGCGCAGCTGCGGCCCGGCGGCGCGCTCTATCTCAGTGCGATGGAGGGCCGCCCCGAGGACTCGGGCCTTGAAACCAGCAGCGGCAGCGGCGCGCAGGCCTTTGTGCACTACCACGAGGCCGCGGCGCTGCAGCAGGCCCTGAGCGCCAACGGGCTGCGGCTGCTGGAGCTGCAGCGCATGCCGGCGCCGCCCGGCGCCAGCAAACAAACTCAGGACCTCATCCTCATCGCCAGCAAAGCATGAGCAGCAAGACCCGCCGCCAGCTCTTGAGCGCCACCACCCTGGCGCTGGCCGCCGCGCCCGCCATGGCGCGCCCGCGCGCCGCCGACATCGCGCAGCTGCGCCGCCAGGCCCAGGCCTGGGACGAGGCCATCGTGCGCCAGGACCGCGCCGCCATCGAGGCGAATATGGCCGAAGACTTTCGCCAGATCGATGCCGACGCCGAGATCGAGACCAAGACCAGCTTTGTGGACGGCCTGATGTCGCCCAAGCTGCACATCCAGCCCTACCAGGTGGAAGACTTCGAGATCCGGCTCTATGGCGACACCGCCCTGCTGAGTGGCCGCACGCGCATGCAGGGCAGCTACGACGGCAAGCCCTTCGCCAGCCACTATCGCTACATCGACGTCTATGTGCGCCGCGGCGGACGCTGGCAGATCGTCAGCGTGCAGATCACGCGGGTGGCGTCACCAGCGGCGCCAGGGGCGGCATGAGCAGCCGCGCGCCCGCTCTGCTCTGGCTGCTGCTCTGTGCGCTGGTCTTCAGCAATACCGGCGTGGCCGTGCTCGAAGGGCTGGCGATGGCTGGCATTGCCTTGCTGTGGGCCCTGTTCTACGCGGCCCGTCTGCTGCGGCATCTGCTTCTGCGGCGGCCTGGGCGCCTGGGCGCGCGCCAGTCCGTGCGCGGCTGGCGCAGCTGGTGCCGGGAACCGGCGGCGCTGGCCCTGGGCATCGCGCTTTCCTATGGCGGCGTGTTTGTGCAGGCGCGTCTGTGGCTCAGCGAGCCAGCGCTGCGCGACTATGTGCAGGCGGTGCGAGACGGCCGGGTCGAGCTGGCCTACGAGTTCAGCCACCCGGTGCGCCGGGTGGGTCTGTACCAGGTAAGCCGCACCGAGATGCTGCCCGACGGCAGCGTGCGCCTGATCACCGGCAGGGCCGGGCTGATGGACCAGGCCGGCCTGGCCTATTCGGCGCATGGCAGGCCGCAGCGCCGCGGCGAGGACAGCTACCGGCCCCTGCATGGCCCCTGGTGGGGCTGGCGAGAAAGCTGGTGAGGGCCAGGCTTCAAGCCAACCACTGCACCCATTGGCCATGGGCATGCGACCAGGCCAGCGCGCGCTGGCGCAATTGCGCGCTGCCTGCCTCGCGCCACTGCAGGCTCCAGAGCGTGGCGGTCTGCGGCGGCGCGGCGCCCTGCACGGCGGGCGGCGGCTCCAGGCCCGCGGGCCGCAGCTCGGCGGCCTCGGCGCTGATCCAGGCCAGGCCGCGCGCGCGCACCAGATCCGCCACGCGCGCCTGGAAGCGTGCCAGCGCCGGCGGCTGGAAGTAGGCCAGCACCCAGGAGTTGAACAGCAGCGGCTGCACGCCGGCGGGCAGTTCGTCCAGCCAGGTTTCGAGCCGGTCCAGGCCATCGGCATGGCGCTCCACGCGGCGCCCGGCCTGGCAGGCCAGCGCCAACGCCTGGTCCAGGCGCGCGGCGCGCACTCGGTCATGCGGCCACAGGCAGGCGCGCAGCCAGCGCAGGGCCTCGCCGCCCGCCAGGTCCACCGGCGCCAGATCGACGCCCAGGCGCGCCCGCAGGCTGAACTCGCCCCGCGGCGGCGTGGCATCGCCCAGCCAGCGGCAGGCGATGCGCGGCACGCCGGGGTCGGGTCTTGCCCCCGCCTGGAAGCTGCCGTAGTCGTAGTGGTAGGCGTCCACGCCCAGGTTGAGCCCGGCGCTGCTGCCGAAGTCGAACAGGGCCAGCTCGCGGCGGCCGGTGAGCGCCGCGACCTGCTGCAGCGCCGGCCAGAGCACAGCGCAGCGGCCGATCTCGTTGGTCTGGGTGGCACGCTGGCGCAGATGCGCGACCAAGGTCTCGCGCTGCTGGCGCGCAAAGTCCAGCAAGTGAGCGGCCAGGTCGGCGTCCGGCATGCGGCCGCCGCCGACGCTGGGGTAGTAATCGGCCAGCGGGTGCGGCACGCCGGCCAGCACGCGCTCGTGCAGGGCCGCCAGCAACAGATTCGGCCGTGCCTGGCTGGCAGGCGCCTCTTGCATCAGGGCCAGCAGCTCCGGTGTATCGGCCACCGCCTCGCAGATCGCCACATAGAGCGGATCCTGCGTGCACTCCTGCGCGGCGAAGTGGCGGTACTGCTGGGCCCAATGCTGGATGAAGTTGGCTTGATTTGGCATGCCGCTCAGCCTAAGCCCTGCGGCACGCTGGAAATGTCGGCTTGCCGACACTCTAGACTCTGCCCATGGCAAGGGACTTGGAACAGGTGTTGAACGGCAATTTCGGCGCACTGGCGCTGCCCGCCGGCGCCTTGCAGGAGCTGCAGAGGCTCACGCGCGCCAAGCGCCTCGCGGCCGGCGAAACCCTGTTTGCCCAGGGCCAACGCACCCAGGCCTTTTACGCCGTGCTGCAGGGCGAGATCGAAGCGCGCCTCAACAGCGCCGATGGGCAGGCCTCGGTGCTGGAGCATGTGCGCGCACCGCGGCTGTTTGGCCTGGCCGCCTTTGTCACCGGCCAGCGTTCCAACTACGAGGCGGTGGCGCGGCGCGCCAGCCGCGTGCTGGTGTTCGGCCCCGAGGCCTACCGCTACGCGATGGACGAGCTGCCCGGCTTTGCGCGTGCCTTGATGCGCGAATTTGCGCTGCGCTACGACGGCACGCTGCGCCTGCTGGAAGCCGCGCGCCACCGCAGTGCCCCCGAGCGCTTCGAGCTGGCGCTGGCGCAGCTGCGGCGCGAACGCGGCGCCGGGCTGACGCCCGACGCCGAGGGTTGGCTGGAATTTCGCGCCACGCAGGCGGAACTGGCGGCGCTGGCCAATGTGTCGCGCCAGACTGTCAACCAGTTGCTGCGTGCGGCCGCGGCGGCCGGTCGCCTGCGCCTGGCCTATGGCCGGCTCACCGTGAGGGATGGGGTGCCCGCTTGATGGCAGACCTTCGAGCTGGGAGGGTCGCGACGTCTCGCCACCGCACGGAATACCAGCAACAGGCCCGCGCCCATCAAGGCCCAGCTCGCTGGCTCCGGCACCGGCGGCGGCGGGAAGTGGTCCGCCATGAACACACCTGAGGCACTGGTGAAGCTCACGCCAGCGGGCAACTCCAAACCGAAACGTGCGGTGTGCGAGAAGTCGGCCGTGCTGCCGTTGGCAGCCCAGGCCCGCAACCACGCCATCACGTAGACCTTTACCGTGGCCCCCTCCTGGTCGGGCATGGGCAAGGCGCCGGCCACCTGGGCGCCCGGCCGCACATTGAAGCCCGAAATGCCGTACCAGCCGAGCGGATCGGTCCCGACGTAATACCCAAAAGAGCCGGCGGGAGAGCGCCAGCCTTCGGTCATGGCGCCCGTGATCTGGAAGCGCCACTTGATCTGGCTGGGATCGCGCAGCTCATCCTTGCGGAATGTGAGGACATCCCACATCTGCGCGTTTGCCTCGGCAAACCAGGTACAGCGGGTGTTGGCGCGCGGATCACAATCGGGCTGCACCTTCGGCGCGGTGAAGGCATAAGCGTGCAGGGCGCCATCGCGCGAGTCGGCCTCGGCCTGGCCCCTGGACCGGCGCCAATCCGTCAGGTCGATCGACGCATAGGGTTGAAAGCCGCCACCCACGAACTGGGTGTCCTGCCCGGTGAAGCCCACCCCGGCGCGGGTGCCGAAGGGGCGATCGAACTGGGCCGAGGCGGTGCCGGCCTGTGCGGCGAGCACCGTCGCGAGCAACAGGCCGAAGCGGTATGGTCGCGTCATCAGGGTGTTCTCGCCTTGGTGATTGATCAGCCGGTTTCATGACATTGCTGCAGTTGGCTCGCGCATCGGGCTCAGCCCGCTGTCGACGCACTGACACCGAGCTGTGCCCACATCGTGTTGATGTCGCCAATGCCTCGGTGTTCGACGATGCGGCCATCCGCCACGACATCCAGATGCATCACGGCGAAATCGACCTCGCGCTGCGTGGCCGGCACACCCATGAAGGCATGCTCGTGGCGGCCGCGATAGCGGCCGACGGTCACGACCCTGTCGCCTTCGACGATCACATCGTCGAAGACATGGCAGCCGCTGGGAAATCCTTCGCGGAACGCCTTGGCAAAGCCGAAGAAGCCGGGCCAGTCGAGCACGGTGGCGCCAAACACCCGGGCCTCGAAGCCCGGCGCGATGCCATCGAAACCGTCCAAGGTGCCGCCGTCGAAGGCGGCGTAGAAGGCCATCACCGTGTCGCGAGCACAGGTGCTGGATCCGGCCGAATGATGCGGGCCGGCGACCGGCCGGTCGCCGCCGGACTTGTGTGCCTCCGAGGTGGCGCTATCGGGGCCGACCTTTCGGGTCGGAAATGCAGTGGCTTGGTCCATGGTTGGCCTCCTTTGGGTGGCGAGATCGGGAACGCAGCGCAAGTGTGCAAACGGCAACGCTGGCCAGTGCTAAGAATTCGCCAACAGAGCACTAACAGGGCGCTAACAAAATGCTAAGCAATGCGCATGTTGCGAACATCAAACCATCATGAGACACTTGTCTCACCAAATATCAACGGATTCGGAATCCGCCATGTCGCTCACTCCTGAACAGATGGATCGCGCGCTCGACGCGCACTTCCGATGCGAGGCCACCGACGATGTGGACGGCGTGCTCAGCACGCTGACCGATGCGGTCGAGCACGATGTCGTCGGCTGGCCGCCCGGCCCATCGCTGGGTCGCGAGGCCGCAAGGGCCTTCTACCAACAGACCTTCCTGGACCTGGCCGACAGCCAGGTGCAGCGCCTGCGCCGCTGGCATGGCGCGAATTTCGTGGTCGACGAATCGCTATGGAGCGGCCGCGCGGTGGGCCGACCCTTCGGCCTGGAAGGCCGAGGGCGGCCGCTACAGTTCCGCATGTTGCATGTCGTCGATTTCGCGGCGGACGGCCGCATCGCCCGTGAGAACGTCTGGATGGACTTTCCAGCCATCCTGGCCCAGTTGCCACAGGACGCCGCCACATGAGCCCCGCGCGGCCGCCCGAAGGGGCGAATTCCCGCTCGGCGGGACAGCGCGCAGCGCGAAGGGTGCAGCCATGAGCGCCGAGAGCAGCGCTCGCGCCAATCAGCTGCGGCGCACCCGCAAGGACTTGCTGAAGGCGGCAGGCCAGCTGGCCCGCAGCGGTCGCAGTCCGACCCTGGAAGAGGTGGCCGAGGCGGCGATGGTCTCGCGGGCCACGGCCTATCGACACTTTCCGGACATCCATGCGCTCATGCTCGAGGCGGCCCTGGACATCGACACACCGCAGGCCGAGTCGGTGTTTCGTGGCGCGCCCAAGGAGGATCCGGTCGCCCGCCTGGAACGTGTAGACGCCGCCATCGAGGCGATGATCCGCGACAACGAGGTGCCGCTGCGCCTGATGCTCAAGCACTCGCTGGAGCGCAGCGTGCGGCCTGGCGAAACCTCAGACCTGCCGCTGCGCCAGAACCGACGCGCGCCACTGATTGACGCGGCCTTGGAGCCGACGCGCGAGCAGTTCCGCCCAGCGGCGCTGAAGACCCTGAGCCTGGCGCTGGCCATGGTGATCGGCCCCGAGGCGATGCTCGCGCTCAAGGACGTGATGCAGCTCAACGAGGCCGAAGCCCGGCGCGTGCGCCGCTGGGCGCTCCGCGCCCTCGTCGATGCGGCGCGCAAGTCCGCAGGGCCGGGATGACATCTGCTGCAACAGGAGCGATGCAAATGAACACCAACTCGACCGAAGCACCTGTCGACGTGCGGTACTACGAGCGCGACGGCAGCGTGTTCCTGGACAGCCACTACCTGATCAAGGGCGTGGCCGGTGCGATCTTCTGGAAGCTGGCCCGCGAGAGTCACGAACGCCAGCGCAGCGAGTTCAGCCTGCGCGAGCTGCGCCTGGCCGGCTCGGAACTGCGCCTGCCCGATGTGCAGGACAACCTGAGCACGCGCATGCTGTTGCTGCAACGCCGCCTTTGCGAGCGCCGTGCCGCGATGCAGATCCACAAGTCCGGGCGCGGACGCTTTCGCATCGAGCTGGCGCGCCCGCTGCAGCTGACGCAAGTGTCCGACCTGGCGCGGGCTTGACCGCAAAGCACTGCCGCACGCCGCGCTGGCGGCTGCGCTACGGGCGGCTGAGCAGGCAGCAGCCCAGCCAGGGCGCGCGCCGCGGCCGCTCGGCGTCCTCCAGCCAGCCGACGCGGCCGGGCGCCTGGCCCGGGCGGTATACATAACTGCCGAACAGCTGGTCCCACAGCGGCAGCGCGGTGCCGAAGTTGTGCGCCTCGGCGGCCCGCACGCTGTGGTGCCAGCGGTGCAGCTCGGCGCTGAAACCCAGCAACAGCCCCGGCAGGCGGTGCGCGGCGCGGTGCAGCCAGTAGGGCCCCAGCTCGCCCAGCACCACCGCCAGCGGCAGCGCCAGCGCCGGGGTCAGGTCTTGCGCCAGGCCCGGCTGCGCGCGGGCGGCCTGCCAGTGCAACGCCGCGCCGGCCACAGGCGCTCGCACAGCATCAGCCAGGCCAGGCCAGGCCGGCGAGCGTGCCAACGCTGAGGACGAGATCGGCCTGCAGCCCAAGCCGGCCGCTCAGCCAGGCATAGGCCGGCAGCGCCAGCAGCAGGCTCAGGTGCGGCCAGTTCCAGCCGGCGAGAGGGATGAGAGTGGGTTTCATGCGGCATGATGCTCGGGCAACGCCACCTCCACCGCATTGACCCAGGTTCATGACGACGACACCCTGCCCCGTGTGCGGGCCCGCTTTTCTCGACTGGCTGCAACAGGACGCCGAACGCCTGGCGCAATGGCGGGCCTTGCCGCGCCGGCGCCTGGCGCGCGGCCAGCGCTGGCCCGGCGAGGGCCTGGCCTGGGTCGAGCGGGGCCTGTTGCGCGGCATGTTCATAGATGCGCAGGGGCGCGAGCGCAACCACGCCTTCTACCCCGAGCTGCAATGGCTGGGCCTGCCGGGCGCTGTGGGCGCAGCGGCCGCGGTGGCGGCGCCCGCCATCGTCGAGGCGCTGGAGCCCAGCGAGCTGGTGGAACTCTCGGGGCCGGCGCTGCATGCCCTGCAGCACGCTTGGCCGCAGGCGCTGGAGCTGATCCTGCGGGGCCTGGCCGCCGGTCTGGCGCGCCAGACCGCGCGCGAGCAGCAGCTGCTGATGCTGGACGCGACCGCGCGCTACCAGCGCTTTCTGGCCGACGAGCCGGCATTGGCGCAAAGGCTGGCGCTCAAGCAGGTGGCGAGCTATCTGGGCATCACCGAGGTGGCGCTGTCGCGCCTGCGGCGCCGACTCCGCGAAGCCGGTCCGGCGATTGGGGTCAGGTCTTGACCTTGGCCTTG